>PLTA01000057.1 GCA_003164295.1 Candidatus Bathyarchaeota archaeon
CGATGCTATGCCTGCAACTTTTAAATAAAAAAATAATCTGATTATGAAAATTTCACGAAAATTTAATGCCCAAAGCAATCTTCACTTTAATATCCGTCTTTCAAAACAGCTTCAATATCGCGAGCCACTTCTCGATTCATAGGTTTCAGGTAAATCAACCTTGAGTTAATTGCAATAAGCAAATCTTTCCAGAAGCTTTCATCTTTGCATCATCCCAGCAATCATCACAGACTCCATCATTTCTGATTAATTCACCCTATTTTGATTTTCTTCTTGAATAAATCTTGTTGACAGAAGTTGAGGGCGTTTAGCTACGCCAAAACCCATAAAGCACTTAATACAACATCACAAGATGGGATTGAAAAACGGCTATTGCACAGAGACAACTCAAAAGATTCTATTCCATTTCACGGCGGATAAGTGAAGAACGCGAGAAAATTAATGAGCACTTCGTTTTGACCGCGTCTTGATTATTGCAAGCGATGTAGCAGAACAATATTTTTGTGAGAAAAAAGTCGAGATGAGGTACACCTATGGAGAAATTGAAACTTTAGAAAAAATTAGAGGTTCCCAAGGTCACGAGAGATTACTTGAAAACTTAACAAAGACTGATTTGGAGAGTCTGTGGGAAAAAAATCTGTGAAGCAAAATCGCTCTATGTCTCTGAGATGCTTCTTTTAGCACAATACAAAGAAATAATTCTTGCTGGAGTACCTACCTGACACGGTAGTCTTTGATTCGGGTGTTCCAATTATTCTTTTCGAGTTTAAATTTACTCAAATTGCTCAACCGACCAATTCTCATCTTGTTCACGTGGGAACATATGGTCAGTTGTTGCAGAATATGGGTTGTGATACTGAACGATTGTTTCATGCGATTGTTCTTGTAAATCCAAAACTGAGAAATGGCCCAACCCTTAGAGAGAAAACGGTTCACACAGTGGTCGAGAATGGACCCAAAGAAGCAGTTCTTGAGACTGAAAAAGCTAAAATATTTATTTCAAAGTTTAGTCAGAACCAATCCCAAAGAGATTTGGACTGGGCAATACAATACTGGCAACTCCAAAGGGAAGCTGTTCCGACAGAGAATCAAAACAAGTGCGAGAAGTGTATATCTCAGCAAGTGCAAAGGCGAGATAATTCAGTCGGATGGCTTAACTACATTACCATTGGTGGGCGCGTCGAGGGCTGAAGCTTTTGCGAAAAATGGTATCAGAAGTGTGGAAGATGTATCCAAGATTGACCCTTTTGACAAGAGATTTCGAAGATACCGGTGCTTTTCTCCAAATGTTTTGGCTCTAATCAAGAATTATGCTGAAGCGGTTGTTCAAAACAAAATAATAGTGAAAAGAAAAGCAGACCTGCTAAAGAACGAGAAGATTTGCTTTGTTGATTTAGAGTATGACCCATCAGGAACAAGTGCTGGTCCCTATGGTATTGTCCTAATTGGCGTTCTTGATGAGAATGGAAAAGTTACTCAACATTTCCTCGATAATCCAAAAGACGAACGGAAAATGCTGAAACAATTCACGAAGTGGTATTTGAAAGAGAAACCAGTGTTCGTTTCTTATTCCTCAACCAGCGCTGACAGACCACAACTGCTCAATTCGTTGGCAAGACTCAAAATACCAACATTTGGGATAGAAGATGCTTTTTTTGATTTGTACTATAGTTGCATAAGCACTCAGAGAATTGAGTTACAAAACGTGTTTTTGCCAATGAGAGGGTCAATGGGTTTGAAGGATGTTTCAAAAGCTCTCGGTTATCAAGAGCCGCCTGATTTGAGGATTTCTGATGGCTTGCAAGGGCTTTTGGTGTACGAGGAGTTTTTGAGAACAAGAAATGAAAATCTGAAAGATTTGTTGCGGTACAACTTAAGTGATTTGGAAAGAACGAAGTTTGTTTTTGACAAAATCCGCGCATCGCTCGAACAAGCAGTCGATTCACCGAATTTTGAAATGGAGTCTCAATTAAATACTCAAGAATTCAGTATAAAAAGCAATGATATTGATGATTTTATTTGTCCTAAATGTAGACTTTTTCACTCCTACACGTATGTAAAAAAATGCTTCCACGAAGATGTTACAGATGTGGATATATTTTCAATCAAAAATAGATTTTCAAGTTATTTTTTCTAAATGCCGAAAAGCATTAGAAGATTTACAGGACTGATAAAGACTTTTTCTTAATGGCGCAATTATTTTTTGTTGTTTGTGTGTTTACTCGATTCCGATACTACATGGAGTATATACCTTAACCTTGTGTGATATGTGTAACCTGAACCGAGTGAACACTTTTTGTTATTTTTAATAAATAATGAACCTATGTTACAACCAGTCACCTTTTCAAAACGGTCTAACTTTTTCTTATTTGGTTGGTTGGATTAAAATTTTATGCACACACACACTTTAACGACGACACCAAAATCTGGTTCAAACTAAGATGCCCGCACCAAAGAGTACACACTTTTTGTCGGAGGTTTTCCTATTGCTTGACGCTGACAGGGTTAAGTGTAAAATTCCTTCTTCACTCTTAGCTGATGACACTAATTCTAAAAGAGATTGGAGCGCTTTTATGCGGTCACTTTACCATTATCAACAATTAGCGCCCTTAGAATGCTGAGTGATCCGAATTTTCCCAAACTTAATAGTTTTTCTTCCTTGAAAGTTCGTACTGATGCATGCTTGATTTGCACTATGTCACCTACGACGGGGCAGGTTGCCTGTTCGCCCCAGAGGCAAAGCTTGGCTTTTCCAGTTTCATCACCTATCCAGACGTTGGTTAGCATGACGTTGTTTCCATACTGTGTGTGGATTAGTTGGGGTTTTTCGGTCTCCAAAACTTCTGCGGTTAGATTAACCTTCTTCATTCCGTATCGCAAGTTTTGAATTAACGTTGAATCAAGTCTGAGGTTTTGTTTATTTATTTGTCTGCGTATTTTGTTAGTGTCCAACCAGCTCTCAAAACTTATGTTTTTTCTAAGCAGAAATTCTTCCGCAACTCGGAACTGCGCTATGACGACGCTGCCTTTTGTGATTAGAAAGATAGCTTGATCGTTTTTGATGCCGCGGTACTTGATTGTTAAGGTCTCACAGGTAGATTTTCCACTTTTTCTTGCCGAAACTAAAGCTCGGTAGAGCTCTGAAAGGTAGACGTGATGCTTCACCGAAATATAGGCGAGGTGCTCGATTATGATTGGTTTTTTATGGTTCAAAGTTATTTTCTTCCATATTTTTTGCCAGAACTGTCTTGAGAAAGCGAAGTAGCATGAAATAGGTTTGAATTCTTCTTCTTAAAAAATCCCGGCGAATGTCTATTATAGCATTGTGGAGTATATAGGGATGGCAGTATAGGAAAAAGTTTTTTTCCATGCAATTTTAAGCTTTATGAATTACTTGATAACTTCGTGTTAAACAGTAGTTATTTTTTTGACAAAAGTTCACTATGCTCATGCTGGCAGCGCATATCACGTTGTGGAAGATATGGTAGCCTCATAGACTATTGCCGATGGGTTGGTCTTACTGAGGCAAAACGGATAAGGGCGCAGGACAGCTTGATAGTGCAGGAGGGGCAATCAAAATAAAAAGCAAAACAAAAAAGGAATGGAAACAGAGATAAAAAAAAAGCAGTGAAAAGAAAAATGACAACGCACGCCCAAAATGGGGCGGAGTCACACTGAAGCATCCTCAGGTTGCTCTGTTGTTTAATCGCTTTATAGGGCAGTTGCGTAGTATAGGCAGTAACATTATGATTAAATGGTGAAGGAAAATGTCGGAAAAATCAAAAACTGTTTTCGTTGGAAAGAAAATGCCAATGGACTACGTTCTAGCTATTATTACAGGCCTGTCGGCAAGCGATGCTAAAGAAATAATCTTGAAGGCCAGAGGACAAGCAATAACTACAGCCGTTGACGCGGCTGAAATAACGAGAAATCGCTTCCTGAAAGATTTGAAAGTAAACAAAATCGTGATAGGAACAGAGGAGATGCCGCCAAGAGAGGGCGAAACCAGAGCACGGATGGTTTCAACAATTGAAATAATGCTCACAAAAGAGTAGGAATACCTTGCGAAACACGCACACTAAGCAAACACAAAGGCGCCCGCATGTTTTGGGCCTCTAAATGTCCTTGAAAACAAGGTTTTGACATTTTTGTTTTTCCTGATACGTTAGGTTTTAAGAACCACGAAGGCCCAAACGCCTTTTGCGAAGCGTAATATAGCCCTATCGGGTGTTTGGATTTCAACGACTAATTATTTGCGCAGGTCTTTAGATGAAATCAAACCGAATAAGGCTCCGTCAACAACTTTGGGAATTATCTCTTCTGTAACAATACGCTATCTTGTCGTCTGTGCAAGCATCTTGGGGTCAAATTTCATGCCTTCTCCTTGAGTCTTAATTTGGGAGTTATACACAGACTCTTGAGCTCCTGCAACAGAAGCTTAAAGGGGAAGAGGCGATTACTGACCTGGTTCTCTGTTTGAGAGTTCCTATTACGTTCCAAATTTGGGGGAACCATTCATCGCACTCTTTCTTTGTTAAGACCCTGATAAGGCTGAATCACCGTCAGCGTGAATTGACGTTTATCTGTCCTTTCCGGAATTACACTACAAAAGGCGCAGGCTTCTGCAGCTTTCGAACCTGATTCATAAAGCTCCTGTACCAATTCTCAATTTCTGGCGCTATACTCGGCGGAACCTCCCCCATAGCTTTCGCAAAATCGCTTAAGGTAACCTCTTTTGCGTTGTTGTCTCTTCTCAAAGCGTTCATGGCGGCCTCCCTACATACGGATGATATATCGGCGCCAGAGTAACCTTTCGTCATGCGATGCGTCTTGATGTCCACATCATTTGAAAGTGGCATGTTCTTCGTATGAATCTTGAAGATTTCAAGCCTAGCCGCTTCGTCGGGTTCTGGAACATAAAATAGTCGATCGAATCTGCCTGGCCTTAATACGGCTGAGTCGACAATATCGGGCCTGTTCGTTGCAGCTATTACTATGATGTTTTCTAAGGGCATTATTCCATCCATTTCTGTTAAAAGCTGGCTGATAACGCGTTCAGTTACTCCGCTGTCGCCGTCACCCTGCCCCCTCCTTGGAGCAAGAGAGTCAACTTCATCGAAGAATATGACCGCTGGCGAAGCCATTCTAGCCTTCCTGAAGATCTCTCGAATAGCCTTTTCAGACTCGCCAACCCACTTAGAGAAAACCTCCGGGCTCTTAATCGAAATGAAGTTTGCCTCGCTTTCAGTTGCAACAGCCCTAGCCAGCATTGTCTTCCCACACCCAGGCGGGCCTATTAACAGTATACCTTTAGGCGGCTGAATCCCCATTCTCTTGAAGACTTCAGGATTTTTCAGCGGCCACTCAACAGCCTCCTTTAACTTCTCTTTAACCTCCTCCAAGCCTCCCACTTCATCCCAATGAACAACCGGAACTTCCACAGCAATCTCTCTCATAGCGGTAGGCGTAATCTCCTTGAAGGCGTTCATGAAATCATCTAGCTGAACCTCCATCTTTTCCAGGACGCATGGAGGTATTCGCTCTTCCTTCAGATTTATCTCGGGAAGATACCTAAGTAGAGCTTTCATAGCTGCCTCTCTGCACAGGGCGGCCAAGTCAGCACCCGTGTAACCGTGCGTCCGTTCAGCAAGAATCTTTAAGTCAACATCACGGGCTAAGGGCATACCTCTGCTATGAATCAACAATATTTCATGACGCCCCCGCTTGTCTGGGGTCCCTATCTCTATCTCGCGGTCAAACCTCCCAGGCCTCCTGAGAGCTGGATCCAAGGCATTTGGCCTGTTTGTTGCACCTATTACTATGACATTTCCTCTACCAGTCAATCCGTCCATGAGAGATAGAAGCTGAGCGACAACCCTTTTCTCCACTTCACCAGTAACCTCCTCACGTTTGGGCGCGATGGAGTCCAACTCGTCTATGAGTACGATGCTCGGAGCGCTTTTATGAGCCTGTTGAAATATTTCTCGAAGTTTCGCCTCCGACTCCCCATAGAACTTACTTACTATCTCAGGTCCGTTTATTGAGAAGAAGTTTGCGTCAGACTCATTCGCTACTGCTCTAGCTAGGAGTGTCTTTCCGCAGCCGGGTGGACCGAGCAGTAGAACCCCTTTCGGAGGATCTATTCCAAGCGTCTGGAAAATCTCGGGATGCCGCATTGGAAGTTCTACCATCTCCCTTATGCGTTGAATCTCCTCCTCCAAGCCTCCTAAGTCCTCATAGGTGATACGTGGTACATCTTTAGTTTCTGCCGCAGGTTCAGTCAATATCTTCAATGTGGTATCGTGGGTCATCTTTACTATTCCTTGGGGCTGCATCTTCGCAACTGTGAACTGAACAGAATGACCCAGCATCATAACGGATGTCGTGTCTCCCTCAACAAATGTCCTATCGATAAGTCTGTTCTTCACAAAATTTGCGAAGTCTTCGTCAACGTTAAATCGCATTTCTACTGGAGCAAGCACTATGCTCAGGGCATTTTTAACTTCAGCCTTGCGAACTACAACGTAATCGTTTATTGATACGTCAGCATTTTTACGTAAGACCCCATCGATTCGCATAATGTCTGGATCCTGGTCTTCAGAGTACGCTGGCCAAGCGATCGCGGACGTTTTTTTCTTCCCTGAGAACTCTATTACGTCTCCAGATGAAACTCCTAACTTTTGCATTGTTCTCGGGTCTATTCTAGCGATTCCTCTTGCCACATCTGTCTGTCTGGAATCCAGAACTTTCAGCTGAACTTCGCTCAATCTTTAACGCTCCATTAAACATATTTCTGATAAAAGCACTAAATCCGTTCTCTCAACATCATTAGAACATATTGTGATACGATAAGGGTGTCAGGATACTTTCTTAGATATAAACTTGGCAATTTTCTGAAAGTGAAGCTAGTTTTCAGCGCACACGCTGATTAGTTTAATTCAATTTTTTCTCGGTTGTTATTTGGCTTCACTCTTCTTAGTTGTTATTAACTTTCGCCCTTCTTCTTGGTGTCTATATATGTTTTCTTTTTCACTTTCTTTCTAATCGGGCAATTAAGTCGATTAGACGATTTGCACCTGCGGCAGTTTTTAACTAAACCTGCTCTTAATTGGCACATTTTCATTTACCTCTTTTCTCATGCTTATACTCAATGCGCTTATGTTTATACTAATGCTTTTTTTAGCTTAATTTTTTATTTTTGCAATAGTTAAGCAATTAATTAAAATTAACTATTCACTATATTTGCTAAACTCAGATTTTAATTTGTCTCGGTAACTTGGTTTAGGCTTTTCTTTTTACTCTGTCTAACTACCTTATGCGTTATAGCCATAACTTTTATCCTCGGTTTTTTCGTATTGAGGTTTCAACTGTTCACTTTTGCCTTTGCTCATAAATTCATTTAACTTGTGTTATTGCGTAAACTACTGTCTAAATTAACAGCTAAAACCTTGCCCATTACTTTCTCTTCAAGCTTCTTTTGCTTTAGTTCTCTTTCTTTGGACTATCATGTTTCCATTTCTTTTCCTACCGTAAATTGCCCCACACTTATTTGAATGGTACATTTTTTTCGGATCATACGTTTCAAATACGATACCGCAGGAACAGGTTCTAATGAGAACTTTATTACTTAATCTCTCAAAGTTTTCCATACCACTCTACCCAACAATATTTACATTCAAGGATCTTATGAATAGCCTTATCCACATCATTATACTCAACGATTAAAGATAATAATTCCTTCTCTTCCTCTTCAGTATTCCATGGATGCTCTTTTTCGTTAGTTCTTCTCTCGAATGGTAAGTTTTATTCGTAGAATATGAGGTTTTGTTCTTCCAATATTACATGAAGCTTATGCACTGCGTCATAAACGTCCTGTTCTTTCTTCGCCCCGGTACAAACAAGGCTCCCGCTTGCGAATATCAGTATGACCACCTTAGGCTCGTCCATCCTGTAGATCAAGCCTGGAAACTGCTCCGGTTCATACATCGTTTTTGTAAGTGAGGAAACTGTCTTATCCAAATCTATCTGTCCGCCTAGACTTGCAGAAGCAACGATGTTCACAACCTTCAAATCTGGCTTGTTAACAATGATTATTCCGCCCATTTTTAGTTCTTTGACAACTTTCATGATTGCTATGCGGGATTCCTGTTCCGATTTTGCGCCTGTACAAATCATTTTACCAGAGCTAAAAATCAGTGTGGCTGTCTTTGGTCTCTTAATTCTAAACACTAATCCTGGAAAACGGTCTGGACGATATTCTGCGGTTGGATAACTATTCACAATGGCGTTTAAGTCAACTTTCTGATTTAAAGTGGCCGAAGTAACAATGTTCTGAATCTTAATTATGGCTTTAGTCTTCGGCATTAAACATCTCTTCCTATAGTGTAGTGGATGCCTAAATACTCTTCACAAAAGCCTTACGTTGCCAGTGTAGGGATGCTTCCTGTACTTTCCCTATTTTTCTCTGATGCATAAAATTGGCTTGAAGGAGACGTCTTAGGGGGATAAGCAAACTTTACAGCAATTTCCAGTCTATAATGGCTGGAGCGAAGACGTCAAGCGACGAGACGGGCGCGTCAAAGAATATTTCGTATCCATCATTCACCGCTATAGCATCATTAGCTTTTTATAATATATTTTTTGCCTACTCCTTTTTAACTATTTTAGCATGAACAAATAAAGTATGGAAATGCAAACAATCATAGTTTCCATATATTTACCAGTCCTCTTCTTCCCAATCTTCTTCGTTTGACTCTTCTTCCCCTTCTTCCTCTTCCTCAAACATGCCTTTTTCAACTCACTTTTGAAAAAAAATAGTTACTACACTTATAAAGTTTAATTGAAAAAAATTAAGGAGATTCTAACTCTAATCCCCAATTATTGCGAATCTACCTTCCCATAGTATGATGGCATCTGACTAATTCATTTTCTTTCAAGCTCTTGAAGTACGCGATGTCTTTCTCGCTCAACTTTTTTCCAGTTCCGCAAACAGCTCTTCAAGATAGCGGAAAACAGCATCTACCTATGTTAGATGTTGTTTTGGGTGTTCATGTGGGATTTGTTCCGTTCATGAAAATAGGTTGCATCAACCCTTTGGCAGAAGCGAGCTAAACCTATCCCCCCCACGCTTCAACACACTCTTGATGCATCATCCTCCTTCTAGAGAGCCTTAAATGCTTCAAACCATCTGTCGTAAAGCGCCAGCATGTCAGGGGATACACTGGGCTTTCTTTCTTCGAGTATCTGCCTGAAATCCTCCATCGTCAACGGCCGTGGCTTGACCCTTCTGTCGCTTGCCTTACCTGACTCAAAGAATTCGCCGATGAGTTTCAGCTGTGCCGACTGGTTGAAATCTCTTATGTCGCTTCCCGAGAATCCCTCTGAGAGTCTCGCGAGCTCCCACAGCTCGACATCTGGAGCAAGTTGAAGACTGGCAGTGTAGAGCTTGAACATAATCAATCGTGTATGGCGGTCAGGCAATGGGACCAGTATTCTTTTCTGAAATCTTCTTATGAAAGCCCAGTCCAAATCCCAAGGCTTGTTGGTCGCTCCAATCACGTACACGTGAAGGTTCTTGCCCTTATCTACGATACCGTCCATCTCTTTCAAGAACTGGTTGCGAACACGGATTTCGCCGCCTACTTCATTTGCGTGTTTTCCCATCAAAGAGTCAAGCTCATCGACGAAGATTATTGCAGGCTTTCCTTTCAACGATGATTTTCTTACTTGACCAAACAGGCGTGCGACATTCTGTTCAGCTTCACCCAGCCATTTTGACATTATCGAAGCTGCGTCAATTGAGATGAAAGTAGCGTCTATTTCCGTAGCGATGGCTGCTGCCAGCAATGTTTTCCCGCAACCTGGCGGCCCGAAGAGCAATATTCCCCGTGGCCATCCTAATGGAAACAGGTCGGGTCTCTGAAAAGGATAGATTATTGCCTCCTTCACCGCCTTCTTTGCTGGGTCCAGTCCAACGACTTCCGCCCATTTCACGTTGAGCTTCTCTGTACCTATCAGTTCTTCATAACTAGATTTGCCGTCTTCACTCTTTTTGGTTTCACCCTCGCGCACGCCTTTTCTAACTTCTGCGTGAGGTTGTTCGCGCGACACACCTACGACGCCTTGTATCGCCTTTATGCGTTCTTGGTAGGCGATCGCTTTTTGAACGTAGACTTTGTTCAAGTCGTATTCAGGATACAGTTGAACAAGGTGAAGTAGGCTTTCTATGGATTTCTGGTACATGGTTATTGCCATGCCCCTTGAGCCTTGCTTGTCCAAGCGCACTGCTTCCAACGCGTAGTTGGTTGCATTCTTCTCAAGTTCTTGGGAAGCACTCATAACCTCTATTCTCCCGTCAGCAATTCAACTTTTATTTTTCCTTTCGACCCTAAACTTTCAGGGTGCACATGTGCTAAGCTGAAAAGTCTACGTTTACTCACAAAGAACTCGCCAATTATCTAATATACGCAATCAACATTTCAGTTTTTCCTAAGCAACAAAGAATAATCACAAACATTCTAAGTAATCCAATTGGTTTTTTCTGAAAAGGCAAGTTACCTAGAAAACTCGTTATGCTAATCAGTGAACAGGTGGTGAATGTAGGAAAATATTGCGCTTGTAGCACATGACAACAAGAAAAAAGATTTGATTGAATGGTGCGATTTCAACAAAGGAATATTACTCGTTATACCTTATTTGCAACTGGCGACTCAGGAAAGAAGATTATTGAAAAAACATCTTTGGAAATTAAGTTGCTTAAGGATGGTGGACATGGTGGAGACATGGAATTGGAGCCATGATTGCTAAACAAAAAATTAGGCTATTTGATATTTTCTGTGATCCATTAGAATCTCTGCCTCATGATTTGATGTTAAAGCTCTCCTCAGAATGGCTGTTCTTTACAATATGCCAACTGCTTGCAACAGAGCAACAGCAGACTTGATTATTTCCAGTCCCATGTTCAACAATCAATCCTGAACTGATTAATGATTATTTCAATAGTTTCATGCTTTCTTCAAGGCTTATCGCTAATTTGATTTCGCTCGTGTTCCAAGCCTTCCATTTAGCTATGGCGGGTTCCATTGAGAATTTTTGAAGTACTTCCGTACTTGGGGCTTCGTAAACCTAAATAACTAGATGCTCTGGAATTACAGTCCATACGCCAGTCCTCTTGATTCCATGCTTTTTCTCCAATCCAAACAATTTTTCAGGCAACTCCAGCGTAATTTGCTTCATCTTCTCATTATTCATCTGGCAGTTCTCAGGTGAATGTCTGGAAACTAGCAAAAAAGTAGGCATAAAAACACAACCAACTAAATGTACCTTATTGTAAAATATAAAGCTTCAATATTTGACTACCTTTGACAAAAATACAGACAAGCCCCTATTACAGATAAACATTGGGAACGATTAACCCACTACCTTGAAGCCAAATACCCCGAATTATTAAAAAATAAGCCCTAAGATGAACTCGGTAACTTCGGGTAATCCTTAACATAACACTCAAGCCTCCTCCACCGCTGGAAACAGACCAGGATACTTCGAGAACTTAAGCTGTAACTTGCCGTAAACGTCAGCGCTGATTATGTGCCCACAAACTGGACAACTGCATCCTTGAGCGGTACCCTTTGAACCAGACACAACCACTTTAGATACCTCAGGCTCCGCAACGCCCGAAGGCTCAAACTCGATCAATGGAGCAAGAACCCTCCCAGGGTGACTATGTGACCAGTGAAGATGATACTCAATCGATGAACCGAAAACCTTGCGGCAAGCAGGACACGTCACAGATTTTTTGGAGCTACTCATTTCCAAATGCCTTCCCATCTTTCAGCATCCGTTAAGCCACAACCACGATCATACTCTTATCTTGCCCTGGACATCTAGCCTCCAACAACTTCTTATGCGTTGCGTACTCTGCAGCTGAGGCCTTACCATCAAGAATCCCATAAACAAGCCTAGCCAACACTTCATATTTTCGATCAGCCTTCACGCCTTCACCCCACAAGGATTTGAAATCGGGAAAAATAAAATTTCTGTTACTACATGCATCATAGTTTTAGAATGTACAGTACAGTATCATGAAGTTTATGTTCAAAAGTCTTAAATCTACAAAGCATAGAAAGTAAACTAGTGATTATGTACTGTCCTGCTTGCGATAAAATGCTTAAGCAAATAGAGGGTGTATGCGGCGAGTACATCTGTATAAATCCTCAAATGCCTTGAAAACAAGAAAGCACCCATGCAGGGATACGCAGAGTTTTACGGGCTTACCCAAGCAGAAATATACGCAAACTATCACATAGCACCTGCCAAAAAATAGGAAGGAGAAATAGAGGCAACTAGCCTGATTTAAGGCGAAAATCCCGTATGCAAGAACTATTTTCAGTATTTTATCTTCAGCGTCAAAGCCTTGCTAAAGCTGTAAGGTACACATGGCGCCTATGATGATAAACACGTCAGTATGAGCGGGGATTTCAGTTTACTTCTGTTTTCCCCGAGATGAATTGCTGCAAAATGGAATCTGAGGCGCCTTCCACAATTAACTTGACTTGACTAAAAATACTTATTTGTTAAAGTTATTAGTGTTCAATGACACCTCAAGAGCCGTCTGAACTGGAAGATTGCAAAAGTTTGCTGGATTCGTGGAAAGACCTTTTGAGGAATTGTCAAGAATAGTCGAATTCTGTGCTATGGTGAGAAGATGAGTGATGCAAAACCAGTCAAATGTCAAAAATGTGGAAACCCCATCGGCTACATGACTGCGGTGGCAAGAGGCATATCGCCTTTTCAGCAACCCGTACCAAACGTCAAAATAGTGGCCCTCTGCATGGAATGTTTTCGGAAAAAAAGAATAGATGCGGAGCCAAGGCTACTGACCTGTGTGGTTGAAGTAGTTGCTCTAGCTGATATTTTCTATAGAACAGTAAAATGGCTATTCTATGCAAGAGTCAAGGCGCAATTTAGGCCGATAAAAACAGGCAAAGATGCCCTAATAGGCACCAGGGGCGTAGCAACAATTGACCTTAAACCTAAAGGTGAAGTACACGTTATGGGCGAGTTCTGGGAAGCCACCGCCAAATATACCTCAATAGCTGCTGGTCAAGCGGTGGAAGTTGTTGGCATGGATGACATGTTCCTTGTAGTAAAAACAGCCTAGGCAAAAGCTTAACTCTCCAAAGTGCAGCATACCACTAGTTGAGGGTGTAAAAATTGTCTGAAGTTTTAGCTCCAATCATTGGTTTTATAGCCATTGTAGTTGCACTTTTCCTGTTAAGCGGTATTCGAGTTCTAAGAGAGTGGGAGCGAATGCCAGTTTTGAGGCTAGGACGCTACTTAGGCTTGAAGGGTCCTAGAATCATCTATCTTATTCCATTAATTGACAGAGCACCCCTAAAAATCTCGACAAGATTAGACACCGTTCAATTCCGCACGGAATCTACTTTAACCTAAGACAATGTTCCCGTAAACGTTGATTCAGTGCTGTACATGAAACCTGTGGATTTGGAGAAGGCGGTGTTGCAAGTTGAGAACTATGTTCAAGCCACACAGCTAGCTTCACAAACTACTCTCAGGGAAGTTATAGGTAAGGTTACTCTTAACGAGTTGCTGGCTGAACGTGAAAAGGTTGGAGCTCGCCTGCGCGAGATCATTGACGAAAAAACAGGCCTGGGGAATAAAAGCCACAGGTGTTGAAGTCAGAGATGTCATAATACCTGGTAACCTGCAAGATGCCATGAGCCGCCAAGCTCAAGCTGAACGAGAACGCATGGCAAGAGTAACCTTAGCGACTGCGGAGTTTGAAGCGTCAGCAAAAATGTACGAGGCGAGTCCAGAAGGCCTAAGGCTTAGGTGGATGAACATACTCTATGAGTTAGGTCAGCAGTCACAAACAAACACAATCATGTTGGTACCAGCGGTTATGCCGGAAGCAGGCTGGCCTCCAGTTGGAACCTACGGCTT
The DNA here is from genome assembly GCA_003164295.1 of Candidatus Bathyarchaeota archaeon. Lineage (GTDB taxonomy): Archaea > Thermoproteota > Bathyarchaeia > Bathyarchaeales > Bathycorpusculaceae > Bathycorpusculum. The sequence continues at coordinate 13,963 of PLTA01000057.1, forward strand.
CAAAGACCTAACCACGGCACAACAAGCTCAAGCGGCGAAAAAGAAACCAATACCAAAACAAGAACTACCACAACAATCTGAACAACCAGAGTAAACAAATCTTTTTTTCCTTTTTGTCAACAGATTGAATGTTAGAATTTATTGAATTATTACTTTGAAGATGAGTTTATGATGGCCCTACGCCCCAACCTGGAAAGAGTGCAGGTTTGGCTTATTTTAGCAATTTTATGCTTTCTTCTAGACTCATAGCTAGCTTGATTTCGCTGGTGTTCCAAGCCATCCATTTTATCATGTCGGGTTCCATGGAGAATTTCTGAAGGCTCTCTGAACTTGGGGCTTCATACACCCAAACAGTCAGATGCTCGGGAATAACAGTCCACGCCCCAACCCTTTTGATCCCATGCTTCTTCTCCAAGGCTCCCAATTTTTCAGGTAACTCCAGTGTTATTCTTTTCATTTTCTCATTATTTATCGGGCAGTTCTCAGGAGAATGCCTAGAAACTATCAAAAATATAGCCATAAAACAACGCTCTCAAAGGGGAGAATACTCAAAACTAAGATATAAACCATAAGCAAACTTAGCATTCTACGTAAAAGAAACTTTGTTTATTAGAAGTGAACTACTCGCCCCTTCCGGGGCGAGCATCCAAATTTACGACCTGTTGATGTATTCCTCAATCTNNCTTTCGCCGAATTGCACTTCAAAAGACAAACAATGTCAGGTAATGTTTCTTGGTAGTTTCAAGGATATTATCAAAATGGCTCTCATCCACGCCCATTGCAATTTTTCCGAAGAGTTGCAGGAACCTGCGGTATGCGTCATAGGCAAACCGACGGTTCTTTGTAGCCTTTCCAAGTCCCTCTACAACTGGGTCATTGAGTCCAAGATTGAGTACGGTATCCATCATGCCAGGCATGGATAAGGCTGCGCCAGATCTAACAGATACAAGGAGTGGATTCTCAGCATTGCCAAAGCCTTTTTTTGTCTTGTTCTCGAGACGTTTCATGTGTTTTGTTACTTCAGCTATGAGACCATCTGGAAACTTCTTGCTCTTAGCATAGTACTGGCGACAGGCTTCAGTGGTGATAACACAGCCGAAGGGTATGGGAAGCCCAATCTGGGTCATCTCAACTAAACCGGATCCTTTTCCTCCTAAAAGTTGCTTATTCTTGCCATCTCCCTCTTCAAAATCAAAGACAAACTTCACGTTTCCCATGGTGTTCAGGTCTTTTGATCTTTCCGTTTCTGTTGTTGCTCTTCCACGCTGAGAATTCGCTTCCTTATCCCTGAGCGCATCATTGTCCATAGACGCGTGTTTGCCTTCCAGGTTCATTTGTTGTTTCCTCGCATCCGCTTAAGATAACATCCAGTACACTCTTTCTTGTTGCCTTCCCAGACATTCACAAACTCGCCACACGCGCACTTCATTTGGTTAGGGTCTCCAAGGTCTTCTCTTTGTTCGTGAAATAATCAATGAAAAATTCTGGGGCTGCGATAGCTAACTCGGGCATTTCAACATTATCCGAAGGATTTGAAGGTAATAATTACTATATTGAATTTTCAAAAGTGGTTTTCTCTATTTCTTTTTTTCTGAGTATTATGGGATTTAATTGAACACTACTAATGCTTATCACGCATATCAGCATCTTTAGGCATACTAGACACATCTACCAGATGTGCTGTTCCGTCAGGACAGTAGACTTTTCCGTCTTTCTTAACTAGTTGATAGCGCCCACTGCAAACGTGCAACTGAGTGCAACCATCACAATCTCTTGATAACATTCCTTTGTCTCCTATTAGTCCGTCATGGAAGGACTTGGGAACTCTTAAGCATACCTCACATCTCTCGAAATAGAGTGGCTATTGCTTCTTTTCTATTTTAGCCGAAAAATGTTGCTGCTATTTCGTAGAGTTTTGAATCAACCGTTTTACGCTTGCCAATGACGTCCTTCAAAGGTACGCAGACCATGGCGTTTCCTTGAATACCAACCATCTGGCCGAAACTGCCTTCGTGTACTAGGTCAATCGCAGCGATTCCAAATCGGGTAGCTAAAACTCTATCAAATGCGTTCGGAGACCCCCCACGTTGAAGATGCCCCAGAACCACTGCCCTGGTTTCAATGTTTTCAAATCTCTTCTCTATTTCCTTTCCTATGTAGTAACCAACGCCTCCAAATCTTGCGTGTCCAAACTCGTCAACACCGCTGCTATAAACGATCTCTTCGCTCCCTTTTGGTTTGGCACCTTCAGCGGCTACTATTATGCTGAAGTTTCGACCTCGTTTTTGCCTCTTGCTGATGCATTCACAGACTTCTTCGACATCGAAGGGCTTCTCAGGAATCAGGATAACGTCTGCCCCTCCGGCAATCCCTGCCTCCAAGGCAATCCAACCAGTGTATCTGCCCATAACTTCAAGGATTAATACCCTATGATGTGATTCTGCCGTTGTATGAAGCCTGTCAAGTGCTTCACAAGCAATTGCAACTGCCGTTTGAAAACCAAAGGTATAATCAGTGCCAACCAAATCATTGTCAATCGTTTTAGGAACTCCGACCACAGGAAGCCCCATTTCACATAATTTGCAGGCTACGCCAAGCGTATCCTCTCCGCCTATCGCGATGACCGCCTCAATGCCATTTTCCGAAACGTTTCTCAGAATACGCTCTGCTCCATCTTTACTCTTGAACGGATTAGTCCTCGAAGTGCCCATTATGGATCCTCCCTTAGGAAGCAAACCTACAAGAGACTTCAAGTCTAACGGGATAAATTCACCATCAACTAATCCTTTCCAACCGTCCTTAATGCCGACAGTTTCATATCCATAATCTTGAATTGCCTTTCTAACAATAGCTCTCAAGACGGCGTTAATTCCAGGTGCATCTCCCCCACCGCTCAATATACCAACTTTTATCTTAACATCACCCCTTTCCTACTAGCATTTAATCTCTTTAACAAAGGTACCATGCCACTTTTATAGATGAGAACCACTGGACATTAATTCAACGAGGAATGTGTACGAAAATTGGACTTGAACATTGAGACAATATTTTTAACCGCAAACTTGAGAGTCTTGCTCAATAGAGATAAAACTCGGACATTAACATGATAGACTAATAAGAATGCTTTGCCTTAAAAATAGCCCAGCCGCAATGAAGTAATTGTATGCCTATAACCATTGGTTGCTTATTTAGGCGAATTGTCAAGGAATTGAAGACTCAAGACGACAATCCAAATAGTTACCTAAATAATCCAAATAGCGACTTCTACAATCCAAATTATGACATCAACAATCAAAATAGCGGAATAAACAATGCATCAAATAATCAATACAACAAGGAACTGCGAAGGAATGCTTTGAGAGAACTCCTTCAGTTATTTCTATCGGACTATCTGTCTAAAGAACGAGCAGAGAAGCTTGTTGAAGAGTATATCCCATAACGTGTTTAACATGCAAAAAGTTGATCCCGTTTTAGAAAAGACTTACGTGCTTGTTGTCAGAGTAGTTAATTTTCAAAATAAACCGATCAAGGATGTTAACGTTAAAGTTTTCAGGTTAGAAAAGTCACCAATAACGCTCCAACAATGGGCTGAAAATCTCAAAAATGGAGCTCCATCAAAAAGGTTGGTTCTCTGGATGAATAACGATAATAATGGTAACATAACTGCTGAACTTGCAATGGGCTCTTATGAAGTGAAAGTTGAAAAATATGGTTTAAATAAGGTTTGCGAATTAATGTAAAATGGCAGTGTTCTCATTATTGAGCCGAAAAAGCATTGGTGGCAATAAGTCTTAAATCTGCATAGTAGAGAAATAGACTAAACATGTCAGAAAAAAAGTAAACTTACAAACATAAAACATAAATGACGAAGAAAATGGAGAATTTGAAAAAGAGGCGCAAAAACATGATTAAAGGCAGACTTTATGAAGAATTAATTCCAATTGAACAATTATCTTATAAAGGTTATAATACTAATGAACTTGTAAATGCTAAAATAAAACAAATTTTAGATGAAGTTAAAAAAGAAATGCCGCCTTTCACCCAAGAATATAATAAAACAAAAGACGGAAAACCTGATTGGAAAGCAACTTGTGACGCTATGGACGAAAGAACATTAGCAAGGGAAAACTGGTTTATTAAATGGTTTGGTGAAAACAAGTAACGAACGAAGACAAAGACGCAATTAGTTAAAGTGGGGAGCATGGAGTATCGTTATGGCAAAAGCTAAGAGGCGCAAAAGCTAAAAGTGATAGAGGATAATTGTGATCGAAAAAAATGAAGTGATTGGCTTTACAGAGTTTTTTTGGCAAAGTTGATGCCATAGTTTTTAAAGATGGAAAAGTTGAGCTTCAAGAAACCGAAATAAAAAGATCTGATTGCGTTGGTTGGATGGATTAGAATTTAATCCCACACACACTGACTACTGAAGTTCAGGGTGTTAAGTAGAGGCTACCCGTGTAGGCTAAAAAATAATATTCAATTCTTTCTATAATATTGGTAGGTAGGTAAGATAATGTATGTATTAATTTAATTAAGACGTACATTTCAGAAGACGAATTGAAAAGCTTAACTGCGTTTTTGCCCATTTAGCTTTTAATAGGTATGGGTTACCATGCAATATGAAAATGTCATATTTCCGGATTCAGTAGGCTTTCAATGTACGAATTGTGGAGTTTGTTGCAGAGACGAGCCACCAGATATCAATTTGAAAGAACAACAGCGGATTGAAGCCAAAGGATTCGTGAATTTCTTGGAAGACCCTAAGGATCCTTCTAACAGAAACATTCGCAGAAAGAAAGACGGAAGCTGTTTCTTCTTAACCGAAGAGAACACTTGTAAGATTCACGATGTCAAACCGTCAATATGCATTTTGGAGCCATTTATTATTACAGATTACGATAATAAAACAAATAGGATTTTTGTCGACTTAAACCCGCTTGCAGTCATAAACTGCAAAGGTATTTGCACCGGAGAACTGATTGTTCCAGAAGTAATAGGAAAAGCTGCCCAAACCATCGTAAAAGAATTTTTAGAAATAGTCGCGAAGAAAACAGGACTTCCGGTTACAGATAAGAAAGTTTCTTCATTAACAAGGAAACTATTATTACGCTTTTGATTATGATGTATTGTTGTTCGAGTTCATCTTTGTTATTAGTTTTTTGGATTAAAATTTAATTCAACCAACCACTACAACTACGACGACCTTACACCATTTGCGTGTGGAAAAATAGCGGTTGGTCACTGATAAAAATAATAATAGTTAAACAAGGTATAGGGTGTAAAAAGCATAAAAAAATACCCCTGTAAATTAAATAAAATAATATTGTCAGAGGTAAAGAAAAGTTACCCTTAATAAAAATATAATCGGAATCGAGTAAACACATTAAACTACAAAAAATAAGAAAAATTAAAGCAAAACCTGACAAAACAAAATGCTGTTATCTGCATTGTGGACTACCAATGTAAATAGGCAAGCAATAACGTACCCGAAAAATGAAGAAGCAAAGGTAATCTTAGTCGCTTGTTACTTCTTTAAGTTTCTTTGCTTCTCTTTGAATC
>PLTA01000017.1 GCA_003164295.1 Candidatus Bathyarchaeota archaeon
AGAAAGCTTGCGGTTCACCGCGCGCACTCTGAATGATCTTTTCCAGAGTTCCGTCAGCCTAATTGAGGAGTAGATACTCGAGGTATGTGTTGTCAAACAGAGTGCGGTAATTAATCAAAGAACTAAAGGAGAATATGGACAGACAAATGATCTTACCCAAGAAACGAGACCCCCGACTTATCACAATACGTCGCGGTGGCACCCTATTGGACGGCGATCATCACCTTCTTGCAGTGTGGGCGGCTGATTGCGCAGATCACGTGCTGCACTTCTTCGAGGAAACGCAACCCGTGGATAATCGTCCACGCCAAGCGATAGAGCTGGCACGTGCTTGGGCACGGGGCGAGATTACGATGACTCAAGCCCGCTCAGACGCCAACGCAGCAGCCAGAGAGGTATCCGGTGCAGCAAGGGAGGCGGCACGTGCCGCAGCACAAGCGGCCGCGGTAGCTCATGTAGCAGCTCACGAGCTTGGAGCGGCAGCCTACGCTATCAGATCCGTTCGCGCGGCTGCTCCTAAAGACGAGCGTGACAAGGCTGGTCGCGTGGAGTGCCAATGGCAACGTGCACAGCTTCCAGAAAAGATCCGTGAACTTGTGCTCGACGACGAGAGATTGCGCAATGAGGAGTGCTGGTTCTTATTCGATTGCTGACTGACAGCCGACAAAAAATTGTTTGTTAGGGTGGTGGGCCGCTGGGTTCTAGACCTAAACGGTTCGGGACCGAGCGACTTGAGCATGTCGGGGGATCCCAGCTCCATTTCACCAGAACAAATCAATTACGGACAGAATCCGCGCCTATGATTTAGAAAAAGCTTGAAATCTGAGCCGTCTTCAAATTCAAGTGCTCTTGGAAGGCATCAAATTCATTTGCAAGCTTCAGAATAAATAATTGTTGACGACCTCGCTTACTGCTTGGCGTAGTAGTCTGCGACTGCTCTGAAGGATTCTTTGGGTTCCCAGGGCATGTCTGGGTAGGTGCTTCCGTGCTTGCCGATGACGCTGGCGAATTTGTCTGACAGGTCAGGCGCTGCATCTATGCCGAGTTCCTTCGCCTGTTTCGCACTCTCTGCAACAATCTGCCTGAATGTGTCTCTCTCAGGGTAGCTTTTCACGAGGCTGAAGCTGCCTAAATCCAAATCGAACCTTGGGTCATCGTTGTAGGCGGATGTTGGCGAAATAAACGTGAAGACGAACGCGCCCTCCATGCCCGCTACGTCGAATACAGTGAGTTGCTCAATGATTTCTTTCGCTTGCAAACTTTCGTCTCGGACATAGTGCCCGTCTACCTTCGGGATGACCTTGAGCATTTGTGCAAACGGCGAGGGAACCGCTATTTTTCCCCCAAGATAATCATTCATCATGCCAAATACCACGATGAAGCCGCTTCCTCCCAGCAAATCCGCTCCCCTGTAATTGCAGCAACCGAACTCGCCAATTATAACAGGTTTTTTGTAAACAAGGTAAGCCTTGACCATTTTATCAAAAATACTCTTTATCCTGACGTCTCGGTATAGGTCAACGCCGACAAAATCGAAGAGACCCCAATCAACCTTTTCAAACGGAACTGAAAAATACGTTACTTCACCCTTGAAGTTTTGCCTGACAGCACGGCATGCTTTAGACAGAAATGCGTTGAGCGATTCATTGTGTTTCCCCGCTTGGATGTTCGTCCAAAACGAAGGATTGCTCATTCTCTGCATGAAATTCTCGCCTTCAACGATGCCCTGCATGAAAAGCGTCGCCTCCGAGCCAACGCTCAAAACTACTCTGCCTGGGAATCGCTGCCTCAGGGCTTCCGCAACTTCCGCTGCATTCTTGAGGTACGTGAGGGTTTCTTCTTGGTTTCTGTCCCACATCTCAGGCGACAGCCAAACCTCTAGGCCCTGAGTCAGCGCGTCCTCCGCTGCAGTTTCAAGGCGCTTTAAGTCTAAGCCACAGATTCTGACTGTGTTACAGTGCAGGTCGTTCTTAATTATTTCAAGTTCACGGTGTACTTGTTTGGGGTCAAATTTGGGGCGCCATTGGCTTCCCATCATCACCCGTCCAACATCATAACTAACTCCTTTTCGATTCATTTTTTTGTACTCTCCTTGATTTTCAGGTTTAAGCATTCGCAGGATTATTTCGGCGTCTGGGAAGTGGTTTCTGGCGTCATTCGGGTCAAGCATGGTGGCTCTTTTCATTAAACCATTAAAACAAGCTAGCAATGCAACCATAAGCTCGTCTGGATCGTCTTTGACGATTTCGCCTGTTGCCTGCCCCTCGACGATTAGTTGACGCATACCATCTTGTATGGCTTTGCCGTTCTTTAGAACTAGATCTTTAAGGTCGCTGGGTGCAGTTTCATCTTCCAAGACATTATGCATGATTTGAGACATGCCGGGGGTTTGACGAATGCCTTCCAAGATGTACGTGATTAAAAGTGAAAGTCGCGTGCCTGGAGTGCCTTGAACTTGGCTGATACGTTCGGCTGGTCCGCCTCCTGCTTCCGCAGTTTGCTTTATCAGGGTTGCGAAGATTTGGTCTTTACTCTTAAAGTAATGGTAGGCTAATCCTTGGCTGACTCCTGCCTTAGCAGCAATGTCAGCCATAGTTGCAGAGCTACCCTTAGCTGCAAAGACAGCTACAGCACCTTCCAAGATTTTTTGAGTCGTCTTCTTTCTTAACTTCTCGTTTGCTTCTTTATTTCTCGGCATATTTCCTCGCCATTATTGGTTGAATGAATTAGTCAACCAATTAATAAGGCTTGTTCAAAAGTGTGAAGGAATTTTTGGAAAACAAGCGCCTGCTAAAATAAGCAGTTTATAGTCCTCTTATGTAAAGTCTCTGCGGGTTCTCAAACACAAATGCGGTGGGTCAGTTGGCGGATTCACTGCCGTGTGGGGCTTTGAAAGTTTAGCTAATTGAAGGTTGGGAGAGCGGGTTTAGCGAGATACCTGAAGAAAAGGCTTTGCGCGCCGAGTTCATGGAACTGATTGTGCCAGAGTCCTACTCAGCCTGTATCTTAGAGCCGATTAAAACATTAAATCGCAACGCCAAACGCGAGCATCCTAAGAAGTAATATTTTCCGAAACCAAAAGGTGGTAGGGCCGCTGGGATTTGAACCGTGCTGGGTTCAGACCACATTATGGACCGGGCGGGATTTGAACCCGCGGCTTCCGCGTTGCGAACGCGGCGATCATACCGAGCTGATCTACCGGCCCACCTAGACAATACAGTGAAAAAATACCCAAAGGAGCACATTTAGACGTTTCGGTTAAACTCATAAACCGTTTTTAAAAAAAAATATAGTTTATGGTGTTTTATTATCCAGATTTTAAGCATTAATTTTTCCTTCATAACTAATTAATAGAAAAATGGAAACTATGTCCAAAGATCATGGAAGTTGATTGCATGTCTGTTGGCGATAATAGAGAAAAAGAGATTATTAACGAAAATATCGAATTACAAAAAGAAGTAAAAAGACTTCGTGAAATGTTGGATGGCCTTGCAAAAACTCAGGTTAAGATTTTGCAGAATGCAATTCGCGCAGACAATGAAGCGATTGTAAGCAATGAAGAAACTATTAATAACGGCAAAAAAATGGCAGAGCTAAGCAGCACTGTAGAAAAATCAGTGCAAGAAGTTGCAAACCTCGCCGACAACGTAAGTAAAGATGCAGCAATTGTGGAAAAATCAGCTAAAGAAATAGAGTCTCATGCAGAAAATGTGGCGACTACAACTCGAACGGTAAGTGTAAATGCACTTGCTGTAGTTGAAGCCGCAGAAAAAACAAATGAACAAATAAAGAAAAACATTCAGTCACGAACAAATATACTCAACGCGATAGCCAAGAAATACAATATAAAGATAGATTAGGAAAAATCATCGGAAAAAACAATCCAGAAGGGTATCCTTCGACCTATTTTATTCTTTTTTCTTGCTGAATTCAGGAATCTTTCAAAAATGGAAAAAAGCATTAGCTCAAGAAAATTTTAGGATTTATTCTTCTCCATAACCGTGTTCTATTCTGCCATGAGTTTTTTGGTAAAAAGAAGCATGTTCTGCTTTTGAATTACCGAAACATTTCATGTGCTTGTCTAAGTCTGCTTGATTCAAAAATATGCAGGCGCAGTGTGGGCACTTGTAGCATTTGTTGTTGTTTTTTTCTTCCGCCATTTTGTAATTTCTCAGATTTTAATGTATATTTAGAAATATTTTCTTGCCATCTAATTCAGATTCGTGCCATTGTGCATCATGTTCTTCGCTGCGGTTGTTGTGTAAATACACTTTTCTAGTTCTTACCAATCCAGCCATTTCGTCTAAATAGACCTCCAGGAGCGTCATGCTTTCTGCATCTAACTCAGCAATGTGAACAGATTCTAGAATATCCGTTGGAGTAAAACCCATTTCTTTGCGAAGTGCTTGAACACGCCGTGCTAAATCCCTCATGATTCCTTCGCCCAGTAAATTGTCGTCACGTTGTCCGCTTACGAAAACGGTTATGTCGTCTTCTTGACTGGAAACCCAGTTTTCACCACCAACATACTCAGGAACTTGCTCCGCGTACTCTGCAGCTTTCACATTTATCTGTTCCAAAAACAAGGCTTCGAGACACTTCAAAGCATCTAACTTTTTTTGTGGGGCGATAACTATTGCTTTGCTAAGTGGCCATCGGCGCTTAAGCTTGCCCAGTTGTCTTGCCGCGTATGCTATTGAGACGATTTTTAGCAAAATTTCAAATTGTTCTTCGAGTTGTTTGTTGCGAATTTTCTCGTTTGCTATTGGCCAGGAAACAAGATTAACTGATTCGGGAAGCTCAGGCTCTAGTTGTCTGTAAATCTTCTGGTATAGCGCCTCGCTAAGGTAGGGCGTAACTGGGTTGAAGAGCAACGTAACTGTCTCTAAAGTATGATGCAGCAAAGCATAGATTGTTTGGCGACGTTCAAAGGTTTCAGGCTCATCAGTCCAAAGCTCTTTGCGTATCATAGGCACGTAAAGCCGGCTGAGGGTTTCAATCACAAAATCATCCAAAACAGCCACAGCGGCGTTAAATTCGCACAGGTCCAGTTTACCCGTGTATTCCTCGATTTTTCCTTGCAATTTGGAAAGGAGCCATAAATCAGGGGCTTGAAGCTTATTTGCCCCTAGAGCCCAATCTAACGTGTATTTTTTAGCTTCAAACTCATCGAAAGAAGCGTTTTGCATAAAAAACCGACTTAAATGATAAAGCGTTGATAGGACCTGATAGGGGCGCCGATTTAGTTCTTGCATGTCAAAATTCATAAAGTCAATTGCGGAGCACTTGCGTATCATGTAGAAGCGGCAGAGGTCTGCGGAATTCTTCTCAAGCAGCTTGTTGGTTTCAACTACGTTTCCGAGGCTTTTGCTCATTTTTCTGCCTTTTGAATCCTGTGTTAAACCTTGAAACAGAAACGTTTTGTAAGGTGCCTCGGCTTTTCCAGTTAAAATTATATGCTCAAGAAGCAGCGAATTTGCCCAGCCTCGGGTTTGATCGATGCCCTCGGTTAAAAAGTCGGTTGGCACAAACTTTTCTATTTCCGCATCGGTAAAGCGGGCGTAAGGAGAGGCCCCGCTGTTATGCCAAGTATCCAAAACGAAATCTTCTCGTTTCATTGAGCCGCCGCATTTGTCACATTTGAAGGTAATTCTGTCAACCCATGGTTTGTGCAATTCAAAGTTTTCTGGAATCGCTTCCTGAGCGTTTGCAAAAAGTTCTTGTTTGCTTCCAACTATGCGTTTGCTGCCGCATTTTTCGCATGCCCAAATCGGGAGCGGTGTACCCCAGATGCGTTCTCGACTTACACACCATGGTTTACCTTCTTTTAAGAAGCCAAGAAATCGGTTTTTGGGTTCTTCAAAGAAATAATCAACTTTTTCGGCTGCCTCAAGCACTTTGCTGTTCAGCTTGTCAGTGCGCAAGAAGTATTCTTTTCTTGCGAGCCAAACGAGTTTGTGGTGTGAGCGCCAGCAGGTTGGGTATTCATGTTTTTGCATCGTGACTTTGACGAAAGCATTCCGGTTGCGTAGTTCTTCAACCACAAGCATGTCTGCGTCTCTGGCAAAAACGCCCACAAATTGCCCAGCATCTTTAGTGAATTTAACTTCATCGTCGAATGGTGCAAAGATAGGGACACTTCTGCGTTGGGCTGCCCAAAAATCATCTTCGCCGTTTCCAGGTGAAAGATGGACAACGCCCGTTGCCGTGTTGACGTCAACGAAGTCTTCGCCTATAACTTTGTGAACAAGGGGATGCTTGGTTTCGTTTTCTGCTTGTTTTGGAATCATGTCTTTTAATGGGTAATCGTAACCTGTTCCCTCCAAGCTCTTGCCCAACATGGAATCTGTAACTTGATACTTTATTATTTCCAGTTCGTGCATGACTGGTTCAACGCGTTGCTTCATCATTATCCAGATTTCTTCGCCAACCTGCACTTTCACGTATTCTTCGTCTGGCTTAACCGCGAGCATAGTGTCGGTAATTATGGTAAACGGCATGGTTGTCCAGACAAGGAAAAACTCGTTTTTGCTGCCTGACACTTTAAACTTGAAGTAAAATGAAGGATCTTCGACCTGTTTGTAGCTGCCTTCATAGCCTACTTCGGCGCTGCTTAATGAAGTTTGGCATCCGGGGCAATAGGCTACGACATAATGACCTTCTTCGAGGAGATTTTGTTCCCACGCCCGTTTGAGGATTTGCCATTCCCTTTCAATATAGCTGTCCTTGTAAGTCCAGTAAGCTTTTTCTTGATTAATGAAAATGCCAAGATTACCATCTGCTTCTAGCCACATTGAGTGGTAGCGAAGGATTGCTTTCTTGCATTCTTCAATGAAACGTTCCATTCCATATTTCTCGATGGATTCCCGTTTGTTACGCACACCCAGAAGCTTTTCAACTTCTAATTCTACGGGTAAGCCTTGGCAGTCCCATCCAGCCCAAAACGGCATGTAGTAACCTTCCATGGTTTTCCATCGATAACGTATATCTTTCATTATGCGTCCTCGGGCATGACCAATGTGAGGTATGCCGTTAAGCGTAGGGGGACCTTCCACATAGCCTAAATAGCCTTTCGCGTTTTTTTCTAAAAGCTCCAGTTTCTCTCTAATCTGATTTTTAACCCAGAATTCCCGCATCTCTTTCTCTAATGCAAGGGGCGCATAATTTGTTGGTAAACCTGTTGAATCAGTTTCTTTGGACTCAGTCACTGCGTTCATCCCGTAACGCAAAATAAGTTAAAAGACTATATAAGGATAAAAAAATATGAAAAGTGATTAATGCTTAGCTCAGCAGTCCCGTAACGAATTGAGCGCTTTCTACGGTGGCATCTTGACTTGTACTTATTTTAAGCGTTTCCTTTATCGAGAAGCTGCTGTTATTTGGCAACGGCGCTACTTTGTCGTTTTGAGTATTAAAACTGCCGACCCCATAAACGCCTATCTTTGCTCCCTGTGCAGGTTCTAAATGGCTTAGAAATAATTGAACGGAGCTTGCTGCTGTTCCACCATAAATTGGTCCGCCAACCACAATTACTGGGTATTGAGAGGCATTAGTTGAGGCGGTTGAACTTTTAATACCTGCTAAGTCAACGAAGTATCCTTGCGCTTGCAAGTCAATAGTAATTTTAGATGCGATTGTCCTGGCTGCTCCTGTTAACCCAGGGTCATAAACCACTAATGCTTTGCCAGACTGCACCCCAGTAGCGTAACCAGTCGGCGTTAGATTTTGTGTGCTTGTGGCAGTGTATGCTGCTACATCAAGAAATACAACGCTTAACCCAACTACCGCAAAAATGAAAAACGCTAAAAAAACTGCCAGGATAATTTTAAATATTTTCCTCAAGCTTTTCGCCCCTTTCCTTAGCATCTTATTTCCATTCTGGTTTTATTACTTTTCCTATTTAGCTTAAGTAAAAATAATATCTTAATTATATGCAAAGTTAACATTAGCATATCATCCAAGCAATCAGTAACCGAAGTGTACTGCATGGGAAAGTTTCGTTTAGCCATCTTCAACACTCAGCCACCCCACCTATACGTTGGAGGGGTAGAACGCCGCATAATAGAAACTACCAAACGCCTACAAAACCAAGGTGAATTCACAGTTTACAGCGGCACCAAAGCAGGCTTCAAAGAACCCAGCACCATTAACGGAGTAAATTTTGTTCCATGCCATTCAACAGACAGAATCTTTCCATTAGACAACTGGTATTTCAACCGCAGCCTATCCAAAAAAGAAGGCATTTTCGATAATGATGTTTATGAAGCCCACGCAGTTAGCGGCTATGGATTCCAAAAAACGCTTATCAAACGGGGCATTAAAAAACCATTTATACATACAATTCATGGCGTCCTCGCAGACGAATATGAACAAGCAAAAAAAAATGGGCACCAATCTTTCAGGAACACAATAGCTAACTACTTCATGGGAAGACTTGCCAAACTTGAATCAGAAACAGCCCAAAATGCTACTGTAATTGTGACCATCAGCAACTATTCAGTCGATAAAATTAAGCAATTCTACAAAGTAGATGAATCTAAGATTCATATCGTCCCAAATGGCGTTGACGTCGAAAAATTTCAGCCTCTTTCAGACAGAGAAACAGCAAAGCGGCAGTTTGGATTAGGCAGCGAACCATGTGTTCTTTTTGTAGGGAGTTTAATTCCGCGCAAGGGGCTGCATTTTCTGGTCGAAGCTGCCAAAAAAATCGTCAAAGAACAACCTAAAACTAAGTTTCTAATTGTTGGCGAAGGACCATTACGAAAACAATTGGATAGTTCTATCGAAACCGCGAATCTTAGGGGCAACTTCCAGTTTTTAGGCAACCTAAAAGACGACAAGCTCCCAGCTGTGTACAATTGCGCTGATGTTTTCGCATTGCCTTCAATCCAGGAGGGGCAAGGAATTGTATTGCTTGAAGCGCAAGCTTGTTTCAAGCCGGTTGTGGCTTTTGATATTGGTGGAGTTAACGAAGCTGTCCGAAATGGTGAAACGGGTTTGCTTGTTAAGTTGGGCGGCGTTGACGAGTTTGCTGATGCATTGTTGAAAATTATCTCAGATAACGCGTTGCAGCAGAAAATGGGTTCTGCAGGACGGAGGTTTGTTTTAGAAAACTTTACGTGGGATATTTGTGCTCAAAAAATGTTCAGCGTTTACTGTGAAGCTTTAGGAAGTTGAGACACCAACTGATTTAGCTAATTTTTTGAAGTCGTTTTCGCTCATCCATTCCGTCCAGAGGTAACATCTGATTCTTTCATCACTAAGTCCAAGACGTTTTGCTTCTTGAACACAGTATCGGTAAGCTTCAATTTCCGTTGGTCGATCTACATAGTCGTATCTTGGGTCAAAGAGTTCTTTTCCTTCCATAAACTGTTTAACATGACAAAGTTCATGAATTAAATCAAGGTAAATTTCAGTTTTATCGCCATTGTTTAGGTAGTTTTTGCTTATCACAAGATGCCCGTCTGAGCCATCAACGTACATGTACCCAAAAATCCAGCTTAACTCCACTGTGAGGTGACGAAGCACTTCACTTGTTTTTTCGCCAAAAATACCTTTCACTGCTTCCACTTTGTCGAAGTCTTTGAAGAAATCCGCGAAAATTACCTTCCGATTTCCAATGCCCAATATGTTAATGGGGAGTTTTCTTAGCAATCGCAATATCCTAAAGCCAACATATTCTATTGATGTCAAAGTTTGCTGGGGCTCCTATTTGAAAGCGGAAAGGTATTCCATTTTCATTCCTCGATGCGCCAAATCTGGAAGGTCATCCACGCTGCCTATACTGGCGTCGATGTTGCGGTGAATTGGGTGACTCCATTCGCCTTCAGGCGCAAGATTAAACTGCAAAGGCACATCTAATCTAATCTTGTATTTCTCGTTTAAATTTTTAATTAACTTTCCCCCCTTGCAAGCTCTTCGAGCTGCCGAGCAACTTTGGAGCAACTGTGGAGCAGCAAAAGAGCCGACAGCATGCCAAACCGCAGCGTCCTCAGGTGATGCCATAGAGTAAAGAAAGAATTGTGGGGAAGAAGGCGTTTCTTCAAAACTGTAATCCACAAGTTTACCGCCTGTAACAATGAAACTATCGTCACATTCTGCCACAGCTATATCTTCGGGGTCCATAGCGTTGGGGTAAAGTTTGGTTGTTTTATACTTGACTGTTACATCAAGTAGCTTGTTTCCTTCAAAGTGAACTTTGCCTCGGGCAGCACGTTTAGACCCAAAGCCCTTAGTGGAGTGCGGGATAGTAAGCAGTGTCGTCCGTTTGGTCATACTTCTACCCATGCAAGTGTAGGCATCTTCAATAGCGTGGTAGTCATGGTGGCTCTCTGCAATGATGTGATGAATTACTCCATCTTTGTTTTCCATTTGCAGAGTTGAAAGCGGCATACGCAAAGCATACAACGACAAATCCATCCCAAAAAAAATGGAAAGATCCTCAAGCTGCTGATACTTGACAGAATCAGAAAAATCCAAATACGAACCATTAGAATTTCTTAAGCCTTCACGTAGAATTTCTGCTTCAACCTTAGAGATTAAGGAGCCATCATACTTTTTCACGTAAGCCTCATCAACCTTAAGTTGGTCAGTCTTAACGTTTGCAGCTGGAAAAGCGCTTTGACCGCTGGCAACTATTGATTGCTTTAACGGATTTATTGAGTAGCGGTCTGCCTCCACGTCATCTGTGTTTAATAGAAAGGGCACAATGTGGCCTTGCGAGGGTTTATGAAGCAACTCTACAAGCAAGGAAACATCACCACAATCGGGCTGGTGTAAACCACGTTCGTAAAAGTAGTTTGAACAGGTTTCAAGCAGCTTTGTGCCGATAATGCCTTGAACTTCCTCAACCGTCAACTGCGGATTCGTATATTCAACCGAGCCACGCAGATAAAATCGTTCATCAGAAAAGGGGAAAGAAACTTTTTTGCCGTTAACAAAACGAAACAATGTAACTTTACGATTGCTATTCTGACCCCCAGAAGCCTTAGCACCTTCAACTAGAACCTTCACTGTCAAAAAAGAAGTCTTCAAAAAATCTTCAAGCAAAAACTTACAATAATCTTCACTCATAATGTTTAACCTCGTTCCAAAGATTCAGCCAAATAAATACAATTTTTTGCTGTAGATTCACCTAAAAACATCCTCGCTACAGAAAAATCTTCCGTAAATCCGACATCCAAAAACATGTTTGAAAGAGCAACCTCCGTTTTTGGTAACACCAAATAAACGCTTTTTCCAGTTAATTTTGAAAGAACTGCTTTAACCAGTCGAATAGCAACATCAACATTGTCTTCTTCACAGATTAAGGGTCCAACCCAAGCCATCGACCAGTAAACTGTAGCAGTCACATACCCAACAACCATATCTTTTTCTGACCAGTAATAGCTTAAGTTGCCCTTTTCAAGAATTATTGATTCAAGCAGTTTTTTTCTCTCGCCACCAAAAAATCGAGAATCAAAATCCTCAATCTCATTAATTTGCGGTTGTTCCACTCTGGGCAGAGTTTCAGCAATGACGGAACCAAGCCTTTCTGTATGTAGCAGAGAAAAATCCACATCTTTTTTGAAGCCCAAGTTACCATAAAAGTTAACTAGATTTGGATAAGCATAGAGCCCAACAGTTTTGACACCTTTACTTTGCAAATAGTTTACAGCATGCTTTACTAGGATACTTCCTACACCTTTACCCCGGTATTTTTCTTTAACAATTAAGTTGCCAAACCACCCTATACGCCTGAAACTGATGCTTGTAGCTATGCCCACTCGTTCTGCACCCTGAAAAGCAACAAAACAGCCTTCTGGCTCAAGCGACGTCATAAACTCGAAATCTTCAGGTGCCATGTTCCAGTTCATAGTGTTGGCTAGTTTAGTTGCGAATTGAAAATCAGAAGGGCTCATTTGCTTAACCTGGAACATAAAAAATACACTAGAACCAATAGGAATTAAGCATTTAAATGTTGAAGATTAAGGCGCAGACGTTTTATATCAATCAAGGGCGGAAAGACATATCTGATAACTGTGAGTAACAGTTTTGGAGACAGATTTATGGTTGAACCCGCCAATTTTGTTCCTGTTTTAGAAGAAAAAGAGTTGCAAGAAGGCAAAATGAAACTTGTAAGAATTGAAGGCCTTCCGATTTTACTAATTAAACAACAAGGTCAAATTTACGTTATCGATGACCGCTGTCCCCACATGGGATGTGCATTTTCAGGAGGTACACTCGAGGGGACCACAATTATTTGTCCTTGCCATGATTGGCGCTTTAACCTTAAAACAAGGGAATACGAGGAAGAACCTTTGATAAAAATTACCAGTTATGAGTGGAAAATTGAGTCAGGAAAAATCTGGGTAAAAATTGCAGAAGAATAAGATAGATTATGCAATAAACTATTTTTAATCCTCAGAGCAAACGATAGCTTCATCTTTGAATTTATACACTTTACAAAATTCCCAGAAAGCCTCCGACGTTTTTGCGAGGGTTCTTTTTGGTCTCACAATATAGAGTTTTCGCGGGTTTTTTGCTTCCTTAATTTTTACAGTTTTTATTAAGCCTGCTGCGGAGCCTTTTTTTGCTGCTATTGAAGAAATTATGCTTACGCCTCTTCCTTCTGAAACAGCGGTCACAATCGATTCGGTGCTTCCAAGCTCCAAAGCAACTCTCAACTTTCCTAAATTGAGTTTATTGTTTTCGAGTAATCTTTCGATTTCTTTTCTCGTTCCCGAAGTCTCTTCTCGGTCAATGAAGGAATACTTGATGATTTCATTTAACGTAACTGATTCCTGTTTAGCTAACATATGATTGCAGGGTACAATGAGAACTAAGTCTTCTTGTCCGACTTGGATGTAATCAAATTTTTCCTCGAAGCCTTGTATAGTACCGACAGCTGCAAAATCAACATTATTAGTTTGTAAACTGTTTAGGCTGTTGAGACTGTCTTCTGCTTTAATTTTGAATTTCACATACGGATACTGACTTTGAAATCCAGCGGTTAAACTGGGAATTATGTGTTCTTCAGGTATGGTACTTGCAGCAATTTTTATGATTCCCGATATGTTTTGTTTGGCGGATGAAATTTGAGCTTTTGCGTTTTGAGCTTCTTGCAATATTTTTTCTGCGGTTTCTTTAAGCGTTGCTCCTGCATCGGTAACGTCAACGCCGTTGGCTGTGCGTTTGAATAGTTCAGCGTCGAAATATGTTTCTAATGCTGATACGTGGTGGCTTACTGTTCCTTGACTTGTTCGAAGTTCCTTAGCGGCCACAGAGAAGCTTCTAGTTCTGGCTACAGCTAGGAATGTTTTGAGGTAATCGAACCGTATAGTTTCCATGCGCTTTGCCTCTGGTAAAGTTGTTAGAAGGTTGTGTGCTATTTGTTTTGTGTTTTTAGCAGATGCGAATTTTGTTATTCATTCTATAGCTGGAACGTGTTGCAATGCACTCTGAGTTTTGCGTTTGAAGAAGAAGAAGAAACTCGGAGGAACTACTCTTCTGTGCTTTACGTTATAGGCTGCACGATTAGTGATGCACTATTGGGAAAAGCTTATATCATTTTTTTTAATAAGCAATATTAAATAAATTTGAGGCTGAACATTTTGGTAACCTTCACAATCATAATTTACGAAGCGCCTTACGCCAAAGAACGCGCACTCTCCGCACTAAGATTTGCATGGACCTGTGACGTAGAAGGACACAAAGTGAGAATTTGGCTATTTGAAAACGGCGTCTACCTCGCCAAAAAAGGTCAAAAACCTGCTCAAGGATTAACCAATTACGGACAAATGTTAGAAGACCTCATGAAAGGCGGCACCGAAGTAAAAGCCTGCGTTGTTTGCGCTGATGCTCGTGGTTTAACCCAAGCTGACTTGATTGATGGGGTAAAAATTGCGACCGTTCATGAGCTTGTTGAGTGGACAGTTAATAGCGATAAAGTGATTGTATTCTAGTGGCTATATTTTGGACTTTGAAAAGTTAGATATTAAGGGTAAAATGTGCCCTATGCCTGTTGCGTTTACGAAGCGCAAGCTGGAAAGCATGGCTTCTGGGCAACTTTTGGAAGTTCTTGGTGAGGGAGATTTGGAGTTTGATAATGTTCAGCGTTGGGTTAAGAGTAATGGGCATGATGTTGTTAAGGCGTCTAGGAATGGCGCTGAGTTTAGGGTTTTGATTCGTAAACACTGATTCTTCATCATTTATTCTAATATTCATTATCAGAAATTTTAATAACATGATTATCTAAAACTTCCCACATTGGTGTGTTAATCAATGACAGAAAAATACGAACCAATGTGGAAAAGCTTAGGAATGGACCTTGAAAAACACGGTCAACTTCTAAACGGCTTAGGACAATATTACGGCAGCGCAGTTATGTCCCAGAAAAACAGACCCAAAAATATGGATTACTTCGACTTCGTCGTATCTGAAGTTCACGGCTTAAGAATCAAAGAACTAAACGACCTACGAGCACAAGGCAAAAAAGTAATCGGCGCTTTTTGCATTTACGCCCCGGAAGAGCTCGTCTATGCAGCAGACGCTACAATGGTGGGTTTATGCGGCGGCGCAGATTTCTCTGTTCCTGATGCTGAAGCTGTTTTACCCCGAAACCTTTGCCCATTAATCAAATCATTTTATGGGTTCAAGCTAAACCGAACCTGCCCATACTTTCAATCCAGCGACCTCGTAGTTGGAGAAACAACATGTGATGGCAAAAAGAAAGTCTATGAACTTCTCAGTGAGCTTATCCCAACCTACGTGCTTGAAGTCCCCCACAAACCAGACACCCAACAAGGGAAAGAATTCTGGTACAAAGAGTTAGAAGCCTTCAAAGCAAAAATGGAGCAAGTAACGGGCAACCAGATAACCCCACCGAAACTCACAGAAGCCATCGAACTCATAAACGCCAAAAGAGCAGCCCTCAAACGCCTCTCCGACCTACGTGCAGCGTCGCCTTCACCAATCAGTGGCTTAGACGGCTTACTAATTAACCAAATCAGCTTCATGGATGACGTAAAGCGGTTTACCGCCAAAGTCAACGAACTCTGCGACGAACTTCAAACACGCAAGAAACAGGGTGTAGGGGTTGCAGCAAAAGATGCCCCGAGGCTTATGATTTCTGGCTCTCCGATGGCGGTTCCTAACTGGAAAGTGCACATTATCGCCGAGTCAGTTGGCGCAACAGTTGTAGTTGAAGAAAGCTGTGTTGGAACAAGATACTTCACTGACCCAGTTGAGCCAAAAGGCAACAGCATCCATGATTTGCTTTGGGCAATAGACGAAAAATATGCAAAAATCCCCTGCGCGTGCTTCACTCCAAATGACCGAAGAATAGAAAGCGTAATCCAGCTTGCCAATCAATTCAAAGTCGACGGCGTCATCTATTATACACTGCAAAACTGTCATGACTACAATGTGGAAGGAGTAAAAGTTGAGCGAGCTTTGAAAGCACAGGATTTGCCAATGCTAAAGATTGAAACTGATTATGCTATGGGCGATTCCGAGCAGATAAAAACAAGAATTGAAGCTTTCCTCGAAATCATCCAATGGAAAAAGAAATAAACTTTTTTCCCCATTTTTTAGGGTTTGAATATTTTTATCTTTAAAGTTCTTAATTAATAATGAAAAAAAAAGCTGAAGGCAACGAAATTGGATTACCGATTAACTAAGGTTGTTCTCGTTCACGGTTGCAGTTGCAAACTCCCACAGTACCAGCTTGGCGAATTATTAGATAAAGCAGGTTTATCAAATGGCTTTGGCGCCGACGTGTTAGCTGGTCCATGGGAAAACAGCAGCGTAGTAAAAATCGCCGACAACCTCGCAGTACTAAACACACTTGATTTTTTTACGCCTATTGTTGATGAACCTGAAATTCAAGGAAGAATCGCCGGAAGCAACGTGACAAGTGATATTTACGCGTTGGCTGTAACCAAAATCGCCAGCGTTCTCACAATTATGGCGTTTCCCGAGAATATGCCAGAAGAGTTAGCTGTGGGTATGTTGAAGGGGTTTGGTGATTTTTGCCGTGAAATGGATGCGCCCGTTGTGGGTGGACATACTATTCGTAATCCTTGGCCAATTATTGGCGGTGCAGCAACAGGTATCAGTAATCCCGAAAAAATCGTTTACACTCGTGGAGCACAAGTGAATGATAAGTTGTTTTTGACTAAACCGCTCGGGATTGCTCCTGCGATGGCTGCTTACCGTTTACGCAAGGAAGAAGAGGGCAAAGAACTCCTCAAAAATGTATCAGAGGACCTAATTGACGCGGCCATTGAAGAAGCAATCAATGTTATGATTGCGTCTAACAAACCAGTAGCGGAAGCTATGCAGAAAGTTCACGTACATGCATCCACAGACATAACTGGTTTTGGTTTGAAAGGTCACGCCGCCAACATGGCTATGTTGGGAAAAGTTGACATTACAATTGACCAATTACCTGTGATTCAAGGAACGCCAGTGCTGACGGAAATTTTCGGCTACCCCTTGTTGCAAGGTGAGGCGAAAGAAACGGCTGGCGGAATGCTCATTGCCGTAGCTAAAAAGGACGCGGACGACTTGCTAAGTGAGCTGGATAAGCGCAAGGTCAGACACTTCGAAGTTGGTTACGTGGCGAAAGGCAGTGGAAAGGTAAATGTTCTCAACGATGCAAAGATCATCGAGGTATAATCTTCTATTATCTGTTTGATGATGACTCTGATTTGGCTTTTGCCTCAAGTTTCTAGCAAATAGTATATATTGAATAGTTTAGGTATGAACTGTTAATACTTGCAGATTTATCGAGGTATCAGTTATGGAAAGAAAAATCATGTCATTGGGCAAATCATCAATGGTCATATCTTTGCCAAAAGATTGGGTCCAAATAAACGGCCTAAAAAAAGGAGACTCGGTTTCATTCAACATTCAACGGGATCGATCCTTGGTCATTTATCCTGGCGCTTTAAAAAAATCGGAACCAAAGGAAATAACACTTAGTGTTGGATCAAACGAAGAAGAGTTGCTTATATCACAGAAAATCCTCGGAGCCTTCCTAAACGGTTATTCAGATATCATTTTAACATCTGAAAAGATTTTTTCAGTATCGCAAACAAAGGCGATTCGTCGTATGGCAGGCAGATTATATATGAGAGTTATGGAAGCTGACGCAAAATGCGTTTACATTCAAAATCTGATGGACGAGTCGAAGGCTTCTCTGGAACAGGCGATTCAACGTATGCACCTTATTTCACGCTCGATGATTGAAGGAGCCATCAGCTCGCTAAAAAGTAACGACATCGAACTGGCGAAATCTGTCATGTCTCTAGATGATGATGTGGACCATTTTGGCTTCTTCATTCTTAGAATTCTCCGAAATGCAGCTCAAGACTCAGCCTTAGCTACCGAATTACACGTTGATCCTTTGGACTGTATGGATCATCAAATTCTTGTTTATCGAATGGAGTACGCAGGCGATTACGCTTCCGACATTGCACGGCACATCATTATGCTTAATGGTGCAAAGCAGAAGATTCCCGATGAGGTTTTGTCGATTATGATTTCTACTGGAAAAGAGGTTTTAGAGCTTTACATTAAAGGGATTGAAGCTTTCTTCTCTAAAGATGTTGCTGCTGCAGTTGACATTATGAAGTACAGACAAACAATGGACAAAGCTGAAATGGAAATAGCGACAAAATCCTTTACGGGTCCACCAAAAAGTTCTGATCTTGTCTGCGGCATCTGCTCAATCCGCGACGATATAAAAAGAATTTGTCACTGCGCATTTAGCATGGCTGAAATAACAGTTAATCGTGCATTTAAAGCGTCAAACGCTGAGTCGAGCGATCTATGCGAATTAAACGAGCAAAAATAAAAAAAGTTAAGTTGTTGTCGCGGAAGGCGTCAACGGCGTTTCTTTTTTCCGGCAACTCAGAAGACGGTGTATGCTCTGTGCAGCTATTTTGCCCGAACCCATCGCGCTGATAACTGTGGCTTCACCTGTTGCTATGTCGCCGCCTGCGTAGACTGCTTCAAGGCTGGTCTGTCCGGTTTTTCGGTCAATTTCGATAATGCCGCCGATTAAGGTTTTGAGCCCTTCGGTTGTCGACTGGATTATTGGGTTGGGGGTGCGGCCTATGGCAACGATTACTGTGTCTACAGCCATAATGGTTTCGGAGCCTTTGATTGGTATGGGTTTGCTTCTGCCAGATCCGTCAGGTTCACTGAGTTTCATGGTGACGTATTCCATGGTTTTAACTTGACCTTTGTCGTCGGCTATGAACCGTGTTGGACAAGCTAAGTATTTGATGTGGATTGCTTCTTCTTCGGCGTTGCTGATTTCGTCTTCCCGCGCGGGCATTTCATCTCTGGAACGGCGGTAAACTATGGTTACGATTTCGGCGCCCTGCCGCAGTGCGCACCGTGCTGAATCCAACGCGACGTTTCCGCCCCCGATGACTGCGACTTTTTTGCCGATGCGGATGGGGGTTTTGTAGTTGGGGAACTGGTAGGATTTCATGAGGTTTACACGGATGAGGAATTCGTTGGCGCTGTAGATTCCGCAGAGGTTTTCTCCTGGAATCCCCATGAATTTAGGCAGTCCCGCGTCCGTGCCTATGAAGACAGAGTCGAACCCGTTTACCAGGAGTTCCTGAACCGTGAATAATCTGCCGATTAAAGCGTCAGTCTGAAGTTCAACGCCCAAACTTTTGATGTAGTCGACTTCGGCTTGCACGATGTGTTTTGGCAATCGGAACTCGGGGATTCCGTATACTAAGACGCCGCCTGCAACGTGCAGTGCCTCGTAAACTACGACTTTGTAGCCGAGTTTAGCTAAATCCGCCGCCACCGTTAACCCTGCTGGTCCTGCACCGACGACTGCCACCCGTTTCCCGTTTAGGGGAACTTTTTGGGTGGAGCGTTTGCCTTTTTCAAGCTCCAAATCCGCTACGAAACGTTCCAGCAGTCCAATGGAGACGGAGCTGCCTTTTCTGCCCATGATGCAGTTTTTTTGGCACTGTTCTTCTTGGGGGCAGACTCTGCCGCAGATGGCGGGTAAACTGTTTTTTTTCTCTTATTTTCGTGATGGCTTCGCTGTATTCCTTGTTTTTTAGTAATTTGATGAATGAGGGTATGTCTACGCCGACCGGGCAGCCTAAAACGCATTTGGAGGTGGAACAGTTTAGGCATCTGGAGGCTTCGGCTAAGGCTTGTTCTTCAGTGTAGCCCTTGAGGACTTCTCCGAAGTTTTTGGTTCGGTTCTGGGGTTCTTGTTTAGCCGCTTGGACGGCTTGCCAACGGTTTTTTGGGTTGTTTACGGATGACATGTACATGGTTCTCCTGTCAACACGCTACATTGAGTAGCTTTTTCTTCTGTCTGGTAACTTTTAAGGCGCTGAACGAGTTCTTTGAAGTTGACTTGGTGAGCGTCGAATTCCGGGCCGTCCACGCACGCGAACTGGATTGTTTCACCAATGGACACGCGACATGCACCGCACATGCCCATCCCGTCAACCATGATGGGGTTTAAACTGACGATTGTTTTTATACCCAAAGGACGCGTCACTTCAGCGACAGCGTTCATCATCATCGGCGGACCAACCGCAAAGACCAAATCGAACTTGTAGCCTTCACCAACCAACGTTTTCAACACGTCGATGACGAAGCCCTTCTGTCCTTTTGAGCCGTCATCTGTTGAGAAATAGATTTCGTCTGAGACTGAAATCATCTCGGGGGTTAATATGAAAAGGTCTTTGTTTCTTGCGCCCATGATGCTCACGACGCAGTTTTTGGCTTCTTTGAGGGCTTTTGCCACTGGGTATGCTACTGCGGTTCCAACGCCGCCGCAGACCACGGCGACTTTTCCGTATTTTTCGATTTCGCTGGGTTTTCCCAAAGGTCCTGCGAGGTTCTCTATTCTTTCGCCGACTTCGAGTTTCCCCAGTTCAGTTGTTGAGTACCCGACTTCTTGGAATATGAGGGTGATTGTGCCGTCGTATTTGTCCCAGCACGCCAGTGTGAGGGGGATTCGTTCGCTGTTTGCGTGTGTCTTCAGTATTACGAATTGCCCAGGTTGGGCTTTTTGCGCTATGGTCGGAGCGTAGATTTTTAGGAGTTTCACTTGTGGGTTCAGTTGTTGTTTTTCGAGGATTTTGTTAGTATCTAGTTCCTTTTTTATTGTGGTTTGAGGCATTTTCACGTTCTCCCGTCTCAATATACAATAAATACTTGTATATGTGGTATATACAATATATACTATAAAAGCGTTATTATCCGCAAAACATAACGGCTCCATACACAAACGCATTCAAAAAAAGCAAAAAACATAAAACAACAGACCCAAGCAAGCATTAAGCTTAATTCCCTTTACACCAAACTACATTAAGTGACCAACTATGTGTGCCCTATGCTTTGAAACCAAACTCTGGATGGTAAACGAAAAAGGCGAAGCAGTTTTCGGAGACGGCATAGCAGAACTTCTTGAAGAAATAGGCAAATACCACTCAATTTTAGGAGCCGCTGAACAATTACAAATGTCATACAGATACGCTCTACATAGAATTACTTTGGCTGAAAAAAGATTGGGGCAGCCATTAGTTATTCGCGTTCACGGTGGAGCAAAGGGCGGTGGCTCATCAGAGGTCACGGATTTTGGCAGAGATCTGGTGAAAAGGTATCGAAATACGCAAGCGGAGCTTCACCAGATTTTAGAAAAAATGCATTAAATACTGAATTTGTCTTAACCGCTTGTTTGTTAACAGTTCTATTTTATTATCGCTTGTACGTTTCACTTTTTTGCTTGGCAAGAAATGTTTATATCCAAACAAATCTTCGATATGATTCACTTATAACATCGAGGAAAAAAGAATGAACAACAAGTATTTAGCATTAACATTAGCAGTCATAATTATTGTAGCAGCAGTAGTAGGCTACTTAGCGTACGCGGGAACATTCTCTGGAAACGCTAACACTACACCTACACCGACCCCAACCACAACGCCTACCCCAACAATTACGTCATCACCAACTCCAACAGCTACGGCTTCACCCACTGCTTCACCAATAACCACGCCTTTCCCATCCCCAACTCCTACGGCTACTTACGCACCCACAAGCCTCACAGTGTTCGCAGCATCAAGCTTAGCCAACGTCATCGCAAACATGAGCACAGCATTCCAAAACCAATACAACTGCAAAATCACAGTTAGCCCTGGCTCATCAAGCACATTAGAACAACAAATCCTTGCAGGCTCACCATGCGACGTCTTCATGTCAGCTGACACCAAATGGACCACAGCACTAAACAACGCAGGCCTACTCCTCAACAACAACGCCGCAACATTCACAACAAACAAACTCTGCGTAATCTTGCCACCTGGCAACCCGAAAGGAATCACAACCATGGCAGATTTAGTAAAACCCGGAGTAAGACTAGTAGTAGCAGCACCAACTGTTCCCGTAGGCTCATACACAAACACAACCATATGGAAAATTCAGTCAACATGGGGCAACTCAAGCAGCCCACAATACGTTAGCAGCGGTGCCTACGCAAACTACAACGCAAGCTTCTACGGTAACGTTAAATCCTATGAAACAACCGATGAAAACGTTGTCGGAGATATTGGACTAAATACAGGCTCATATGACGCTGGCATCGTATTTGTTTCTGACTGGGCATATGCCAACATGACAGGCTCACCAGTCCAATTCATGGCAATAGACCTAGCAGTAAACACAGTCGGCAACTACGGCATAGCAGTAATCGGGAGCACAATAACAGGTGGAACAAACCATGCAAATATAGCGCAGACATTCATGAATTACTGGAGCACAACCGACGGGCAAAATCTACTAAACCAATTTGGGTTGGGACAATAAAACGCATATATTAAGCTCTTCTCCACCCCTTTTTTAATTAATCAATCGGTGCAAAAATATTGAAGCGCGCATTCGCTAAATCGTTATCAGACAAAATCATAATTGCAATTCTTATACTCATAGTATTAACCTATTTTCTTTTTGTTGCCTTGCCGATAATGGCTGTTTTTTTACGAATTGAACCCAGCCAAGTCAACGCGCAACTGCATAACGCTGCAATCATAGAAGCCATAAAACTTAGTCTATTCACCGCAGGAACCGCAACATTGATTGCTTTGGTCTTGGCGGTGCCGACTGCCTATTTCATGGCAACAAGAAACTTCCATGGAAAAACAGTCCTTGATACCGTAATTGATTTACCCATAGTGTTGCCTCCCGCTGTAGCGGGTGTAGCGTTACTGTATGCTTTCGCACCAAGAGGCCTCTTAGGCTCAATATTCAATCACTTCGGATACATTTTACCCGGCAGCACAATAGCAGTTATTATCGCAGAAACTTTTGTGGCTTCGCCATTTCTTTTGCGCTCTGCGAAAACAGGGTTTGAAAGCATGGATCGTGACGTAATTAACAGCGCAAAAATGTTAACTGACTCGCGGCTTAGGGTATTCTTCACGGTCACCCTGCCTCTATCAATACGAGCCATAATTTCAGGGGCTATGATGACTTGGGCAAGAGCACTGGGCGAATTTGGCGCAACATTGATGTTTGCTGGGAACCTACCGGGTGTAACCCAAACTATGCCGCTGGCCATCTATGTGTTCCTCTACTCCGACCCGATGGCAGGAGTCATGTTATCCATCATCTTAATAGCGATCGCGTTTGCAGTTCTTATCACCGTTAAACTTGTTGAGCAGAAAAGGTATGGAGCCAAAAAATGATTCAGATTGATTCGGTCACAAAATCATTTTCAGAAAAAAATGTGTTGAATAACCTGAATCTTGAAGTTAAAGACAAAGAAATTTTGTCTTTGCTTGGACCAAACGGTTGCGGAAAAACAACTCTGCTAAACATACTTTCAGGTTTAACAAAACAAAATAGCGGTAACATCTACATTAACAACATTTTAGTCAGCGGAAGGGCGGGCACAAAAAAAGTTCATCTTAAACCGTCTGAGCGCAAAATCGGCTATGTATTCCAAACAGTGTCACTTTTTCCGCATATGCGAGTTAAAGACAACGTAGCATACGGATTAAAGGCACAGCATTTGCCTAGACAAGAAGTTAAAAAAAGAACCGAAAGTTTGCTTGACTTTGTAGGTCTCCGCGAATATGCAAAGTTTTATCCAAGCCAACTAAGCGGCGGACAAAAGCAACGCATAGCGTTGGCAAGATCGTTAGCTACTGAACCCCAAGTGCTGCTTTTAGATGAACCCGTTTCTGCTGTTGACCCGCAATTGAGGGAATCTTTTAGGCTGGAACTTAAGAACTATTTACAGGCACTTAAAATTACAGCAGTTTACGTTACTCATAATTTGTCTGAAGCGTTCATAATGTCGGATAAAATTGCTGTTATGGGGAACGGACACATTGAACAGATAGGGGTCAGAGGGGAGATTTTTGATAAGCCCAGTTCAGGTTATGTTGCGAAGTTTCTAGGAATTAATACGATTAAGGGTAAGGCAATAAAAATTAGGGCAGCACTCTTGGAAATTGACGTTAACGGCGTCATATTATATGCGCCCGCAATGCCCAAACTTGTTGGAAAAAATGTTGTTGCAACGATTAAACCCGAAGACATATCTATTTCAAAATCAGTTAAGCACCCCAATAACGAGGCAAGCAACTCTGTTGCGGGGATTATTACTGAAATGGTTCAGATGAGGTCAACTGCTCAAATCACTGTTGATGCAGGATTTTTGTTAAAAACAAGAATTTCTTTAAGCACCATTAAAGATTTAGGAATGAACCTGGGTGATAAAATATACGTAGGTTTCAATGACACCGCTTTAAACGTCTTTGAAGAAAATAGCTGTGAATAATATTTTTGTTATATTAATTTTTTAGAGCAGCATTTTAGAATTAAACGTTACCTTCGCAATGGCATTGCTCATGCTCTTCTACATCAGCTGGCTCGGGGAATAAACCAAAGAAACTAAATCTATGCTTGTTTTTCTTTCTGGGCATTTTCGTATATCCCTAATTAAGGCGTAGCACAATTGAGGATATAAACATATTTTTTTATGGCAAACGCTGATGTCAGTTAAGATTTCGAACGGTATTGGGACATATATTGTTTAATCAAAAATACAAGGCACAATTTATAAGGGCTAAGCAACTTGGTTTCTCAAACAGGAGTGCGACTTGATATGGTTTTAGTCGTTGCCGCTGTCGGCGTTAGCGGTTCAGGAAAAACAGTCACTTTGGAATATTTAGTTTCTAAACTTTCGGCTGAAGGTTACAAAATCGGGTCAATAAAACATGTCCACCACAAGGGCTTCACCATGGACAAAGAAGGCACAAACACATGGCGGTATGCGAAGGCGGGTGCCAAGGTAATCGTAGCCATTTCTCCTGACGAGATAGCCATCATAAAAAAAACCGAAATGCCACTCGACAAATTAGACCAAATGACCGCGTTGCTTGATCGAGAGGATTTGGACATTGTTTTCTTTGAGGGCTTCCACAGTTTAATTGCTAAAAGGCAAGATGTGCCCAAAATTATCACTGCGATAGACGAAAAGGGGCTTGAACAGACCTTGGAGGGTACGGTTCAGCCTATTTTGGCGATTGCAGGAATTGTTGCCCAAAACTCAAGCAGCACAACCTATCGCAATATCCCGATAATTAAAGTTCCAGAAGACGGACAAAAACTTGTCGAATTAGTCAAAGCCCATTTAATACAAACCAAATCTAAAAAATCAAGCAATTGAGGAACCATTAATGAGTAAACGGGCTGCACTTATTTTGGCAGGAGGAAGAGCTCGCAGATTTCAGTCCATAGATAAAGTGTGGCAGGATAAAGCCCTCGCAGAGGTCTCAGGTAAACCTCTATTAATTCACGCGATTGAAAACGTCCAAGGCCTAGTTGAAGAAATCGCAGTATCCGTCAATGATGAGCACCGCAAAGAAAAATATGCTCAAATTTTGAAAGAACAGGCCCTAACAAACATCAAGATAGTTGTTGACGAAGAAATAGGTGGCATTAGTGGTCCTACCGTGGCAATCATGTCTGGGCTAAAAGCAGTCCAATCTGATTTTTGCCTTACGTTACCCTGTGATATGCCCTTTCTAAAGCCTGCTGTCGCTGAATACCTGTTCAAGGAGGCGACAGATGTTGAGGTGGCGGTTCCTATGTGGCCAAACGGCAGACTTGAAACTCTTCTGATGGTGCTTGAGCGGCAAAGCGGCTTGGAAATAACCGAAACCTTGTGCAAGTTGAAGCGGCCACGCTCAGACGATATCCAAAGAGGCGCATCAAAAGTACTGTTTGTTTCCCCAGTGAACCACATAAAAAGCCTTGATCCTGAATTCAATAGTTTCATAAACATAAACTCAAGAGAAGACCTTAATCGGCTGCAAACCCGTCGGGCGGGAGGAGGAGTCACAGAAAACCTTGGGGTAAACTTGGGTGTTTTCTCGATTTCTGATTTGCAGCGTCTTCGAGGGGGGGCCAAAATGCTCCAAGAGGATCGGTTGTCTGAGGCTCAAAAGACTTTTGCAGATTGCGCTTGTAACTTTGAGTTTTCGAACGCGTTTTTTTGGGCAGCTTTAAGCGGGGAAAACCAGGGTGATGCGCTGCTGAAACTGTCGCAGCATGAAGTTGAGCCAAAGGAGGCGGTTGAGCGGGATTTTGAAGGCAAAGAAGCGTTCCTTCGTGCGGCAAACAACTATCGGGTGGAGGCGGAAATATACGAGGAGAACCGTTGCTGGCTGCTGGAGGAGCGAGCGTTGGCTGATAAAGCATGGTGTGAATCATGGGTCATGGGAAAACATGTACACGTCCACAGGTACCCCTCGAAAGTGCAACAAGCTAGGTGATTTGTGCCAGTTCCAGTTTTCCGAACAAATGAACATCTAAATTTGTGCCTTTTACCAAAATTGTATGAGGCGGAATAATTGAGTACCCATTGGACTTGACGATGGTTGTTAATGCGCTTGAGCCGCCTTCAACCTGCTCAGCCAAAAGTTTACCTTCAGCCCGTTTTAGATGTAGAAGCAGAAACCTAAATTGTGGACCAGAATCAACCTCTTCAACCAACTCAGCAATTAGACATGGAAGCAAACCGTCGCCATCCAACCCACAGTAAAAGCGAATTAGAGGCGCCACAAAAAGGTAAAACCCTCCAATGCATGAGCCGATATGACCTGGCAGCATCACTACAGGTTTGCCGTTTACGATGCCGAAGCCTGAAACAGCCCCAGGTCTCAATGAGACACCCTGCACAACCACTCCGGGTTTACCAAGTTGATTTATGGCGTCTGGAACAAAATCTTTCATACCCACAGACGTGCCGCCGATAGTTACAACAATGTCTGCGTCGGATAGGGCGTCTCCGATTTTGGCTTGCACTTGGTCTAAGGCGTCAGGCATGATTCCATTCAGCACGGCGGTTGCGCCTAATTCGGAAGCTAAACCCCCAACCACCAACGCATAGTTATTTGCAATTTTCGAAGGATCTTTTCTGCATTGTTTGATCAGTTCATCCCCGCCCGATAAAATGGCGATTTTTGGCTTTTTGAAAACTTCAACCTCCGACATGCCGATGGACGCAAGCAATCCGATGTCTTGGGGTCGCAAAACCTGCCCACGATTAAGCAGCAATGCACCCTGTTTTACGTCGTCGCCAAGCGGGATGATGCCTTCACCCGATTTGATTTCTCGAATTATTTCGATTTTGTTGCCGTTTAAGCGGGTTTCTTCCACTTTAATTGTTGATGCTGCACCTTTTGGGATTGGCGCTCCGCATGCAACATAGGTGGCTTCACCACTTGCCACCTCAGCATTGGTTGGGTAATCAGCTGGGAACAATTTGCCAACTGCTTTGAAGACGGCGGGTTTTGAGGTTGACGCGCCAACGGTGTCTTTTGGATTAATAGCGTAGCCGTCGATGAAGGTTTTGTCGTAAGCTGGGATGTTAATGTTTGAAGTGGCATCCCTTGCCAATGTTCTGCCTAAAGCCTCAGCTAACCCGACTTTTTCAGTTAATAACTTTTTTGATTTTACTGCATCCAGAAGTTTCATGACTGCTTCTCGGGGATCCGAGCGTTTTGGCAGCCGCCTAATATCAGGTCGATTCATTTCATGACACCTATAGCAAAATTCTTTCCGCGCCCGTGTAAACGTTCATGCGTTTCCCTCGCACAAAACCTACCAGCGCAATGTTGGCTTTTTCAGCAGAAGAAATTCCCGAGTTCAAAACAGCCGCAACCGAAGCTACAATAGGCAAACCCACTTTCGCGGCTTTGTAAATCATGTCGCCAGGCACACGCCCAGTAATGATCATGAAGCACTGACTAAAATCCTCCTTGTTTAGTGCAGCCTGTCCGATAACCTTGTCAACCGTGTTGTGTCTTCCTACGTCTTCTGAGAAAGCAACGATTGTTCCGTTAGCTTTCACAATGGCGGAGTCATGCAGCCCCCCAGTCTCCTTGAAGCCCTTAGCAAGGCTGTTGATTTGGTTCATAGCGTCTAAAATAACTTGGGCTTTAACTTTGAGCTGAGATTTTACTATGGGTATTTTTTCGTCGTGTTGATATGGTAAGGTGCTGGCTTTGATTAGGGGAATGATACGGGTGCTGCGACGGGAGTTTTTCATGCGCTCATCCAAATCCACGTTTGCTTTGAGCTTAAGTTGGCATTTGTACTCTTTTTCATCTGAGCTCACAGATTCGATTTCATCAACCGACTCCAAAATCTCTTCAACCAATAAGTAACCAACAGCCAACTCCTTAAACTGCGATGGAGAACACCAAATCACAAACATATAAACATCATTAAGCGAAATTTGCAGCGGGACCTCTTCAGCAACACAGTCCCGTGTTTTTTCCGCTTTTCCTGTGGATAAGTCAAGCCTTACCATGTTAACCTGACGCATAACCATGTCCTCCTGGCTGTTGTTTTTGAACTCAACCTAATTGATAAGCTATTCGGCGTTTATTTTTGGGACTTATTTTATAATTCGGTATTTTTTTCTGTTTAAAACTATCAGGTTTGTAGTCAGCTTTTTTTCTTCCAGGTTTAATTTACCAAGGAAGCCCACAAGAATAGCATTTACATCTTCTATGGTTGGCGGATGTATTCGTATTAGGATAATGACGACTTGTCCTCTTTTTGAAAAGTAGCAGATTGAGCCAAAGTCCACATCAAGAGTATTATAATTCTGTTTTCGAATTGTGCTAAGGCTGCAATTTCTTCGTTTTCATGACCTTTAAAAGTCGTCTGAGCAACTGCTTTAACATCGTACCCTAAGTCTCTAAGTAGCTTTATTGTTTGAGGGAAATGTTTTCGTCTGCTAAAACTTGGGGATTTAAGACACCACGTACTCGAAAGATTCTTCATTCTTGACGATTTGAGCTGCATAATTGACAGCGGCTTTTATGTCCTCTTCCGTCAAAGAGGGGTAAGCTTCAAGGATACGTTTAAAATCATAACCTGCCCACAATAGCTCAAGTATCAGATACACGGGGATTCTTGTGCCTTTAATTACGGATTTCCCACATAGAATTTTAGGATTCACTTCAACATGTTCGCCCATTTACCATCACTGATTTTTGGAAACAAGAAATTCTTTCACACTTCAAACTATCGATTCAGTGATGAAAGAAATAACTGTTTTGACTAACCGTTTTTCAATGTGAGGGAGTATGTTCATTTAACCGTTTACAGTGGACTCGAATAGTATAGTAAACGAAATTCGCCATGTTTCGTCTAGTATAGTAAACAAATGTGGGAACTTTGCTGATTGTCAGCGGGGGTAGGAAGAAAAACTGTTTTTTCTCGACTTCTTCTTTTGATGAAATCAATCCCGTCATTTGTTTTCCGGTTGTTTATGAAGAAGAAGCAAGATTTTCTTCTTTTCAGAAAAAACACAAAACCTATGCGGTAAGATGTTAAAGGTGCCCAAGCTGAAAAGAAAATTACAGGTATTTTTCGTATGTTTTGAGCTGCGGATTGTTCATTTTGTTGACGAAGATTTTGCCTGTGCCATGTTCTGCGAGGTCGCCTAAGAATACGTAGAAGGGTCCTGCGACGTTTGTTGTGTCGTCGACTTTGACTTTGGGTTTGACGTTGTCTATGGTGAATGTTGGCATGACTTCTGGTATGGTGCCTGTTATGACTATTTTGCCGCCTGTCATGCATGCGCCTGCGCGGGTATCAACGTCTTTGTCCACTAGAATTGCGCCATCGCTCATATGGTAGCCCAAGAATCTGCCTGCGCCACCTGCAATTTTGAGTACACCGCCATGTAGGTAGCATCCGACGTCGCTGCCGACTTTGCCATCAACAACAATTAATCCACCTTTCATACCCGTGGCTGTGCCACGGTATGGAGAAGCTAAATAGTCACCTGCATCTCCATGGACTTCAATTAAGCCTCCTTTCATGTCGTTACCTGACCATCCGCCTATGTTGCCGTTTATTGTAATTTTGCCACCGGCCATTTTTTCGCCCGTGTGCATACCGCAGTCGCCGTTAACGACTATTTCACCTGTTCTCATGGCTTGTCCGATTCGTTTGACTTTGCTTACGTCTCCGTTGATGGTTATATCAGGTGTTGCAGTGGTGTCTTCGTTGATTTCGAATAGGTCACCGAGTTTTAGGTTGCGGTTTCCTTCTGTGACGGGCATGTTTGCTATTTCAGTCTTACTTTTGCATTTGAATACGTCTGGGCTGATGCATGCTGTTTGAACTGGTACTTCGAATTTTCTTTTGGGAACGAGAGTTATCATTTTAGACACTTGCCTTCACGGTTAATTTTTCTGGAACCCTCAGATAATGGTCAAACACTGGGTAATTGTCGTATTCGATTGTCCAGTATTGTTTGAATTTTCGTCTCATTTCCTCGTCAATTACGCAGGGGTCTTTGGTTTGGACATCAAGCCACATCGTTCTACCAGGTGTAGTGTTGTTTACTACTTCACCATCTTTCACAACGACTTTGCCGTCTTTAATGGTATAAGCTGCATGTTTGAAGGCTTTGCGTGCTGCCTTGAATTTTTGGGCTATGTCGGTGGTTTCAGGGTTAATATTGTATATTGCGATGTCTGCATCTGCGCCAACACCAAGTTGACCTTTGTTTGGAAGCCCTAAAGCTTTTGCTTGTCCCGCACGAGTCATAATGGCAATCTCGTAGAGGGTCATTTCACGGTCGATTGTTGGGAGCAAACTCTTCTTCTGAGCTTTCTTGTTACAGTGATTGAGTGTTGCTTCGCGTGCTTTCTTGCTGTATAGCCAAGCGAGAACACGTGGATAAGCAAAGAAAGGTCCGCCGTTGGGGTGATCCGTTGTCATGAACATTTTCCACGGATCCTTAATTAGCAACGCTAATTCCAATCCAATGGACCATTGTAATGCGTTTACTGGACTGTTTTTCTTATAATGGAAGGGTATGATCCCGCCGCTTGTTTCAGTTTCAATGTCACTGTTGACCCATTTGTTGTGGCCGCCCAACTCGTAGAGTGAAAATTCGAAAGGTCCATCAGCAGTCATGGTTGTGGTGTCGGTGAATATGACTTGACCCATGTCGAAAGTCATGTGGTTGTGGGCGTTGATATAATTGGATATTTCTTCTGAGGCTGATTGGAAGTGGGCCCAGCCGTCGCCTGCGAAGCTTGCGAATTGCAAGTGAGTAATGTGGCCAACGGGTTTGCCATTGTAAGGCACGCTTTCTAACGCTTTCATAGTTTCCATTGTTGTAACATAGTTGCCTGGTAATCCAAGATTGTTTGTGTGAAGATGTATAGAATGGGGTAGGTTGAGTAATGTGTTAACTTTTGCTAAACCTGTAATGATTTCTCGGGGGGTAATGCAGAAGTTAGCTACTTGGTCATCGATGCTGTGGACGTTGTGTCCGAAACCCCAAGATTCTAAGCCGCCTGGATTTACGATTTTTATGGCATAACCTTTGGTTATATCTAGCATCCAAGCGACGTGTTTAGCGCATTCTTCAATTTTGCCTTTTGAGAGGTTTTCTAGTACAAACCACCAGTCTCCCAAAAGTGGATAAGTGGCTTTGTCAAGCAAGGGTATGTCGTTTAATTCTTCATGGGTATGTTTAGCTTCCAATGGTGCCATGGATGGATTCATAACGGTTGTGTAACCCATACGTGAATATCGGTAACCGGTTGTGAATGTGGATGGAATGGAGTAGCCAGTGCCGCTTCGTGTCATGGCGGTTTTGCGTTCCACATCTTTAACGTGATCATCTGGACGAATTATTCTGCCAGTGTTAACTTCTCCCCCTGCAATGTGCGTGTGGATGTCAACACCGCCCGGCATAACAGTTAAGCCTGAAGCGTCAATTACTTGGGCTTTGCTGCTGACTTTTTTGACTATTTTACCGTCTTTGATCGCTATATCCATTTTTTCCCCGTTAATCTTGTTAATGGGGTCAAAGACGAAGCCGTTTTTTATTAGTAACTCAGTCATTTAAGCGACCTCTGCTTTTTTTGTTTTCTTTCTTTGTTTAATTTCGATTTTAGGTGACAATTTGTTGCGTGCTTTAAGTTCGGCTTTAGTTTCTGTTTCTGGATTTTGGGCTTTAATTGCTCGAACTTCTTTTAGTATTTTAGTTAAGAGTTCTTCGTCGTTTAGGATGCCTTTTGGTGGCTCAACAACTTTGTGAAGCAGTATTGGAACGTGATCCATGCGGTAAGCTGTTCCCTCGTACTCTATTCCGCACCATTGAGTTGGAAAAACTACATCACCAAGCCTTGAGATCGCATTCATGTCAGGGTTAATGGTGATCAAAGGGTGCTTCATCATATTTTGCATGGCTGCTTTTGGAAAATTCGCACCTGGATCCGACGAAATAACTAACGTAGCGTCAATATCGCCGCGCCTTAGCAAGTCTATGGATGTGAATTCACCAGGATTAAACTGTGGGTAGCCTTGTGAGAAATCAATTGCATATGGATAGCCTGTTTGCCAAGCGAAAACCACGTTTGCGCCCGTGACGTTGAAGTGCCCACGCATTGGAGAAATAACGAATTTAGTTCGTCTGTTAAGGTCTCTAGTTAACGCAATCGCTATTTCGATGTTTCTAAATCTACCTGCACTTTGAGTTAAGCCAAGACCAAAGAAGATAACGCCGAAATCACAGTTCACCATTGCGTCTGTAACTTCTTTAAGGTATTCAACTGGAACACCGCCAATCTTGTCAACATCAAGTTCTTGGTCAACAACTAAACATCTCATGGCATCGAGTATTTCATAATCTTTGTTTGGCTCTACCTGAAGGAAATAATCAGCTGCCTCGGCTGTAATGGTTTTTCTAACATCAACAACAATTAATTTACGACCATTCTTGTTGATTGCTTGTGGTGGTGCACCTACAGCGCAAGTTTGTGGATGAACTGGAGGATTATAGCTTCCTAATATTCGCTTTGAAGCTGCAGCCATTTTTTTCTGGCTTGCCGCACCTTTCAGTTTTTCCATGTAACTTTTCCATTCGCTACCTTCAAAGCGACCTTCGGTAAAACTTGTGTATCTTTCAAGATGTCTTGGGTGTGAAGCCCATGGATCGCATGCCCAGTAAATCACTAGGTCTGCGCGATGCCTAATTTGCCCAAGAGTACAAGAGGGGATTCCGATTTCTTGCGTAGCCATAACTGATGGTCCATGGCAAACGCTGCAACAATTATCTAATGCTGAGCCTAATTCTTCAGCTAATTCAACACCGATTCTTTGCGCTTCGCTTGTTGAGCTGCTCCAGCCGAACAGAAGGGGATATTTTGCGTCGGTGAGAATTTGAGCTGCTTTGTGGACGGCTTCATCCATTGATACAGGAACCAATTTGCCGTCTTTTCTTATCATTGGTTTTAGAATTCTTTCTTCGCTTTTGTACCCATGAACCATTTTGGCTTCACATTGGGCACATCCATTCTTCATTTTTACAATTTCGTTATTTTCCACTGTAACTTCTAAGTCATCACATAGACAACCGCATATTGGACAAACAACGGATTTTATTTCTGTCATATCAATTACCGCCCATACTCTTTCATTAAAAGTTCATCAAGGCTTAAGACAACTTCATTTGGAGCAGGTTGAACTTCAACTGAAAAACCCTTAAACATAGGCATGCCCATGCCGAAAGTTTCGTCGCCACAGATTGCATTTGCCCATAAACCGGCTGGTATAAAGACCATTCCGGGTGTGATTCCGCTCGGAAATTTTACTGCTTTAACGATTACGGAACCATACTTGGAGGTGACTTGAACGTTTGTTCCACTTTTTATGCCCAGTTTCACCATATCAGTTTTGTCTATAAAACAGACTGCTGAGCTGTCAAAATATTCTTTGGAACCTTTGCCCATCTCTTTCCCTACGCCTTGATCAATTGTTCTTCCAGTAATTAGAGTAGCTTGCAATTTTTGCTCTACCATGGTCTAAGACCTTACCCAATAGAGTTTATGGAGTTATATTTAAAATTAAGTTTAAAAAAAATGTAAAATTCACCTTTAACATGATGCATTAGCAACGACTAATAACCATCAAAGCTGTGGCTAGTAGATATTTCCCAAAATAAAATTGACGCAAAAAAGTAAAAAGTTACTTTAGTTTGGCGTGTTCAGCCTTGAAAGCTGCATTATATGTCCGCTTGTGACCGTCATTGATGAAAAAAGTAACTTTTCCTGTGAAGGTAACGCCTCGTAGCCGCCTTAAATCCTTAGTCATGTCTGGCTCCGTGTCGTCAAACCAGCACATCACGTAATGGTCGGCGGCGCCTTCAGGCGTGGAGAGGTAGTCAGCGTCGCCCATGATCGTAAAAAAATCTTCAATTTGCCCTGAGCACCCCGAATCTTTTTCACAATTCAGCATCAACTTTTTTGCCTTAACAACTACGAAGGGGTCAATTTCAGGATTAACATCTCTTTCTTTAAAAATGCATAAAACAGGTTTATTATAAACAAATTGAGACAAGCAAAGTCCTCAAATAAGCTAGCCCAACTCAATTATTTAACTATATTGCACAGTTAACAACGACGTTAAATTTTAGGGAGCAGAGCATTATCGAAAATTTAAAAAGCACACGTTCCCTACTTTAACTATGAAGTTATCTTTTAAAATAGGCTCAGCATGGGGAATCCCCATTGAACTGCACCTCACCTTTATCCTACTTATCCTCGCAGTTCTTGGCTTAGCCGTTTACTTCTCTGATATTTACTCGTTTATTCTAGTTGTTTTCTTGTTTGTCTTCGTTTTTTTCCATGAACTTGCCCATTCCGTTGTTGCAAGACGCAACAAAATTAAGGTTCGCAAAATTGTTCTCTACCCAATTGGTGGAGTTTCAGAGATAGAAGAAATACCTGAAAACCCGGCGATAGAGTGGCGAATGGCAATTGCCGGACCATTAACCAGTGTTATACTTGGAGCGGCTCTTGTAGGTATTTACTATTTGTTACCTGTGAAAATACCGACCTTTAAACCTTCATCCTTTATCATTTCGTCAGGAAATATACTTCTTGACTTAGGCTACCTAAACCTGCTACTTGGCGCATTCAACTTAATCCCAGCCTTCCCCATGGATGGCGGCAGAGTTTTCAGGGCTTTATTAGCTGAAAGGATGAAGTTTTCGAACGCAACCAAATACGCAGCTTATATCGGCAGAATATTCGGCATTATAATGGTTGGGATAGGATTTTTCTTTTTTAATCCCGTTTTGATTTTGATTGGCGTTTTCATTTACATCGGCGCAAGTGAGGAAGCAGAACAGACTATTGTTTCAACCACATTGGCTAGTGTTCGCGTGAAAGATGTTATGCAATCTGAAATAGGTTCTGTTCGCCCAGATCAAACTGTTACTGAAGCTTTAGAAGTTATGTTCAAATCCAAGTATCATGATGCACTGGTGGAGAAAGATGGCGTTTTTCAGGGATTGGTCATTTGGAACGAAATAATTAAAGTAAAAATTGAACAACGTAACAACATAAGGGTTGAGCAGATGCCTCTAAAGAATATTTCAACGTATCCAGATGAAGCTGTTTTTGAATCATACAAGCTCATGACTAAAGAAAAAATTGACCTCTTACCTGTTGTGGAAAGGGACATACCTACAAAAGTTGTCGGTGTCTTGACTAGTGAAGCGGTAGCCAACGCTTACGAGAAAGCTAAAAACCATTAAACATCAAATTTTTTTTAACACTATTATGGAAGTATAGTAAATAGACCAAAAAAGGCAGTATAATAAATTCCCACAAGCATCGCCACAATCCCAAATATTATTAGCGCAAGACCACGATTTCGATTTTCGCTACCTTCCAGTCTCCAAGTATAAGCCCCCAAAATTATGGCAACTGAACCAAAAATTTCTGGAAGCACAAATAAACTGATAATACCACTTAATGCGCCTATGTTAAAATATAATGATGAACTTCGTTTTTGAGGCATATAAGGCGAAGCATTTGATGACGATTCAGGAACGGAATTCAGGATAACCATAAACTTATTCTCCAAATGTTTGACGTGACGCCCATTTAATTACTTTTCCCAGAGAGTTGATTTGAACCTGAGCCGGCATTATTGTAGTCAGATACAGATTTGTAAGTCATATATCTTAAATACAATTTTTGGGCTTATTTTTGTTCACGATAATCCATCAATAAGCCCGTGCTTACCACTGTTATTGATTGGTTAAAAAATGTGGACATTCCATGAATGTAATCGCTTGGGTCTCGCTATGTTCAAGCATTATTTGCCTTTTTTTAGGTGTTATAGTTTATTCTTTCAACAAAAAATCAATGCTAAATAAAATGTTTCTATTAGCAATTCTTGCAACTTTTTGGTATTCATTCTCGACAGTCATGATGTGGGCAGCTGGCAACGTTTCGAGCGCTAATTTATGGAATAAGGCAGGAGTAGTATGGCCTTTTTTTGTGGCTTTAACATTTAATTTTGCATTGGTCTTTACAGAAAGCAAGTGGCTGAAAAACAAATTAAACTATTTAGTTTTGTATTTACCTGCAACAGCATTTTGTCTAATCGACTTATTCACCAACCTAATAAATGGTCCTCCAGTTCTGCAATATTGGGGATACAATGACCCAGCTTCGGGAACATGGGTTTACATCATCTCGACCGCCTGGTCAGCAATCATACCGATTTTGGCGTTTGTCTTCTGTTTCAGGTACTATAATAGGGCAAAAGACTCAGCACAGAGGCAACAAAGAAAGTACGTCACTTTGGGCTTTGCCATTCCCGTTGTCACCTTCATTACAACAAACATGTTGGCTCGCTCGTTCAATATTGGAATTCCAAATTTAGGAATTATCGCCACATTATTTTTCAGCGGATTCGTTGCGTATGCTATTTTGAAATTTGAATTATTTACTTTTGATGCCGCATTAGCTGCTGAGAATATTCTGTCAGCAATCCCAGATTCCATTATTCTCGCCGATACAAATGCAAAAATGCTCAAGGTGAATGATCGCTTAGTGAATTTTATTGGGTGTTCAGCAGAGGAATTGACTGGTCAACCAATCCAAAGATTATGTTTTGAAAATGAAGAAATAAATTGTGAAAACATTTTAAACGAATTGACAGAAAAGGGGATAGTGAGAAATCATGAATTAATGCTTGCGACAAAATCTGGAAATAAAAAACATGTTCTATTTTCAGGTTCCACTATAAAAAGTAAAACGGGACGAACTATTGGATTAGCATGTATTATTCACGACATTACAGAACATAAGAACATCGGGGAAAGACTGTTGAAAGCTGAAAGGCTTGCTTCAATTGGAGAACTGGCAGGTCAGATTGGACATGACTTGCGGAATCCTTTAGCAGGTATCAAAAATAGCGTATACATTTTGGAAAAGAAAGGCGAACGGCTTACAGAAACTGAGCGAAAACAAATTTTGGGAACGCTGGATAATGCAGTTGAAGATGCGAACAGAATAGTAACCAGCCTTATTGATTACTCAAGCGACTTTGTTTTGGAACTCAAGGAATGCTCACCAAAATTGCTCGTGTTAAATGCGTTGTCAAAGATTAAGATTCCCGACCGCATAAACATACAGAATGCCGTGATGGAAGATACCAAAATATTTATAGATGGTTCTAGAGTCGAAAGCGTTTTGGCAAGCATAGTTAAAAACACTATGGAAGCGATTGTTGAAAAAGGAACAATAAAGATATGGAGCATACAAAAAGAGTCAACTACTGAAATATCTGTTACCGATTCTGGTGGTGGGGGAATTCCTCAAAAAGTTTTACCCAAGATTTTTGCGCCTCTTGTAACTACTAAAGCGAAAGGAATGGGGATGAGCTTGGCAATTTGCAAGCGAATTGCGGAAGCTCACGGGGGCAAAATTACAGTTGAAACTAAAATGGGCATAGGAACTACAGTCACTATTGTTCTGCCAAGTAATCTCTCGAAAAATGAGTATGCACACACTTCTGATTTCTATGTTGATTTAAACCAAAAGGTCCCGCTTCCTTCAACAAGAGAAAACAAACCTTAAGATTTATAAGGTAATATTTCAGACACCCGCTCCTCAATTTGAACCATTTGTTTTTAAATTTTTAACTCTACCAGGTTAAAATTTATTTAATTTGAAAACACTGTGGTGGGGCTGGAGAGATTTGAACTCTCGTCTATAACGCCCGAGGCTACAAGCCTAGACCAAGCTAGCCGACAGCCCCTTCAAATTTGCTTTTTCTAATGTTTTTTCGGGTTCATAAAATAATGTTGGCTTAAGCTTTAAACTTTAACGGTTAAAAACTAAGGCTTTAAAAAATAAAGGTGATAGAACTTTAGCTTATTGCCGCTGTTTCTGTTGGTATAGTTACTGTTGAAGAAGCCGTAAGTGGTTTTGCAACTCGTCCATGGTATATTCTAGCGGCGATACACAGTGCGGCGGCAGCTATGGCAAGATAGAACGGCAATTGGAAGCCTGCAGAAACCAAAGCGCTTATGCTCAAGCCGGTGGGCATGAAATGTGATGGTAACGAAAGGTTTGATTTACCGCAACTGGAACGCTAAGACCAAATACACCTGCTATGGCTACAATAACTATTAAGCCGATAAAGAAAGACATCACCAGGTACAGCGGCTTTTTGTAGGAGAAGCTAAGAAGCTCTTTCGAATAAGACTTCGTTGGGAAAATCGAGTAAAGAAGCATTACCACCCCTGCAGCTACGAAGATAAGTACGCTTACGAGGTTCCAAGCCCAAAGTAAGGGTACTGTGAAGTTAAGATTAAGGAGACCGAAATTAGTGTTCACAGGCGAAGCACTAACTTGTAACACCTTGTCTCCTATCGTTAACTGCCACCAAGGAATGAACAGGGAAACAGCAAGAACTATCAGTGTGGTTATTCCAGCGGCAAGCCCGAACCAGTTAATGCGCCTTTCCACTATGACCCACCCAATGCTGATTGAATGGAAGCTTGGTCAATCTGGTCAAAATGGAGTTTAATTCCGCCCACAGTAATATCGAGATTTTTCAGCAAAATGTTGTTAATGTCTATTTTGCCGCCGTTGTTTTGTCCGCTAATTTGATTATAAAGTTCCTGAGGGATAACTCCAGTGATATTAATTACTGCACTTTCACCTGGTTGAATATTGATTGGTTGAGGTATCGAAATATCGCCCACTAAAGTGCTGTCCTGTTTTGACTGGATTTGCACTGAAGCTTGGTCAACTGAAATCGAGTTAGACAACGGGTTAGTTGCATTTATTGCCACGTTAAAGACGCCTGTATCTGGATTATATTGTGGAGTGCCAACTACTTGGGGTACTTGAAAGTTGGTTCCTGTTAAATTAATCGGGTTATTTGAGGAAGACGAAGGACTTTGACCTGAAAGGTTTTGACCTAAACTTTGGCCTAAATTGGAAAATTGAGGAGGCATAACCAAGCCAACCAAATTATTCCGATAAGAGATAACAACAAATGCAAAAGGACCAACTATTATTGCGATCGCAAGCAAGGTTAATGCTATTTTTACTCTATTCATATCAACCATTTCTTACATGTGTCGTTTAGCATTTAACATTTACTTAGCTGGACTCAAGACTCTTCGCATTGCTTTTCCTTGTAAGGCGTTGCTATAACCTCTTTCACTTTATTTGTAATCACTGGACCCAAACCATGCACAGCCTTCGACCAATCATCCACATTAATTAACGCATTCATCGGCGTTTGGTAAGCATCTAATATAGCTGTGGCTTTTTCCCTCCCAATATTGGGCAAACTAGCAACAAAATAAACTTGAGAATCCGACAGGGTCTCACATTTTTTGAAGGCATGAACCACTGGGCTTCTTTTCTCGACAATTTGCTCTTGCCGAGCGGCTGTGTAAAGAAAATCTATAGTTTCTTTGTAAGAGGAAGTGTTAACAAGAGAAATGCCGTTTTTGGCTA
This sequence comes from Candidatus Bathyarchaeota archaeon, assembly GCA_003164295.1. GTDB lineage: Archaea > Thermoproteota > Bathyarchaeia > Bathyarchaeales > Bathycorpusculaceae > Bathycorpusculum. The sequence goes on from PLTA01000017.1 coordinate 39,366, forward strand.
AATTGAACATGGCACCCCAAATAGCGCTTGGCTGGATGTTGCTGTATTTGTAGATTATTGGCAGGTAACCTTCAAGCACGACAAGTGATTTGGGATAGACGTCTTTGAGTGTAAAAATCTGTTCGAAAAGATAGCGCCTGGTCAACGTGTAAACAAAATCGCTAACGGTTTTACGTTCAACAGCGCATTCATCTGAGAGGATATAGTCGCCTTTTTCAAGTAACTGAGTTTTAACATTGACACCTTTTTCAACTAAGCCTTTAACAATCTTTTCTGCACTGCTTGCTTCACGGCTGTCGACAATTATGGTTGGTTCTTCGCCATTTTTCTTTTTTTCATTCATGAAGGGAATCAACGTTTCAGTGCCCGACACAACATTCAACTCTAGAGTTGCCGTTATTGCAAAAGCAACTAATGTTATTTTCGATTGAGAAAATCATGATGTGTTGAAAAGGATTGGGAAAGATCAAATAATTATGGTTTTCTGTTAATTCCACAAAACAAAAAAGTTAGTCTTCTTTGACTTGAATGGTTTCAGTGGAGTATGGCCGCATTATCATAACCTTAGTTTGGGGTAGACCTTCCTTGACTTTTTGCAGAAACTGCTGTTTTTGTTTTTCTGACCCATGCATCGCAAAAGCAACCTGTGGCTTGAGGTCAACTGCCATTTTGAAGGCTTTTTCAGGGGAAGCCGTCGGTGACCCTCGTCCAGTGGGAAGGAATGCTACGTCTGAAGGATACTCCGTCAATGGTACGTATGCTGAGTCACCTCCATGAAATATTGCGAAGTTACTCATCCTTGCATAATATAGCATGATTGGCCCAAGGTGGATTCCCTGAATAGCTGCAACCATAATGCCTCCGAAGGTGTATGTTTTTCCTGACTCGGCGTTCGTAAGTTTGTCAGCGGGTATTTTATCTTTCAATTTGTTGGCCACTTTAGCTTCAGCTATTATGGGAGCGGCTGTTGCTTTGAAGATAGCTGCAGTGTTGCCTGAGTTAAAATGGTCCCAGTGGTTATGCGTAAAAAGCAGCAGGTCAACTGTCTTTAGGGCTGCGATCTCGTCTTTTTTGAGGAACCCTGCAGGGTCAACTATTACTGTTTCTTTAGTTGTTCTTGCAATAAAACCTGATTTTCCCAAATAGTAAACAGCAAGTTCATTTTTTGCAAGCGTCGCAGTAAAGAACTTGGCGATTTCTTCAGCGTTGCTTTTTCTAAACATTTTAAGACCTAAATCCAAGTGGATTAATCAGGTATAAAAATGCCATGCTAAGGCTATACGTGATATAATCAACTTTACGGATTGTGCACGTGCCAACTAACTTGTTTAAGTTTAAGAGGAAAAATAGTTTATGCTAAAATTACAAAAAACTGAGAAAAAATGATAAAATTTAGAGAAATTATTGCGACTTTGATTTATTCATATCTGTCTAGGAATAATGGTTTTTTTGCTTCTTTGCGCCTAGTTTCTAGGGGCATGTCTTTCAACGATATAATTACAATCTTTCCAGTTAGATGTTCCCTTTCGGCATTGTTGAAATTCTTTTGCCACAAAATGGATTTGTCATTTTGATAATCCATTTACCCTCACCGTATGAAGTTAACTCAGCGACATAAAATATATGCAGTTGTGACTGTAATATCACTACAACGAATTTCAGTAATTTTAAAGAAAATTAACCACTAATTGAATTATTCAATTTAGAAATGACTATTAAATAACTAATTTTTTCTTAAGTTCAGATTCAAAACTAATTAAACAAAAATAAAATGGAAAGGGTTTATGGTCCCTTTTTGGTGACTTCTTTGATTACTCCTGCTGCTACAGTTGTGCCCATGTCTCTGACTGCGAATCGTCCTAGCTCTGCAAAGTCTGTGTAAGCTTCTACCGCAATTGGGTGTAATGGTTCCATTCTGACCCATGCTGCGTCGCCAGTTTTCAAGAAGCTGGGGTGTTCTTCGGTTACTTGGCCTGTGCGTGGATCAATTTTCTTTATGAGTTCTGTGAATCTGCATGCGATTTGTCCCGTGTGATAGTGGAGGACTGGTGTGTAACCTGCTGCGATTGCGGTTGGGTGGTAAATCACAATGATTTGTCCGATGAATTCCTTTGCTACTGTTGGTGGATTATCGGTTGTTCCAGCAACGTCTCCTCTGTGTATGTCTGCTTTTCCAATGCCTCTTACGTTCATTCCGATGTTGTCGCCTGGTTCAGCAAATGGGATTACGGTGTGGTGCATTTCGAGTGATTTAAGTTCTCCTGTTTTGTTGCTTGGCATGAAAATTAGGGTTTGTCCTGGTTTTAGAATGCCTGTCTCAACTCTGCCAACTGGAACTGTTCCAATGCCTGTGATGCTGTAAACGTCTTGGATTGGTACGCGTAGGGGTTTGTTAGTTGGTTTAGCTGGTACTTCAAGCAGGTCAAGTCCTTCCATTAGGGTTGGGCCAGTGTACCATGGTAACTTGGGAGTTTTAGTAAGCAGGTTTTCGCCTGTCCATCCTGAGACCGGTATAAAGTTGATTTTTTCGATTTTGAAGCCTACCATTCGAAGCATTCTTGAAACTTCGGCTTTTATTTCTTCATACCTTTCTTTGCTGTAATTAACAGAAATATCATCCATTTTGTTAACTGCAACAATCAGTTGACGAACGCCTAACGTGAATGCGAGAAATGCGTGCTCTCGTGTTTGACCGCCTGCACCAATGCCTGCTTCAAACTCACCTTTTTTAGCTGAAGCGAAGAGAATTGCTGCATCAGCTTGGCTTGCGCCTGTAATCATGTTTTTGACGAAGTCTCTGTGTCCTGGTGCATCGATGACGGTATAGTTGTATTTTTTGGTTTGGAATTGTAGGAATCGAAGGTCAATCGTGACTCCTCGTTCTCGTTCTTCCTTCAGGTTGTCGAGAACCCAAGCGAATTTGAATGTGCCTTTGCCCATTTTTTCGGCTTCTTCTTCAAAGGCTTTGATTGTCCGCTCGTCGATTGCGCCTGCTAAGTATAGTAAGTGCCCTGTTGTTGTGGATTTTCCCGCGTCAACGTGCCCCATGATAATAATGTTTAAGTGGGGTTTGTCTGATTTACTCATTTTTTCATCCTCTATTAATCTTACCTAATTTTATGAATTCGTTAACACATCAGTCCTCCAATTATTTTAAGATTACGATGTTGCTTTAGCGTGCAGTATGGCGGAAAAATCCAAGAGTGACCGAAAAACGAGAATTATTAATAATAATTCAAATAGATTTCCGCTGACTACATAACTTATAACTTTAAGTCAGTTATGGCTATTCAGGCGAGTTGGCGGCGAAATGGTTCTGGGCATATCTGTAGTAACAACCACTTGGAACGAAAAAGAAAACATAAAGGAACTAATTCTTAGAATCCGATCAACACTCAAAGATACTCCACACGAAATAATCGTTGTCGACGATAGCTCAGCCGATGGAACCCTTGGTGTTGCAAAACAATTTGCCGATGTAGCGGTCGGCAAAGTCAGGGAAGGACAAACTAAAGGCTTACTTTATGGAATGAAATACGCAAAGTTTCCTGTTATAGTAACGATTGATTCTGACTTGGAAAACAGCCCTGAATTTATGCCAGCGCTTGTCAAAAAGCTTGATGAATTTGACGTGGTAAATGCGTCAAGGATGGTGGTTCCCAGATTTTCAGAGCGGTGGGCAGCCAAAACGTTAGGTAAAATGGTTGGCGTATCTGATTTTTACTCGAATTTTAGAGCTTTCAAAAAGGAAATAATTCCGAAATTCAATTTGTAGGGCGGAGAAACCTTCGGTGGGGAACTCTTGATTATTGCCAAAAAGAACGGTTTTAAAATTGGCGAAGTTAGATATGAACCTCCACCTAGACGCAGTAAACCAAGAATTGGCGGCAACGTTAGGGCTAATTTGAGAATATCTTTTGCTTCTTGGAAATGTTTTATTCTTTTCTGGTTTTGAGTTTTGCCTTTATGGTTAAGAATAATAGGTTTGTTTTCAAGTTTTAAGAATGGCGAGACCGCAAATACTAGATGCGTTTAAACCAAAAAATATAATTCAGTCACTCTTCACTAGTTTTAATGGGGTTTTTGTTTTGTCTAGCAGCGATACAACTATTCTTAAGAATTTAATGCTTTATTTGAAAACTAAATCGCTTACTTCTGAAAATATGTTCAAGCGGGAAAGCAGAGAAGTAGACGAGATGTTTTTGGATCTTTTAGGCATCTTTCAGCGCTACTACGATACTGCTCCAGAAGCAGATAAGCAAACACTCAGAGCCATGCTTGACTTGATAATTCTTCTTTCTGAACAAGTTCATTCATCTCACAGGCAAGCCGAAAGCACAATTGGCGATTTCAAAAATTACATGACTGCATTAGAAGGCTGCTACAAAACGGTCGATATTGAATTTGAGAAGTCGGTATCTGAACCAGCTAAGCGACAAGCTGAAGAGAAAGACAAAGAGGAAGATGAAAGAGCCAAAACTTTTGAAGAGTACACAAAACAGGATAGACCCAAATTCTACGAGTAGCTCTTATTTTCGCTCAATCAATTCAATCAGGGTTCCGTCTGGGTCCTCAACGAAAGCAATTGTAGTATTGTCATTTAGTTTAAATGGTTCGTCGGTAATTGTTATGTTTTCTTTTCGTAAAGCGGCTATGGTTTTGTTTATGTCTTTAACTTCGAAGCCTAAATGATCAAACAAGCGTTCTTCATATTCAGGCTGAGTAAACTTTTTTTGGTCAGGCATGAAAGTTAATTCAAGGGTGCAGCCTTCGCCTGTTGGATCTTGCAGGAAAACTATTTGGGCTTTGTTATGCTTAATTTCCATTTTGCTTAATACTTTTAAGCCGAAAAATTTATGGTAAAAATCAATTGATCGTTCTAAGTTGCTTGTGCGAATGCTTGTATGAACAAACAATGTTTAGTCACCTTAGCTTTTCCTATGTTTACCGATTGCAATCTTTGTTATAATGCTTTAGTTACGATTGTTTTCTGGATTGTTCATCCAAGGTTTTGTTCACGAGTGCATCTGCAGTCTCAATAAAATGGTTGGTTCTTCGGACGTTTACAAAACTAATTTTCTTAAAACTCTCCTTTAAGCTGTTTGCTTTAAGCCATAGTTTTCGTAAGTCTGGATTTTTTACGCTATATTCGCCTTTAAGTTGTTTTCCGACTAGTTCGCTGTCAAGGTAACAAACGACTTCTTCAATTTTTATGGCTTTGGCAAACTCCAAAGCAGCGATTAATGCCTCATACTCTGCCTGATTATTGGTATGCTTACCGATGAATCGTGATTCTTTCTTGATGACCTGCCCTGACTCTGTTATTGCAAGATAAGCTACGGCTGCTGGTCCAGGATTTCCTCTTGCTCCGCCGTCACTGTAAAGCATTAACCGCTCAAGCATTATCGCAGCGACTCTTTCAAAGCTGAAAAATAAGACAGAACCTGTCCGATTTGTGCTTCAGACATTGAAAGAATAGTTTTAACTGCATCCTTTTGCTTTGGCGATGAAGAAACTGAAATCGTTGCTAACGCATAATCTAAGCTTGTGAAAAGCGGATCCCATGGAATGTTAACTCTTTTCCCCTTGAGGTTGTACAATGCAAGGACAAATGCGCTGGCTCGACTTAGGCTGTCTTTGAAGGATTGAATCGTTCCGCCAAGAGTGATTGCATCATAGTCTGCCCCTGATAGAAAACTTTTGAGAAACCTATAATTTTGCTCTAGATTTTGGATTTCAGCAAATAGGTCTTGCTTGATTCTTGTTTCTGTATCGCCTGACATATTTCATCGCTTTCTTGTATGTGGAAATCAAGTAGATAAGACTTTTTTTCAATTCTACCCCATTTTCCTTGTATGCCACCATGCGCTTTTTAACCTTATAAGCCATTTAGGAAAAAGCCCACCTATAACATCCACCATTTTCAAGTTGAAAACACAAAAAGTTGGTTGCCGCTCAACGATAAATAATCGCATATTAACAATAGAGGAATAGGTCAAAGCAAAACTCTTAATAGCCAATGACTTAATCAACAAGTTTCATGAGCCAAACCAAGCAAATCGAGCAGAAATGGCAAACAAAATGGGAAAACGCCCACGTTTTTGAGGCGGACCCTGATCCAAAAAGAAAGAAAATAATGGTGACTTTTCCGTTCCCATATATGAATGGTCCACTTCATGTGGGTCACACATTTACTGCTTCGCGGGTTGATGCGTACGCACGGTTCAAGCGGATGCAGGGCTATAATGTTTTGTGGCCTTGGGCTTGGCATTGGACAGGTCAACCTCTTTTAGGCGCCAGTCAAAGGGTAGCTCGAGGCGACGAAGCTTATATAAAAGTGCTTCGAGAAGTCGATGGCGTCCCAGAGACCCAGCTGAAGAAATTTGTTGACCCTTTATACATGGCTCAATATTACACAGATGAGGGACGCTTAGCAGTTAAAAGCGTTGGCTTCTCGGTAGATTGGAGACGCGAATTCACAACTATAATGCCAACCTTCCAGAAATTTATCGAGTGGCAATACAAAAACTTAAAAGAAAAAGGCTACGTCACTCGGGGAACTCACCCAGTTGTGTGGTGCCCAAAAGACCAAAGCCCAACAGGAGACCATGACCGCCAAATAGGCGAAGGCGTGACTCCGGAGCAATATACATTAATAAAATATAAGTTGGATGAGAACACAGTTTTGCCTGCGGCAACTTTCCGTCCAGAAACTATCTACGGCATTACGAATATGTGGATAAATCCAGACGTCACCTACGTTGAAGCTGACGTTAATGGTGAAAACTGGATCATCAGCCAAGAAGCTGCTGAAAAACTCAAAGAACAAGAAAAGAAAATAAAAATAAAACGTTCTTTTAAAGGAAAAGAACTTATTGGAAAAACTTTTGAAAACCCAGTGACGAAATGCAAGTTTCCTATTTTGCCGGGGTGGTTTGTGGATCCTAAGACCGCAACGGGAATAGTTTACAGTGTTCCAGCTCACGCGCCCTACGATTGGTTAGCGCTTAAAGATTTGGAGGAAAAGCCAGAGGTTCTCGCTGAGTTTGGTATTGATCCTCAAATGGTTAGGCAGATAAAACCAATCTCAATTATCAAAGTTGAGGGTTTCGGGGAGTATCCTGCAGTTGAAATTGTCAAGCAGATGGGTATCAAAGATCAACATGATTCAAAGGCAGATGAAGCTACAAAGGCACTTTACAAAAAAGAGTTTCATGGCGGGGTTCTAAAAGAGAATTGTGGACCTTATGCAGGGAAAACTGTTCGAGAAGTAAAAGATACCATCATCTCCGATTTTCGCAAACAAGGCATATCTGACTGCATGTACGATTTGCCCGAACAAGTGGTTTGCCGATGCATGACCAAGTGTATAGTAAAAATTCTCTCCGACCAATGGTTCCTAAACTACTCTGATCCAGAGTGGAAAGCTAAAGCGAAAGAGGCAGTTGCTCAAATGACGATTTACCCTGACTCAGCCAAACAATCATTTTACACTGTCATCGATTGGCTAAGAGAATGGGCATGTGCCAGAACCACGGGTTTTGGAACACCGTTGCCCGGGAAAAAAGGTTGGATAATCGAGACGTTGAGTGACTCAACAATTTACATGGCGTTTTACACGATAAACAAACACATTAAACAAAACAACATCAAGCCTGAAGCTTTGACGCCTCAAGTCTTCGATTATATATTTTATGGCAAAGGCAACGTTTCAGATCTCCAAAAAGCAGTTGAATTAGATGCTTCTTTGCTGACAGAGATGCGAAGTGAATTCCTATATTGGTACCCCTTTGACCTGAGAAACTCTGCCAAAGAACTTGTGCCTAACCATTTGACCTTCTGCATTTTCCATCATGCTGCTCTTTTCCCGTCTGAACTTTGGCCTAGAGGCATAGGCGTCAACGGCATGCTTATGGTTGAAGGGCAAGGAATGCACAAGAGCAAAGGCAACTTCATAACAATGAAAGGTGCAGTGGAAAAATACGGCGCCGATGCAACACGCTGTGCATTGCTTCTGGGCGCTGAAGGGATGGATGACCCAGATTGGCGAGCAGAAAACGTAGGCGATTTGCAAAGCAAGTTTGAAGGGCTGCTTTCTTTTGCAAGCGGAATAATCCTTAATGCCAAAAAAGAGGAAAACACTGCTTTAGAAAGATGGCTGACCAGCAGACTTCAACATCGAATAAAAGAAGTTACAGCCAACTTAGACGAACTTAAAACTCGAACCGCACTGCAAACTGCATTGTTTGAAACCTGGAATGACCTGCGCTGGTACATTCAACGAAAAGGCAATACGGATGCTAAAGCGCTGCGTGAAGCCGTCGTGGTTTGGCTTAAGATGCTTGCACCTTTCGCGCCTTTCTTAACTGAGGAACTTTGGAGTCAAACAGGCGAGTTCGGCTTTATCAGCGTTGAATCATGGCCAGTTTGCGATGAAGCAAAAATGGATATTTCCGCAGAAGAACAAGAAAACCTCGTAACTGATATAATGTCAGACACTTCCAACATCCTAAAAGCAATGAAGATTACGCCTAAACGCATATGTTACTACACCGCTGCTTCATGGAAATGGCAAATATATCTAAAGATTTTAGAGAAAACTTTAGCTGGGGAAGCGAAAATTAACGATTTAATGAAAGAATTTGCAGCTGACAAAGATTTGAAGCCACATATGAAGGATATTGCAAGCATGGTTCCCAGAGTAATGAAAGCTTTAACCAAATTGCCAAGCGAAAGAAAAACTAACATATTAAAAATCAAAACGATTAATGAAAAAGAAATCTTGGAAAACGCAGTTTGCTTTTTGAAAGAACGATTCAACGCTGAAGCATCAGTTTACAGCGAAGATGACGTGAAACGTTATGATCCTAAATGTCGGGCATCGATGGCTATGCCTCACCAACCTGCAATATACCTTGAGTAACCATAATTTTTTTCCTTTTTTAAATTTGAAATCAGCTATAATAGAAAAGCAATTTAGCAATAGTCAAAAAGTAAATCCATGGATAACAATTAACCATTTGACCAGAAAGGAAAAGTGATTTATGATCAAACTTGATCACACCTTAACCTACGAGATAAAACCAGTTTCTCCCTACAACTTTAATCTTACAGTCAGCAAGCCGGCTGGTTGGCCATTGTGTACACCTTTAGAAATTTACGATAAGGGGACGCTATGGACTGCCGTTTATCTGAATGATACGCTTGTTGGGTTAAGGCTCACTTCCAAAGGCACCATAAGCAATCCTTGCATAGAAGCAGATATTTCTCAGAAACAAAACCTCCAACGAGAAACTCGATCAAATAAAGAAGTCATTGGTTCACAGCATTGGCGCATACGACGACCTGCATGAATTTTACAAGCTCGCAAAGAACGATCTTATTCTTAAACACGTAGTGGCCGATCTAAACGGTATGCATAGCACCTCTTCTGGAGACACAATATTTCCCGATGCACTTCTTGCTATACTTCTTCAAATGGCACCTCTTAAAAGAAGCAATGAGATGATGGATTGCGTGATTAGAAAGTACGGTGAAACCGCAGAGTTTGAGGATAAAACGGTCTATGTATGGCCTCAACCGAAAAAGCTCGCATCCTTAAATCCTGATACTCTTGCAAAAGTCTGCAAGGTAGGTTATAGAGCTGAACGGATAGTCGAACTCGCAGAAAAGTTTGAGAAAGAAGGGTTCCCAACGTTGCAAGAGCTTGAAAAATTGAGTCCTGAGGGAGCAAAAAAGAAACTTTTGGAACTTCCAGGCATAGGTGATTATTCTGCTGACATAATTAATCCGCATGGCGGTTTCCCTATAGACGTTTGGTCTCCGGAAGTTTTTGGCAAGTTATTCTTTGGTAAGGAACCAGAAAACAACAGGCAAGCTGTCGAAAAGGTAAAAATGGAAGGCATCTTGAGATGGGGGCAGTGGTCTTGGATGGCATTTTTTTACATCGTGCAAGATCTAGAAAACCTGTCTAAAAAGTTGAGCATAAACCTTAGGCTGGCGTAACTAATTCGAAATTTGTTGATTGGAGCAAAATGCTCTATCAGCTTACTTTTGGGGGGTCTGCCCGATTTAATTTCTCTTCAATAAGCATTAGCAGTTCCTGAGGTTTCACAGGTTTAACCAAATAAGCATCCGCCCCTTCATCAAGTGCTTTAACACCAGTTTCTAACGATGGAAAACCTGTAATCATTATCTTTACCGTATGCTGGAGTTGCTTTTTGAGTCTAGCAAGTAAGTCAGTGCCATCCATGTCTGGAAGCCTAATGTCAACTAACGCTAAATCATAATGGCGATTTTCAGCTTTTTCGATAGCTTCTTTTCCAGTTTCAGCAACCTCAATTTCGTAGCCACTTTTTTGAAGAATACGGGTGAACGTTCGAAGTATTGATTTATCATCATCGACAACAAGTATAGTTTTTTTATTTGCGTCCACTTTAACCAAACCTTCTTATTTTAAACATAGTTACTTTCTTAAACTTTTTGTTAACTGAATAATAAGTTATCTAAGTCGCTGCAACTATCAAAGCAAACGCATGCTTGATTTTGCAACAAAGGCTTCTATCTGTCTTACGATTAAGCTAAAGATGCTTTTCGAGATTAATAAATACTACCCCTTTAGAATTTGTTCCCGCGATAACAAGAATAAAACCTACTTACAGCTATTTGCTGCGAAAAGGCTTCTAAAATAGACTATTCAAATAGGTAAACGGTTAATATTTGATAGCACAAAAAAATAGGTTATAGACATTACTTGTTTCGATTTAGATTTGTTATGGCAATTTTCTGATTTCTTACTACTTTTGTAACTTTTTTTTCATAATTTGACATTCAAACGATTTGAAAGATCATAAACATAGGTATTTTCTAGACAAAAAAACTGTTCAGTTTGTTTTTGGTTGTTTTTCTGATTTAAAACATTAAAACGTTTGTTCGATATTTTTCTCAAAGGAAAAACCTCTAAGTGCAGGTAGTCAAAAAAAGAATGTTGAAAAAAGAAAGTTCTGTGCGAGTAAAATTAAAAAACCGAGAAGGGTTCAATTTCCAGCCCCAGTATTATTTCTTGTATGATACTCAGGGTTCGATTCCCAAAGGCTATCTTACTAGCCAAGTGGCTTTAACCTTCACGTTTTGTTTTTCTTGAGTGGCAAATAAACAGGGAAAGTTGTTCCTTTTCCCTCTTAGCTCTCAAAAGCTACTCTGCCACCAAAGATCCAGTCATACGCTCAACCTCTGGCAAAGCTAAGAAGTTTGGTTTAACAAATTGTATGTGTTATGTTACAGTAACAAATGCTTAAACCCAAGTTATTGATAAAAATAATTGAGTATTTTTCTTAAGGAAGAATAATTTCTGATGGAGTTTGTTTAATTCATGGTTGAGAGTAAGCGTAGCATACTGATAATTGATGATGACCCGTCTATTGTGAGGACGTTGACTCTACTATTGCGTAGAGCAGGTTTTGATATGTACACTGCGCAAACGGGCAAAGAGGCATCTGAAAAACTCTCGAATAGACGGTTTGACGTTGCGTTAATCGATATTGGGTTAGGGGAAACATTGGGAACAGATTTGTTGCCTCTGATGGACAAGGTAGCTCCTGGCATGTTGAAGATTGTCTTTACGGGGACTCCTATGTCTAAGGCTACGCTTAATGAGGCAAGGAGAGGTGCTGATGTGTTTTTGCTTAAGCCAGTTAAGCCAGAGACTCTTCTTGGAATCATCGAAGAAAAACTTACGTAAATCGATTACGGGTGCAGAGATTGCTAAAGCTAGTAAGAATCATAGTCTTTGAGTGATTTCTTGCAGTTCATTATAAGATAATTTGTTTTAAGACACCAAATTTCAAAACAAAAAGAAAAAAGAGGAGATGCGAGGGAGATTTAGCCACTCCAAGAAAATAAAAACCTATCGACGCGTTTTTTCTGAATCATGTGACAATTTTACCCCTCTGAAAAAACCTAATATTTGTTAACATTTAAGAAGACTTAAAGTGTCAGCGTATATTTGAACCCCATCAAGGAAATGTGCAAATGGATTGTGAATTTGATAAGTGTGGGATTTCTTGAAAAATAAACGTGAGCTTTTTTTGCATACGGAGATTGAAGGGAAGCCCTTCACTGCAAAGGCAACCTTAGCTACAAGAGGGCAACATTCAGGTGAACGAGTTATAGTTTTTCTGCATGAAAAAGATGGGAAGCGAACTGAGTCTGCAAGAGGGTATGAATGTTGCTGGGGGCACTATTACAACTGTTACGGAACCAGAATAGGAATGTACTTCAAAGCATTAATTCACTCCATGAGATTTTCGTAACAGTTTTGATTAAAGAAGAAAGGGGAAATGCAACAGCTTGGGTATCAAAGTATAGCGATTTAGAGGAAATGTTGGGAATAGGTATTAATTGAATCGACTTCTTTTTCTCGTTCAGGTTTGCAAATTTTGGATTATAAATTACAGGCTTTTGAGTACTATACCGATGACGGCAATCAGTCGCGTAGAAGCTTTCGCTTCCTAGTTGTTGACGCAAATAAATCTAAGGGGTATCCTCAGAATTTTGTTTGTATGCTGCCTTCACAATTCGGAAAAGGAAAAACAGAAAGTGTTTTCCTTAAACTATTCAAAGACCAAAGCTTGGAACAAGCTAAATCCTTGTTAAAAACGGCATATGACACAGAGGATTCTTCCGAAGTTAAAGCTGAGATAGAGCGAAGACTCAAAATGCTAGAGCCCAAAGGAGTAGATCAAATAAAGTGTTGTAGTTGCGGAAAACTCTTTAAGCCCAAACGAAAAAGAAAATTCAAGAACAATCTTTGCGAAGAATGCATGAAGAAAAAATTTGGAAGCCAAACGTAAGAACGATCCCGCTTGGCAAATACAAATTATCAACGTAACTTTTCAATTCGCTTTTAGCCAAACTATCAAATTTCGATATATCTAATATATCACGATAACTACTTAATTACTCTGCTCTATCGCCTATGAAATTTACGATTATGACGATTACTTTTAACATAGGCGTTTTTTGGTTTAGGTTTATTTTCTTCATCAGGTTTAATTTTATTTTCTTCATTTTGGTTACTCAATTTACTCCGACCTCAAACTATTATTAAACACTCGATACGATTACTATGACCATTCAGAGGTTAGAAACTTAATAATGTTTAGGGTTATTAAGAAAATAGCTAATTTGTGAACAGTGGACGTTTTTTAAACTTTTTGTCTCTTTGAAATTTCGTCTTCTAGCAACTTTTTCGCATATTCTAAGCCGTTGCCATCGTCATCTATTGAAATTAATTCTCTATTATAGCGTGTTTCTATGCAGTATTGATAACCTACTGTTAGACAATCGCTGGTAACTCGGCGTCCACTGCGATACCATTTATAATGAATTTTTTCATTGCCAACTAAAATATTACCCTCAGAATCCAGTTTTACCATTTTTTTTACCCTTTAAAGTGATTAGCTCTTTTGGCTTCTGTTTTAAGTTTTTGCCCCTCAAATGTTTAATATTCACATAATAATTACCTTCTGCAAGTTCATAATTCAATGGGTAGAAACTTGGCTATGTTGACAGAGCACATTAAGTCGCTATAATGGTCTCGTCAAGCTAGAAACAGCGCATAGAAAATTGTTGCAACATACGACAACAAATGCTAATATCGTCAAGCAGCAAGATTTGAGGTAAGGTTGTCATCCAAGTGGCTGAATGCCCCAACTGCTATAATGAAGTTTCAAACCATCAAGCTAAATTATAGAATACCTTTTTCACAATTGAAACTTAAACTTGTGATAGATGTGGAAGAAGATTCACTATCACAAAATAACTTTATCTTATTTTTTGAGTTTATAGACTATTACCAATTGCTAAGAAAAATGACTTAGCTTTGCGAGAAGAGAAAGGCGAAGTTTCAAGTTCGGCTTGGCTTGCTTGTTTTTTTGGAGCTCATTTTATAAGCCAGTTTGCCCGTGGAGGATCGGTAATTAGCATNNATCCTTAAAGTTTAAACAGGGCAGGGAATCGCACCTTCACTCAAAAGCCCACAGCTCAGCTCCATGATTTTATTTTAGATTTTCAAGAATTGTAGATATCTTTTTATGATACTGTTTTGGTATACTGTGTTGGTAATACCAAATGGCAATGGAAGAAACCGTATGTGCTAAAGTTCCAGCCGAGCTCAAGAAAAAGCTATCGAGCTTAGGCGTCAATATAAGCGAATTGATAAGAGAAACCTTGCAGTCAGAAGTAGACCGATTGGAAAAAGAACGCCTAAACAAACTTGCCAAAGAGGTATCAGAAATTCTAAGAAAGATTCCATCTGAAGAATTCACGCAATCCATTCGCGCCTCAAGGGACAGTAGATGACAAAGTCGCAATTGCTGTTTGATTCTAACGCCATATACAAGCTTATTAGAGAACTGCCACAGGGCGCAGTGGAAAAACTAGTCGGAGGCTCAACGATTTATTTAGCTTACTACGAGCTTGGCAATGCGTTATGGAGAGAATGTCACTTGCTTAAACGGATAAGTATTGAAGAGGCTGAAAAATCATTGGATCTGATGTACTCAATTCTTGCATGCATGCAGGTATCCTCACTGGATAATGAGACAGGAAGCGAAGTATTGAATTCAGCAAACAAATTTAATTTGACGTTTTATGACACAGCCTATCTTATAGAGGCAAAGAAATCGGGCAAGACCTTAGTCACCGACGATATAAAACTTGCCAAGGTAGCAGAAAACTTGGACATAAAAACCTCCTCAAGCAAGACGCTTATGCAGTAATGTCTAGCAGCTTCGAAAGGAATACTAGAAAAACCGTTTAAAAAGGAAATATTTGTGCAAGGGGGTTTCGGAGTTACTAAGAACATCCTATTCTATGAATTTGGTTTCTTTGAAATCTTTGAGGTGTTTGTCGCTTGTTACTATTTGCGCTTTATAGATTTTCGCTGTTGCAACGATTAATGAGTCAGCCATTCCTAAGCTTGTGGATAGGCTTATTTCCGCCGCTTCTATCGCTATCTGAGAAGTTAATTCTATTACTTTTGTTCGCGTTATTTGTGCGTAAGCTTCTAGGGCACTTTGCTCGCCTTGGATGCTTCGGATCCGCTTGTAGACTTCGTATAACACGATGGTTGGAGTCACGTAGTTTTCCTCATTTGTCTCTTCTATGTATTTTGCATATTTTTCTGCAAGAGGGCCTTCAAGGAAATATTCTAACCAACCGTACGAGTCGACAAGAATCAAAAGCGATTCTCTTCCTGTTCCTCTCGGATATTTTGTGTGTCTCCGCCTTTGACGAAACCACGCATTTGCTTTATGGGCTTTTGAGGTATCAAATGAATAATGCCTGCATTTTCTATCATCACGATTTCCTCACCCGGCTTTAATTTCAGTTTTTCTCTGACTTCCAGAGGAATTACAACTTGAAACTTAGGTGAAAGTTTTACCTTAACCATATCGATACCCAACAGTTAAACAAGACAATAATCGATATAAAGATTTTTCCATCAAAAGCCAAATCCGAAAGATTAAACATAAATTATTTTAGAGCGTTATTACGAGCATAGTCACGACTAACCAGAATAAAAGTGACAAAAAATTGTAGGCGATGAAAGAGTTAAAGCGCCTGAACCCGGTTAGGTGCAGGTTATCTCCGCTTTTTGGTTGGAGAATGACAGCGGCACATAATTAAATTAAGGATTAACCGGAGCCTAATTGAACGATTTGTTTCTGGTCAGCATGCGGTCAGATTTTTGGTCAAGAAATCAGGAGCTTCTTCGAGTACTTGATTATTCCATGTTATAGCAGGTATGTCATTTTTGTTTACGAATTTTTTTTGGATTAAGCATCGTTTTCTGCTTCGTATAGTTTTTGTATGTGCAGGTTAAAGTTTGAGGGTTTTCATGAGTTTTTCGATGATGTTTAAAGCGCGGTTGAATATTTTGCCAATTATGCCCAGTCCGCTCACCATACTGCGCAGGTTTTCTATATCGGATTTGTTTAATGTTTGGGTTAACAAGGTCGCGGCAAGAAACACGAATGTGAAGAATACTACACCTATGATTAGCTGTATCAAGCTGGAGAAGTCTAGTTCTAAGATGAGGAAATATGTTAAGGAGGCGGCTACTGCGGATGATAACAGGATTTTTGCTGACGAGCCCCAGTCTACCGTCAGCTCGTAATGTTTTCTTATCCAATAAAGTGATATGACAGTTGAGGGAATCGCAGTTACTAGAGAAGTTATAATTAGTCCTAGAACCCCAAAATGCAAAATTAGAATGTAACCCATGGGGAATCCGATGGCTGCTGTAATTAGGGTTAGGTACAGGTTGAAGGTGGTTTTTCCTTGACCGTTAAGGAAGTTGCCTGTGGTTAGGCTTCCGAAGGCTGGGTAGATGTAGGAGATTGAAAGTAACGCCAAAAACAGTGGTGCGGTCGAGTATGTTTTCCCAAATAGTGTAGAAACTGCTGGTTGAGCTAGGCACATAACGAGCGCTGCCACTGGAACTACGAGGAGTGATGCGTATTTGATTGAGAATTGGTAGACGTTTTGCAGGGTTTCTTTGTCTTTTTGCGGGTTGAGTTTGCTGAAGGCTGGAAACAACATTGTTGTTATTGGCGTCGCAAAGAACGCTATTAGAACAACGAAAGTGGAAGCTATTCCATAGTTGCCGATTGCGGTGTTATCGGTGACGTAAAAAATTGGGAGAAGAAAAGCATAATATTGCCCTTGAAAACCGGTTATTATGGCTGAAACCGACAAAGGCGTACCATATGACAGCATTAATTTGATGTAGGCTGTTATTTCCAGTTTAAAATTGGTAATTTTTGGCAGTTTCGTGTATTGAGTCCATACAAGTGCCACACCTATTAATCCAGCAAATATCATTGCAATTGTATAGCCTAAGACGGCTCCGGAGGTGCGTAATCCCACGATGACCAGTGTAATCATTATGAGGGTTTTTATTGTGGATTGGATGATGAGCATGATGCTGTTGAGTTCCATTTTTTCGATACCAATGAATGCGGCTGAGGCTGCATTGATGAGTCCGCCAGCTAAGATTGTAATTGAGGCGATTTGGATTAAGGAAGTGATAGCGGACCGGTGGAATATGTTTGTTGCGAGATAACCTGAGAGCGCAAAAGAAATTGCGGATAATGCTATTCCAAGAACTATTTCGAAGATTATTCCAGAAATGAGAATACTTCTAACTTCTGATGCCCTGTCTTCTGATCGGAATTGGGCTGAATATCTTACCATTGCTGAGTTTATGCCCCAGTCTCGAAATACACCTATGAGCAAAGGAGTGATTAACACGATTTGGTAAAGACCGTAAAGGTCTGAACCGAGTAGCCTTGCGATGAAAATCGTGGCAATTGAGGAGATAACAGTGGAAATTACTAGACCCCAAAGTAGGTGGAAGCTGCCTTTTGCCGAAACCTTTCCCATTTCCGAGGCTTTGCTCATCTTTTTCCTTTCACAACCTTATTTTGTTTGTATATTTGTTTAGTTTACTGGTTGTAAGCCCAAAGATGTGCATCGTCATTATTCTGTCTATTTTATTGATTGAATGCAGATAGGTAACAAAGAACATTTCTTCATATTCGCTACTAACCACCGGAAAAGCTACTAAAAATTTTTTGGCGATGCGAAGCGTTTTTTGGGCTGCATTTTCGATGGGTATTTACGAGTTTTTACGGGAAAAAACTTGCCCTGTTTGTACCAGCAGATTTTAACTCATCGGTGTCTCTTTTTTCTCTTCGGTTTCGGATGCTATTTCTTCGATTGGTTTTGGAGACGGCGTCGTTGCCATTGTATAGCCTATCCATGCTCCGATTGCTAGAATTGCTATGAATGCTGCGGAAACAAGAACCAAAACCGCATCCAGCCTCACACTAGTCGCATTAAAGTTAAACAGACCCGGATCAACCACCAAAACAATAAAACCTACAGCAACAATAACACAGACAGCAAGAATTGCTCCACCTATTCCCTGATCTTTACCAACCACTCAAGTCACCACTAAATATCCACACTTCGTGCTTTTATCTCTTCTTTAACAAAGCAAACCGCTAAAATACATATAAAGCATATTTCCAAAAACGAAACATATCAAAAAAACAGCATACCAACGATTAAAACTAAATTATCTCTTAACGCGTTATTACAGGCATAGTCACGCCTAGAATAGAAAGAAATTTCTAAAAAACGTTTAAAAAAGAATACCTGTGAAAAGAGTCTTCAAAAGTTGCCTCTTACACGCTTAACAGAATCAATTAAAAATAAACTTAGCCTGCATCCAAGTAGAAGCAGAAGAGACGCCAAAAGCTCAATACGCAGATTTGATTGTGATTTCCGCGTTGATTAAAGTGCTAACATCACGGCGGTAGAAGGCCTCAGAAGAAGAGAAGTCAGAATTGTTTCTCTCGCTAAAAGAGGCAACGTTGACTTTGCAAACTTGTTAAGTTTGACTTTGCAAATTCATGTTAAAATTGACAAACAACGTTCGCTGATTTTGCAAAAAATTATATGTACTATAAAGCCCTAAAATGCAATCTTGAAATTTAGGAAGAGAGAAAAATGAAAAAACAAAATTCAAAA
>PLTA01000021.1 GCA_003164295.1 Candidatus Bathyarchaeota archaeon
ATTGCTTCAAAGGGTTTTGTGGGTCTGTAGCTAATTTTAAAGAAGATGGTACTACAACGCTTCGCCACTCCTTTTCGGATCTTCTCTCTTCAACTTCGGCAACGTTAACGCTGTGTATGTGAAGAGCATACTGCATTGCTTTGTCCTGAGGGTTCTCAATCTGAAGCATCTGCTTGAGACTTAAGTGTTCAAACACCCGTCTAATCGGGCGCATTGAATTGCCGTGACACGAGATAGCCACATTGCCCGGATTCTGTCTAAGCCACCTTTCAAGCTGCACAATAAAGGGCAAAGTGCGGCTTTCAACCATCTTCAGGCTTTCACCTTCAGGAGGCGCAGAATCGTAACCTCGGTGAACTTTGGCAAACCACTCAGGTTTTTCAGCAGCAATCTCGATCTTGCTTTTCCCCTGCAACATACCATAACAACGTTCAATCAGACGGTCGTCCACGAAAACTGGAACGTTGAGGTGTGGTTTTAGGACAATTTCAAGGGTTCTTTTAGCTCTCAAAAGATGTGATGTGAACGCGCAGTCAATTTTTTCTTGTTCCAACTGTTGAGCAACTTCTTTTGCCTGTAAAAGTCCTTTTGGAGTTAAGTCTGGGTCACGCCAACCTGAAAAAATGTGATTGCTGTTGTCAGTAGTCTCAGCGTGTCTAAAGACAAACAGATTGCAGATCATAATCTATTTTCACCAATATGTCGTCAGCGCTGAAGAGAATGCATATTCTCTCAGCTCTTTTATTTTATGTATCTCTATTGAGTTGCTGGCATGCTCCATAGCGGTTCTGACACCATCGGTGAATAAGACAGTTTCTTCATCATCAATAAGATGCATCTCACAGAGTTTGTTTGTGACTGCCAATAATCTGTCTTTTTCTTCGCGATAGTTTATCATAACTGGGTACACACCGAATACGAGTTCTAGTTGTTTTTTTACTTTGATTTCAGGTGTGACAGCAATTATCGGCTGTACAATCTTGAAGCGAGCTATCATTCGAGCCCTGTAGTCTAACCGCGTCAAAGGTATAACTTTTTGAACGGGCATACTTTGATATATATCTTGGATTGCCCTGCTTACCGTGTCAGAAATGTTGATGAACGGAGTTTCTTCAACATTGCTTTTGACGGCTTTCTCTGCTTCATTCGCTATGCGAGTCATCATCTCAACAGCCTCCACAGGATACTGCCCAACCGCTGTCTCACCAGAGAGCATAACAGCATCAGAACCATCAAGTATGGCGTTTGCAACGTCGCTGACTTCCGCTCTGGTTGGATCAGGTTGATGAATCATCGATTCAAGCATCTCTGTCGCAGTCACAACCAGTTTACCCTTCTGATTGCACAGTTTGATAAGAGATTTCTGAATCAGAGGCACTTTTTCAGGTTCAATTTCAACTCCCAAGTCGCCTCTCGCAACCATTAGCCCGCTAGCGGCTTCTAAAATCTCTTCGGCGTTTTGAACACCCTCAGAGTTCTCAATCTTGGCAATTATTCCACCCTCAAAATTATTTGTCTGAGACAAGTTTTTTACGTCTTCTGCATTCCTTGTGAATGAAAGCGCAACGTATTCCACGTCATGTTTTTTTGCAAAACTTATGATCTCCAAGTCTTTCTCGAGGAAGATTGGAACTGAGAGATGCTTATTGGGAACATTAACGCCTTTTCCATCTTCTATGACGCCATTGTCCAAGGTGAGAAGCCGAAGTTTTCGATCTTTCAATTCAACTACGCGTGTTCTAATTTTTCCATTATCAATGTATACTTCGTCATCAACCCCCATGTCGTTATAGAAATCGTGATTGAAACTGACTTCTTCGCCGTCGAAGCCTACTTCTAAAATGTCTCCTTTGCTGAAGACCTTTTGTTGAGATGCTCTGATTCTGATTTCGAGTCCCTTGATGTCAATTATTATAGGGATATCCGCAACTTCCCGTACTGTCTTTATAACTGATTGGTATTGAGCGAGATTTCCATAAGCGGTATTTATTCTGGCACCGTTCATGCCCGCCTGGAACATTTTTTCAATCATTTGCTTTGAAAAACTGGCAGGACCCAAAGTGCATATAATCTTTGTTTTCTTCAACAAAACATCTCGCGCATCATAGAACATCGCACATTCTAAGTTAAGGTTAACGGCGAGTAATTAGGCGGGGCATAGAAAATTTGACTATGACTGTTTTCAGAAAGATGAAGCTGGCTCCTCCTAATTCACTTTGAAAATGTAGTTGTGCCTTCACACTCACAAGAAGCTATAAGGTTCTCCCCATGTTTGTTCTCTATTCAGGTTGTGTCCCATATTTTGTCCAAGATAGCGATAACCAAAAAGCAGACTATAGACAAACCTAAAAACTTAAAACTGCTGAATACCGTTCCCTTTGAACGCGGCTTTCATTTTTATACAGAACTCGGAAAATACACGGGAATAACCGCATGTAGTACTGTTGAGTTCGCCGAAAAACTCCAAATAGTGCCAATTCAATCCGTAACGTTCCATTTTCAGCGTCAAGATTTTCAAAAATGGTTCAAAAACACAATTGGCGACGAAGGACTAGCTACGAGAATTGACCAAATTATGGCGCAGCCATCAGATGAATACTTGAGGAAAGATCTTTTCAAAACGGTTAACCATCGCATAACCGAATTACAATGATACCTCTAAACATTCCTTCAGGAATGAACAAAACAATAAAGTGCACTTTACTCGACATCTGAAAAAAGTCAAGATGATATATTTTAAACATAATATATTCTGATAAGTAAGTGGAAAAGATGAGAATAGCATTTTTCGAAGTCAAAGAATGGGAAGAAGAATACCTCAAAAAGAAGCTGAATGGTCACCAACTGAAGTTTTCAAATGAAAAACTAAATTTGGACAATGCACCGCAGATAAAAGATTTTGATTCTGTTTCAGTCTTCATTTACTCTAAAATAGACGAGCAAAGTATTCGGGAAATTCCAAATTTGAAATTAATAACCACAAGGTCCACGGGCTTCGACCATATCGATTTAGACGTATGCAAGAAACAGGGGATTACAGTTTGCAACGTTCCTTCTTACGGAGAGAACACTGTTGCTGAGCACACGTTTGCTTTGATTCTGTCCTTGTCACGAAACATCTGCAAGGCCTGCAATAGACGCTTCGAACAAGACTTCTCAATAGAGGGGTTAGAGGGGTTCGATTTGAAAGGAAAAACTATAGGCGTCATCGGAACTGGTCAAATCGGCTTGCACGTAATCAGGATTGCAAAAGGTTTCGGCATGAACGTTGTAGCCTATGACGTCCACCAAAACAAACTCCTATCTGAGGTCCTGGAGTTTGAATATGTTTCGCTGGAGAACCTTTTAGCTATCTCAGACGTAATTACGCTGCATGTGCCCTACATTAAAGCCACGCATCATCTCATGAACAAAGATACGTTTAAGCTTGTTAAGAAAGGTGCCATTCTGATAAACACTGCAAGAGGAAGTATTGTGGATACTGAAGCATTAATCGAGGCTCTTGATAATAAAATACTGGCCGGTGCGGGTCTTGACGTCTTCGAGGGCGAGGAAGTTATAAAGGAGGAAAAGCAGCTGTTATACGAGCCTAAGAATCTCGAAGTCTTGGCAAGTCTAGTTAAGGATCACATTCTGCTGAGCAAGGATAATGTTGTTTTTACTCCTCACATTGCTTTTTACAGCAAAGAAGCCCTGGAAAGAATACTTGAAACAACGGTGGAAAATATAGTTGCTTTCGTTTCGGGGAAACCGCAAAATATTGTTTAGTCCAACGCGACATGACTATTGGGAGAATTGCATCTTAAAAGAAAATTCTATCTTTCAATCAGACGTCATCTTCAAAACCTGGTTTAACCAAAAATCTTTGAGTACTTCGCCTTTTCTCCTAATTTTTCTTCAATCCTGAGCCGTTGATTATAGTTACAGGTTCTCTCACTTCTTGCGGGAGCACCATACTTGAATTGCCCTGCATCTAAGCCCACAACCAAATCCGCAAAGAAAGTTTCTTCAGTGCTTCCTGATCTATGAGAAACGATAACGTTCCACTCAGCTTCTCTGGCCAATTTGAAAGCATCTAGGGTTTCGGTAACGGTTCCGATCTGATTGCGCTTCAGTAGCAAAGCATTGCAAGCATCTAATTTAATTGCCTTTTGAATTCTTTCAGCATTCGTAACCAGAAGATCGTCTCCGACAAGCTGAATTCTTTTCCCCAGCTTGGATTTCACCTTGATCCAGCCATCCCAATCGTATTCGCTCAATCCATCTTCGATTGAAATTATCTTGAATTTTTCACAAATCTCAGAATAGAATTCTGTTAATTCTTCAGAAGATATTCTTTTCCATGATTTCATAACGCCCCTCCTTGTCATAGAATTCTAATGCAGCAGCATCTATTGTCAGACCGAATTCTTTCGTGTAGCCAAGTTCTTCTACAGCATCGGATATGAATTTGAGCCTTTCATCAATGCTTTTTTCAAGGGAGGAACAAAACCACCTTCATCGCCAACTAGTATTGCGGAGTTTCCAAATTTATCTTTCAGGTTTTTCTTTAAAGTGTGGTAAGTTTCTGAGCACATTCTTAAAGCATCAGAGAAACTCTTGGCTCCGAAAGGAATTATCATGTGTTTTTGAAAATCATTTTTTATGCCCGCGTGCATTCCACCGTTGATCACGTTCATCTGTGGAATGGGTAGTTACACCTTTTGAATCCGCAAGCTCAGCGATGTATTCATATAGGGTCAGGTTCGATTTCGACGCTCCTGCTTTGCATACTGCCATGCTAACCGCGAGAATAGCGTTGGCGCCCAAGTTGGACTTGTTGGGCGTGCCATCCAACTCAATCATCAACTCATCCACCTCTTTCTGCTTTGTACAATCTTGTCCAATAACCTTCTTCGCTATGACATTGTTAACATTGTTAACAGCTTTCAAGACGTCCTCTCCTAGGTAACGCCTCCCGCCATCCCTGAGCTCAAAAGCTTCGTACTTGCCTGTGCTTGCAACTTCTATACACGAAGGGTGCAATGGAAAATCCCAAGAAACGGGAATTGAAAGACGGTAAACGCGTGATGCTTAGAAAATAGGCTAAGGCGGTGCAATGGAAAATCCCAAGAAACGGGAATTGAAAGTTAATTCAGGGATTGAAAAGGGAGATTTTGCTGCTAATTTCTTTAACTTAGAAGTTGTTTCTCTGCAATAGAGTAGTCTTCTTCCTTTCTGATTGTATAAATTGTGTCAGCGACATCTTCTATTTCGGTATGATGTGTAATTATGAGCATTTGTGGTATTATTCTGCCGCCTTCCCTGAAGAAAGAGCTGAGAATTTTTACAAGCTCCTTCCTTCTTTGTTCATCTAAGTGTGTTGTTGGTTCATCCATTATGATTGTCTCGATTTTTCCCGATAAGACTTGAGCAATGGCCAATCTCAGGGCAATAGCTAGTGCTACACGTTCACCGCCGCTGATTTGGTCAATATCCTTCTCGCCACTTGCACCTATCACCGAAATATTGTAGTCGTCATCAATTTTGATATCTGAATAGGAAAGATTGAACCGTTCGAACAGGTCGCGGGTAGATCTTTCGAGTAACGGTCTAGCTCTTGCCCGAATCATTTTCTGGATTCCATCTTTTCCGTAGGCATCCCTGATTTGATTGAGTGTAACAATGAAATTTTCCATTTTTTTCTTTTCGATTGCTTTCTTTTCCAAGGCCTTTAGCTCTTCTCCATATCCTCTTGCCTCTTCCTCGGCACTTGTTTTGGCTTGATTCATTCTGACGATTTCTTTCTCAAGACCACCCAAAGCATCCTTATTTGAGTCATAGGCTGCCTGTTGTTCATCATGTTCTTCTTCTGAATAGCCAAGCTTTTCAATTGCTTGAATTAAATCAGCGTATTTTCCGTTAACGATAGAAATCTCTTCTTTGGTTTTTTGCAAGATCGACTCGTATTCAGTTTTCTTCATTGCAAGAGGTAGCTTTTGGTCATAGGTTTCTTTTTTCTTTCGCAACTCCCGGAGTTCTTTTTGTGGCTCTTGAGGTTTGTAGCCGAGCTTTTCCAAAGAAACATCGATTAATCCAGAAATATTGCTCAGTGCTTTAGTGATTGGCGTAATTTGTTTTTCAATTTCTTCCTGGGCAGGAAGCTTTTCTAGACGTCGTTTTGCCGAATCAAACTCTTGGTATGAGTCTTCGAGACTCTTTTTTCCGCCTTCTATCTCTTCTATCGTTAGATCTAGTTGTCTTAGAGCCTCTGCCTGTTGCTCAATCTCTTTAATCTCATTTTCTTGGAGTGTTATACGGCTTTTTGCTTCTTCAAACTCTGTAGCCAACGTTCTTATTCTCTCAGGATCGATAGCATCTACTTGCTTAGCTTTTCTTTTAGTCTGTTCCAAACTGCTGATTACTTCGTTCAACACGTTTTGAAGTTTTGATTTCTCGCTCTCCGATTTGGTTTTCTCTAAAGAGTACTTGTTTAATAACTGATTAAGGCGCTCTGTAGTTAATTCGGCTTCACAGGTTGGGCAGCTTTTAATCTCCTTGATGCTCGCAAATTTTGAGAGGTTCTCATCTAAATCCTTCAGGCGTTGGGTCAGAACACTTATTATTCCATTGGTTTCAGAAGTTCTAGATTCGAGTTCTTGTACTGCTTTTTGATACTCTTGCTTTTTCCGTTCAAGAATAAGCTCAACGTTATCGATAGAAACTGGTTCGTCTAGCGCTTTTGAAGCTTTTTCAAGCTCCTTTGCTAAATTGCTTTGTTTGCTTATCTTTTCTTTAGCTATTTGCTTGAGCTGCTTCTTAGCTTTGGTTAACGATGCTTCAGCGCCTTCATAATTTTTGCGCTCTTTAAGTTTGTCAGCGATTAACTTTTCCTTTTCGAGATAGCCCTCATGGTCTTTCGCAGTGTCCTCTAATGTTTTTTTAAGCTGCTTTACTTCCTCTAATTTTGCTGAATATGAGGAGAGCGTTAATTCCTGTTTCTCTTTCTCTGTCAAATGGTCAATATAGTCTTCCAAGAAGGGCAATTGAGCAATAGTATTTTCCAGTTTCTTCACAACTTCCTCGGCTGCGACCGCCTGGCCAAGCTCTTCTTTTTCCCTCTGAAGCTTTTGCTTAAGGTTCTCGATATTGCCTTCAATTACTCGTTTCTCTTTGTCATAGTTCTCAAATTGCTTTTTCGTATTTTTCAAGTCGTCCAAAACAGTCTGCAAGCATTTGAGTTCAGATTCAACTTCCGAAAGATTTTTCTTCTTTGAAGAAATTAGCGCTTCCAATTCTGCTGCCTTTGTTTCATAATCTCTCTTTGTTTTCTCAACTACTGGCTTCCGATCGAGCTCCGTTTTTAGCGCAATCTGTTTTTCGCGATATACCTGAATAACACTTTTTATGCCTTCCCAAGCTATCTCAAGTTCTTCGACGCCAAGCAGTCTAGAAATAAGTTCTTTTCTTTCACCTGGCGTTGACGTGACAAGTTTTTCGATTTCACCTTGCCGGACATAAATAGACTGCATGAACATATTCTTGTCAAAACCTAAAACCTTTTGAATCTCTGGAACGACAGAGCGCTCGCCGTCTTTAACAAGAAGCTTTCGCTCGCCATCAACCGTCCGAAAAAGGCTGCCATGAGCAGACCCTTTTCGCTCAATAGACCATTCAGCGTCGTAACTTATTCCAGCTTCAGTAAAGCATATTCCGATTTTGCATTTTTTGGCTCTGTCGTTTATGAGTTTTTCTTTCTTTCCACGGTTACTATAGTCATTAAATAAAGCGAAGCTTATGGCGTCTAGAATACTGGTTTTGCCTGCTCCGTTAGGTCCTACAACAACGTTGATTCCATAACCAAGGTCAATTTCGGTATTTTTGTGAGAAATGAAATTTTCAAGTTTGACCTTATTGAGAATCATTGTTTCACCTCTTTTTGGAAATATTGTTCAGCGACTTTCTTGGCTTCATCAATGTCCTTGTGTCGGAGATGATTCCACAATTCCAGTGCTATACCCGCCGTGTTTTCATCATCGAAGTAATCTTGAATGACCTTATTGACTTGGAATGAACCTGGTTTTAGGTCAGGAAGTCTTTGTTCGTTTTCCTCAACAATTTCTTGCCTAAAAGTGAGAGATCTTCCTGTTAAGGCAGACGTCAGTGTCTGATGAACATTCTGTCTATCAATGTTTTTGCCTTCAACAAGCACATGGATAATCGGTTGCTTTTCTATACCCTCAACTTGCTTTACGAGCGATTCTATTTCACTATCAAATCGTGCATAGTTCAGCCTAGCCTCAATTTGCAGCCTAATTCCTTCAATGTTGACATTTCGAACTTTAACATCGTCGTGCTCAAAATCGACTATGTAGAATCCTTTACCATTTTTTTGCCAGCTAACAATCTCGTCTCTTCTCAAAACTTCGGTGGAACCAGGATATGCAAGTTCACCTTTGCCAAATGAGGCCCGAATTCGTGTATGAAGATGCCCCATTGCAAGATAATTAAAATTCTTTGGAAGCTCGTCCATGTATAGCTCAAATGAACCTTCAAATGGCAGAAACTTGTCAATTCCCTCATGTAGCAAAAGAATACTAATCTTGCCATCAAACTTAAGAGTTGAAAGCTTCTTCAATTCTTCAACGAGAACTACCCGATAAGAGCGAGTTAGATTAGATAAACCTGCGACAACAACGTCTCTACCGCCAATATTCAATTGCTGTTGTTGTGCGCTCCCTCCTACACCGAGGATGTGTATTTGATCTTCAAAAAGTATGTGGGGCGCTATTCCTCTGCTTTTGGGTCTGTCGTGGTCTCCAAGCACCGAAAAAATCTTTGCTTTTCCATCAAGCTTCTTCAAAAAATTCTTGAACGCACGATAAGCCTGCGGTGTGGGCCTTGACGAATCAAATAGATCCCCGCTATGAACTACGATATCTACGCGCTCTTCTAGAATTTTATCGCTGATTTCCTCTAATGCATCGTAAATGTCTTTTTCTCGTTCATCCAAGTTATATTGTTTGTACCCAAGGTGCGTATCAGCCAAATGAGCAATTCGAACCATGACGATGTCTCCTATTCCTCTGGACCCATTAGGTCCTTCATTTCTTTGCGTAAGCGCTCGCCATCATTTTCCGCAGTTTCTTCCTTGGCCTTCTCAACGGCAGCCTTCATCTTACCAACAATATCTATGTCGCTTCCGCCTTCTCTGGTTCTGCGTCGTTTCACTCTCACCATAACCGGAGCCCTTGTCATCTCGCCAACGAGTACAGCTTCACCGGTGTTAAGTCCAGGCAAATCTTCAAGCAGACTCTGTCCCAATCGCTCAGAACTCTTGGCAATTGCTAACTGATCATCTGGATTTGTCATGCGCATAACTATCTGGCTGTTGCATTGGCTTAAAGCATCAGGATGAATTTTTGAAGGTCGCTGAGTAATCACGACAAGGAACACACCAAACTTTCTACCCTCTGCCGCAATTTTCTTTATGATTCGACTGGATTTTGTATTACCATGAAAAGGAATAAACCGATGTGCCTCTTCCAAGAAAACAAAAACAGGAAATTCAAACTCACCGTTAGATGCCTTGTCATATATGTCAGACAATAATCGAAACGCGATGTAATCCGCGACCTCATCACTTAACCCTGAAAGATCCACGTCAGACAAATGCTTAGGCTTAAGTAAAGCGTCAATATTGGTTGAAGTAGAAGTGAACACCTGCATCTTCACGATTTGCTTAATATATTTCTGGGCTGACTTGGCACCCGCTATCTTACTTTTTTCTATTCCGCGGTCTTTCCAGCTCTCAGCACTCTTTAACTCTTCAAGCAAATCTTCCGGCTGGAAAACCTCTTTATCTGCCTTCAAATACTCAATTGCCTGTTCTAAACCATCGCGAATATTCGCCATATTTTTACCGATATTAGCGATCAGGCAAATTTCTTCAACGTCCAAATCCGAGAAACAAATCTCATAAGGCTCAACCTTGCCAACATCCCCAGCCGAGTACCTTCCAGTGCTAGCCGGATTCCTAAACACAGTAATCCTGTCAGAAAGCTCATGCCTCTTCCCATCAGCATCTCTCCCCAAAAAAACATAATCCGCATGCGGATCCAACATTACAATCGTGCCACCCTTGGCAAGCAATTCATCCGCAAGAATCCCTGCGAGATACGTTTTTCCCGATCCTGTCTGCGCTAAAAGCGCCAAATGCCTTCGAAAGCCTTTAATCGAAAGCGCCACAGGAACCTCGCTACGAGTAATTAAGCTGCCCACCCTAATTGCTTCATCCAAAGGATAAGAATAGAACATCTCAAGCAACTCAGCAGACGCAATATAAACAGGCTTACCTGGAATAATTGCTTTTTTTGGCAACTGAAGCTCCCCGCTATCAGCTAGAAAACCCAAAACCCTTGCCTTACCCCACACCTTACTATCTGCCAAACCCGCCTGTATTATCTTCTTAATTATATCAAAATCCAGCTCTCTAGTCAAGGCTTGACTAGCAGACATAATCCGATCAATCTGAGCAACAATCTGGACAGGAATCAATTTCCCATCCTGCTCTTCTTCGGAATAAATCATCAAATACTCCCAACGCGATGGCATCTCACTTGGCTTAGATGAAAAATAAAACTCGTTCGAACTAGCTTCACCGACTATTACTCCAATTTCTTTAAGGGTACTTGACACGTCTATAACTCCTCCCGCGTATAATCTTCTCCCCAAACATTTTCTCCATGTAAGGGAAGTAGATATTATCAACGACTTTCTTCTTAAGTCTAACCCGTTCATCCACATTCTTCAACCAAAGATTGTGGCAATCCAAACCGCCATACCCAGTAACCATTACATTCAACAGATCATCAACTTTTAGGTCGACGGGTTTGGGCCATCCTGTTTTGGTAAATGTCTGATCCCAATAGGGTAAATCAACTCGTATAGGCGAATCATGAGCATCAAGCAAAAGATGTAAGGACACAATTCCGGGAAAAGTTGTAAAACTAGAAACAATATTTGAAGCGTATTTGACGAATTCTTGCCCCTTTTCTCTATAAGTAATAGGGAAATACCTGCGCACATATCTTTCAGGATTATTACGGCATAACTCAAAAAATCGAGACATCACCGGCGAAGGACCAAGCAACAAAGGCTTCGTGTACCCAGTAGACTCAGCAAGACTCATAATTAGCTGGTAATCCGGTCGGGAAGAAGTTAACTCTTCAAAAACCAAAGTTACCAACTCAAGAGTATCTCCACATTTCTCCTTTAATTGTGAAAACTTCCTGAAGGCAGATTCCTTAGCAGTTTCCCCGCTCAGTAGCTCCAAGAACAAGGGCTTTAGTTTTTGAATAATTATCGGATCTACTTGTGAACTTACGTTTTCAAGTTCTTCATCAAACAGAAGCCTTAGCAGATAATTACGATAAAAATCCGCGCGGCTCTCCTTGCTCACCCCAATAGGCACAATGTCTTTGTTCTTGCAAATTTCCAAAAACTCTCGGAAGGTCTGAAGATAATCAAGAAGTGTAAGTCTCTGCTCCTCAATCTTCGTTTCTATAGGTAAATGAACAGCTCGCCCATACAAAGAACCATCAATCAAAACTCGACTGCAACCACAATCTTCCTTCAAAAAATTTAGGGCAACCTGAAACTCCAGCATCTCCATTTTCATGCTCACAAAACGCTGAGCATCAAGCAAACTTCCTTTAGTAAAAACTACATCTGTCTCCAGCAGTTTTCGAGTCTCACTTTTGCAAACTGCAAGTGATCTAACAACGTAAAAAATCCCTCCAGTAGAAAGAGGATTAGTATAGACGCTCGAATCAACTGCGGCTACTCCTAAATCACCTGGATTTGCAGAAAAGCTTTCGATGTGGTCTAGTTGAATCCAATTGGAAAGAAAGTGCTTCTCTAATCTGTCGCGAAGAGGATTTGTCTTGCCCTCTAGCATCCGCTCCTTCATAATCCCCTCTTTCTTACTGAAGGAAGATGCAAACTCGCCGAGAAAATCTGGTGCCAAGACATCTCCTACTTGTCCATAGTGTTAGTTGAAACAATATAAAAGATTTAGGAATCTATTGTCAATATTCTCTGATAAGAGCATCCTCCTGCATAACAAAAGGATAGAGGAAAAGCTCCGCGTTACAACGACATGTGGCGCCCGAAAGATTCTTCTTGGAATAATGGATTAACTGCTCTTTTCCCTTTCAGGCAAGCTTTCTATAACCTTCTTTAGGAAAGCTCTCAATTTTTCGATGAACTTGTAGAAATCCTTCTCGTCGATTTCATTTAACAGAAGCCCTTTCTCTTCACCCCAGCTAAACGGCATTGATAAGACAGTGGATTTCTTCTCTTCTAGGTTTTCTCGGTACCGCTCATAAAGATTAAGCGTAAACTTGGTTTTTTCTATTGTGCAACCAAAAATATCCTCCAATAAAATATCGAATTCCTTTTCGATTAAGTATACGTCAAGGAAGTCTCGCGCTTTTGTCCCATGACG
Source organism: Candidatus Bathyarchaeota archaeon (assembly GCA_003164295.1). GTDB lineage: Archaea > Thermoproteota > Bathyarchaeia > Bathyarchaeales > Bathycorpusculaceae > Bathycorpusculum. Next base: position 12,488 of record PLTA01000021.1, read on the forward strand.
GGTAAGGATTGCTCGAATTTTCTCTGCCAAAATCTCACGGCAATCGTATACATCGAAACCTATTTTCTGAATGTATTCTTGGTATTCGGGATATAACATAACGAGTTCTTTATGGTCTCTTGAAATTAGACTTTTCAACTCAGCACTTTTGAAGGGATAACACAGTTTTTCCACAAAGTTCATTTGAACCTTAAGAAAGCTTTTACGACCGAGAACTTCGGATTGGTACCAAACCTTAAAGGTACAGGTCTTATCTCCCCCAGTTAGCTCAACATAATTTCTGTCCTCTTTTAGACATCTGAAATCCAAACCACGCAATCTGGCGATGTCTTCAAAGATTTCTCCGATGCTATCGATGACCGCTGAAAGATACCTTCTGACCTCTTTCTGGGATTTGCTATCAAAAACGCTCTGGTTTTTCCATGTGAAATCGATATCTTCAGAGAACCTGAAGTAATCGAGGTAGCATTTTGCCAGGCAGGTGCCGCCTTTAAAGGCAAAGTTATCATGGAAGAATTTGTTTTTGGACAGGTCCATGAGTACTTGGTGTAGGATGAGGTCTTTCTCTATCAGGTCTGCTCTCTTGATATTCTGGGTCTTGGCTACTTCATTTACGAAGTCTTTTCTCATCTAAACACCATTTCAGCGATTTCCTGAACCGTTTTTGGATAGTTTACCGAGTATTTTTTGGTTTTTTCGCATGATATGCCCTTAGCCCACTCTGAAACATCAAGGGCTATCTTCTCCTTAGGAACTCCATTATATCGCCATGTATAAATAAAATCTAGAATGGTTTTTTCAGGATCCGAGTATCTGAGGCTGTCTTCAATAATGCCGAATTGCAATAGCTTGGGTGAACGCTTGACGAATCTGTACTTATACCCGGCTATGTTAATTGGCTTAGACCTTAACAGTTTGTCGTTGACCACATAATCTACAGAAAAAGACTCATGTGTCATGTTATTGAATTTTAGGGCTGTGTATAATCCGAAGTACCAATCCTTGACGCCTTTGAGTTCAAGGCCCTTTGCAACCAGTTCTAGATTGCTGTATTTGGACCTGCCAAGCTTAGCTTCATCTAAGGATTTGACATAAAATATTCCTTTAAAAATTCGGATTAAATAACCTCGGGAAACTAAATGTCTTATTGTTATTTCGTAGTTTAGACCCATCGATTTGCAGTAGCGTTTAAGCTCTTCTGAAGTGATGAATTCTTTTTCATCTATCTTTAGTTTCTTTAACAGGAAATTGGATTTTATCATTTATATCACAATGTCACATTTTTGTGATATTATGATATAAATTATAAAGTCACATTTAAGCTTAACTTAACAACAAGACAACGCCAACCGATAGAAAACCAAGTGAAAAAAGCCTTGTCTTTTCTGGGTTTGAACAGGTTTTTCGCTTTCTTCCATTTCAAAGTGCTCACTCCAAGAATTCATCTTCATCAACACATGGCAAAACTAACAGTGTTTAATCAGGGTTAACCAAAGGAAGAAAAGCTACTTCTAAAAAGCATGGACTTTTCCCATGCCCTAACCGTAGTGGTAAATTGCTTTGAACAGGTTCTAACCGACATTAACATGCATACAACGCACATAATTAGGCTCGCGATTTAACACATCCCGCCTAAGAGACATAGCCTGTGCTTCCCTTCTCAGAACCTTTAGATGCCTCTTGATTGCTAGCAGTGAAATCCACCAGTTTGGTGAGAGCGCTAAACATTGCAGTATTCAACTTCTCCAATTCATACAACCGGCTGTTAGCAAACTTTACCGCTTCAGAGACACGTTTAACCTCTTCTTTCAACTCAAACGATGCCTGCACGCGATCATGCTCGCCGATGCCTTTCTTTATGGCTGCTTCAAAAGCGTTTACACTCATTGGCTGTGATACTTTCCATTCCTTGCGCACCAAGTTTTCTTCTTTCTGGTAGACCCTTTCAACCATGCCGTATAGGTCTTTTTTGGTGACACATTGGACCCCATCGATTCGCACGCCATAGTAATCCTTGTTGCATTCAAACGTAAGAAGCTCTAAATCCACAACCGAACGTCCCAACCTGCCCTCAACAATGTCAAACCAACGATTCAATGCCAGAAGGCAAGCATCATGACTCATGCCGCTAATGTCACAGGCGATATAGCCGCTAATCTTTCGCCGTTCCTGCCCAAAACAAACATGAATCTTCACCCCACCCACAAACTCATCCTTCTCCCAATGAGAAACCGTTCCAGCAAAAAACCGCAAACTAACATTGTGCACGCAAAGCGGCACGAACCGCATCCCGTAGGTGATTTTGTTACAGTATGCTCCAGGATAAGGCTGCAAAATCAGGCCTCGGTCAAGCAATTTCCGCAAAATAACTCTTACAGAGGACCTTTTAGCATGGGTTTTCTTGGCTATCTCGTATGGTGCAAGCTCAATTTCGCTTTCATCGATTAATTTTAGCACTCGCTCTTCCACACTAAAACCCGAGCTTGGATGGTAACTGTTATCACAGGTGTTACCTGCCTTCGATGACTTTGCTTCAGATGCTCCAGCCAAAATACCCAAGGCTCCGCTAAGTTTTCCCTTTATTCTTCAACTTTTCTAATCGAGTCCAGCACTTGCTCCAAACTTTGGAATCAGAATAACAAGCAAAAGTGCAAATGCATCCGTCAATCTGGCGCAATCGCAATTTAGATGCACACCCCACAAAAGGAATATCGCCAGTAAATTCGCAGCTGCTGGCAGGCGCGGGAGCACCCGCAACCACTCTTGCTTTTATCTCAGGTTGCGAGTCTTTAGGCTTCCAAAAAGGTTGCCATCTATTCACAGCTTCAGAGGGATAACTAGATAAACTGCAATCTTCAGCCAAGTTATCCACCCACTCCTAACCAGAAAGCAGGAAAGTTCTCCACTTCAAAGTGGTTTCTCCAACATTGAAGCTCAAAATCAAAGCCTAAGCGGCATAGTAACTGAATGCGCAAGCAATTGTTTTCGCAGCCTCTACAGGGATTAATCTTTACACCTTTCAGAGGTAGCCCTCCTTTTCCAGCTGCAAAAAACTGAAATAAAATTGAACTAAGTAAAAATTCGGAGAATAAACTAGGGTAAAAAAAGTGGGTGGAGAAGAAGCAGGTCAGTATAAATGTCCGCCGTGGAAGGCGGGTCCGACGGGAATTGAACCCGCGACCCCCGGATTAAAAGTCCGGTGCTCTAGCCTGACTGAGCTACGGACCCGCACTTTATTTGTTGCGGCTATAGGAAAACAAGAAGGGGTTTTTTAGCGTTTCTATTAAAAGTAGGTTAAAAAGAAACAATTTAATGGATTGTTGGGGCTTTCAAGACTGTTGTCATGAAACCTTTGATTTTGTCTTGTGAGTTGAGGATAGTTTGTATGGTTTGTGCTCCTTTTTGGGTTAGTTTGTAGACTCTTTTTCTTTCAATCCATACGCCTTCAACTAGGCCGTTTCGTTCGAGCGAGTAGAGTAGTGAGTAGACTGTGCCTGAGCTAGCTAAGAATCCGAATTTGTTATGTTATGTAGGATATGACGTCGTAACCGCTTATGGGTCCATTTTGTAATTCGCCCATTATTATTGTATCCATAAAACTTTTGATTACTCTTTCATGCATTTTTTTAATTATTCTTGCTTCAGATTTTTCCCCGTTAATTGTTATTGTTAAAGCTACCATATTTTTCACGTTCAAATACTGTTTATTCATGTTTAGATATATAAGACTTATTCGAATTTAGAATAATTTGTTATAACAAAATGAAAAAAGTATGAACAAAATCAAGCTTTAGAAAAAACAAACAATGTCAAAATAGCGCCAAAAATTTTTTCATATATCATGCGATACTGTGAAATTGATGCCCTGAAATTAACACATAAATGTCACAGAGCCCAAGAAAAATCTAAAAAACTTTCACTTTTCATATATATACATAAACAAAAAAACCAACAAATTTTAATGCAAAATTTCCTTTTCCAAGATCTCGCAATGATTCTTAATAGCTACCGATATATGCACATGTTAAGAAACGTTATCTCTTCTTTTGAGTAAAAAGTAGCAAGGTGCCTTTAAATTGATTTCATGGAAATATACATTTAAACGATTAAATGAAGAATACGATCTCGCTAAGCGAAAAAAGCAAGCGTTAGACAACCTTTTTACAACCGGCAAAATTTCGCAGTCAACACGCGATTCTTTTGATGGCGAAATCAACGCAGCAATAGCCACAATTGAAAAACAGCAAAAAGAATTAATTGACAGCATGACAGGAAAAACTCAGGAACTGGAAAACCAGATAAAAATGTTAGAAACACTTCTCGCCAACTATGAGATCCAGCATGTAGTAGGCGAAATCGAAGAGGACGTTTACCAAAGAGAGATAAGCTTACTCACAACTGGTTTAGAAACAACCAAAAACGAATTAAATACAATAAAGCAAGTTACAACCCAACTTTCTCCAACATCTCCAGTAATCCAAGCGCCCGCAGCTCCAGAACCAGTTGCCGCAATTGTTGAAGCTGAAATCGCACAACCAATAACAGTCGAACCAACACCTGTTGAAGCTGTAATACAAGCCCCCGCAATTGAAACCGTAATTGAGTCAGCCCCTATTGAAACTGCCCCAGTTGAAATCCCAGTCGAAACTGCAAAAGCTGAAGCGGCTCCAGCGGAAAGCGCTCCAATCGAAATAGCGCCCGTAGAACCAGCGCCAGTAGAAACTGTTCAAGCTCCAATCGAAGTTGCTCCAGTTGAAACAGCGCCAATCGAAGTCGCTAAAGTTGATGCAGTTGCGGAAGTTGCCGCAGTTGTTGAAGCTCCAGTTGAAGCTACACCAGTTGAAACACCTATAATCGAAGCAGTCCCAGTCGAAGTCGCCCCAGTCGAGATAACCCCCATTGTTGAAGTGGCGCTAATTGAAAATCCCATTGTTGTTGAAGCATCAGTTGCCGAGACCCCAGCCATTGAAGCAGCGATAGTTGAGACTACTGCAGTCGAAATAACGCCAGCAGAGACAACCCCAACAGAAACTCCATCACTTGGAACAGCTCACATTGAGATAGCCCCCGCAGAAGCTCCAGTTTTTGAAGCCCCAGTCGAAGAAGCTGCAGTTGAAACGCCAACCGTTGAGGTTGCTCCAGCAGAGACAGCTCCAATTGCTGCGCCAGGACCGGAAGTTCAAGTAATAAATGAACCTGCGCCTGAAATTGCTCCACAAGAACCAATCATAAACATGGAAGCAGCCCCAGCAGTAGAACCAGCGCCAATAGAAACTGACCAAGCCCCAATAGAAAATGCTCCAATTGAAGCAGCGCCAGTAATTGAGCAGCCAGTAATAGAAGCACAAACAGAAACCGTTACACTAACCGAAGTTGCTGACGAGCCAACCGTTGAAGCTTCACTGCAAGATTTTGAAGTTACAGAACCAGCCCAAATTGAAACAACACTTGAAAAAGTAATGGAACCATCAATAGAAACCCTTGTCGCCCCAGTCATAGTCGAGGAGGCTATAATTCCGGCCCACCCTATGGAAGCGCCCCACGCGGCGCAGGCGGAAATGGTAGCAAGCGCAGAAACCGCAACCACAACCGAAACAGAAGACTCCAGTAAAGAAAAAACTGAATAATCGTATTTCTTTATTTCTTTTCTTTTTTTGTTTAAATTATTTTTTAAGATTTTTAAATTAATTGTTTTAGCTGTTATTGATTTTTCGCACAATTTTTTCTTTGTGTTTTGGGTTTGCCGCGGTTGTGCAGGTTGCATATTCAAAAGTATGGAATCGGCTAGAAAAGCTTGAAACGTACCAAAAAGAATCGGGAAATTAGGTTTTCAAAAGTGTTTGCAACAATTTGATAGCTGCCCATGCCGCTAACGCGCTTGTGTGTGGATTATCGGGATGTGAGTCGTTTGCGAAGCGAAGAGACATTTCTCCAAACTGCCACTTAACCGCTATCTCGTGTGTGTTGCGCTGAACTTTTGGGTCAGCGATGACCTTAACTTTTACTTTGGTTGGTTTAACGGTTAATGCGAGTGTGGCTGCAACATTCATTTCGCGTGGAAACTTTCTGGCAGCTTCTTCAGCGACGCCTTCATACATCACTTTTTCTTCTCTGTTGTCTACTCCGAATGCTTTGGGGTTTTTGCGTGAAGTCAAAACTACCTCGTCGATACCTGCTAGCGCTGCGCTGGAAAGGGCATCTAAGCCACCGATAGCACCTGAAGGAACATGAACCTTGCTTAAATCAACATCCAAATCCAAAAGCGCACCCGTGCTCATTACAATTAATTCGATCCCTGCCAAAACAATTTTTGGCACATACTCTTTTGCTGCTTGCTGTGACGCAGCTTCAACAATAACCTTCGGCTTAACCGCAATTAGGTCCTCAATACCATCAGCGATTGTTACGGGAAATTTGATTGTGCTTTTGAGTTTCTGTGCCTTCCAGGATTCAAAGTCATAAACAACCAGTTCGTCGCAGACAACCAATTTTCGTTCTATAGCTTCTGCTAAAACAGTGCCAATTGCACCGCACCCTATCAAACCAACCTTAACTTTGCTAACCATACTTTCCCCTTCAATATTCCGCTTTGACAAAAACGTCGAAGGGGCTAACTTGTCGCCCTTCATTTCGTTTTTCAGCATGAACTTTCATGTCGGGTACTTTCAGGGTTCCGGCAATGTCTTCTTTATTTGACTCGATAACTTTGGCGTTCTGTTCAGAGCCAGCGTAAATAACTAAGCTTTTCATTGGTGCATTGAGTGACAGTTTTTTCTCTGCTTTTTCATGTCGAACTTCACTAATTATGGCAATTGCTAAGTCACCATTTTTTTCCATTTCTTCGTTCACAAGCGCCGCGTTGAATTTTGGCCATGGGGAAACTTGTAAGCTCTTAAAACCTTTGTTTTCAGCGTACATGTGCTGGTAAATTTCTTCCGTTAGGTGAGGTGTTACTGGCGCCAGTAACTGCAGTATGCGATATAGAACTTCATAGAGGGTTTGTTGTGCCGCCATCTTTTTCGATTGATTATTTGGATCAGTGTTGTAGAGTCTATCCTTAACGGCTTCAACGTAATAGTCGCAAAAAACATGCCATGTGAAATTGCGTATCTCTTCTATTGCTATGTTAAATTGGCATTTTTCAAAAGCTTCAGTAACTTTTTTTGTTACATTTTCGGCTTTGCTAAGTATCCATTTGTCAAGAGGCTGAAGATCCAAATTGGCGTTTGCATCGGGCTTGTAGTCTGATAAGAGGTTGCTTGTGAAGCCTGCAGCGTTCCAAAGTTTATTTAGAAAACGTCTGCCATATTCGACATCTTGTGCGCGATAGGGAATGTCTGAACCTGTTGCTCCTCCACCCGCTGCCCACTGGCGTGTAGCGTCAGCGCCACTTTTGTTTAATACTTCGGGTGCAGCAGCGTAGTTTTTGAGTGATTTACTCATTTTTCTCCCGTCTGCGCCCAGCACCATGCCGTTTATGAGGACGCTGTTAAATGGTCGTTCATCAAATAGTGCTAAGTGCCGTACCATGAGGTAGTATGCCCAGGTTCGGATGATGTCTGTGCCTGATGGATGCATGCTGGCTGGAAACAGGTGCTTCCAATCTGGGCGGTCTGGCCAGCCGGCGTGAACTGCACATGTTATTGAGGAATCCATCCAGGTATCCAAAACGTCGGTTTCACCCATGAATTCGGTTCCGTCGCATTTGGGGCATTTGTCAATTCGGGGTTTTTCCATTCTCGGGTCAATTGGAACCCATTCCTCTTTTGCAACTATGACTTCCCCACAGCTCTTGCAGTACCAAACAGGAATTGGCGTAGCAAACAATCTTTGGCGACTAACTACCCAATCCCAATCCAGCGCCCGAGTCCAATCGATTAAGCGGTTTTTCATATAATCGGGATACCATGGAATATCGTTAGCGTTCTTCTCTACTGCCTCAGATAACGGTAGGGTTTTCATGAACCACTGTTTAACCTCTAAAATTTCCACTTGCGCTTTGCAGCGGTCGCAAACGCCCACTTCCTGCTGAATCTTCTCAGACTTCTCTAGCAAGCCTGCCGCGGTTAAGTCTGCAACGATGGCGGCGCGTGCTTGGTTAACGTATAAGCCAGCGTATTTGCAGCCTGCCTCGCTGATTTTGCCGTTTTCAGTTAAAAGTCGGATAACTGGAAATTTATGTTTTATAACTGTTTTTACGTCTTCTTTATCGCCGTAAGTGCAAATTTGAACAACGCCTGTTCCAAAGCAGGGATCCACAGATTCTTCTGGGATAATGGTTACCTCGCGATTCATGAGTGGGACAGCGATTTTTCTGCCAATGTATTTGTTGTATCGTTCATCTTTTGGATTAACTTCCACGGCGACGCATGCAGGGATGAATTCTGGACGTGAAGTGGCGATTAAGAGGTATTCGCTACTGCCTTCTAGTTGGAAGCGTATGTAATGTAGGGTACCCTCTTTTTTGACATGGTCAACTTCTGCGTCGGCAATAGCAGTTTCATCTCTGGTACACCAATTCACCGGATGAGTCCCCCGATACATGTAATCTTTTTTATGAAGAAGGATGAAGCTGAGCTGGGTTCTGCGCCAATAGTCTGGATCCATCGTTTTGTATTCGGTGGTCCAATCTATGCTTGCACCCATCTTCAGGATGCCTTCCTTCATCATCGCGATGTATTTTTCAACCAGCTCGATACACCATTCGCGGAACTGGTCCGGTGGAACATCTCGCTTGCGGATGTTTCTTGCTTTTTCAACTTGAATTTCTATGCCTAAGCCATGACAGTCCCAGCCTTGCGGGAAAAGCACATTGAAGCCTTGCATGCGCTTGTAACGGGCAACCATGTCAAAGTAAGCCCAATTAAGCACGTTACCCATGTGCAATTCGCCAGACGGGTAAGGCGGCGGCGTGTCAATGCTGAAGGGAACCCGTTTCTTGTCGTTCCAGTCATAATGGTAAATGCCCATTTCTTCCCATTTCTGCTGCCACCTACGCTCAATCTCCGTAAAATTGTATTCTTTAGGCAAAGGCTGCATGTTTTTGTTCCTCTTAGTCTGATTGCTTAGGGAAAACATGAAAATCACCTAAAAACGTTATCCCCTCTCAAGTGTAGAGTAATGTCAATTATGCTGTTGCTTTTTGAAAGAAAAAAGAATTTAGGGTTGACGCCAAATGTTATTTTGTCTAGCGGTTTCTTTCGTTTCGTACAAACAGAAACGTTCCAACCACAAAGGACGCTATAGAAATTGCAACGACTATCGCTAAATCAAGCAGTGGGTTGTATAGGGCTATTTGGCTGTAGAAAGGTGTGCCTTGATAGACTAATCCTCTTAACAAATCAACTAAGTAAGTCATGGGCATGACATGTGATAGGAAGCCTAAGACTCCGCTGGAATTGTTTATCGGTATGAATGCGCCTGAGAGGAACATTTGGGCAAATACGAACATGATTACGCCTTTGTCTGCTGTCTTTGGGCTGCTGCTAAATATGCTGGCTACTAATACGCCAAGTGTTCCGCCTGATATGCAGATGAGTGGCGCCAATAAGAGGATCCAGCCGATAGCTGATAGCCCAATAGATATTCCCATAACCAGTGCTATTATCACGAATGCGAACAGCTGCAATATAGCAGTGATGCTGCCACCTACAATTTTGCCCAAAATGATGGAATACCGTGAGATAGGAGCTACGAAAATTTCCTGCGTAAAATCATTTTCGCGATCCTCAACAAGCGATGTGACACTCATCATAGTGTTCATAGCAATTGTTGCAGCAACCATTCCTAAAAGCGCAAACTGGAGATAATTATAACCCAATCCGCCACCCAAGTTTTGAGCAATGCTACCGCCTAGAATGCCGAGAAACAGGACTGGAAACATAAGGCTAAAAACAAGCGAAGTTTTCCAATCTTTAAAGAATCGCAGTACCTCTCGTGCAGCAATAACTATTATCGCGTTTAGGTCTTTTTGAAGTGACTTCATTAAATTGTGGCCTCCACGGTTTTATTTTCGATTAAATTCATGTAAGCTTCTTCAAGCGTGGGCGTGTGAAGCTCCATGCATGTAAGAGGCATCTTGATTTGGGCCAAAATCTGCTGTGGAGTTTGTTGCTCAAAATAGATTTTGAACTTGCCATCTTCCGTTATTTCCGGTTTAAAACGCTCAATCTGGGAACTCAACAGGCCTCGGTTTTCAGCATCAAGGACAAGGTATTTGCCCAGTAAACGGTTCTTCATTTCGCTTGGCGTTCCCAAAAAAATGATTTGGCCATGATTTACTATGCATACTCTGTCGGCGTTTTCGGCTTCTTCAATGTAGTGAGTGGTGAGGAATATTGTGGTGTTTTGGGTTTTAGCTACATTTCGCAGGTAAGTCCATAAGTCTCTGCGTGAAACAGCGTCTAAGCCTTGACTTGGCTCATCTAAGAACAGCACTTTGGGTTTATGCATCAAGCCTCGAATGATTTCCAGTTTACGCTTCATTCCGCCCGAGAAGGTTTTAAGCGGTTTAAACAAGTCTTCGCGTAATCCCATGAACTCGGCCATCTCCATAACCTGATTTTGATATTCCTTAGGCATGAGCCGAAAAAAAGGCTTGTATGCATAGACACCGTAAAGGTTTACGTGCAATCGAATGTTTTCTTCAGCTGATAAGTTAAGGTCTAAACTTGGATTCTGGAAAATAATGCCCACGTTTTGGCGGACGTCTTTTGCTTGAGAATTTATATCATAGCCAGCGATTGTTATGTTTCCGCTCGTTTTTGCCAATGTTGTAGTTAGGATTGATATTGTTGTTGTTTTGCCTGCTCGGTTGGGTCCGAGAAACGCAAAGAATTCGCCAGGCTGTACACCGAAGCTGATGTTGTCTACGGCTGGTTTCTCGGTTTTGCGGTAGCGTTTGGTTAATTTTTCTACGTGTATTATTGGTTGCAATTTTTTACCTTCAATTTATTTAACATTGTTAAAATAACTTAACGTTGTTAAATAAATACTTAACGCTGTTAAATTATCATTTAACATGGTTAAAGACATATAAACAGCCAAACCCCAATCAATAACAATGAAAACAAGAAAAACCAAAACACCCCACATACAACCCGACACCATCATAAAAGCAGCACTAGAAATACTAGACGCAGAAGGCCTAGAAAACGTAACCCTAAGACGTATAGCCGCAAAACTCAACGTACAAGCACCAGCACTCTACTGGCACTTCAAAAACAAACAAGACATCACAGAAGACATGGCCCAAACCATCCTCACAAACGCAAAACTCGACAACTTCACCCCACCAGCCGACATCAACAACTGGCCTCAATGGCTAGCAGACTTAATGCATTGTCTACGTAACGCGCTAATTGCTCACAGAGACGGCGGACGCGTTGTTGCGGGAGCATCGTTTGGTCGCGCCTATGCTTTAGAAAAAATGTTGGCCCAAATTGCCCGGGTTTTAAACAAAGCTGGGTTTGATAGCCTTCCTGCAGGTCTTGCTGCCGCCACAACAATCGATTACGTTTGGGGCTTCGTAATTGAAGAGCAAGCGGGCACTGAACCCGAAGCACTCATAGCACACTTGGCCAACCCGCAACATACCCAATCCACCTGGACTAATTCAGAAGACGACGCATTCCTAAGCGCCTTTATGGAAGAATACCGCAAAACAACTCCAACAGAAACTTTCGACTGGGGACTACAAGTAATAATAACCGGACTGAAATCTACCCTAACCAAACCCTAAACTTTTCGGAAACCTAAAATAAAAGCAGCACACATGATATTTTCTTGTAAGGTAATTCGGGGAGCTGGGATATGACCCGGCTGAGAGGACAGTAACTTCTGTCGACCCTGTGAACCTGAACCAGGTAATACTGGCGGAGGGAAAAAACAGTGAAAATACTATCTAAACTACAAACCAAACAATCAAACCCTAAAAACCAAAATTTAAAACCTCTAGAAAAAAACAGAAATACATTTTTCTCAACAAGGGTCCTTGCAGAAATAATCGTTTTTGTAGCAATGGGAGGGGCACTGGCTCTAATAAGCCACAGCTTCTTTAGTCTGCCCCAAGGCGGCTCAATTAACCTTGGCATGGTGCCTATCTTTTGGTTGGCACTGCGTCGAGGACCAAAAATTGGCATTTTCGCAGGTGCTGTGCTTGGCGTAGTGGACCTTGCGATTGAGCCGTTCGTGGTTAACCCTGCGCAGTTTATCTTTGACTATCCGCTGGCGTTTGCCTGCCTTGGACTCGCTGGGTTCTTTAGAGGCATCAAAACTGTTGGTCCAGTCCTAGGAGTTGTTGTTGGTGGCACCTGTCGGTTCCTTTCACATTTCACCTCAGGTGTAATCTGGTTCGGTAGCTACGCTCCCGTTGGCCAGAGCCCAGTTATTTACTCGATACTCTACAACGGCTCATATATGTTGCCAAGCATAGTAATATGCGCCATAATAATCGCTGTCTTGCAAAACAGCAAAACGTTAAATATGTATCTTTAAAGGTGGCCACATGGGGAAACTTCCCGCCGAAGAACTAAAAAAACTGCTTAGCTGCATCCGCAAAGACTCAAGAGTTATTGTACCGCCCATGATTGGCTACGATTCAGGCGTTCACCTCATAGACGGCAGATACATGGCAGTTGCATCTGACCCATGCACAGGCGTTCCCGAGGAATGGTTTGGCTGGCTACTAATCAACTACACTGCTTCAGATGTAGCACTTTCCGGAGCCAAACCCGAATTCTGCACAATCAACCTGCTGGGACCAAAAACAACTAAACCAGAAACTTTCCAAAAAATCATGAAGCAAACATGCATGGCAGCCGATGAATTGGATATCGCTATCGTTCGGGGACACACGGGTATGTACGACAGCCTCTCAGGGCTGCTTGGGGTCGCAACGGTTTATGGGTCGGTGCAGTTGGAAAAGTTGATTACGCCTGCAAACGCTAAATCTGGAGACCTAATCTTGTGCACTAAGCCGCTTGGTTTAGAAACAATCACAAATTTCTCAATAACTCACACGGCACGTGCACAGAAACTTTTCGGGGTTGAGCAACAAGAGAATCTTTCCAGGCAAGTTTACAAGCAAACTTGTGTTCGGGAGGCTCTTCAACTTGCAAAAACGGGTGTAGTCCATGCGATGCACGATGCGACTGAAGGAGGTTTCGTGTCGGCGTTAAATGAATTGGCTGAAGCATCAAAAGTTGGTTTTAAGTTAGATTGGGAAAAAATACCAATCACCAAGGAAAATCTGGCTCTACAAAGTTACTTTAAGTTAACCGACGAGCAACTGCTCTCTATGTCATCCACAGGGACAATTCTTGCAGCTGTTGACCCAAAAGCTCAAGAAAAAGTCCAAGAAACCCTGCGCCGAAACGGGCTTTCATCTTACTTTATAGGCGAATTTAAGGAAAACAAAGAACGCATCCTAATTAAAAATGGCAAAGAAACTGCATTTCAGCAGATCGCAAATGACCCTTATGCTATGATTCTTTCCTGCAAATAGCATTTATTTTTTGAGTTCTGCTAAGACAAAGTTCACTATTTCTTCGGCTATGTTGACTTTTGAAACTACCTGCAAGCCTTTCCATCCTGGCTGGCTGTTTACATCTACGATGCGTGGTCCATCTGGCCCTTCGAGAATATCTACTCCCGCAATTTTACAGCCCACAGCTTTAGCGGATTTTATGGCTAATTCTTCAAATTCTTTGCTGATTGTTGCCGGTGTCGGTTTTGCTCCTCGGCTGTAGTTGGTTTTCCAACCTTCCGCCACGCGACGCATCGATGAAACCACTCGATCTCCAATTACGAAAGCTCGTATGTCAGAGTGTCCATGAGGTACAAACTCTTGCATGTAAATTACCCCGTGATGGAAGGTTATGGCCTTGAAAACTGTGTCGGCTATATCAATATCGTTGACTCGTGTTGCGCCTTGTCCTCGGGAGCCAAAAATTGGTTTGACAACAATGTCGCCCCCTAATTCGTTGAAAGCATTTATTGCCTCGTTCACGCTTTCAGTGGCCAATGTCCGCGGTACAGGAACGCCTACATCCTCAAGGAGCGCTAAAATATCATATTTGTCAACGCAGTGCTCGATGGCCGTAGGCGGATTCATCATGTAGAAGCCTTGGCGTTCTAGCTTGTAGAGCATATCCATTCTGAAAACAAGTTCCTCAAGTGAACCGCGTCCGATTGGGCGTATAATTAATGCATCTAAATCATCAAGGATGCTGGTACCGTTAACTTTGAAGTAGGGTCTGTAAGCAAGTCTTGCAACCAGTTTGGGAAAAGTAAAGCACTCGTAAGGGATGCCTCGTTTAGTTAATGCTTCTCTGACTTGGGTGCTGCTCCAAGCTTCAGGGTTACGCGTCATTATTCCAAATTTCAATGCAGATCTGTCCTTGCTTAATGTGTATTGAAGATGCTAATGACTTATGCTCTTAAAGTTTCTGGGCAAAACGCAAAATTAAAACTTAATTTTAGAACTTTTATTAGCTGCAAAAAGCTATTTCCTGAATTTATCAACAAACATTGCAAGCGTTTCTTGGTTTTTGCCTAACATTTCCCCGATGAATGCTCCTACAGTCAAACAGATTATTAGGCTTGTTATAGCGAAAAAGCTGCTGCCAATTACGTTCACTACCTGTGGCATAAGCGAAGTGGCGATTAAAAGAAGCGCAATGGCTGCCCAGATGCAAAAGCCGATAATGGATGCTCCGATCATGAGGTATAGTGCCCTTTGGGTTTTCTTCACTGTGGATGGGTAAAAGTTGAGGTAAAATGCAAGGGCTATCAGCGTTAGGACGCTGCCTATTAGAAGCCCTATTGCCCCAAATGTCATCTTTGTTGAATATCCACTAAATATGCCAAAAAACACCATTGTAAATGTCAGCGCTATCCAGTAAGATTTATGTGAAGTAATGTTGACATTTTTAGGCTGAACTTTTTGCTTTGCCTTTGTCTTCAGCTGCTTCTTTGGCTGAGTCTTGGGTATCTTCGGCATTAGTTAATGTCACATATTTCATTATTAATTAATATTTCATAACATTATATCTCAAATGCCTAACTAAAACCGTTAAACCTCAAAACCAGCTACACACTCAATTTACTAAAAAACTATTTTATTCTTTCAAGCCGCAGCGAATTGAGCAAAAGAAGCATGGTTACTCCATCGTCGCCGGCAATTACTGTAGCAAGTAAACCTGTTACGCCGATTACTCCTAAGGCTCCCAAAATGAGTTTTATGACAAGTGATGCTGCAATGTTTTGTTTAGCTATGCCCATAGTTTTGTCGCTTAATCTGATTAAATATGGAATTTGCGCTAGTTCATCTTTCACAAGTACTATATCTGCGGATTCCATGGCAACATCTACCCCAACTGCCCCCATGGCAATTCCTACGTCAGAAGCGGCTAGAGCTGGTGCATCATTGACGCCGTCTCCGACCATTGCCACTAACCCATCTTTGCCCTTCATCTCTTCAATACACTTCAATTTATCCTCAGGAAACAACTCCGCATAAACCTCATCAATCTTCAAAAGATCCCCCGTTTCCTTCGCAATCTCTGCTCTGTCTCCGGTTAACATAGCAGTTTTAATTCCCATTTTCTTCAAATCATTTACGGCTTTTAGAGCGTCCTCTCTAACTTGGTCAACAACGCAAACAGCTGCAAACCCTTGCTTCCCAACGGAAACACAAACAGAAGTGTGTTTGTCAGCTTCGTCGATGGCGAATGCTTCACTGCAATTACAATCAAATTGTTTCATTAATTCCAAGTTGCCAACCGCCACGAAATCACCGTTAACATTGCCTACTATGCCTTTTCCAGCGACCTCGGTGACATCGGTTATTTTGAATTTGCTTAGGTCAATGCCTGCTTCTGTGGCCCGTCTAACTATAGCTTGTGCGACTGGATGATTTGAAAACTGATCAAGCGCCGCAGCGTAAGCCAAGGCTTCTTGTTCAGTTCTTTGTGTAAGCCTTACTTCATGGACCGATGGTCTGCCCAGCGTTAATGTTCCCGTCTTATCAAAAACTACACGTTTTACTTTTGCTAATTTTTCCACGTAGATCCCGCCTTTAATTATTACACCTCTTCTGGCAGCGATGGTTATGGCGACAAAAACTGTTGCAGGGACCGAAATGATGAAGGCGCTGGGGCACGAAACTACAATTAGGATAAGCGAACGGTACAACCAAGTATGAAAGGACATGCCTAAAATCAGTGATGGCACAGCTACAGTTAAAACCGCTAATACGATAACTATTGGGACATAGATTTTTGCGAATCGGTCAACAAGTTTTTCCATGGATGCTTTGCGTTTGCCCGATTGGGATACAAGCACCATAATTCTTGAAACAAGAGTTTCACTTGCCCTTTTTGTAACGGTAATCTTTAGAGGACCACTCATGTTTAATGTGCCGCCAAAAACGCAGTCGTTCACTTTCTTAGCAACAGGTACAGATTCACCTGTAACAACGGCTTGATCAACATGTGAGAAACCATCTACGACGTTGCCGTCTAAAGGTATTCGTTCACCAGGGCGAACAACTAAAATCGTATTGGGCTCAACTTCGGTAACATTGACAGTTTTTTCTGCTCCATCCACCACGATTCTAGCTTGATCAGGCATGAACTTAGACAGTTTCTCAACTGTTCGACGTGCCCTATCCTCAATGTAACCTTCAAAATATTCGGCGATCGAATAAAGAAATAGCACTGTTGCCGCTTCGAATCTTGCATTAAGGTAAACGGCACCTAATGCTGCAATAGCCATCAAAAATTCAACGGAAAATCTTTTCTCAATTATCAACTCCCGAATACCAACTATACCAATGTAGGCAGAAGCAAAGAGAACTATGATATCATACAAAATTGTGGTCAACGTTGCTTGAACGTTTATTATTGGAATGATAAATCCAAGGGGAACTCCCGCAAAAAGAAAATCAAGTAAGCCACCTATTAGAACGGTTAAGCCAAGCAAAACAGCCAAAGAAATCATTACACGTTTACTTTCGTGCCCGTCTGCTTCTTTCTGCTCTGGCTTTTCGACGCAGAATTTACCTTCATCAGAAGACATAATTACCTAATTAAGAAAAAGTCTTGGTGAATATTAAGTTGTTCAGGTTACAGATTTTTTGATTTTGGATTATTCACAAGTTTGTTTGCATTTAGTCAATAAAAACATGGAATGTATTCTCTAATTCTAAACTTAACCCCTAATCTGTCTGCAACTTCCTGTGCCTTGGAGACGTTTACTTCTGGCATACGCACCACAGTAGCCTCAACTTCAAGCAAAGACTTAGCTTTACAAATAAAATCAATAACTGCCTCATAGGCATTAGCAAAAGTAGGCTTACAAATCTCGTTGTATGTTTCCTTGTCGCCTGCGTTTAAGCTAACATTTACCTTCTCAACTCCAGCAGCTTTCAATTCTGCCGCCACATCCCTGCCCTGATTAAGCACATAACCGTGCCCATTCGTGTTCAGGCGAATTCTAAGCGGCTTGCCCGAATGTTGCTTTATCCACCGTGCAATCTCCAACAAAACATCCAACCTCTCCGTCGGCTCCCCAAAACCACAGAAAATCACTTCATCCCAATTTCGAATGTTCAAAGCTTTAGCAAGCTCTTCAATAATCTGGGCAACGCTTGGCTCTTCCGATAGTTTGAGGTCGAAGCCGCCTACGCCACGCTTAAATTTTTTGAGGCAGAAAAAACAGCAGTTCGAACACTTGTTGGTTATGTTTAAATAAAGCTTGTTTTCCATCCAGTAGACAGTTTTGGGCTCTTCAGCTTTAACCATTTACTTCCCTTATACCTCTATTGACTCTTTTAGGGGTTTGTCTCTTACTAATTTTTTTCTTTTGTCAACAAAGGATTTGGAGCAGTTTAGCCGCCTGTCACAAGAGACATCAAAATTATGTTGTCATCATCTTTTAATGGCGTGTTTACGCCTTTCAGTTGGTCCATCAAGATGCCATTGATCATGGCGACAAAGGTTGATTTCAACTCTTTTTTGGCGGGGTCATAAACTTCCAAAGTAAACGGTTTACCATATTTCTCGGCGATTTCATTTAAAAGGTCTATTAGTAAAATGCCTTCTTTGAGGTCGAATTCGTCTTGGTTTGTTTTTGTAAAGCTTTTGACGAGACTGATGTAATGAACTTTTATTTTCATTCTTTCGACCTCCATATGACTAATAGGTGACTAGCACAAGCATCTCATATCTTTTTTTCTAGATTTAACAATTTTTTAACCTGCAATAATGAAAACCACGTTATGATTTGTTATACATGTCGGGCAACCAAAAGTTGTATTTAAGCCATGAATTTCCAGACTAAAACCCATTAAGTTAATATACTTTTCACACTGCCTAATAGTCTAAAATAATCGGAGGAACGAGGTTTGTTCGGTTACGCAGGAAAAATTCTACGTGTTGATTTAACCACAGGCAAGATTACTTTTGAAAAATTAGACGCTGAAACAGCCAAAAAATATGTTGGCGGAATTGGCTTAGGCATGAAACTTTGGCTAGCCAATTCAAAAGCAGGCGTTGACGCATTCAACCCTGAAAACCCACTAGTTTTAGCGGTCGGTCCAGTTTCTGCTACAATGTTTCCAACAGGCGGAAATGGACATGCTTTCATATCTAAATCACCAGCAACACATGGTGTTGGAGAAGCTGTAAGTCACGGCACTTTTGGGGCAGAAATAAAAAGAGCTGGATACGACGCAGTTATTTTCACTGGAAAAGCAGAAAAGCCAGTTTACTTATGGATTGATGATGATTCAGCTCAGATTCTTGATGCAGAAAAAATCTGGGGTAAATCTCCAGCTGAAACTGAAGATGCCATTAAAGATGAACTTGGCGACTACTACATTCGAGTTGCATCCATCGGTTTAGCAGGCGAAAAACAATCAAAAATCGCCAACATAATTAATGAGAAAACCCGTGCAGCAGGACGAACAGGCTTAGGCGCTGTAATGGGGTCAAAAAACCTCAAAGCCATTGCTGTACGAGGCACCAGCGACATTGTTGTAGCCAAACCAGACGAATTTATGGAAATGGTTAAAGAATTTCACGAACGCATGAAAGGACCAGCTGCCCAAAAATACCGAACATTGGGAACAGCAGAAAACATCATGATTCAAAACGCATTGTCATGCATGCCAACACGCAATTATAATAACTCTCATTTTGAAAACGCTCAAAAAGTAAGCGGAGAAGTATTAAACGAGCGGTACATCGCAAAAATAATTGCTTGCAACTCATGCGCTATGCGATGCGAACATGAAGCAGTGGTTCGTGAAGGTCCATATAAAGGAACAATGGCGCGGATGGAATATGACAATATCTGGGCACTTGGACCAAACTGTGGCGTAGATAAACTTGATGCAATAATAAAAGCCGCTGAACTCTGCAACTACTACGGCTTAGACGCAACAAGCGCTGGCGTAACAGTGAGTTTCGTAATGGATTGCCATGAAAACGGCATACTCACGCACGAAGATCTTGGAGGAATAGATGCTCACTTCGGAAATTCAGAAGCCCTCATCCAGCTTTTAGAGAAAATAGGCAAACGTGAAGGAATTGGCGATATGCTGGCTGACGGGGTAAAATCAGCCGCAGAAAAAATTGGCAAAGGCTCAGAGAAACTTGCCCAAAATATTAAGGGTTTAGAAGTTACAGGCTACGATCTGCGTTGCCTCAAAACAACAGCTTTAAGCTTTGCAGTTTCGTTCCGAGGTGCAGACCACAACCGAAGCGGCGCTTACACTTTAGATATTTCGGGTAAAGTTGATCGTTTGAAAGCTGAAAAAGGCCGCGGAAAACTCGTTAAAGATTCAGAAGATATTTTTGCACTGATAGATTCACTTATTATCTGCAAAAACGCCAAAGGTACACTATACAAAGAATTAGCAGACATAGCAAAACTGTACACGCTGGTAACCGGTATTGAAACCACACCTGAAGACTTCAGTACTGCAGGTGAAAGAATAAACAATCTTGCACGCTTAATTAACCTCCGTGAAGGTTTGAGCCGCAAAGACGACACGTTGCCCTGGAAAGTTATGAATCAACCAATCCCAGACGATGGACCAGCAAAAGGCGCTGTCGTAACACAGGAAGAACTTGACCTATTATTAGACGATTATTATCAGGCACGCGGTTGGACAGCAGATGGCGTACCAACAAAAGCATTACTCAAAAAGCTCGCTTTAGAAGATTTATCTATTATCGCGGAAGGAAAAGAGGATTAAAAATGGTAAAGTTTCACGAAAGAAAATTTATTTCTGTTGACCCTGAAAAATGCGTAGGATGCCAATGCTGCGAGTACGCTTGTTCATTCACAAAAGAAAAAGCGTTCAACCCGCTTAAATCACGTATTCGCGTTGTCCGTGTCAACCAAGTTGCTAACATGGCAGTTACTTGTAGACTTTGCGAAGAACCGGCATGTGTAGCAGCTTGTCCACGAGATGCGCTTACACAATCAGAAGATACTGGCAACATTGTATTAGACAAAGACAAATGCAACGGCTGCGGCTGGTGCATCGAAGCATGCGACTACGGCGCAATAATGCTCCACCCAGAGAGCAAAGTAGTTTACGTCTGCGACCTCTGCAAAGAAAAAGCTGAAGGACCACAATGCGTCAAATGGTGTCCCGAAGAAGCATTAACAGTAGTTACAAGCGACGTTCTGGCGCAGAAAGCAAGAATTGGCGCCATCAAAAAATTGTTCCAAGAACCAAAAGAAGACACGAAATAAAAAGGGCTAATCCCTTTAATTTTCATTTTATTTTCTTAATGCTATTCTACCTTCACTTGTTTGTTCTTCTTTGCGATGTGTTTCATGATCCTCTTTTGTAGGAGACCACCAATTCCTCCAACGAGTAAGTTACTATAACTCATCTAACAAGGAAACCGATAGTTTGCAAAAGCTATTAATAACAACTAACCCACGTTTAGAAAACATAACTAACACTTGGGATGGTGCACTTTGTTGCTCGATCAACTCCTCATAACAATAATTCTTGGTTTGATTCAGGGCTTAGCGGAATGGCTGCCGATTTCAAGCACAGCACATCTTCGAATCGCCGAGAATTTCTTGGGGTTCAATGCTACGCCACTTTTCAATGTATTTCTACACATCGGCACACTTGGAGTTGTAATATTTTATTTTAGGCATGATATCAAGATTATCCTTACTGCTTTGGTGCGCAGGGATTTCCATTCAGAATATGGACGATTCATTCCCTTGATTATAGTTGCATCGATTCCCACAGGAATAATAGGACTTCTTTATGACAAGTTTCTAGCGGACAATTACCAAACATTCCTGATTATGGGAATAACTTTCTTAATCGGTGCATCATTATTGTTTTTCTCTAAATTCGGCAAAGAATCTGAAACCCAAATTTCATATCGAAAGGCGCTTGTTATGGGAGCTGCGCAGGGTGCGGCAAGTTTTCCGGGGCTTTCCAGAAGCGGAGCTACAATTTCAAGTGGGCTTCTTCAAAATGTTAAGAGAGAAATGGTTTTCAAATTTTCGTTTTTGCTTTCGATTCCTGCAGTAATAGGCGACTTAGGTGTGGAAGCTTATCTTGAGCGGGGAAAGCTTTCTCAGGGAGTAGGTGTTAGCCCAGTGAATCTTTTAATCGGTTTAGTTTTTACGGTGATTGCAGGCTACTTTGCTATTATGCTGGTCAAAAAACTGGTATTAACAAAAAGATTCCATTATTTCGCTGGTTACATATTTGCACTCGGGCTGGTCTTGATTATCTTAGCACTCTTTTTTGGTTTTAAATAAGACGGTTATTCTGCGACATTTACTTTTAAAGTATTAAAATGTTAGATTACCTAAGCTTAGCAGTAAACTTCAAAATCAATTAAAAACCTAAAACAACAACGTTAAATAAGCGACACATACTTAGCTTTTAATATGCTTTGTCTAGACAAAGCAGGAACTACTTATGAACGGACCTCTAACTACAAACCAAGGTGCCCTTTTTTCAGACGACCAAAACTCCTTTAATGTAAATATCAATGGTCCACTTGATTCAGGATGTTCATTGATAGAGAATTGGATTTCAACCCCGAACGGATTTCTGAAACGAGTTGCAAGCGCTAAAGGAGTTGTAATAATTTGAATGATAAAAAAAATCTTACTACTAGCCCTGCGCGCATGTCAAACCAAGACTGGTGGCCGAACCAATTAAACCTGAAAATCTTGCACCAGCATTCCCCATTATCTAATCCAATGGGCGAGAAGTTCAACTACGCTGATGAATTCCGAAAACTCGACTATGAAGCCCTGAAGAAGGACCTCTATGCGCTAATGACTGACTCGAAGGATTGGTGGCCTGCCGATTTCGGTCACTACGGCGGTCTTTTCATCCGGATGGCGTGGCATAGCGCNNCCTCTCAACAGTTGGCCGGACAACGTCAACCTCGATAAGGCACGCCGTTTGCTTTGGCCGATCAAGCAGAAATACGGCAGGAAGATCTCCTGGGCCGACCTGATGATCCTTGCTGGTAACTGCGCTCTGGAGTCTATGGGGTTTAAGACTTTTGGTTTCGGCGGTGGACGCGAAGACATTTGGGTGCCACAAGAGGACGTCTACTGGGGTTCGGAAACCACCTGGCTAGGTGAAAAACGCTATACTGGGGAGAGGAACCTCGAAAATCCGCTTGCTGCTGTGCAGATGGGGCTAATCTACGTCAATCCAGAAGGCCCGAACGGAAACCCGGATCCGCTTGCTGCGGCCAAGGATATCCGTGAGGTCTTCGCGCGTATGTCGATGAACGACGAGGAGACGGTGGCCTTAATTGTGGGAGGTCACTCCTTCGGTAAAACCCACGGCGCTGGCGATCCGTCACTAGTGGGTCAAGAGCCTGAAGCCGCCCCCATCGAGGAACAAGGTCTGGGTTGGAAGAGCAAATTTGGCACAGGCAAAGGCGATGACACGATAACCAGCGGTCTGGAAGTCATCTGGACCACAACTCCAACTAAGTGGAACAACAACTTTTTACGGAACCTGTTCGGCTACGAATGGGAACTGACCAAGAGTCCAGCCGGTGCGTACCAATGGACGCCGAAGGATAACGCAGGCTCAGGTACCGTGCCAGATGCGCACGACCCGTCGAAGCGTCACGCTCCATCCATGCTGACTACTGACCTAGCCCTACGTTTTGACCCAGTTTACGAGAAGATTGCAAGGCGCTTCTACGCGAATCCGGATCAGCTAGCAGATGCCTTCGCCCGAGCATGGTTTAAGCTCACCCACCGCGATATGGGCCCTCGCTCTCGCTATCTCGGTCCAGAAGTTCCAGCAGAGGAATTGATCTGGCAAGACCCAGTGCCTGCAGTCGATCATGAGCTAATTGATGAGCCGGATAGGGCAGACCTCAAGGGTAAAATCCATGCCTCTGGTCTGTCAATCTCGGAACTGGTCTCAACAGCCTGGGCTTCCGCCTCCACGTTTCGTGGCTCCGACAAACGCGGTGGTGCGAACGGGGCGCGTATCCGTCTTGCTCCGCAAAAGGACTGGGAAGTCAACCAGCCAACTCAATTGAAGAAGGTACTGCAAACCTTTGAGAGTATCCAAAAGGAATTCAATAGTGCACAGTCAGGCGGGAAGATGGTTTCACTCGCTGACTTGATTGTTTTAGGTGGATGCGCAGGTGTCGAGCAAGCTACGAAGAATGCCGGTTACGATATAACCGTTCCATTTACGCCAGGACGCACAGATGCATCGCAGGAACAAACTGATGTGGAGTCATTCGCTGTACTCGAACCGGTTGTCGACGGATTCCGTAACTATCTCAAAACCAAGTACGCAGTATCGGCAGAGGAACTGCTGGTTGATCGTACTCAGCTGTTGACGCTGACGGCTCCTGAGATGACGGTTCTTATTGGCGGTTTGCGTGTGTTGAATGCCAACTTTGGGCAGTCCCAGTTGGGTGTTTTCACCACGCTGTCAGAGACGCTTAGCAATGACTTCTTCGTGAATTTGCTAGACATGAACACGGTATGGAAAGCAACCTCAGAAAACCAAGAAGTGTTTGAAGGTCGTGAACGCACAACAGGAAAACTCAAGTGGACTGGTACTCGCGTTGACCTCATTTTCGGTTCGAACCCCCAACTCCGGGCCATAGCAGAAGTCTACGGATGTGAAGACTCACAGGAGAAGTTCCTGCACGACTTCATAGCGGCATGGAACAAAGTAATGACCCTTGACCGCTTCGACCTCGCCCAATCTTAGCAAGAGCTAGAGATTTCAATAATGCGAATTTGTTCGCTCGAAATAAGAAGATTGTTAGCTAATAAAGTCAGTTAAAATAGATTTGCAAAATGAATCATTTCAAGCTTTTAAGAAAACGCAAATATTCTTCAGTCTTCAAATAATGAGGATTTATGCTAAATAGCTGAAGATGGACGTTTGATTTGAATTCGATTCCCTGAGCTAATTGCTACTAAGAAATCATTTCATTTACTGAGGATTTCACTAATTGTCTATGAACTGATCGCCCTGTCGCTTTGCAAGATTTCATATTGAACAAATTACCGGTTTGAATGAACTTTAAATATGTCGATTTTAGACAAATTAATCTCAAAAACAACCCAAAATCGTAAAATGAGCCATTGAAGTGATTTTGGCCTCAATGTGCCAATAATAATAGTTTAGAAACAATATGGCCACTCGAACAAAACTAGTTAATGGCCATGTCCCAGTTAATTTGAGTGGGGGTAACATCTTGACCACAAACATAATGTCTTTCGCTATGCTATAAAAAAACTAAAAAAAGGGGAAATGTTGTTTTGTTTGAAGTTTTTTATTGTCGTTATTGTCGTTTCCTGAGAAATAACATTGCAAGTATTGCAAAACAGATGATTATTACGACGATTATGGCTATGACTGATGGTACAAAGTATGTTTCGACTGCTGTAGTTGGAGCCGTTACAGGTGCCGTAGTTGCAGAAGGCGTGTTCAGTACGTCCATTATTGACTGTGCGTTTGATGACCAGTAACCGTTTGTTCCGGCAAACGTAGCTGTGATAGTATATTGACCAGGTACATTGGGAGTTTGCCATACGTATCCGAAGAGACCATTTGCGTTAGTTGTAACTGTGCCAATATGGATAGTGTTGTTGTTGGGATCAACAGCATCGATTGATACTGGAACGCCTGTGAAATTAGTTGGTTTTGCTTGCTGCTGATAGACATAGCCCATCCATTGGGTCATGCTGGCATCAGATGCTACTGGAACTCCGTTTGGAAAATCTGCTTTCTGCACGGATTGCTGTGTACCCGCTGAAGTATCCATAACTGTACCCTGAATAACTACTTCGTTGCCTGCTGCGATAGCAGTTTGTGGAGCTGTAACTTTAGTAACGCTAGTTCCCATGCCTACACTGTAAATTTGGCTATCATAACCATTAAAGAAGGTAGCGTAACCATCAGCTACTATAAAGTCAGACCCGCTGCCAGAGTTGGACCACTCGCTGGCATAGCTTGAAAGGCTCCATATTTGTTGTCCTGTAGTTGCATTAATAGCGGTTATTTGTGCACCCTTGTAAATCGGGTTAATGATTGTGTGCTCATCAGTAGCTAGGTAAATGACTCCGCTGGCAATAGATTGTACGAATGTTGGATAATCGCCGTAGGGTGTTTGGAAGCCTGCGTTAGTACTGTTGCCTACTGCACCATTGCCAAACGTCCATTGTAGTTGTCCAGTGAGGTCGTTATAGCAGTAGCATATTCCTCCATATGAGCTGCTGTAAAGGTTGCCATACGCCATGTTTCCAGTTGAACCTGGACCGTCATAATAGTCGAAAGCTGTTTCAGACGCAGTTGGCCCCCATATCAGTTGACCCGTATCTAAATTGTATCCTACCCATTGCATAGTTTCCTCATAACCTACAGTGAAGACACGTGTCTGCCAGTCAACTGGACCTTGTTGAACAGTCAGGTTTCCTGCTGGAGGGTTATAATTCTGCATCCAACGAATCGAACCAATTGCACCTAAAGAAGCGTTGAGGTTGATCGCAAACATAGTCCAAGGAAGTTGAGGGTAGCCTGTTGAAGTTGTGGCAAAACCGAACGGTAGAGAACCATTTCTGCAAAGAATCATATCGCCAGGGTTAGTTGCAACCACTGAAACTGGATTTGTTCCAGGAGTCGCGGGCACTATTTGTCCTGTGACGGTGTTATATGTGGGTTGCAAAGGCATAGTATTGAGCAATGGTAACGAAATGTTCCAGTCGTATGTTGTTATGCCATAGCCAGCAGTGCCGGAGAAAGCAGTCGTAGTCGAGTTAATGGGGATGTTTGCATTGACTGTCAGTGAAGATCCATAGGGGATAAAAACGCTGCCTCCATTTGGAAGAGTGCCAGTTTCGCCTGTTATTGGAATAGGGAGCTCCGAAACAAGAAAGCCGTTGCTTGCATTAATAACTGAGGGGTTAAGACTACCACTGCCAGTGAACGGGTTAATGTCATATTGCCATAGTTTAGATGAGTTCCATTGAGCCAAATACCATTGTGGATTAGCCGTTGTGCCTGCATTATTGAAGACATATCTTAGCTGTTCACCGCTTGGGCCTGCTGCTAAATTGCCTTCTCCGCCTATAACGTCGGTAAGTGTTTGTGCTGGAACGCCTGTTACATTGAATAAAGAGTCTCCGGTGTATCCATCAAAAAACTCCCACATTGAAGGCAACCCTGTAAGTCCTCCTCCAATTGATGCAACTAGTATCGGCGGGAAGGTTCCATGTTGGTCGGGATCCCAAAGATTATAGATGTATCCGAATGATAGCTTGGGCATAGTAATACTGCTCCAGAGTTGCTGTCCTGTACGAAGGTTAATGCAGACGGTTGGTCCAGTAGCACTAGTAGAAACACTAAGGGTGCCTGTGAATGAAGCAACTTCTGTGTAGTAGAGGTATCCGTTGATTATTATCGGATCTTGGAATCTTGGCACGTAAGATGAACCCTCAAAGTAGCTAACTCCCGGGGCATCAGGGAACATGTTTCCTCCGACGATTCCTCCGTTCTGAGTTGGTAGTGTCCACACAATGTGACTAGTTAGAGGTCCAACAGCATCACCGTGATACAATGGAGAGCTCGTGTAGCCTGCTGGAGGGGGTGAACCACCGGTGCCGATTGGTAAACCAGAGCCAAGCCAGTTAGACGAAAGCATGTACCAGTTTGAGTTTTCACCATAGATTGGTTCTTGCCAATAGCTTGTAGGTAGCGGTTCACTTGTTGTTGCTGCAGGAATTGGGGTTTGTTGTACTGTTAGGTTTGTGGTCGCAGTGCTAGGTAGGTAAGTGTCGTTGATGAGTGATGATTTTTCGTATCCGTTACCGTTTGCTCCGTAGACTTGCCCTGAGTAGGTGAAATTAAGAGTGTATGTTCCTATATCGGTTGGTGTGAAGTAATAATATTGTGACGATGTTGGATCTGAGATAACTGAAAAAGGCACCGTACTTGATGTACCGTTTGGAGCTGTTATTGTAAGAGCATAGTTATGGAATCTATAGTTGTTAGATAACAACGCAACGCTGGCTGTAGAGCCATTTGTTGGTACCACGGCAGTTGTTCCTCCAACTCCTCCGTAGACAGAATCAAGCCACATGTAAACCAGTAATGTTTGACCGACACCTATAGGGTTAGGAGTTGCATTAATGTATGCATATGTTGGAATATTCCATGAAGGGTTATGGGCAGAAGCGTTTGGTAAGAGTGTCATTGAAGCTGAAATTGAAAATGTTAAGAGTATAACAATTGCGATAGCTAATGTTTTGTTTTTTGTTTCTTGCATTTTTCTTCCTTCAATTTTATTTTTATGCGGCAAGAAAATGTTTAAGTCAAGATTTTCCTGCTGCATTAGCCGTTGATTTTATTCTATTTTCTTTATAAGACTTTGTGAAGTACTCAATAACCACATTTTAACGTGAATAACTCGTTTAACAAGTAAACCCTTTTCGCTCTTCCTTTTTCAACGTGATTTCTTGCTCTAAATTTTAGCTGAATCTTGGCAAAATTCAGAAACATCGACAGAATAACCTTTTGTAGCAAAAACGTTGATCTCAGGCATTTTAGTTTACTTTGGATCAGTAAATACGCATTTATAGTAATAACGTTTAAGCATTAGCTAAAGTATGCTATCATTAGTTCCCCAGAAAAATGCTAAAATTTATTTTTTTTGCTTTATGCTATTAAATATTGCTCGAATGGTTGCTGAATATATTCAAGGCATTTAGAGAGGACCCGATGAGTCTTGATACAATCTGAAAAGAATTAAGGTTCTACTAAGTTCTCTTCAACGAAAATACAAATCGTACAAGCAACATTTCTGATAAGAAATTCTTGGACATTCTTAGCTGATCATGGTTTAACTGCTTGATTTACTAGATTGATTAACCTTCATTAAAGAAAAAAATAATCCACTTTTGAAAGTAAAAATTTTTATCCTGTTTTCAGAAATTTTGATAAATAAGCTATAATTGATATATTTAGACAAAATAATTGTAAAAACTGCTTAGTAAAACGGCGCATGAAGGGGGATTTGAAACGCAAAGACTTGAAGGAAGATATCGATTTCGATGCTCGTCAAATTTATAGTTGAAATTCTTTTTCCGCGATGTCCAGTTGTTTTTCAAGTGTTTCTTTATAGTTATCCACTTGATTTTCTTTAAGATCCTCTTGGCTTGCATTTAGAGACTTCAATAGTTCTTTGTCACTTAGGTTTACCAAGATTTCGGCAAGTCTATCGATCAGCTTACGGATTTCAAAGAGTTCCAGAGCTATTACTTTGAGGTCTCTCTTATCCTGCTCTGTCAAGACTGTTTTAACCAACTAAGCCACCAAGTGAACGGTTACCTTTTACAAGGGTTGGGCTGCACTAAAATTTTTCTGTAAAAATTGTGGGCGATGTTGGTCTGGGGGCAGGATTTGAACCTGCGAATTCCTGTGGCAAAGGCTTTCCCATAGAAGTCACTTAGACTAAAAGGTCGATTAAGTTTTTTGCGGAGGATCATGTCTTTGTTTATTTCAAGATGACTGATATTTTAAAAAGAAGGTTTGATTGTTTGACCATCTTGTTTTCTAAATTTGGTTGCAACGTTAAATTTTGAAAACAACCATCATGTTGTTTGCAACTACGATCGAGAGTGTGAGAACTATGAGCGAAATGCCGCCGTTTACAAATTTGCTCGTAAGACGCCAAGTGTTTTTTGCATGAATAGTTATGTCGACTGCTTTGTAGGCTGCGAACCCTGCAAGTGCGACCGCAACAAGTTTTGTGGCGCTGAAAACCAGCATGCTTGACTTTGTTAAACCTGATAATACCGGATTGAGTTCGGTTCCTCCACAGAAGAGTAAACCGATAACTGTGGTTAGCCAGTCCAAGTAGCCTAGGAGAAAAACTATTCCAAGGACGATGAATGCTTTATGTGAAGTTTTCATAGGTGTGTTGTTCCTTTTATGTCGTGTATCTTACTATATTGGTAACGAGTTACTTACCCGTTTACAATGGCAAAGGAAAGAACTGTTGTACACGTAGGCGAAGTTTTTAACGTTAAAACAGCAAAACCTACCGACTGGAACCATCTGTTTATGCTCTTTTGTGTAGTTTAGGTTGTTGATGTGTTGAACAATAACTTATGAGTTTGAATGTGCGAAGGCTTTCTTGAAGGTTGGTTGGTGCTGAGGGCAGGATTCGAACCTGCGAACCCCTGCGGGAAAGGATTTCCCATCGAGGCCTTTGCCGGCCAAATGTTTGATCTTGAGTCCTTAGTGGAACGCAACTTATGCGCTCTTTCACCTTTGACCTGGCTTGGTTACCTCAGCACATTTGTGAGCTACAGACTTTTCCTTCTTCTTTCTTATTAATCATTTGCCACCTGTTCTCGCAAAAATGAATTTTAACTATTCGATTTGTCGAAAAATATTAAAACTTAAATGACAAATTAGCGAATATAACCTATGAACAAAGAACTCAAGAGATGCTGGAACACTACCGAACCTCTATACATCAAGTATCACGATGAAGAATGGGGTGTTCCAGTCCATGATGATAAACGACATTTTGAATTTCTAATTCTAGATGCTTTCCAAGCGGGCCTTTCATGGTGGATTATTCTTAAGAGACGAGCGCAGCTAAGGAAAGCGTTCGACTTTTTTGATCCAGAGAAAATCGCACGTTACACTGCAGTAGATGTTGATCGCCTTTTGGCGGCGGAGGGCATGATTAAAAACAAAGGCAAAATCGCCGCGACCATAACCAACGCTCAGGAATTCACAAAAATCCAGCGGGAATTCGATTCGTTTGATTCATTCATCTGGCAATTCGTCGGAGGAAAAATAAAGCACAACGCATTCAAAGAGATATCGGAGCTGCCAGCTGAGAGTGAAGAGTCGAGGGCTATGAGTAAGGAACTGAAGAAACGTGGGTTCAAATTTGTTGGGCCGACAATCTGCTATGCATATATGCAGGCGGCGGGGTTAGTGAATGATCATTTGGTCAGTTGTTTTCGATATAAACAGCTTCGAAAGGAAAAGAGATAAATCAAGTTTTCAAAACAAACGACTACAAAACTATGATGTATAGACAAAAAAAGAAATAGGCGTTTCTCAGGAATGGATCCAGTAAAAGTAGCTGTTTATTCATTTAGCTTTCCTTGTTGAACATTTTTCTCGAGATCGTCGATGAAGCGCTCAAACACTTTCAAGCCGCCCATCCAGAAGCTTGGATCTGCAACGTTTAAGCCTACGATTTTGCCGATTTCCAAGGGCGACATACTGCTGCCAGCTGACAACGCCTTTACCAACTTAGGTACAAACGCTTTGCCCTCTTCCAAATATCGCTCATAGAGGGTGTAGACGAACATTTGGGCGTAGACGTAGGGGTAGTTGTAGAATCGGTAGTTTGCCATGTAATAGTGGGGTTTCATTGTCCATTCGGCTTCCATTTCGGGGAACCATGTAACTGCGTCGCCGTATATTCGGTCGCGTGCTTTGGTCCAGTGGTTGCAGATGGTTTTGTAATCAAGGTATTCGCCTTGTTGGATTGATTTGTATAGTGCCTGTTCAAACCAGACGCGGGCGGTAACTTGGAAGATTGTCATTCCTGATTCGTCGAGAACTTGGCAAAGGATTGCTTTTTGTTCTTTATCCGATTTTGTTTCACTGATAAGTAGGCCAGTTAGGAGCAGTTCGCCAAAGATTGATGCGGTTTCAGCCACTGTGGAAGGGACGCTTGTATTCATGATTGTTTGGCTTCGAGACATGTAATAATCATGAGTTGCATGTCCCAGTTCATGTGCCAACGTGTAAACGTCGTTTAGGGTGCCATTGAAATTGTCAAGGATAAATGCTGATTTTCCACGAAACCAACTTGCGCAGAAAGCGCCATTGCGTTTGCCAAACCTTGGCGTTGCATCGATTCGGCGTTTCTCAAACATTTCTTTGATTGCGGCTGAATATGATGGGTCAAAACGACTATAAGCCCTCACAACCAGGTCTTTGGCTTCTTCAAACGTAAACTTTCTTTCATGCGCATCAGGAAGAGGTGCGACAATATCATGGTTCCCAAGCAGTGAGAGACCCATGAGTTTAGCTTTTAGTTTGAGATAACGGCGGTATGCGTTTGCTTTTTCTTCTACTGCATGGAGCAAATTCCCAATAATCGCCTCCTGGGTATCGTTGCTTATGAGGCTTGACTCCATAGGCGAGGCGTATTTTCTACGTTGCGAAACAGTTACCCAGTCGTTACAGATGCTGCGAAGTGCCGCGGAAAATATTTCGCCGTCTTTGCCCAATAACCCGTAAACTGAGCGGTTTGCAGATTCCCGTGTTGCACGGTCAGGATGAGATAATAACCCGTTAGCTTCGCCATAACTAAGAGATTTTTTCTCTTCTAAAACCATTACATCGAACATGCGAGTGTTAAGCCATTTGCTCTGCAGCTCTTCCCAAGCCTGCACCCCAAACTGGTCCTTTTCGATAACAAGTTGCTCCTCTATCTCGGTTAATTGATGGGGAACACGCAACTGCACACGCTCAAGCATATGTCGATACCCAGCCAAAACGGGTTCTTGAATTATCTCTGGTTTAGCCTTTACGAGCGAACCAAGTTCAAGCGAAAAAAACGCCAACTGTTTCCCAAGCTCTGCTTCAAGCTTACTTACCCTATCATAAAGCGCCTGTACTTCAGGCAGCGTCATGTTAGCTGAAAAAGATAACCCTGCAAAAAGTGAAAGATCGCCAGATTTAACATAAAATGATTCAAGTTCTCGAAGACATTGCAGCAGTTTCGTTGGATCAAGATTAGCTATTTTTCCTCGGTATGCCTTCTCAAAAGTTTCTGCGAAAGCTTTTGTTTCATTAAGTGATTTTTCAATGGACGGATCATTAACACTTGGAAAAAGCTCTGTTAAATCCCATGAAATTTCTGGTTTA
Source organism: Candidatus Bathyarchaeota archaeon (assembly GCA_003164295.1). GTDB lineage: Archaea > Thermoproteota > Bathyarchaeia > Bathyarchaeales > Bathycorpusculaceae > Bathycorpusculum. The sequence goes on from PLTA01000021.1 coordinate 44,955, forward strand.
GTCATTTTATCGCCTTTCAAACTAATTGCAAACTCAAACTTATTCATTAACGTACTTGATAAAACACGCGAGACATTTTAGCTCTCGACTTTTTTTTTTACTATAAATTTCCATATAATCATGATAGTGAAAACAACCAAAAGACCTACGGTTAATGATAAAGCAATCATTTCAGAGTTATTTCGATTAATCAATTCTGCTGCTCCAAAAATGGCAAATACAATTAAGCCAATAAGTATCAGCCACATTGCCTGTTTAAAACCGCTCTCTACACCCAAAGCACAAACCTCTTGATATTCAACGTTAACAGTTACGCGTAAACATTTTCTTAATTTAAAGGTTGATTATTTTAAATTCATGTTAACTCAATATACCACAAAAGTAAATAACACATCTTAAGGGATATACAAGGACAATCATATGCTAACGCAACATAAAATAATCCTTGGCAACAGCCAACAAATGCCTGAATTAGCCGACGACAGTGTCCAACTAGTGCTGACTTCGCCACCTTACCCTATGGTAAAAATGTGGGATAGTCTCTTCGTGCAAGCAGACCCAGAAATTGCAGAGTTATGGCAAAAACTCACTGAAGATTGCAAAGAACAAACAGTGACGGAAATCTATGATGCAATGCATAAATATTTGGCTAGGGTTTGGCAAGAAACCTATCGTGTTCTCTCTGAAGGGGGTATCGCCTGCATAAACATAGGTGATGCAACGCGCCGATTAAATGATAAATTTAAACTTTTTCCAAACCATTCAAGAACAATTGAAACTTGCGAAAAAATCGGGTTCACTATGTTACCGTATATTCTTTGGAAGAAACCTACAACCAAGCCAAAATACAAGGGAAAAGGAGCTTTCCTCGGATCTGGCTTACTTCCACCTAACGGCTACGTCACGGTTGACTGTGAATTTATTTTACTTTTTCGAAAAGGTGCTCTCCGAAAATTTCCACCTAAGGATAAAAAACGTTATGAAAGTGGTTTAACAATAGAGCAAAGAAATAACTTATTTACGCAAATTTGGACGGTGAAAGGAATAAGGCAGAAAACAGGCGAGCTTGAAAGGAGAACTGCAGCTTACCCTTATGAAATTGCTGATCGCCTTACTAGAATGTTTAGTATAAAAGGTGATACAGTACTTGACCCTTTCCTTGGCTCAGCTACAACAACAAAAGCGGCTATCAAAAATGAGCGCAACAGCATTGGATATGAGATTGATGGGCACTTGCTTGTTTCTATAGAGAAGAAAATAAACAAGCAAACAAGTGATCTCCCGTTTGAAGTAGAATTTATTAAGCGTAGTCTTGACTTACTCGGTTGAGGAATCGCAAAATTCAAATTCACTTCTAGATAATGATATAAAAAACGAGTTGTTGTGTTATGCTTCCAATCCCCGATGAAAAAATTCCAACAGAACCTGTAAAATTTTCGGTAGAAGCAGGCTTAGTTCATAGATTAGGCGAGGAGTCAGTATCAGACCCAGTTTTGGCAGTTGTCGAACTGGTCAAGAATTCTTATGATGATGATTCTAAGAAGGTTTTCATTGAATTAAATAATCTTAGAACTGGCAAATCGGGGATTATCATTAGCGATAATGGTAATGGGATGTCAAAAGAAAAGTTGCAAAACTCTTGGATGAGAATTGCAACTAGTTGCAAAGTCAGAGAACCTTTAAGCCCAATTTTAAAACGGCATAGGCGGGGTCAAAAAGGCGTTGGACGGTTTGCTGTTGAAAACCTGTCTAGAAAAACGATCATTACGACTTGGCCAAGGGATTCAGATGAAGGATATCAAGTGATCTTCGATTGGGATGCTTACAATTCAGATAATAATGTAACAGATGTTCAAAATTCTTGCTTCCGTTTTAAGAAGGCTAAGGAGATGCACGGTGTTAAAATAGAACTCATTAACCTTCGTCAACCGTGGCCAGAACAAAGTGTAAAAAAGCTTATGCTTTTTCTCAAAGCGCTTACTCCTCCAGTTGTAGCTACAGCATCTGATTTTGAAATTGAGGTTCATTCGGATGAATTTAAACAACTAAGTGGGGTAGTAGATAGCGATTTCTTGAAAAAGGCAGTATTTATTTTCGAAGCTAATCTTTCAAAGACTGGAGATAAAACCTATACATTTGCGGTCCCCTCCAAAGGAACAAGTACTACCAAAAAAGACAAGCAAGATAATTTTTGTTGTGGACCAATTAACTTTAAACTTTATTTCTATTACAAACAACAGGCTCAGCTTCGAACTTTTGGAATAAAAATCGATGACATTGATGATTTCAAAAGTATGCTGCTTGATTATGGCGGCATAAAAATTTATAGAGACGGAATACGAATAAGCGGCTTTGGTAATCCCGAAGATGACTGGGTTGGCCTTGATGCATTATCACTTAAGGATCCAACTATAATTCCTTCACGAAATCAGGTAATTGCCATGGTAAACATTAACAGTTCTGATAACCCCTATATTATTGAAACTACGACACGCGAAAACCTGATTCGCAATAATTCCTTTAATGATATGCTTAATTTTATCAAGGAATCCATAAGCATTTTTTCACAAATGAGAGCTGAAGCTGAACAGAAAAGACAACCAGCGCCGAAAGAAAGTAAACCTTTTATCAAGGAATCGATAGAAAAAACTAAACAAATTAAGGAGCGAAAAGAGCTCTTAGATTTTACCGATAAGTACCCATTAATCTTTTATCGAAACCTTGAACAGGAAATTAATCAATGCCATGGTGCTTCTCTCCCCAATGCGACTTTGATACTTTCAAGAAAAATGGTTGAGAATTTGCTCTACCATATACTTGAAGAAAAATTCCCTAAAGAGATTATGTTACGGTACGTTGTGGCCCAAGGAAGAGCTCAAGACTTTAGTGTGCTACTGGTTAATCTAGAAAGCCGATTGGCGGACTTCGATAGAGAACAGCAAGAATTGATACTAAAACTTCTTTCATATGTTAAACCATTCAAGAGAGATGCAAATTATCAGCCCACAAAGTTATGGAATACTTAGAAACAATCGACGACCTAGCGCGGCTAAAAATACCCGAAATTATCGAGATAGAACTACAAATAATCAAAAAGGTACGTGTAATCAAATGAATTACTTTCTGTAATCTTAAAACACTGGTTATTTTCAAAATTAATGAAAAAAACGTTTATTATTTTTAATTAAACCCTACTATATCCGCGACTTTATAGCCAGAATGAAAACTACTATAGCGAGTAAGTTTAATCATGCTAACAGCCGACAGAATTGCACCGCTTGCTAGCGATGATTCCCTTGATGAATTTTATTATGTGACTTTTGGCGGAGCTTTTACGGCTCTTTGGTTTTTTGGCTATAATAGCGCTGTCGTAATTTTGGCAGAAGGATTATTAAATAGTTGATTAGAAAGCGCTAACGAGGAGTAAGAAACGGCTAGTAAAATTAAAACGAGTGGTAAAACCCGATTGTTATTTGCTGTTCTTATCTTCGTCCTTATTCCGTTTGTTTTCTTCAGCATTTTTGTAATATCTCTTTATCCGTTGTATTCGGAAAGTGCTAACTTAATTCAATGGGACCAAGGAATGCAACCGCAACCGTAGTCATCGCCGTTAGGCGTCGCAAGTTTTGATCTCACGTTTACAAAGACTAATCTTCAGGATCATTCGTTCACTCTAAAGGTTGATTCGACAGCTTCCTGCAATCAAACCCCTTGCATGACTTTCGCTTTTTCTGAACCTGATTTTAAACAATACGCAATTATTAACCTCAACATGCAGTCTAATGGCCCTTTTTTAAATGGATTCAGTACAGGAACGTTTAAGGCAACCTATAATGCTTGGAATGAATCAACAAGCCCGAGTTTTTCGCTAAGTAACTACAATCCTTATGCTTTTCCTTTTGACACTTATCAAACTCCGGAAATTATTATCGCTTTAGCAATATAGGATCTAATTCGACTGCAGGATTTTATATTGATTCATGGAATTTGACAGCCAATGTTCATCTGGATTTTCGGCGACCTTAACTGAACCTAAAATGCTTACACAAGGACTTTTTTTTTATCTAAATTGGGCAATAATACTTCATTGGAAAATAGCGCCGCATTTTCATTTAAGATCACGATATTACACGACAATCAATCGCTCCTTCTGCTCTCAATATACGCTTTTGTTCATTTGTTAGGTGTGTGGTGTATATTTGCGGTCACTCAATTCCTTATTGATTTGCCAAAAGATAGCATGAGTGTTTTTGCTGGAGCACTTCTAGCCACATTTGCCTATCTGTTTACTATTCTTACTTTTATGCCACCACCTCTGACTCTGGTTGAAGGTTCAATAATAATAATTCTTGGAATCTGGGCATGCATAGAAATGAGCAGATCTTTCAGCATTATTTTAAAAAGCTAATTTATAATATGTAATATGAGGATATAGCTTATCAGTCAGGTTTCATTGATTTGTATGCCTAGAAGAGTTTATGGACAGGATTGTTATAAACCCCGCGATTCTTATGGGGAAGCCAATTATAAAGGCACGCGGATTCCTGTTTTATCTCATAATCGAGTTTTTAGCCAACGGCTTGACAGAAGAAGAAGTGCTCAACGAATACCCTGAACTTAACAAAGCGGATATCAAAGTTGCCCTTCTTTTACGCTTCAAAATGCCTTGACCGCCAAGTTACAGTTACCCTGTAAACTGGTGGACTTCTTGCCCATCATGCTTTTTGACGAAAGCGTTACAAAACCCTAAGAGAATGGCTAAAAAGAAAGGGTTTGACACTATAAATGTATCTGGATATTAATCTTAAAGGTGCAAAAGACCAAGACATAGCAAATTACGCAACAAAAAAACATATGACAATTTTAACTCTTGACACAGACTTCGCTCAAATTTATCACAACTCTCCGAAAGGAACGTTATGCGTAATAGTTATAAGAGCAAATCCCTCAACACCGGCTGTTATCATAGAAATTTTAAAAAAGGCTCACGAAAAAATAGACATGAAGAAAACAAGGAAACAATTATTGATAATAACAAATAGAAAAATTCGGATAATCAGTTAAATGCTTCATTGTTGGCAACTTTTTAATATCCCATAGCAAATAGCAGACAAGGTTGACCTCATTGGGCAAGCAAAACTCAAACGATGACCCTCTACAGCATGGGAAAATTTCGCGAAGGCTCGGTTCATCAAGTAAACGTGTGAAGGGCAATATTGCTAGGGACCGTTTCGCGTTTGACCAGGCTATGCAGGGCAACGATTGCGCAATGATTCGTGAAGGCGGCGATTTTGTTGTTCAGAAACGGGATTTTTTTGGGAACAAGGTTGGTGAGCCGACGATTTTTGAAGTGAAGACGGAGAATTCTAAGTTGACTGAGGCGCAGATAAGTAGGAAGCGTCAATTGAGAGGTCGCTACAAAATCGCCCGTTATTAGTTGTTCAAAACAATGGTTTATGCCCATTAATTAGGAACATTTATTTGGGTAAATAAATCATTATATTTGTGGGTGCACATTAGTGGGAAAAGCCAAAATGGATGAACGGGGAAGAATTCTGATTCCGCTATATGAACGCGAGAAACTAGGATTAAAGGCAGGTGTTGAGTTTGATGTATATCGAGAAGACGGCGCCTTAGTTTTGAGACCTATTCTTCCTGAACCGTTGCGGGTTGATGGTAGCCATCGTAAATGGGGCAAAGAAGCGTTCTTAGATTCTGGAGAGGCAACGTTTGGCGAATAATGACGGTCGCGTAGAAAAACAAGTTTTTGACCTTAATATTTTAGCAATCTATCTCGTCGAAGGGCATCCAGGTTTTGACTGCGTTTCACCATTTGTAGAACAAGGATTAAGAGGTGTATACATTCCGTTGATTATGGATTTCTTGCCCATGCGAGCTTTTTGGATAATGACAAAACGATGGGGCCTCTCCGAAAAGGAATGTAGCAGTTCAATTGAGTATTTCCTAACCAATTACGATTCTCCTTGTTATCCAGCTTTAAGTCGAGAAACTATGCTGATGGGTTTTCAGTTAGCTGAAGATTTTAGACATGACGTTTTTGACTGCATGTACCTTGCACTTGCATTACAAGAGAAAGCCGCAGGCATTGTCACTACAGATACTGATTTTGAAAAACTCTGCAATAAAGTAGGTTTAAAGTACATTAATCCCGTGCCAAGAGACATTCTTAGACATTTTAAAGAACAAAACAAGTAAGCACCCAATCAGGAATGTTACTTCTTTCAAATGTCTTTTCGGCTTCGCTTCGCTGAAATCTGCGCCGCATGAAAAGATTTCGCTTAGGCGGTTTTTTACCACAACCCTGGTGTGCTTGGGTGTTTCCGATTTTTCTTGCATGGGCAGCGAATCAGTCTTATTTTCTCAATGCGGAAGCCAATTTGAGAGCTTGTATCAAATTTGATGCTGTTTTGTAATAAGGCTACTTCTGGGTTTGTTATTCAATAGGCGAATACTAGATTTTTGATTTACAATGACTTATTGTGACTTTTGGTGACTTATAGTGACTTCCTATGACTTTAATGACTCAACCTGCAACTAAATTAAACTTTATTTCAAAAAAGCAACTCAAAACACAAATAAAAAATAGTGATGTCCATATTCGCGTTAGGCTCTGAAGAATCTTTGATTGTCAAATTATGTCAAATCGTGTCAATTTGTGTCAAATTATGTCAAAAAATGTATCAACCTGCAAACACTTCAAACCCCAATTTGAAAAAGCAACCTGAAGCATCCAATTCAAAAAATGCATAAAGCTCTTTCTTTTAACTCTTAATGAAAACTTAAAATGCAGGTTATTTTCTGGTTACCGTTGATTTTCTGCGGAGTTTAAGGTTTTGCTCTTTGCAACGGCAACAACGCAAAGTATTTTTGATGCGTTAGCTCTAGGAAAGTTTAGACGACCTTCAATTTAGGGTATATGTGCATAAAAAAGTTTATTAGCAGGCTATGTAGCTGTTTGTTGTGCTCTTAGAAAAGTTAACTCAACCCTTTTTCAAATTGGATGATCCCATTATTGAAGGAGATGGAAGTTTGAAAACACTTACAAAATCACAAAAATATAAAATTTATGGAGAAATTAAAAATTGACCAACATGATCCAAAAAGAAGACATCCATGATTTATTGAAGACATTTTTCCAAGAAAAAGGACTAGTTAGGCAGCACCTAGACAGTTATAACGAATTTATCGACCACGGATTACAAGAAGTCGTTGACGAAGTCGCAGAAATCCCAATTGAAGTTCCAGAAAGCCCCTACAAAGTAAAACTTGGGCAAATATGGGTAATCGATCCTCAATCAAGAATAACCGGTCCATATGTGACCGAAGTTGATGGCACAAAACATGAAATTTACCCAATGGAAGCTCGACTACGAAACTTGGCGTATTCGGCGCCCATTGCACTTGAAATGACCCCCGTTATTGACGGAAGAGAGCAAGACACTGAACTTGTTTACATTGGAAACATTCCAGTTATGCTCAAATCAAAATTATGTTTCTTATCTCAGCTTTCTAAAGAAGAATTAATTGCAGCGGGAGAAGACCCAGATGATCAAGGCGGATACTTTGTTGTTAACGGTTCCGAACGCGTTATCGTTGCCATGGAAGACTTGGCACCTAACCGCGTAATAGTAGACATAGACGAAAAAGGAACTTCACCTGTTTACCAAGCAAAAATCTTCTCAACAACCGTTGGTTTCAGAGCAAGAATTGAACTTAAACTCAAGTCAGACGACGCAATCTACGTCACTATGCCAGGGGTCCCCACAGAAATCCCATTCGTCGTCATTATGCGCGCATTAAGCCTAGAAAAAGACAAAGATATTGCAGAAGCAGTTTCCCTTGACAGCGATATGCAAAGCCAATTAGGCGCATCATTTGAAAAAGCCATTGGAGTAGATACTCCTTCAGACGCAATCCTTTTCATTGGAAACCGTGTTGCACACGGACAAGTTGAAGAATACCGTCTACAGAAAGCCGAAACAGCCTTAGACAAAAACTTTTTACCTCACCTAGGCAGAAGCGAAGCAAACCGCAAAGAAAAAGCAATTTTCCTTGGCGAAATGGCATACAGAGTTATACAATTAAAAACTGGAAGAAGACAACCAGATGACAAAGACCACTTCAAAAATAAACGTCTGCGATTAGGTGGCCCATTACTAGCAGATCTCTTCCGAGTATCATTTAGAAACTTGACAAGAGACATAAAATATCAACTTGAACGCATAGGTGTTAAAGGCCCAATAATAACCGTTTCAGCTGCAGTCCGCCCCGGCATAATCACCGAGCGGTTCCAGCATGCATTGGCAACAGGCAACTGGGGAAGAGGCAGAGTCGGAATCACCCAACTCTTAGACAGAACAAACTACATCTCAACCCTAAGCCACCTACGCAGACTCCAATCACCACTTAGCAGAAGTCAACCTAACTTCGAAGCCAGAGACTTACACCCAACTCACTGGGGACGCCTATGTCCAAACGAAACTCCTGAAGGCTCCAACTGCGGGCTAGTCAAAAACCTCGCATTATCAGCCTCCATAGCCGTCGGAGTAAATCCAGACAAAGTTAAACAACTACTCTTTGAAATGGGGTCAGTTCCAGCAGGAGAAGCCAGCCGCGAACTCCGTATTTCAGGAGCCAAAGTTTTCGTTGATGGAAACATAATTGGTTACTGCAACAACCCCCAAGACATCGTGAAGTCTTTCCGCGAAAAAAGAAGAGCTGGAGAAATCTCTACCGAAGCCAACATAACATACTTCTCAAAAATGCAAACAGAAACTGAAGAAGTACATGCTAACTGTGACGAAGGAAGAGTTAGACGCCCACTCATAATCGTTGAGAACGGCGAACCCAAACTTAACTCCAAACACTTCGAAAAAATCGGCTTAGGCGAATGGACATGGGAAGACGTAGTCAAAAACGGCTTAATCGAATACTTAGACGCTGAAGAAGAAGAAAATGCATTCATCGCCTTAACATTTGATAAAATCGATCCACTAAACACCCATGTTGAAATAGCCACTTACACAATTCTTGGCATTTGCGCATCAACAATTCCATATCCAGAACACAACCAGTCACCAAGAAACTCTTACCAAGCAGCTATGGCTAAACAAGCCCTAGGCGTTTACGGCACTAACTTCCACCACAGAGTAGATTCACGCTCACACATACTACATTACCCACAGGTTCCAATGGTTGAAACACAACTAATGGAAGTTATGGGCTACAAACAACGACCAACAGGACAAAACTGCATCGTCGCAGTGCTCAGCTTTGAAGGCTACAACATGGAAGATGCCTTAATCTTCAACAAAGCATCAATAGATCGGGGCTTAGCCAGATCCACATTCTACAGAATTTACGAAGCCGAATGCCGCCAATACCTCGGAGGATTAAAAGACAAATTCACCGTTCCAGAACCAGGAACCCGCGGCTACAGAGGCGAACAATATTACAGGCTTTTGGAACCTGACGGAATAATTAGTTTAGAATCCCAAGTAGTAGGTGGAGACGTTTTAATCGGCAGAATCAGCCCACCCAGATTCCTTGAAGAATACAAAGAATTTGAAGTTAAAGGCCCCTCAATGCGAGATACATCAGTAGATATGCGCCCCTCTGAAACGGGAACTGTAGACGGAATATTCATAACTATGTCAGGAGAAGGAAGCCAACTTGTAAAGGTACGTGTTCGCGACCAAAGAATTCCCGAACTTGGCGACAAATTTGCATCGCGCCATGGACAAAAAGGAGTCATAGGCTTAATCGTACCGCAAGAAGACTTACCATTTACTGCAGAAGGCATTGTACCTGACCTCATAATTAACCCACATGCAATCCCTTCAAGAATGACCATCGGCCAATTCATTGAATCACTAGCAGGAAAAGCAGCATCAGCAAGGGGACGACCAGCAGACGGAACACCATTCTCAAACGAAGGACCAGACGAAATACGCAAGAGCTTGATAAAACTCGGCTTCAGCCACACTGGAGGCGAAGTTTTCTACAGCGGCTCAACAGGCGAGAAATTCGTCGCAGACGTATTCGTTGGCGTAGTTTACTACCAGAAACTTCACCACATGGTTGCAGACAAAATACATGCCAGAGCTCGCGGACAAGTTCAAATGTTAACAAGGCAACCAACTGAAGGTAGAGCTCGAGGTGGTGGTCTTCGATTCGGAGAAATGGAGCGAGACTGCTTAATCGGACACGGTGCAGCAATGCTACTTAGAGACAGGCTTCTGGAAGAATCAGACAAATATACGCTATACATATGCGAGAACTGCGGTCAAATCGCTTACTTTGACATGAAACAAAGACGTTATGTCTGCAGAATATGTGACGAGAAAGCAAAAATTTCTCCAGTAATCGTATCGTACGCTTTCAAGCTTCTGCTCCAAGAACTTCAAAGTCTCTGCATCACTCCAAAATTAAGATTAAAAGAGAAGGCATAATCATGGCACAACAGGAAGAATATATCCATAAGATAGTTGACGAAATTTCATTCGGTTTAATTTCACCTAAAGATCTCCGTAAACAATCAGTCGTTGAAATCCAAACTCCAGACACATACGACGAAGACGGCGCACCAATCACAGCTGGCTTAATGGACGGTCGACTAGGCACTCTTGAACCAAGGCAACGTTGCAAAACCTGCGGCAACACCGCTATTCGTTGCCCGGGACACTTTGGGCACATCGAATTAGCAGTACCTATTGTCCATATTGAATTCACAAAAATCATTTTTGACCTTCTCAAAGCAACCTGCCGTAGCTGTGGTCGAATACTCTTATCTGAAGACGCATCCAAAAAAGCTCGTCAACGCATTGAAAGATACAACGAGTTGTTAGGCACAATTCCAGATGAAGTTTACAAAGAGATAATGACTGAAATCAAAGCCAAACAATGTCCATACTGCGCGTCTGCCCAGTTTAAGATCACTTTTGAGAAACCAACAAAGTTTATTGAACAGACTGAATTGGGCTCTGAGCCTCTTACGCCAAGCATGATTCGTGAAAGGCTTGAACGTGTCTCAGATGAAGACCTAGAAATCTTAGGTTTCAACCCTAAAGTTGCACGTCCAGAATGGATGGTGCTGCAAGTTTTACCTGTACCTCCAGTCTACGTTCGACCATCCATCACTTTAGAATCAGGTATACGTTCTGAAGACGATTTAACCCACAAACTCGTAGACATTATTCGCATTAACCAACGCTTGAAAGAAAACATGGAAGCAGGTGCCCCAACACTTATCATCCAAGACCTCTCAGAACTACTACAGTACCACGTTACAACATACTTTAACAATGAGGCATCAGGCATTCCTCCGGCAAGACATCGTAGCGGTAGAGCACTTAAGACTCTCTCGCAAAGACTAAAAGGAAAAGAAGGTCGTTTCAGAAGCAACCTTTCAGGCAAACGAGTTGACTTTTCAGCACGTACAGTCATTTCTCCAGATCCAAACCTTGACATAAACGAGGTAGGTGTTCCAGTTGATGTAGCCATGCGCTTATCTGTTCCAGAAAAAATCACGGCATGGAACATTGAAGAAATGAAGAAACTAGTAATTAACGGTCCAGAAACCTATCCAGGCGCGTTATACATTATCAGACCAGACGGCAAACGTATCCGCTTAGAATTCGTTGTTGACCGAACCAAAATCGCAGAAGCAGTAGAATTAGGCTTCATCGTTGAACGGCACTTAAAGAACGGCGACATTGCAATCTTTAATCGGCAACCTTCACTTCACCGCATGTCAATTATGGCGCATTACGTTAGGGTTTTACCATACAAAACTTTCCGACTACACTTATGTGTCTGCCCACCTTACAACGCAGACTTTGACGGCGACGAAATGAACCTACACGTTCCTCAAAGCGAAGAAGCACGAACCGAAGCCCTTCTTCTAATGCAGGTTCAAGACCAAATCCTTTCACCAAGATTTGGTGGGCCCATCATCGGCGCTATCAGAGACTTCGTCACAAGCGCATACTACTTTACCAAAACAGGAAGCTACCTGACCCGAAACCAAGTTAGCAGATTATTAACAACAACAGGCTATACAGGCGAAGTACCTATACCTGAAATAAAAGAGCCTCAACCCTTATGGTCAGGAAAACAAATATTCAGCTTATACCTACCAAAAACTTTGAACTACGTTCTTAAAGCTAACATTTGCCAAGGCTGCACTAAATGTCTAGAAGAAGAATGCAAACACGACGCATACGTAGTAGTTAGAAATGGCCAATTAGTTTCAGGCGTCATCGACAGAAAATCCATAGGCGCCGAACAATCTGAAAGTCTTCTTCACAGAATAATTAAAGACTACGGTACCCAAGCAGGACGAGAATTCCTAAATAAAATAACTCATTTGTTAAAACTATACATTTCAATGCGAGGATTCAGCTACACCTATGATCAACTAGTTCTTTCGCCAAAAGCCCGCAGTCGCATGGCAAAAACCATGGAGCGTATCCAAAAGAAAATCGATGAACACATCGAAAACTTCCGCAACGGAACACTCCCACGCTTGCCAGGACAAACTATCGAGGAATCATTCGAAATCTATGTAATGCACGAACTGGCAGTTGCCCGAGACGAATCAGGAAAAATAGCAGACGACGACTTCACATTGGACAACGCCGGCATTGTCATGACTCGAGCAGGCGCAAGAGGTTCAAGTTTAAACATTGGTCAAATGGCAGCTTGCGTTGGTCAACAATCAGTCAGAGGCAAACGTATCTTAAGAGGCTACGCCGGAAGAGCGTTGCCCCACTTTTTGCCCGACGATCCTCTTCCACGAGCAAGAGGTTTCGTCTATAACTCTTACCAGTCAGGTCTAGACGCAATTGAATTCTTCTTCCACGCTATGGGTGGCAGAGAAGGTCTAGTCGACACAGCCGTCCGCACACAACAAAGTGGTTACATGCAGCGAAGACTCATCAACGCTTTAGAACACATCCGCCTAGAATACGACAGCACAGTACGAGACTCAGCAGGAGACATCATCCAATTCCGTTATGGAGAAGATGGCGTTGATCCAGCAAAAAGCGATCACGGCAAAGCCGTCAATGTAAGCCGACTTATTGATCAAATAAAAATCGGCGAAGAAAAAGGTGAACCAGCATCTGCAGAGGAAATCAAGAAGCAACTCAAAATTGTTGAAAACCAGCTTACACCGATTTTGCTAAATCAACTCAAAATAGGCTTTGCAAAAAACAAACTAACCAAAAAAGCAGTAACAAAAGCAACAACATCAACTGCTGAGCAATATAAACGCGCCTTAATGGAGCCAGGAGAAGCAGTAGGAATTGTTGCTGCTCAATCTATCGGTGAACCAGGCACACAGATGACTCTTAGAACCTTCCACTACGCTGGAGTAAAAGAACAAAACGTCACCTTAGGTTTACCACGTCTCATAGAAATTGTCGACGCACGCAGGATCCCATCAACCCCAATTATGACTATTTACTTAACGGGTGAACACGCAAAGAGCAAAGAAAGCGCAGTAGAAGTCGCAAGAAACATAATTTACACTTCAGTTGAAAACTTGGCTTCCGCTATCTACGAGGATCCAGTACGCGAAGAAATTGTGGTTGAACTAAGCAAATCAATGATGGATGATCGAGCAATAACAATGGATGAGTTAAAAGAGCGCCTTGAACTCCAAAATGCAACAGTAACAATCACAGATTACACCGTACAAATCAAACCCAAAAAAATAGAACAATTAAAAAGAATGCTTGCCAAAATTCCAGGGTTCCAAGTTAAAGGTGTACCAGACATTAAACGTGTGCTAGTTACTGAAGAAAGCGGTGAATGGGTAATACGCACTGACGGCTCAAACCTATCCAAAGTCTTAGAAGTTATTGGCGTAGACACATCACGAACATCAACAAACAACATTCACGAAATAGCTAAAACTCTCGGAGTTGAAGCTTCAAGAAATGCGTTGGTTAACGAAGCCAAAGGTGTCTTGGAAGATCAAGGCTTAGACGTTGATGTACGCCACGTAATGCTGGTAGCAGACATGATGACCACAACAGGCGATGTGCAACAAATCGGCAGACATGGCATCAGCGGCAAAAAAGCAAGTGTTTTAGCGCGCGCCGCATTCGAAATTACAGTTCCTAACATTGTTGAAGCAGCCGTGAAAGGTGAAAGTGATCCTTTGGCTGGTGTAACAGAAAACGTTATAGTCGGGCAGTCAATACCAATCGGCACAGGCTTAGTTGAACTGTACATGTCAACATTTGACAAACAAGTAAAACAGGGAGGAAAGACAGAAGCATGATAGATATAGATAAGGCGTTAGCGACCGTAGTAAAAACAGGTAAGGTATCCTTTGGATCCAATCTTGCACTGCAAAACGCTAAAACCGGAAAGGCTAAGATGATAGTTTTAGCCTCTAACTGTCCAAAAGACATAAAAGAACAGATAGAATACTATGGAGAAATCTCCAAAGTTCCCGTTGTGACGTACAAAGGTGGCTCAATGGATTTAGCCGAAGTCTGCAAGAAACTTTTCATTATATCAGCCTTAAGCATCAGGGAAACAGGGGACTCTGATATTCTAAAAATAACAGAAGAACCCAAAGAAGAATAAAAAATGGAGGAAAAAAACTGACAACCGGCATAAAAATCACCTGCGACGAAATGCGTTACATTGCTTTATTTGAAAGCATAAGCGGCGCCAGCGTGAAAGACTGTATTGTAGACGAAATCGAGCAACGAGCAATATTCATCGTAAACCAAGGCCAAGTTGGAGTTGCAATAGGAAAAGGCGGCAGAAACATCCACACACTTGAACGAATGACAGGCAAAAAACATGAAATCATCGAATACAGCGAAGACCCCGTAACATTCATGAAAAATGCCCTAAAACCAGCAACCGTACGAGAAATACGCGTCACCGAAAGAACTGATGGCAAAAAAATGGCAGTCATCACGGTCAACCCGAAAGATAAGGGCGTTGCAATAGGTAAAAACGGTAAAAATGCAGAACGTTTGCGATTTTTAGCAAAACGGTATTTCGATATTCAGAACGTAAGCATCACCTAAATAGTCTGTAATGAGCTATTAGGCGATGAAACGTAACTGCTTCATCGTATATTGTTGAATCTAAAATAGAATTCAGCGATAGCCAGGTTATTTTTTCATCAAATGATCTTTTGATAATAATACATTTTCATTTTTAGTTAAACTTTTACTGAAATCGAATCAAAACTTAATGTTTAACCATTAAAAGTTAAACAACCGGATTCAGAAAAAACTAATATGATTATCATCCAATAAATAAATAGAATTCATCAGGGATTTTCAAACCTATGTTTATTATGTTCTTATGCAAATTTTTATAGGTTTAAGATGATTATCCTTATCCAAACAGGGGTTTTCATGGCTGACTCGCGTGAAGATGAAATCTACTCAACTATGTTTAGTTCATTGAAGCATCCTGTTCGTCGCAAAATTCTCCGAATGCTAGGAATTAAGCCAATGACTTTTATGGAGATGGTTGAAGAACTTGGAGTTTCCACACCACATTTAACCTATCATCTTGAAAGTCTTGGCGAACTTGTCTCTAAAATGGACAATGGGCAGTACAAGCTGTCAGCTTTTGGAGTAGCCACTGTAGGCGCTATGAAGGGTGTAGAGGAGGTTCATGAAATTGAACCGAAACGCCGACTTGTTACTTTTCGATGGAAAGCCGTTGTCGGAGTTTTGATGGTTGCAGTTTTGCTATTATCCGGCATGGTTGCTCTTCAATATACCTCTATAAACCAACTTTCTAGCTCTCAAAAATCTCTTTCGATGGAAAACCAGCAATTGATGTCTTATGGAATCGGAGAGGATAAAGTAGCAAATTTTCTTCAAAATGTTACAGAAATTGATACGATGAATTACACAATTTCTTTACTGAGTAATACGATGCAGTGGCGGCAAGATTTCGGCGGTGTGGCTGAAGAAGTGATACAGTATTCTCTTACGAGCAGTGCAAGCAACTTGAACTTAAATTTTCGTTATAGGGACAATCACTTCTCAAGGTATGAACTTGATATGATTGAAAGCGCACCTATTTTTGTACAAGTTCAACCTAATAGCATATTAGAAAACGCTAAAGGCATCCTTGCCCGCTACAAAGCTTACTCAGGCGATGCATATTTAACAAATATGAGCAATCTTTTAGAAGCAGTTAACACAACCGAAACCACAATGGTAACTCAAGGAAACATGAAGCTACAAATTACCGTTTCAGGAAGCTCCACAACGTTTCTTTGGATGTACACCCAGGATGGCATTGATTACCAGGCTAAAGGCTTACAGATGACCTTCCAAGATAATATCTTAACAACTATGACAGACGGCTACTTCCTATTCACCATAGGAAGCACTGACTTAGCTACATCCAGACAACAGGCAATAGATACTGCTCAAAACTACGTAAAAACCTTAACTTGGACTATTGAGGGCCAACAAGTTTCGCATTTTAGCGTAGAAGGTCAACCTTTCTCCGTTCAACTTGTGCCTCACACACGAGGAAATTCAGTAGCGCTGATACCTTATTGGTACATTGAAATGAGCTTGACTAACACCTACGCAGGAGGAATAAATGAAGTTACCATTGGAATTTACGCAGACACGGGCAAAGTGTCAGATGTACAAATGTTAAGCGGAAGCGCAGAAACATAACCCTGTGATTGTAAAAAAAGCAACAACAAAAAGTTTTTCAACCTTTTACTCGTTTTCTGTTTTTTCCGATTCCATTTCTTCTTCCAGCTGTGCTGCCGTTACTTCTTCTTGGAACTCTTCCTCAAACTGAGCAGTTTCCACTTTTTGTGCATCACTTGACAAAATCATGCTTATCAAGGCTTTCTGGTCTACTTCCGCCCTTGTTCTCCAATCCAAAAACACCAATCCATTATCATCCTGCCCAAGATAGCCATAGCGGATGTACCTTTCGAGGTTTAAGTTGATTTTCCAGTTGGGCATTTTTTCTCCAAGCATTTTTTCCACGTCTTTTCGCGGTGCTTGTCCTTTCTTGCTGATTATGTAAGAGATTGTTATGGCTAAGCCTGCTAAATCGTCAATTCGCCAGCCCATCATTTTGTCTTTAGTCTGCAAGTTGCCGCGCAAGACAACGTAAAATCTTGCGTTATCTAATTCTTCGACAGTTGGTTTTTCTGGTGTTTTTTCTTCTTCAAAAATCGTTTTAACCTGCAAATCCAACGGTTTTAGATAATCGTCAAGTAGATCAAGCACTTTGGGGTAATCTGAACCTAATGCTTTATGGAGTTCCCAACCTTTAACGCCTGGTTTTTGATGTCGTTTATAGAAAAGCATCTGAGTTGCTTTCTTGATTTTGCCGCTGTAGGTGCCTTTTTTCTTGCTCAATCTAATTCCCCTTTTTTCCATTTTTGCCAATCATCAAATGAAACTGCTATGGGAACAGACGTTGACTGTTGAGTAAGTAGAGCTGTTCTAGGTTGCTCAAAGGGTTTTATGAAAACCTCTTCTTCTAACCTGTCAATCTCCAATGTTGCATAACCATATGTAATAAGGAAACTTGTTAAGAATGCTCTTTGTACAGTTTCCTCGTAGGTGTCAGCACCTATGAAATCCCAGTAATGAATTTTCCCATCTTTTCCCTTGTTTGCGACACATGTTTTTAGTTCTTTCCAGTAATTAGTAAGTTCATCAGAGAATTCGATATCGCTTAGAACTCGTTGTTTAATTAGTTGCTCTCTGCTTGCGAAACTGTTTGCTACCTGGGCGGGTTCAAGTTCTTTCCATCTTTCACTAATTGGTGTTAAAGCTTCCCAGTAAAGTAATCCCTGAGCCAGTGTGTTTATGCTTAATTGTTCAGATTCGATTATTGGGGTCCATGCTTTTAGAAAAACGTTAATTATTTCTTGTTTGTCTATTTGCAGGATTTTTTCTTCTAAAAGAAATGGGTCAGTGTAGAGCAGAGATGAGCGTTGTTTAACCCATTCGCTTTGAATTTTAATAACCGTGGCTAAATGATGCAGTGCCTCAGCGTCCAATTTTAATTCTTCAGGATTATGCCATTGAGGAAAATATTCTTGTACAACTTTGATGATTTCATCAATATTCAATGTAAATGGGTCTACACTGTGGTTTTCTATGGCAATACACATTTCAATTATGCGTTCCAGCCTTTCTCTGCCCAATGTCTTTTTTTGTGTTGCCGTTTGCATTAAGAGATAACCTCACTGACAACGGATTTTCCTTCTATATTTTGAACAGTAATCACGTTGGCGTCTTGTTGGGCAAACGTGATTTGGCTTGGAGTAATTACTACGTATTGGGCGTTTGCATCTTTAATTGTGGATAAAAGGACTTTTGCGATCATTTCTCGGTTTTTTGGGTCCATATGAATGTCATATTCGTCTACTGCCCTGAATGGGGAACGTACATGTTGTTGTAGGGCTAAGAGAAAACCCATGGTAGCTGTGGTTCTTTCGCCGCCGCTTTGTGTGTAGGCGTCAAGAGCCACTGGTTTTCCGCCTTTGAACCCGACGAATATTTCTAATCCAGCGGTTTCAACGTCTTGTGCGTTTGAAAGTTTCACTT
The DNA here is from genome assembly GCA_003164295.1 of Candidatus Bathyarchaeota archaeon. GTDB lineage: Archaea > Thermoproteota > Bathyarchaeia > Bathyarchaeales > Bathycorpusculaceae > Bathycorpusculum. Next base: position 63,563 of record PLTA01000021.1, read on the forward strand.
CGCCAGTTGCTAAAGTTTGGCTCATTATCTTTTGGTATTCAACATTTACTCGGTCAAGCAGGTTCTCCATGACTGTACGCCACGATTGCATTCGGGTTTTGACTTCTTCGAGGGTTTTTTCGCGGTTTTCAGCCACGACCTGTGCTTTTTCTTTCAGTTCCAGATAAAGTTTAGAGTAGGATTCGTATTGGCGTTCGATACCTTCTGAAACGTCAGCTAGCGCTGCCAAGTGTCCGTCTGTTAAGCGGATTTCATCTTGAATGTCAGAAGCGCCTTTAAGAACGGCTATTCGCTCACCCGACAGCATTGCCTTTTCAATTGTTGCGGCCAGATTTTCCTGCGCTTCTTTGAGCGTCTTCTCAATATCTTTCAAGTTCACGATGGCGTTTGCCCGCTTATACTCAAGCATAGCGAGGGTTACCCGTTTATCCAAAACTTCGCCCGTAGCCTTGTTTGATGAATCTTCTAAATCAAGCATTTTTGTCTGAGATGCTTTAACTTGTTCGCTTATGTTGGAGATTTGTTGTTCTGAATTTTTGAGCATTTCTTTTAAGTTTTCACTTCTAAGTAGTTTGAGTTGGATTTTGCTGCCTTGGATTGCTTGTTGCAAAACCTGGGTTTCTTCAAGTAATTGTCCAACGAGTGATTGGATGGATTTATTTTGCGCAATTTTATTTTCAAGGTTTAAGCGTTCATTAAAAGCTGTTCGAGTTATTTTTTTAACAGTTTCCCGTTGATCTTGTTGACTGTTGAGTTTGGTGGTTACAGCTGTTTTTTCTTCTTCAATCTTGGCCAGTGTATTTTGATTTTTATTTAAGTTGGTTTGTAAGCCTTTAACTGTGGTTTCGCGTTTTTCAACTTCTGCCCACGCCAATTCGCGTTCTAAAAAGCGATGTTTGATTTGGAGTTGCTTTTTTTCTTGGTATTTTTCATATTGCTCACGCCAATAATTGAGGGTTTGCTGGGCTTGTTCTAAAAGTTTGCCTACAGATTCTTCTTGGGTTAAAATGCGCATTAGTTTTGTTTTTGCTTGGAGGACATTTTCGCGGAAGGGTTCTAAACCGACGGCTGCTTCAACAATCCGCAATTTTTCTATGTTGCTGAGAACGGTAAATTGTTCTACCATGTTTTGATGCATAATGATTAGCATGTTGTCGGGGTCAACGCCGAATCTGCCGAGTAACCGTTCGACATCTTGTTTTCCGACGGCTCTGTTTTCAAGTTCAAACCCGTACTTGCCATCTCGACGCAGAACTCGGGTTAAAAAAAGTTGGTCTTTGGAGTATTTTGGAACTGGACGTTTGTTTCCTTGTTTGCTATTATCTAAAATAAGTGTGACTCTTGCTTGATCATGTCCCCAACGGATTAAGTCGCTAAGTTTTCTAGATCGTTCCGTGTATGACTGTCCTAAACCAACGGAAATCGCCAAAAGTAATGAAGATTTTCCCGCTCCATTTGGTCCACCAATTACGTTTACACCTTGTTTAAATGGCACTCTAGCGTATTCGTAACTCATGAAATTTTCAAGTATAACTTCTTGGATTAACATTAAAGTTTCTTTGCCTCTAAATTAAGCGTCCTATTTATGGAAAACCGAGTTATTAAAACAATCTGACATGTTTATGCCGTTTAATCCAGTAAAATTGCATAATTGAATCATATGAGAAATAGTTATTTTGGTTTCTTGAAATGTGGCGGGCTAAAGTGAAGTGATTAAATGGTACTTTTTTATGCTAAATTTGTTCTTTGTGTTTCGAGTTGCTTTTTTGAAGCAAAGCTTAAATTGTTTGTAGGTTGATATATTTTTTGACATAATTTGACACAGATTGACATGATTTGACATAATTTGACATTTAGAAGGGACCGTATGGTTTTAACTCGAAGGGTAACGTTTAGAGCAAATCTCCAAAAAGGAGACAGAGTACAAATTCCAAAGATTATCAGGTGGGAATTCAAACTGGAACAAACTCAACTTTTAAAAGTAGGTTTCAGTGTACCAAACAACTTTAAAGGTTGGCAATTTTTTTATGCAAAAATGGAAAACGCTGGGCGCATCTCTATCCCAGAGACAATACTATCACAATGGCAAGAAGAAAAAACAAACCTGCCCGGGAACATCGTAGAAATAACCCTTGAACCCACATAGCCCCAAGAAGCAGATGAATACATTAAAATTGAGGGAGAAGTGTTCTGCGAAACCAAATTTTCTACGATTAGTCTTTGCATCTTTTGTTTTAGCCTCAGAATTCAACATCTCTTGCACATCACTAGCAAATGTAGCTGTAAACCTATTCGCTTCAGCCCTTGCAGGATTACTATTTAGCAAAGGGCTCAACTACATTAGAGAAGCCCCTAAACGACCACTATCTCAGATAGAAGGCATCGTTACTAAAGCGGCAAACAAATACGCTCTCTATTGCATACAAATTGCCATGTTTTTTCATACTGATTTCCAATGAAATTCTTCACTTTCTGTTGTAAGTCTTGCATAAAAATATTAGGTCTTGAAGAAATTCACGCGATAAATTGTTTTTTAGTGGTCAATTATCATGAGTGTTAGTGAGCTGGTTATGCCTGCTGTTTGTCTTATGCGTAATTTTATTATGTCTTTTATCTTTTCAATTGTTTGTGCTTTGACTTTGATTATTAGGTCGTAGACGCCGTATAGGGCATGTCCTTCTTCTATTCCATCAATATTTTTTAGACTTGCTAATACTTGGAATGATCCCAATTCCGTATTTACTAACACAACTGCAGATATCATACATTTTCCTCTTTGTTTCGCATGTACTCTCTACAGAATAGTTAAGGCTGTGTTGTTGCAAGTTAGCTATCACATGGTTTCTTATTTCTCAATGATCCTATGGGTGATTTAAGTCGAAGCTAAAAAGGAAGGGTTGGTTGTATGGAGTTTTGTAAAGAATGCGGTTCCCGTCTTGAACCTAAGACGGTTAAGTTGGGAACGCAAGTATTGCTTGTGTTATCGTGCAGAAAGTGCGGACAAAAAACGAATGATGAAGCCAAAGCCAAAGGCAACATCATAACACATAGTCTTAAACAAATGGTTTCAGTAATAGACAAAGAAAATCAACTAAGCGTTTTGCCGACCATACAGGTTGCATGCTCAAAATGTGGAAACAACTCTGCTTACGCTTGGTAGGTGCAAACAAGAGGGGCGGACGAATCATCCACCCAATTCCTAAGATGCACAGACTGCGGCTACACATTTAGAGAGAGCAGCTAAGCAGAATCAAAGCATTGAGTATAAGAACAAAATTAACCACTATTAAATAGACAAATCATGCAAAAACAAAAGTAACCCGAAGTCAATGGCTATTTTCCAAAGTCAACAATAATCTTTTCTAACTTTTTGGCGTTTTACGATGAGCAATTTATCTAACGAAAAAAAATATGTACGATTGATAGGTTACTCAATAGCTTTTATAATTCTAATAATTTTAGTTGGTATAATTTTTTATTACGGCCTCTACACTTACAAAATTATTCCTTCTGGTTCACCTCAAATAGTTACTGAAGAAATAATGACTGGAGTTTTGGGTTTCTTGGCAATTACTATTCTTGGAAGAGAAATTGAAGTTGTTTCACGTCGATTATTTGGTCCAAAACGATCAAACATGATTCTAACAATCTTCAGGTTCATAGCCTATATTGTGTTAGCCTTGATCCTATTAGCAATCGTGGGGGTATCTCCCATGGCCCTTCTCGCCGGTGGAACGTTTGCTGGGCTTGTTCTGGGCTTGGCAGCTCAAACTGTTCTTTCTAACATCATAGCAGGAATAATGATTATACTGGCACAGCCATATCATGTTGAAGATAGAATTACTTTCGTCACGTGGCAGTATGGCCTTGTTGTGCCTTCTTATCCACCAAAATTCTATTCACAAGATTCCATCATACCAGGATACAGTGGAAAAGTTACGAATATCGGTTTAACATATACAGTTTTGCGACTTGACGATGGTCCAATAATCAAAATCCCAAATAGCATAATGGTTGTAGCTGCCGTAGTATCTCATGAACTTAAGGAGAGATGGGTTAGAACAAAATATGAAATCCCTAACAGCTTAGATCCCAAAGAAGTTATTTCAATTCTAACTGTCACTTTGAAAAAAAATGAATATGTTACAAAACCTGATTCTCTTCGTGTTTTAATTAACACAACTACCGCTACCTCATATGTCATTTCGATTGATGCAATTTGCAAAGGAAGCCTGGAGGAACCTCCAAGAAGCTCTATTTTAGTTGATGTGATGGCGGCAATTAAGCGACTGGTTGAAGAAAACAAAAGAATTCAAGAAACAAAAACCTGACAAAAAATTCCACGTGAGTTTGATGTGTAATTCAAATCACTCAGAGTTATGCTCTACTGATAGAATGCATTTTTAACCAGGCAAAAACCAGAAGTCAAACGTTATTTGAGGGCAAGCAGACGAATCAAAATCCTCAAACATATTTGACGATAATCAAATAGTTGATGCCCGCGAAGCAGCAAAAAATTGCTCTGTGTTAGCCATAACAGTAACCCAAAACAATAACTGAATTTTATAGTTAATATCATTGGTTCATTTTTGTTTCTATTTTGAAGTTTATCGGACGTTTTTGCTCTTCAAATATTTTGAGGGGCATAAAGGGTGATTAAGCGGATTTAACCGTGCGCTAACTGGGATAGGTGGCAAAAATAGCAGGGGTGCGCCTTTTCACATGTTAGCAGTCAGACCCGCCCAACGATTGAATGGCTCTAAGCTACTTCTTTTTCTTTCTGTTAATTCTTCTTACGATTCGAGCGAATATAAGGGAATGTTGTTACAAACTGAAACAACAACCCGCTAAGTTAGTTATAATAATTAAGAATAGTTGAGTTTGAATTATCCTTAATTTTGACTTTCACTTAACCCTCCACTCCTTCAAAATGTCGTTCCAACATTTTCTTTTTTCTTGCTTATGGAAAGTGTACAAAAGTAACAGGTTAGCTTTTGATGCTAAACTGTGCTGTTTCTACACTCATCATCAGAACATAAAAAATATAAATAATAATTTCTTGGTTGTCTTATCCTATGGCGTCCAATCGGCGACAGGCCTTTGCCCCAATCATTGGGCAGTGAACTTGACCAGAGTCCTTGCCGCACACGCACGTTTAATCGCTTGCAATATTAAAGAGCGACAATAGACAAAATGCAATGCTAATTTCGGTGGTTACTTAGGGTACATTTGGGCGATGTACGCTTTATCCTTGTCTGAAAGATCAGTATTGTTGTTTGTGCCTTTGCAATCCGTGAAAAGCTCCGGCGGAAACATGTACAGCATAATTGAATCTGGATCGAAGAGGCTTGCTGAGACGCCATCGGGAGAGTATTTTTTTAGAATATTCTTATCAATCGTCTGCTTGTTCCAATTGTTGGGCGGACCAGAGAAGTAAGCGTATACCGCTTCCTTGTTCCATTCAAGTTTCTCGTTAGGCGACTGGTGCTCGTGGGCACATCCTAATGCGTGCCCGAACTCGTGCACTACCACTCGCCGCCATTCCTCATCAGGTGTGTTCTCGTCGAGCCAGCCAAAATTCATCGTTGGCTGTTCTCTTGGAAAATAACTAGTGACAAGACAATCTTGACCGATGGCTGACCAAGAGCCTTGACCAGCATTGAAAGCGATTCGAACCTGCTCATCTTGTGTATTCACAAGGATGATTTTAATATTTGCATATTGCATCCATTCGCTTGCCATGTCAATGGCTTTTTGTTGCTGCGCAGACGAGCCACCTATGAAACGGCATTTGAGTTCGGACCCTCGCTGCCACATCTTTGGTGTGAGAAGGCACATCCGGTCCCCAAGAACGACTTGCCTATGATCAAGGTCTACGAACGCTTCGCGTGGAGTTTTGAAATTTGTGCCTTTTAACGTCCTAGCCACATTCATTTTGTGAGCTTCAGCAAACGCGGGATTCTCCATGTGTTCGGGTATAATGCGATCGCAACAGATTTTTAGACCGTGCCCCTTCTCATTCATACCTCTTTCATCCTCTACTAACTGGTAATTTGCTATTTTATAAATAAGTTGTTAGCGCTAGCAATCTCTCACAAGCGCCTGTTAATCTGCGACCATATCTCCCGCACCGTTCTTCTTTTTTTCTCATTTATCTTTCGCCGGCCGTCCATCGATAAATACTTAAGTGAAGATGGCTGGACGCGTTTCCCGCATAACGGTTTTTGGGCGATCGAAATAGCCCTGAAAAGATGAAGAATTGGTGTTTGTTTAAAATCAATTGAGTGCTGACTTTGTTAAGCATTTGAGTTTTGTGCAGCTTGTGGGCGATCAAAAGGCTTATTAACAAACAGTTCCCTAAAACAATTGAGGAATTTTATTTGTCTTTTTTTGCGAAAGAAGATTCGAGCAAGATTGACGAATTGAAAGCAAAAATAAAGCAATCGTTTGATTATTTCTTGAAGCATCCAACAATAAAACCCTCTGAGGTGGAAATTCTGGATGATCACATTCTAAAGACAGATAATAAGACCCTTAAACTTGTGCAGACAGATACAACGCCATTTGAAATAGATGTTGACTATTTTGAAATATGGGTAAATCAGCTTTTTCTAGAAAACCAAAGTCAAATATGGGTGACAACAGACCCAACAGTACTAGCTAACACTGAATTTGGGTATGGAGGCAAACCTGACGTTTCTGTTCCTAATGTTGTAGGACCAGATAAAATACAAAAGATGATGCCCTCAGCACCAATCCCAAGCAGCGGAAAATTGATTATTAAAAACACTAGAGTTGCCGGATTCTGTCCATACAAAGGTGGGGAACTTCGATATACCATTCTCTTGTGTCAAGCCAACAGAGATAACTACGCGCAAAAAATCATGAAAATAGTTGAAGGCATTGCAGGTGCTTTAGATTATAGTACTCAACTAAGCACTTACTTGAAAGTTGCAGATGTTGTCATTGACGGCGTCGACGAACTCGCAGGTCTTAAAGCACCCTTGGTAGGATTAACTGGTACTAATGACACCTTCACTAAACCTGTTTGCGTTGCGCTAATAAACAAGCCAGGTATAGACAAGAACCACCTGTGGGTAATTGACAATAAACTTATGAAAGGCTCAAGTGCAGAGCAAGCGACCGATTTCACGGAAGCAGATTTTGCCCTGTTTAGCATAAAGAAATCAAAGACCCGCGATGATTACCAATTCCTGCCGTTTTATCCGACATTCAACAAAATAATGGAAGACGCATGCAGACCAGATGACGCTAGTTGGCAGAGGGCGCAAACCGACATGAATAGCCTATTTTGGACATTGGTTAACAGCCCCGATCTAACGACGGAGGATGCACAGGAGCTGCATAAGCAGTGGTGGGAAAAAGTCAAACACTTCCATGATATCATTCCAAAGCCTACGCAAGGACCTACGCCAGCGCCAAAATCAGTTCAAACCCCCGAAGGCTTGTCCGAAGAAGACTTAGAGTTATTTCAAAGAGCATCAAAAACTACTCTAGACAAAGAACACGAACGGCTGCTACAAGAATCGCTAAAACCACTCAAGTAGTAACTTTCTAACACAGCTACAGGTAACAGCAAGAAACGCTAAATCGCGAGGGTATCCTATATACGTCTTCCATGTCATTGTTTAAATTGATTGCTTAGTTGAAATTTTTTCCAGAAAATTTTTCAAGTGCCGGCGTGCTCAAGGCTTTGCCCTTTGGACGGAATACCATTTCTGCCTTAACGGATTGTTTTCTGGAGGTTGTCTGGATTTTTGATTGATTTCTTGAGATGTTTGATTAATTGCAGTTTTCTCTTGCATTACACGCTGTTTTCGGGCGCGAAGGCCTTCCACAAACGTACCTTCCCATAGAAAAAAGAGGGTCTTTTACCTTTCATTAGAACACATAAAATAACGGAAGTTCAAAGAAAAATCAGAAGTATGGGAATTGAAAGAAAATCTTTTGATATCCAGAAAACCCAAACAGTTTCAGGCTATGCCGTTTGTGGGTTAAACATTATTTTGATTTTTTTCTTTTGGGCTTTTCACTTTCACTATCCCCTCCACTGCGTCATAAAGTAGTTTGACCATTTGTTTTATATGCGGTTTGAGCTGATGCATGTGCCCCAAGTGATTTGGCTTGAAACAGAATTCAGATAGATTGTTTGGAGGCCTAGCAAGTTATGGGTAAGACTATCCCCTCATATCGAATAGCTATAGAAGATGAGATTAGCCGTTGGAAGGGTTTTAGAAATGCTTTATCAACTGAAAAAGAAAAACAAGCCTTTGATCAAATAATAGATATGAGTAGAAATCTGGCTTCTGCGGGAAGTTGCGCATGCAATCCAATACTCTTTGAGCCAATGGCTATGAGCATTCTTGTGGCTCAGCAAAAGAAAATTCAGGAACTCGAAAACCAGTTAAGCAATCTGCCATTGCAGAAAAGTAGAGAGACCTACACATGGCTAAATTTACAGACGGCAACATTCTCGATAGGCTAGACGACTTAGAAGCACCACCTCTAGTCAAAATCTATACTAAGATAATTAGCAGGAAATACAAGAGAAGATATCCTTATGCTTATCCTAAGCATTTGGTACCTGTAAGCGCATGTTACAATGAGTTGATTGTGGATTTTTTAAAGGAGAAGCGTTTGGAGGAAAGAATCTACATCTTGGGTGAGACGATGCTTTTAGCGCTCACTCGACGAAAAGGGGAGGCACCCCAAAATGGCAACAAATAACTTACCCCAAGCAAAGACTGCTAAAGAAGAGTTGCTGGAGCTTTTTGAGAAACAATCTAAGATCTTCCAAGATGCTGTCAAGTGGACATTTGCATGCTGGATTGGGATTGGGGCATCGTAGTTATTCACGGATAAATTTTTCTTTAACGTGGACCGCATTGTTGCTCTTAAGGAACTCCAAGAGAGCGGTTTTATCTGGCTTGAAGATGATCCTAAGGGCACCTCTGAGGTTATTGTGCATTTAACGGAACAAGGAAGGGACGAAATCGTTTAAGTATTCTATTCAAAAAAAGGCAAGAAAGAGCTAAAGTGCCTCTTCAAAAGATTTGATTCAAACAAACCTTTCTCTTAAACTATCTTTAGGTTTCCCGTTGCAGGCGCGTTAGAAAGCAAAATTTTCAACACCTCACAAGCCTTTTGATAACCAGTTTTATCAAAAAAGTTAAAGTAAGCAAGTAAAGACAGCATGGTTAAGTGATAATTTGGAAGAAGTAAACTGGTCCTCGGTAAACAAGATTCTTAACGACGCAACAAGGAGAAGCATACTCGAGTTACTGGCTGAAAGCCAAACTCTTAGCTATACGGAAATAATGACTATTTTGCACATAACCAATACTGGCAAGCTAAACTACCATTTGAAATTACTTGGGGCTCTCATAGCTAAGGATGAAGAAGGAAAATATTTCCTGACCGAAAGAGGAAAGCTCGCTGCAAATATGATGAAAACTTTTCCAAAAAAAGTGCGAGTAGAGAAGAAAAACCAAACGGTAAAAATTGCAGCCGGTGTTTTGATGGTTCTTTTGGGGGTTGCCTTGATTGGTTTTGCTGTTGTTGTTTTCTTGAATACGTCCGTCCATACCGGGGAAATTATGCAAACTGAAAATTTCTCTAATCGCACCATTCCCCAGAATACGACTGCAATACTTTCTGTCGATTACCTGCCCAACTTAATGCTTCAAAATTATCTGTTGTTTGGAATGCCTCAAATTCAGTACATGTCTATCTCCTTAATTCCACTCAATATAATGCTTTACACCTACAACAAAATAGTACATACACTGCATGGAACTTCAATGGACTGCCGCCAAATTACATTGGTCAATATGAATTGCAGAAGGGAAGCGTTTCTATGACAGTTTCACAAGGGTTTTATTCCCTCGCGGTTGGCTCTAGCTCCCAAGCAACCTTAAATTCATTAACTTTCACATTGCATAGATTGCCCAATTATAATCCACTTGATGTTATCGAAGTAATTCTCTTTACGTTAGTATTTCTTGCACCTGGAATTGTTCTCATGATTTTGGGTCGTTCTATAGTTAAACGGCGATTATGAGAATGAGAAATATCATCTAGCCTGCATCTGTTTCTAAATTGCTGAGGCATATCAATTTTGATGAAACGTAAGTCAAAAAGCACGGTAACTTCGCCAACCAATCTTTGGAACTGAAGTAACAAGTCTGGTGTTTCCTATTTTAGGAGCACGCATGCGCGCCCGCAAACAAATAAGCCTACCTTATGTCTAGTTAAAAAGTGCTGGGCAGAAACTTTCTTGCCCAAAAAATCAACCTATAAAACCCCGCTATCTTCTCGCTCTAAGCTACAGATAACCCGCTATTTTTGCTTGGAATCTGTCAATTGTTACTACATAAGCGGTTATGCTAAATTTTGCCCCAGACGTTTTTGGGGAAGGAAACATTTTGCGAGCGGTCAAATCGGCAAAAGGATCGTGGTTTAATGTGATAAGCAACTTCCAGCGACTTCTAAGTTCCAGCCAATGCTTGAGGGGGAGTAAGAAACTTTGGCGCATAAAAAATGGGGCAAGAGCAACGGCACTGTACTCGACGTATTCCAAGGCAGAGCAGGCAGAGCAAACGCCGCAATCTTTGAAGTCCTCGCCAGAGAAAGCCCTCAAACAATCAAACAGTTACTTAAAAGAATAACCACGTATGAAGGACTTGAAGAAACCTACTATGCAAGCCTTACCAAGCGTTTGCGCAATCTTACGGATACTGGTCTTATAGAAGAAATGAAACCAAACCCGAAAGGCGCCCCAACATGCTACAAGTTATGTGTCAAAGCGATCTTGGCAAATGGTTCCCGCGACAATGTCCTGGTCGAGGGATCAATAGGCGAACTGTTGCAGGCAACGTTCCCAGACGGCATAATATTGGAAGTCGTTGGCAAGAAGGGGATCCTGAGAATAAACCTTGCAGAATATGAAATCAAGAAAACAACTGATCAAAACCAAAATGGAGGTAAACAACTATGAAAACACCAAGCAAAATATCACATTTTAACAAGTTAACATCTTCTTCTGCAAAAAAGGGCGTACTCGCATCTATCATTGCAATCCTTGTTCTTACGGTATTAGAATTTCCTCCGCCGATAGGCTTTGAAACCCGACCGCAGTCTGACGTGTCTCCCGTCTGGTTGACGTTCTTCCTTATCATACTGATTGTTGAAATCGCGACAATCCCAATGATCTACAAGCGTCAGAGAATTGGGAGCGGGCTTGGCATTCTCGCCGCAATCCTCAATATTCTGCAGGTAATCGCTGACCAAGCACACTTGATGCAGCCAGAAGTTGCACCATTGGGCTATTCTGTTCTAGAGGGCATGGTTGTGATGGCGTCGTTAGCGTTGGCTTACTTTTCATGGTCGGCCAGACAATCTGCGCTAGGAAAAACCCAAACCGAGGTGAGAAACCAATGAAAAAACTCAATGAATCCCAATCAACAAGAAAACTTGAAGCCAACAATAAATTTAACTCAGAAACTGGCAGATCCACCCGCAAGAACGTTTGTCGGGTTGGATTTTGGGCTGCACTCCTGACCTCAATAATCGCCGCTGCATCTTTAGTGATCGGTTTTGCAACCCCTGCAAGGGCGGGACCCCTCGCCCAACCTGGGAGCATTATCCCATATCCCTACACAAATGCTGCATCCTTCATACCCTCCGATTATATATGGCTGTATCCAGGAATTCTCTTAGCACTAACATTCGCCGTACTTATGACTTGCATTCACCGCCAAGCCTCCGAAGACAAGAAGATATTCAGTCAGACCGGTCTGTCCTTCGCCCTCATCTATGCGGTCGCGATCACCACTGATTACTTCATTCAGCTTGCCGTTGTCCAGCCCAGCATTCTGAGCGGAGAAACCTCGGGTCTATCTTTGTTTACGATGTATAATCCTCACGGCATCTTCCTTGCTATAGAAAGCCTAGGATATCTAATGTTGAGTGTATCGCTTCTCTTCGCAGCCGCCGTTTTTGCCAAAGGTAGAGTAGAAGGTGCAATACGATGGCTTTTCGTCACAAGTTTTGTCTTGGCGATCGGATCTCTTGCCTTTTTTTCAATGTCAGGATATGACATTATCGCGTTTGAAGTGACTATCCTCACGATAAACTGGATAGTGCTGATAGTTACAGGCGTACTGTTGAGTATCAAATTCAAGAGAGCTATGTGATAGACAAGAATAGAAGACATGAAAGTAACTCAATAAAAATGCAACACACATCTTTTTTTTATTCGACTAAGTTTTATGACATCGTCAACAATTGCGGCAAATTCATAAAATTAGATGTTAACTTGAATACCTCGTCTGTGCGGTTTTGACAGTTTTGGGTAGTTTCCGCGAGACCCCCTCACAAGGAAACTCCGTGAAGGGGGGTTACAAGGAGTTTCCATGAAGGTGCCAGATTGTTTTTGAATTCACGCTGCAAGTCATGGAAGGTGACAACAAATTGGTTAATCTTATAGACGATTGGGAAGTCCTCGCTGATTATGCGGGGGATAAGCTTGGTTTTTACCAACTCCTTGGCAGTGATGGCGAAATAGAAGTCAGGGTGCAAACGGGAAGACTTGGCTTTAAAAAAGAGTTTGCGAAAGGCGACGATCCGGAACTGCTTACAATTCTGGATGTCTGCAAAAAACGCTGCTATATTCAGATAAGCGAACATCTGCGCGACGAAGACTTCTTCAAGTAACGGAGACAAAATTATGAGCTGTAATTTAGAAGAACCTGCAATAATGCCTTTAGTTGAAAAAAGACCATTCGAGAAAAGGCAAAAAATATGCATCGTCTGTGGCAAACCCGCTGCTGGCGCAACAAGTTATCTCTTCATGGCTAGCGGAAGAAATAAAATAGGTGTACCTTTCTGCAAACTACATCTAGACAATCATGAAGCCTATGCTTCGCCGGTATTTGAAAATCAAACCGCTTTGGCGCTATTCAAGAGGGAACACCCAGGACTCTACAAACGATGCGTTGCAGACAAAATTATCCTTTTTTTGAGACCTCCCAAAACCAAGGAAGCCCTTGAGCACTAAACTTATTGGAGGTGGGATGGAATGGCTGGATTTGCAACAGAGACAACGTCTCCTAAAAGCACCTTTGATGAGAGCTCCGTTCCCTGCAATTGCAAATCAGGATCGGCTTATAATACGAGCTGCAGCCCCCTAAACCCATATAGCGCTAGCAAAAAAAAGTCCAGAAAGAATAGTGTTCAGACAAAAATCGAAGTATTCAAAGGTAGAGAACAAAGGGTGAATTGCGCCATATTTTGCGTTCTATCCAAAAATTTCCCTTTGGCAATTTGGGACATACTTCAAGATATAAGGCACGATTTGATTGGCTTCAAACGAATCAAATATGCCATCATCAATGTAAGAGTAAGAGCTCTTGAAAAGCAACGCTATCTGCGAGTCTTCGGCTATAGAACCATAAGGAACGGCGGAAAAACAAAACTCTACAAATTAACGACAAAAGCGCGTTTAGCAATTGTACTTAGCACCATAAGCATAGATGATTTCATTAATGTCTTAGAAGAAACATCTGCACTAAAACTTCTTAAGGAAATCTCAAAGTAGAATTCTTAGCAATTATTCATTTTTTTAGGTCAACCAGTAGAGAGGTTTTTTTTGTGAATTGCCAGTAGCACTGGGACTGTTACTTCCAACAACTCAAAAAAATAATCAACTATAATTTATGCCCAAATAGCTATCATAACTACTCCATTTTTTTATTGGAGTAATAGAAGATTAAATATTTCGTTTCTCTTCATCTCTTTTATTTACAATATACCGATTTCTAATTCTGTAACCACGCACTAAAAAAAGACGCCATAAAATGTCCTTGTATTTCCTATCTTGTCATAATTATCAAAGGTCGCAAATGGCATTTTCAATACTTATATCATTGATTGGCTCTAAGTTTTGAAATATTTTTTGGCAAAATTAACAAGTTTAATTATTGACGGAAAGCGATTTGGAAGTTCGAGAAGGGATTTGAAGCCGTCACCAGTGGAGACCTCAACTGCATTCCCCTTTTTCTCATTTCAGAACTATGTTTTTTCTCGCATATTACTTATGCTAAAACCAACTTTTGCTTCTAATCGCATTACAGTTTGGGCAACATAACAGTATTGTTTCATCCAGAAATTCAGTAACAGTTTCTTCACAACCGCAACGGCATTTATCATTATTTATCATATTTTCATCTCCAATTTGCTTTAAGGCAGGTCATACATTAACCAAAAAGTTGAAGTTCAGCGTGGCTTATTGCGTAGCAGTAAGGACACAAAACCATTTTTTGGATATCTTGTTTACGCTGTCGTGATATACTTCCCACAGGTAAAATATATTTATTTCCTAACCGCTCTGACAATCCACCCCTATAGGAGTTAGTTTCTAATCAGGATAGTCGACTTTTGTACAAGCAACTTGGAAAACAAATTAGTCAATCTTTGAGTGTTGGATTGCTATTTATTTTGCTCGTATAATAAACGGAAACAGAAACACGAATCTCAACTAACTAACTAACTTTTGGCAACAAGTGTCACAATCACTAAAAATATCACTCATGAACTTCGATCAAACATTGAGCTAAATAAAGCAAGATACGAATAAGCTTCTAAAAAATAAATCAAACTAAGCAAATTTTATAAAGAAGAGTGGCAAATGAGCAAATGCTGAGGTTCTGGTTATGTTCACAAAAGATGTGGAAATTTGCATTTTACATCTTTTCTATCCTTAAAATTGCGTCTAGGGCCTCAGCAAACCCTAACTCTCCAAGTTTCAAACAATCTTAATTGCCTTTTCAGGAAACATGCAAAAGTCCAGTGGCGGATGATGGGTGGGACTTGAACCCTCAAGCCAGTGGAGATATCACTCGCAAAACCCCATTTCTTTTTTTTGGCGTAAATATGTCGTTTTGATCGCCTAGTAAACGATACTATCGTTTATGGAAGCTATGAAACGACACTGTTGTTTGGTGCTGCCAGAATTCCTTTAAACTTTTGCGGCATTGGTTGTTTAGGTTGTTATTAACAACTCAATGAGACAAGGCAAGCGCTTCTATGAAGCTTTGTTTGGTTTCATTCGCCGCCTTTGAGTGGCGTCCAAGGTGACATTATGCATAAAACAAATGTTAAGAAACAGTTAGAAAGAAATAGAAAAAGTCAGAAAATTAAAATTCCCAAAATGATAATTTTGGAAGATTGTTTGAACGATAAAAAAATTGGCGAATTCATCTCTATGTCGACTCGAGTCGAAGTCATGGGTAAGATAAAAGGAGAATTGGAAGTTCATCTTGTCCCCGATATAGAGAAGGGCGAAATCATAATTGATTTATTCGGCAACGGAAGCTTCCAATTAAATGACATCTATTAGAACAAAATCTTGAACATAAAGAGTTTAAACTAAAATAAGGTAATACATCATGAGACGAAATATATGCTTTACTTCTTCGGTAGAAAGGCGAATGTCTAACCTTCGAAAAACTATCGCTGATCTTCCTCATAAGCCTAACATCGATGCACAAATTCTTAGAAACGAGTGGATCAGCCAGCTTGATTCATTGTTTAGGATGGCTATGTCGATTTCTACGGGCAGGGTCGATCAACAAGAAGTTCAGAATATGCCGAAGGATATATCGCCGAAAGAGCGGCAGTTGTGGGCTCATGTAGCTGCTCATACTGCTGAGGTTATGGGTAATTTGGCAAAAGGGTTTGAAGAGCGACAGTTTGATGACGATTTAGCTAAATTGGAGAAGTTAGTGGATGACATCAAGATTCTTCAGGATCAAGCAGATCAACAACAAAATACAACAAAAGACGGAAAAACTGAAATCAAACATGATGCAACAGAAACCACAAAAGTTAATGATTCCTGATGATCCTGTTGTTTTTTCAAGAGATTTTTTGGCTTTATTGCAAAGGATTACCAGGCTGGGCTTCTTCGGGATGAGAGCAAGCGTATTGCGGTTCGCTGGAGCAGGCAAGGAGGAAAAACCACTTGTATAGCATTAAGGGCAATCTCGTTTGCACTCAACAAGCCCAAAACAGTAACACTTGTTGTTGCGCCAACCTTGCGTCAAAGCATGATTATAAGTGATCGCATTCAAGATTTTCTCCTGAGTTTACCTAAAGAGACGAGATTACAGCTTGTTGAACGCATGCAACGTACAACCATCCGTTTTCAGAATGGTAGCCGAATAGTTTGCTTTGCCAAATAGCCCGCAATTGCTTCGAGGATACACTGCAAACCAAGTTATTACTGATGAATCAGCATTTTTCAAAGATGATAGATTAGTCTTCTACAATGTACTCTATCCAATGCTTTCCACAACCGATGGAACATTAATCGCTAGCAGCACCCCTTGGAGCAAAGATAGTGTTTTCTACCGTATGTGCCAAGCACCAGAATTCAGCAAGCACGTTACAACATGTGAAGACGTTGTCCGAAGCGGTTTGGTTAAACAAAGTTTTATCGATGAAATGAGAAATCAATTGCCATTTGAGCGATTTCAGCGGGAATTCATGGCTGAATTTGTCGAAGACATTGATGCATGGTTAACACAAAGTCTGATTGTCTCTTGCATTGACAGTCAACTCACTTTCTTTGATTTTCAGGTAACCCCTGTCGGAGAATTTTATATTGGGGTTGATTTTGGAAAGGAACATGACTTTAGCGTTGTAGTAATAATTCAGAAACAAGGTTCCATTCTAAAGGTAGTTCATGTTCACCGTTTTCCATTGCACACAGAATATGCTAGCGTCATTGGCTACATCAAAAGCCTTCAAGACCGCTGGAGAACAATCCGAGCAATATATTCTGACATAACCGGAGTGGGTAATTATATTGTTGAAGACATGTTTCGAAGCGGTATTCGAGGCGTAATCGGAGTTAACTTTACAGTCAAATCAAAAGAAGAGATGGCCACTATTCTTAGAAAAAAAATGCGCAATGGAGAAATAAAAATTCCTTACATTCCCACAAGAAAGCTCGATGATATTGATTTAACGGCTGAATTGAACGTAGAGAAGTTTGAGCTTATGAAAACGGGTCACTTGCGTTTCAGTCACCCTGAAGGTGGACATGACGATGTGTTCTGGAGCCTTGCACTTGGTGTTTACGGTGCCGTAAAGGCTCCGTTGCCAGGTGTGGGCGCCGTTATGGGATAGTACTGTAATTTGATGGTGTTCTCTAAATCTCTCAGGCTTTTCTCAAAATTTCTTAGTAACTTTATGGGAATAGGTAGATAATTATGGATGTTCCTGAAAATGAAAAAGAACTCTTTAGTGCAGACGACAGATCAACTGATCCCAACAAAAAGATGGTACACGTGTTAGGGGTTGAAGTAACTGCGAAGCCTGCTGACCTACGCATTTACATTAATGGCAAAGATATTCTAGAGCATTACGTTTTAGATACTCTGTTGATTACCGCAAAAAAGCCTCAGTTGAATGAATCTAAATAATTGACAAGTTTTGGGTGATTTCCTATGCCTGCTCGCAGTAGTATTAGTGTTTCTGGTACTGATCGCAATGTTTCTCCTGATGTTAGTAATCAGCAGATGCAAGAGCAAATTCACTTCGGTTGGCGTGGTGATGGCGAACTCTAGTTATGTTAATACTAAGTATAAACAGAGAGGAAGTGGAGTTGGCTTTGTTTCTCAACCCAATACGGCAATTTGGGACCTAGTTTGGGGTGTTACGCCAATTGAAGATTTGGCAAAATACAAAGATTTAGCTACAAGAATTCCCTATATTGCTGCCTCTATTCGTGTTAAAGCTAACATGGCTATCAGCAACGGGTTTGAGCTGGAAGGTGGCGAAGAGGACGTTCGCGTTTGGTTGATGGAGTGGTGCAATAAGCATAATTTTCTGCAGACTTTGCGTGTTGTTGCTTGGGATATGATGGTTTATGGTAATGCTTACCAAGAGCTTTGCAGTGATGAGAATGTGCCTCCTGAACTGTGGTGGCTTAAAGGGCTAGATCCATGCCACATGCGGGTTCGCCGAGACGAATATGGTAACGTCTTTGGATATATTCAATTGCTGACTTTCCCGCCTGTGCCTTTTACAGCTCAGGAAATCATGCATTTCAAAAATGAGCCGAAGAGTAACTGGTATGAAGCTATTTACGGTACTAGCGAAATTAGGCCGTTGTTGTTAAACCAAAAATATATTGATTCTTATGAACAGGATATGGCAACTATTGTTTACAGCTACCCGCCACCCGCATGCTATGGAAGACGATTAGTGCTTCCACGCATGACAATCAAGGAACTTAATGAAAAATTGTGCATAATCAATAGAATTGTTGTCCACCCAAAATATCGGACCATCGGTTTAGGGGCTAAACTAATTCGTGAAACCCTCCCGCTCGCAGGAACAGCATACGTTGAGATGATTGCAGTTATGGCTAAGTATAATCCTTTTGCAGAAAAAGCAGGTATGCAAAAAATTTCGCCGCAGCAGTCAGTAGATAGCGTTTCGGGAATTTCTGAAGTGCTTTCAGAGTTGGGTTTTGACTTACAACTCTTAGGAAGCGAAAGATATGTCAAAAATAAACTTAAATTAACACCCGACCAACTGAGTTTAGTAAAAAAAGCGTTTATAAAAAATAAACATCCAAGATTCAAAAAAGAGTTTACAATTGGTCGGCATCAACCCTTCGGAAGCACTAGCGACTTCAATAAAGCCGTACAAAATGCTGATTTAAATAAAATCGCTAAGCTGATAAAACTTTTTGGAGTTTTACTTCAAACCAAGGTTTACCTATTTTGGTCTGCCCCTTTTGAAAAAAAGGAAAACCCCATAACCCTTTGAGAAGACGAAGGAGAATTGGTAGCTTGTTTGTTTAATGTTGAAATAACTAGTTAGTTAAGTCTACTCTTTTCTTAATTGTTACTACGTTAATCCAGTGTCCAAACGCTTTTCCTTCTTGGGAGGCGGGAGAGGCGGGACAAAGAGGGAGAAAAATTATGAAATGAATAAAGAATTCAGTCAAGAACATATAATGAAAATTTGTTTAGCTCCAGAACTCTATCTGGTAATGACTAAATATCATGTTCAAAAAGAAATCGGCAAAACCTACGCTGGCCTACTATTGTTAACTAAAGCGCTATACCAGGAAGGGCTAATCTCGAAAGACGTGTATGAAAAATACATTTATCGGTATTCAAGGAAGCTTGTTCCAGAAGAGCAACCACAAAAACTATCATCCGAGCAGCAAAAAGAGAAGCAGAAACTTGATGAAAAAGCCAGATCATTTTCAATGGCTTTTAGTCAATGGAGTGATGATCACCCCGATCCAGATTGGCGACAAAAATGGATTAGCCAAGCAGAAAAATGGCAAGACAAAATTCCAGAAGCTAAAGAGTTTTTGCGAAAAGTTGGGAAATAAATTTGGGTTATCGGTCCAAGAATTTGTCATTTTCAGCAATAGCTGTTAATATGATTCAAATTACCATCAACGGATCGTTTGTAACAAAGCCTAACTTCGTTTAGGTGCTCGCCATCTCCGATTGAATGGAGAAAGGATAACGGCACAAAAAAGAAAAAATATTTATGTTTACCTATGTTGGTGGCGTTTTATTTTCTGATTGAATTTCGGCTGTGATTTCTTCGATGGGCTTAGGCGCCGGTGTAGTTGCCATTGTGTAGCCTATCCATGCGCCAATTCCTAAAATGGCGATAAATGCTACAGAAATCAGAATCAAAACTGCATCGAGCCTAGTTGCCTGAGTGTTTAGGTTAAACAGTCCTGGATCAGCCACTAAAACTACGTAACCCAAAGCGACTATAACGCATACTGCGAGTATTGCTCCACCAATTCCTTGATCTTTACTAACCATTCCAAATCATCCTTAATGTTTATACTTCCGAAAGGTAAATCGTAAAAAGTATATAAATATTATTTCCAAAAAACAATCGCTACCTTCTTCAAGACACATTAACAAAATTATCATCAAGTATGTTTTTGCATAGTCACAATTAATCTAAGTAAAAATCACAAAATTTGCCAGGCATTTTGATCCAAGTTTCTGAGATGGATGCAGTTTTACGGGAAAAGCGGTATCTTTGGATTTAAAATAAGATAAGGTTTGGTGTTGAAGTGGTTAACATATTCTTGGGGTTATGCCGTCGAATCCACAGTCGTAACTCATTATTTGTTTTATCCCATGTTTCTCTGTTAACGCTATAGATGTACATTCTGCGATTAGGAAATTAATGGATTATTAGAATCTTATGAAAAGAGATAATTATTCTCGGCATTCATAAATTTCGGGGTGTTTGGTTAATTCATCGACAGACTTGTTTAACAATATATTGTCTCCAACTAGAAACTAATTAGATAGGTACGCATACAGTTGAGCTTCTGAATCTTTTTTTGAATCCAAGGTCCTCAGACGATGATTTCGACAGCTTCACATATAAGTTGGGTAACTTGCTAAGTTTCAGTGTTCATTTCTACCCCATTTATCCGCTACAGTTAAGGTTTCCAAGTAAAGATCTATTGCTTCTTTGGCGTTTTCCAAAACCTCGGCCAATATGTTACCTTGTGTATGACATCCAGGTAGAGTAGGCACTATAGCTACGTAACCGCCCGTTTCGTCTTCCAGAAGAACTACATCAAAGTCATGCATATAATTTGCCAACATGTTAATGCGATTATGGAAGATATAACAATTCTGATAAAAACAGGACAAATATCAGCATGGGTTAAATTTGAAGTGAGAAATCTTCCAGGAGAAACTTTTATTAAAATATATTTATTGTTTTTTTAGCTGCTTACATCGGGAATGTTCAATACTCCATAACATTTACACACTTAGGCACATATGCTTATAAGCACGTATACGCACATATGTTTATATTAATAAGCGAACGAAAAGAGTAAAACGCTTTGCAATTGTTTGTTACTCGCTTATTTCGAAAAATAAAAAAACAAGTGACTAAAAATGGGCCGAATTAACGTGGACATCTCAGATGAGATAGAAAAACAGCTAAGAATAAAAACAGTAGAAAGATTAGGCGGAAAAAAAGGCGACTTATCCAAAGCAGTTCAAGAAGCAGTAAGAACTTGGATCCACATCAAACAATAACGTCGCCTCCTCAAAATCCTGGTAACTATATTATAAGAAGCCTAGTAAAGGCAGGGCAAGCCAGTTAGCCTGGAACTCCTCACATGAGGAATATGGGCAATCTATCTGGAAAGATCCCTTTGCAAAATAGTTCAAAGCAAAGCTGAAACATTTATTGTTAACCAGCTCAGAAAGAAAATTCGAGAATGTTCTCAAGTTAATATTAATTGAATGGAGTCAGAAAAATGAGCATAACCCAAATTATAACTAAAGAAGTTCCAATAATTAATTCGCGCTTAGTTGATAAGTGCCCTGAATGTGCTAGTAAAAATCTAGTTCACGACAATGACACAGGCGAAACCATCTGTGGTGACTGTGGCTTAGTTGTTTATGAACAAATGATGGATAAAGGACCCGAATGGCGCGCTTTTACTTCAGAAGAAAAAGCTTCAAGAAGCCGCGTTGGCATGCCAACATCATATTCAATTTCTGACAAAGGATTATCTACAACCATCAGCCAAGTTGACAGAGACGCCTTCGGAAGGAAATTGCCAATTTCAACTAGGTTGCAGATGTGGCGTCTTAGGAAATGGCAAATACGCAGTCGAGTACACTCATCCGTCGACCGAAACCTTGCACAAGCAATGGCCGAACTTGAACGTCTATCCAGTAAGATTTCTATTTCACCGCCAATAAAAGAGAAAGCCGCCGTCGCTTACAGAAAAGCACTCGATAAAGGTTTAGTTCGAGGAAGATCAATCAACGCCATCGCCGCAGCCGCACTTTACGCTGCTTGCCGCAAAAGCGGTTCGCCCAGATCCCTTAGCGAAATCGCTAAAGCAAGTCTTGTTAGTAAAAAAGATCTTTCCCGATGCTATAGACTTCTGCTTCAAGAACTTGATTTTCATATGCCCGTTTCTGATCCGTTAACATACGTTTCAAAGATTGCCGAAAAAGCTGGAATATCTGGCAAAACACAAGGCACTGCTATAGCAATATTAAGAGAAGCTAGACAAAAAAGAGTTTCAGCAGGAAAAGACCCAATGGGATTAGCTGCAGCCGCACTCTACATCGCATGTTTGCAGAACACCGAGAAAAACACACAAAAAGACATCGCGGAAGCAGCTGGAGTCACAGAAGTTACAGTTAGAAATAGATACAAGGACCTAATAAAGCAGCTTCATATAGAAACACCCGACCGAAAAACTTGTGTATAGCTTCTTTGCATTTTATGTTTTTTTTATAATTTTCAATAGAAGAAAGTTCCAACACAAGCTTAAATTTTCCAATATTAAAGTTACGAAGAAAAATTCATAACACCGAATCACTTTCTTTAGCAGAGAGAAACTGAATTTTTACAGGCCAATGCTTGCTAAGCCAATTTCTAAACCTTTTTCAAAGCGTTTCATCATGTTCAGAACAGGCAACTTTAGCATCAAAGAAAACCTTTAAGCCGGCAACTTGCAAGAAAAATACTTTGGTTCAAGAAAACAAAGTGTTTAAGCCAAAAATTAGTTTTTTCTATTAGATCCATTCTGTTTCGATTTCTTTGATTTGCTCAAAATGTGGATCGTCTGTGATGCAGACTGCCTTGAGCATGGAGGCTGTGGCTGCAATTATGCTATCACCCATCGAGAGATGGTATTTGTGTCTTAGCTCAGCGGATATCTGGGCTATTTGATTATCGACAGGGATTACTTCAAACTCTTCCTTTAAATGAGCCACTTGATTTTTCGCCGTTTCTCGAACTTCCCGTTTTAAGGCAAGATTGTAGATTTCATGTACAACTACTGCTGAAACATATCTTTTTCGCGCCCTATGTGCTCTTATCTTTTTGAGCAGCGACTCGTCTTTGGAGTAGTAAGAATCCACGAAAAACCTCGTGTCATATGCTGCTTTATTCATCTTCATGCCTGAGCTTGTCAAGTTCTTTTTTTTACTTCCTCAGGGGTTCCAAACTCGGAATATGCACCCAACATATCCCAAAATGACTTTTTAGGTTTTAATATTATGCTGTCCTCTGTTTCAATTAATTGAAGCTTGGTGCCTTCTTCTATCTTGAACTTTTTACGAGTTTTTGCTGGAATAGTAGTCTGCCCTTTCTTTTTTACGACAATTTCATTTTCCAACTTTTGTCCCTGTAAGAATTTATTTGAGTATCACACTTAAATATTTTCACACTTCCCAAAACTATTTCTCCATGGGGTAACTTATTGCTTATTCCACTGAAAACTAAAAATCAAAAACCGCGTGCGTAAGAAGAACCTGACTGGCAACATTGCCTGTATAGTCACGACTAACTGAATAAAAGTTACAAAAATTGTCGCGTTGCAAGGCGTTTTTTGCGATGCACCTTCACGATTAAGGTGGAAAAATTAGCAGGCGGTTTTGCAAGAAGTTGCGGTTTAAGTGGGTTGATCGGGTTGAAAGTCGGCTATTTCGTTGGATTTTGTTAAATCTTGGAGTATTGGGTTTATTTTGTCAGTTTATTTTGCAATGTTAGAGCGGGAAAATGGCTAGTTTATTTTGCGGTTTGGTATCGAGATCTTCAAGATAACTGATAGCCTTTTATGGATGATGCTATATCTTCTGCGGAAAAATATTTGCCACATGTAACGAGCCTTATCGCTCCAATGCCCCTGGCTGCCTTGCCCCTTCACCAAAAGTTGCGGAGTGCGGGATTCAGTATACTTCATAAACGAACAAAAGCCCTCAGGAAACAGTCAAAATCCATCACAGGCGTCTCCACAGATGATGTCGGAAAAAAAGCTGCCGAATATGGAGCCGACGATTTTCTAGTTAACCAGTTAAAGCTGAAGCGCTCATAACTACGGTTCGAGAAAGGTTACGTACAATACAACAAGAACGCTAAGACTTTTGCGAAGATCTATGAATTGGTTAACTTGATTTTTCCGAAATCTGCAATTCCCTTTGCAGCAACCACGCAATTTTCTTTGAGGCGTCGGTTCTACAGAAACTATTTATTACTTATTGGCTTATAGGCGGATTTTGCTTGAAGTGCCTTGAGAAAGATTTTTGTTTTCGATTTACGCCTGCATTCTTTATCACGGATAATGCTTCGGTGTCAGTAATTCCGAAAGGAAGAAAATCCTTGTGAAAACATTCAAAATGCATCCTTACCTGAACTAACGCATCTTTCTCAGTACTTAAAACATCAAATACATAACCGCAAGGGCATTGAATTCTTAGTTTTCTTTTCAAGCAGGTACACTTCCGATAAGATTGACTAATTGTAGTGTAGTTAAGATAAAATATTAACTTCTGTGACTGGGTCACCACAGTCACAGCGTGACGTCATAAGGCAGACCTGACGATCTTTCACCATTTCGCATATCCGTTTCTTCTTTCCTGCAAAAAACTGCGAAAATCGGCAACCTCGATCATTAAACCGAAGTAATATTTAGAATTTTCTTCAACATGAAAAACGGCGATTAAAAGACGAAACAGACATAAAGGTCGGAAGGTAACTCTGAGATGAGGTAAACAATATTTCAAAGCCTCAACCAGAAATTCTCCCCGTTAACCTTTTTGGTGGAAAAGAAGGCCGATGTGATCTTGGGAATACTTGTTTCTCATGAATTGCAAAACAGGGGATTTTTGGATAAATAAAAATTGGCATGAGAGTTATTTAAAAAATGATCCAGAAACAAATTTTGGGTAGTGGACCAAATCACGTTGGGTATTTGAGCACTTATCCCCCAAGAGAATGCGGAATAGCAAACTTCACAAAAGACTTAATTGATGCTACCCGTGAGCTAAGCGAGCTAAAATCGTCTGTAATTGCGATAAATGAAAAAGGCGCAATTTATAATTACGCAGGGCGAGTCAAACTAAAAATTAGTCGAGACAAAATTGAAGACTATGTTAAAGCAGCCGAATACGTAAACACATCAAATATTCAAGTATTGGTTATTCAACATGAGTTCGGCCTCTACGGAGGCGACTACGGTGCAAACCTTAAACTCTTCTTAGAACATGTCAAAAAACCAGTCATTACTAC
>PLTA01000058.1 GCA_003164295.1 Candidatus Bathyarchaeota archaeon
AAGCCGCCTGCAGAAGCGCCAATGCAAACAATTGGAAATGCTTGGTCGACATTATCTTCAGAATAAGACTGCTTGTTCAAACCCTTTTTTTGCGACGACATACAACTTAGCCTCAACTGTAAAACTTGATACTAATCTTCTATCACGACTGCATATATGATTATCGAAATAACTCAGACAGCAGCCATTTCAAAAACCTTAAAATCCTAAAGTTGGAATTGAAAAAACCGCTACCCAGCTTCTTCGTTCCCACCCAAAGCATCCCTCGCGAAACTTATAAGCGTCCAATGCCATCCTCGCTTCTCGGATAGTATTAACAAGCGGCAAATACTCAGAGGCTCAGGTTACAGTGCGCAAACACCCAGTAAGCATAGCCCTTTCTAACCGCATATTAGATAAAATAGATAAAGAAGCTACAAGGCAATTATTTTCCAAAGCTTCAAGAAGCATTGGTTGGTGGACTGATTATCGGATTTGGCGTCAGCTTTTTCTTGCTTCGTTTCTTTGATAAGATTTCAACAAAAAATCCAATTCTAAAATCCGTGATTCTCAGCTTTGCTGCCATAGTCGTTATCGAAGTCCTTTCAACTTTTGGCAATCCAAGCAATGCCTATGTCTATCTTTTGATCGACACAGTAATGAACATTCCAAGGATTCTCGCGCTTGGAATAGTTATTGGCTATCTATACAAAAAGGGTACGAACAAACCTAATTTTGGTCTGATTTTGAACCCGTTCAGGTACAAGGACGGGCAGCTTCAAAACTTGGGCCAAAAACTACGAAAATGGCCTTTGACAGTAAATTTTAGTGAAGGGACTCAGACCGTTTCAGGGGTAAGCCCGGTCCGGCTCACTCCCGCGTGGAAATACTCGCTGTTGACTGTTTTTAAAGTGCTTTTATTATTTTTGCTCTTTTAGCTCTTTGTGGTTTGAACCCAATTGGGTTCAAATCCCGCCCGGTCCACTAATCAATATGGCTCAAGATTTCAAATCTTCACAAAACTCCAAACAAGTAAACCGGCATTTTTACCCGCTTTTTATTTAATTGTAGCAAACCAAATTTTATAAGCCAATCTATCATTGAAAAGTATATTGCACTCTTTTGCTTTTCTTTTTATGAAGTGATTTTATGTCAAAAATTAATCCAGGCTCAAATTTTCATGAAGACAATGATACTCGAACCGCACTCCCAAGTGGCATGCAAGATATTACTGTCATATAACCCAAAATTGACGATAAAAATAAGCTGCATTGCCCAGTATGTGAAGGAATTTTTAGTTCAAGACAAGACTACATTAGACACTTCTTATCGAAGCATCAAATGAGCGATCTAACTGGTGCTCGCGGGTTCTTAGCAACGGTTCCATATAGTGTTG
The DNA here is from genome assembly GCA_003164295.1 of Candidatus Bathyarchaeota archaeon. GTDB lineage: Archaea > Thermoproteota > Bathyarchaeia > Bathyarchaeales > Bathycorpusculaceae > Bathycorpusculum. The sequence continues at coordinate 1,376 of PLTA01000058.1, forward strand.
GTTTTCATTTTTTTATTACTGAAGGTCGATATACGGGAGAAACTGCCGTTAGTTTAGTAACATTTGCCAAAGAAGTTGAAGTCGAGCCCATTGAATCAATCGATTTTCATTTCAAAAGAGCTGACTTTCAAAATTGGGCAGCAGGTACCATCGGTGACAAAAAATTGGCAACAGAAATTGGTCGTATTTGAGAACGATCTTGCAGGTGAACCATTAAGAAGCAAACTTCTCTGGATAATAAATGCACGAGTAAAGGAACTCGAAAATCTAATTATTTAGCAAGAATAGGCATAAAAAAAACAAACTTTAGCAATTAACAGATTGATTTTTTCCCCCACATTATTTTCTTTTTGTTTTTTAAAATAGTGATTTTGTTGTTTCGTCTGACGGCTTGAACCCATTACTGTTCATATTTCGCCCGGTACAATCAAAAAAGCAAATTTTTTAATTAGACAGTGGATATGTGCTGCATTGGTGTTGGCCAACTTTCGGGGATTTTTCTTGAGCTGGTTTCAATTTTTGTAATTCCACAAACGCTGCTAATTTGGTCTTGTATGTTAAACGATTGTTCTAAATCTCTAACCATTGCGGTTAAGTGAAGATCATAATCGCCGCTAATTTTTGTTATAATTATTAAATCTTGAATCTTTGAGAGCGAATCTATTACATTTTCCATTAATCCGCTTGAGGTAGTAAAAGCTATGTTGAAATCTAATATCGATCTGTACCCAATTATTGTGGGATTTACTTGTACTGAAACTTTAACTGTGTTATTTTCTATAAGTTTATGATACCTTTTTATCACTGTATCGGTTGACAGATCCATTTCTTTTGCTATTTTTGTGAATGATGCCCGGCCGTTTGTGGTTAATTTTTCTAATATTAGTTTATCTATATCATCGATTATAATTTCATTGCCTATTTTATTGATTGATTGGCTTGAATTTAGTTTGTTTTCTTTAATAGTGTCTTTAGTAGTTTGTGTGATGTTCAAGTTTTCGGGTATATTTCTAACTCCTGACCAGATGTAAGTCTTTAAACCAGTGGTAGGGAGTTTGCGTTTAATCAACTGCTTTATGTTGTCTAATTCATTTAGATCTCTTAGTGTTGCAACTGCTCTAATGTTATAAACACTATTATATTGACGATAAGCGCGCACCTCAGTTATTTTCTCAGTGAACCCCATTGCCTGTTCCATTTGCTGAGCTTCAATGCTAATAAGCAGAGTTGCAAGCGCAACATAACCCAATTGTCCAAAATTTATCTGAACGGTTGCTCCAGTAATGATGCCTTTTTTTTCCATCGCCTTGCAGCGTTTCCAAATTTTGTTTTTTGGCTCACCGCATTCTTCGGCTATCGAGTCATAACCTGTTCGTCCATCCTTTAATAGGATTTTTAGAATTCTTGAGTCAAGTTCACTTATTTTAGGCACGATGTTTTCCCTTTTCTTCATATCTTTGGTTGAGTCTTAGCATTTAACATTTATTGTTTCTATCTGCATATTTCGTTCAAAATTTCTAATTTATGTAATTTTTGGCGAAATTTGAACTGGGCATTAATTAATAATGTAATATCTAAAAAGTTGATATGTATTGACGCGGGCTAGGCCACTTCGTCCATTGGTCGCTCAATCTCAAGATTTCCGGTTCGATTTTACTTATTCCAGGAATCTTTCCGATCTGCTCTTGAATATAGAGTAATTGGTCGATGTCCTGTACCATCGCCCATATTTGTAAATCATAGTCTCCCGAAGTTTTCATAACACTAATAATATTAGGAATCAAACCAACTTTGTCGGTAACTGAGTAGGTTTTTTCATCTGATGTTGAAGTAAAAAAGACACATAATGCTTGGTATCCAATTAGGATAGGATTAATTTGAATTGTGACTTTTAGTATACCATTTTTTTTCAGTTTTTCATATCTTCTGCTTACCGTGTTAGCTGAGACTCCCAGTTCTTTACCTAGCTTATCCATCGAGATTCGACCATTCTCTGCGAGTTTATCAGCGATTTTTTGATCCATTTCATCAATGACAACAGTTTGGGGGCCATCTTTTTCTTTTACTTTTTCATGACTGGATGTTGATATATTTTTCGCGGCACTTGGAATTATTGCTAGATTATCGTTCATTTCTTTTACATTTGTCCAAATTGCGGTTTTCATTTCCAAAATAGAGAAACACTTTTTGATTGCATCCTTGATCTCGTTTAATTGTTCAAGTGTTTTTAGTATCACAACCGTGTCTAAGTTCCCCTTTACCTCTCTTTTATAAAATGAATAAACTTCGGGCATTAGTCGTAAATGTTCGACAAGGTTGTCTTCCTGTTGAGGATCCACGTTGATTAATATGTGTGCAACCGCTTTGTAACCAAAACTTTTGTAATTAATGTGAATTGTAGCTCCTGTGATTATGCCCATTTTTTTCATTTTTAGATAATTTTTCTTGACAGTTTCTTTAGTTAAACCTAGCGTTTTCGCAATTTCTGTTTCAGTTTTACGTCCATCTGCTATCAATTCTTTTAGAATTTTTGCTTGGACTTCAGTAACTTGCTCAGTTAAAGCTAATGCCCCTCGTTTAAGAGTTCATGATTTTTCATTATATTTAAGTTAATCGAGTATATAATCTACCTACTTTGAAGTGGGTTTTATTCAAATTAAGTAAAATCTGCACTCATAATTTGCCTTTTTTGTAAAAAAAACAATATTGAATAAAAAGAAATTTTGATATTTAAATTAGAGAAGAAGAGCTGCCTATGTTGTTCAGTTCCTAATAAAATTGATCATAGCCTATTTTTGAAGTTGAAGTAAGAGTCTAAATGAGTGAAGGAAATTTAGAGTCAAATTCATTTGACAATTTGTCGATTACTACAGCAGGTTTTGAGAATTGACGCTTGGGTTTAAATCCAGGTTAGTCATCTACAAAAACTGTCTTAATGTTAGCTAAGATTTTTTTCTGTTTCAAACGAGATTGTTATTAAGCTGTGGGTTCTTTAAGCATCTGTTGAGTCCTGGTATATGAAAAAAACCAAATTACTTCTTTCTGTCCAAGTGGTTGTCCTATTGTTAACTTTATTGACGGCTTCTTCAGCGTTTGCGACTACAGTTCCAACATTCACCCTTTCCTCGTCATCATCACAAATAAAATTCGATCTACCCATGGGAACTACTTTTAACGGTTCAATCACAACTACAGGAGCCATCCGTTTTTTCATAAGCGCACCCAATGGAACAGTAATCGCTAACTTGAGCTTGATTGATAAAAGTGCAACATTCAGTTTCGTTGCACAGCAAAACGGAACTTACATCTTGAATTTTGAGAATGATTTACCTAACTCGGTCCAAGTGAGCTTTTCTTATGTGACAAACCCCGACATATCAGGGGGCGGCAATTCACCGGGAATACCCTTTAGCTATTTGTCAATATTCATAATTGTAGCTGTCGTAGGAAGCATCGTGATATTTTTTGTTATGCGTCGCAGACGCAAAAATTAGAATAATACCGATACCCTGTCTTCAAAGTTGTTTACAACTCGTTTGGTGGATTTAAGCGAGCTTTCCACAATTATTTTTGAAGGTTGATTTTCAAAAAGTTTTCCCGCCGAATGCAAATCTTAAATTGTTTCTTCAGGCCGTTCTTTTTCAGTTTTTGATTCGCTTTTTTTGTTACGTTCAAGTGTTCGTTTTAGGTATTCAGGTTTGGCAGCAAGCAAGTTTTTAGCTCCGACTATTTGCACACAAATAAAGCTGACAAATAAGGGAAACCAGAAACCTGCACTTCTAAGAACTACGGCGGCTATTCCACTTATTTCAGGGTTTATTCCGTAAAGTAAGAATATGGTAGCCAAAAGAATTTCAAGTGAACCAACAGAAAAACTTGCTGCAGCATCTTGTACCGCTACTGCTATGAAGTAAACAACGATGTAGAACTCTGGATTTGACGAAGGAATTCCTAACGCATAAAAAATTAGAACGTAAACAGATAATCCTAAGATATATGAAATTGAATGGAAGAAAAATAGTTTTATAAGTAATTTTGGGTTTTCACGGAATTTCTTAAAGCCGCTATAGAAATCGTCAAGAGATTCTCTGGTTTTTTCAATTTTGTATAAACGGTAGTGCTTCGGTCTAAAGGTTTTTAATATTAATAGGTAAAGTTTTGTAATGTTTTTTGCAGCCTGTTTGCCTAATGCTAAGTAGAGCAGAACTCCCATGTACCAAAAATAAGATGAAAACATTCGTTATAGCTGGAGAAACACTTGGCTTCAAGAATATTAACAAAGCTCCACCGTACAATCCAACAGTTACCACAGTGTAGGCAACTATACGGTTAGTTATCGCAGCAGAGGCTAAGGCACCATAATTTTCATGTGTCTCTTTCTGAACCAAATAAAGCCTCGTTAATTCACCGCATAAAGTGGCGCAGGGAACCCCTAAGTCTGTGAAGTAGCTTACCCAGTAGTACAAGTAAGCCCTTCTAAAGGAAACTTTGATTGAAAGCCCTCTAAGGATATTATTCCAGGCTACTGACCAAAAAAAGACAGAAGCTAAAACCGCAAGAAGTGCCAGAGAATAATAAAATGCATATTGAGTTGAGTTTACATTTTTTAGAACTAACTCAATCTGAGATATACCAATATAGAAGTAGAGATAAACAAGTAGAACTATTAAACCTAAAATCATAAACAGAATTGATTTTTTAAGGGAAAGGTATCTTGCAAAAGACAAGTTTAATTCACACTTTAATTAACAAAAACTGTCGCTATTGTAAAGATAACTTTTAGGGTTACACCTTTTTCCTTCAAGGAAAAGATAGGTTAAAGCTTATCCTACATCTTGTTATTTAATTCCTGTTTCTTTAGATGTATAGCTGCGACTGTGGCGTTAATGTTTTTTTCTTCTACAACAAGTATTATCTGTGAAGTGTGAGGCGCAAAGATGCCCCGTTTAATGTTAATGCCCGAGATTGCGCTGATTGCCAAGGAAGCGATGCCAGGAGAATCTTTCATTCTGTCGCCAATCAATGTAACGACTCCTAAACCGTACTCTATCCTCATGTTTTCATCAAAACCCTTGAGTTTTTCCTCATTTTTCTTAAGAAAATCTGAGTCTAAAAAGAGGAAATCACGAATCTGTTCTCCCGTCTCCATGGTTTCCGCGCCCAAATCCAAAAAGTCATTTCTTCTTTCCCAAATTCTTAATGCATCTTCAAATGATCTACCTTTATCATCACTCATCGATAAAATGGCGCAACGGGATTTGCCTGTTAAACATTTCACGATTTCTCCACCACTTGTTTCTGCTTCAATTACTGAGTATCTTTGAGGTTCGTCAATTGGAATTATTTTTAACGGTTGGTTGAAACGTCTGGCCATGGCTATTGCCGGGCTTTGCACAATTTTCATGCCCATCATTGAAGCTTTATGTGCCTCGTTATACGTAAGCACTAAAACATCCTCAGTTTTCTGTCCACCTACAACTTTGGGGTCGGCGCTTTGAACTGGCACATCTTTATACAATAAGGTTTCAGTGTTATACGAGTCCTTTAATAGGCAGGAAACGAACACCGCTGTTAAATCTGAACCTCCTCTTCCCAAAANNTGCTAAAGAAACAGTTTTGCCCTCTTCCAACGGCTCAATCAATGTATGGATTCGTTTTTTACTTAATTCGTAATTGGGTATGGCATCTTCAAAATTGTCATCTGTAACAATTGGCCACTCTTCAAGCGATACGCTGCAAGAGTTCACTCCATTGCTTTTCAAAATATAATCTGCCAATGTGGACATGGCGAGTTCTCCGCCCAAAGTAAGAATTCTTGCTTTAATGTTGCCGCTAAAACGTTTGTTAACTGAATCAAGAGTAGCCTGCGTTAAGGCCTTGTAATTATTTAAATCATCAATTGCAGGCTCCATCCATTTGCCTTTAACAAACGCTTTTGCTAGTCGTTCGTAAATTCAAAAATTGGGTCAAGGGAAATAGTGCATGCTTGTGTGTAAGATTCACCTATCTTAATGAGCGCGTCAGTGCATCATGTAGGCGCTGAAAAAACAACTATTGGGCCAAAGCCGTCTTTTTGGTTGATTTCTATTATTCTTTTTACAATTTTAGGAATTCCTTTGCCTTCGATATCCAAAAGGCTGCCGCCGAACTTTGCAATTGAAAGGGCCTTTAAAGCACATTCCACCTGATACAATTTTGGATATATCACTCATTAATAGTTTTAAAGGGTTTGCTGAGGCTTTGGGCAAATGAAAGGAAGAAAAACGCAAAATGAAAACTTAACTTTCCGCGTTATTTTAACCAAAGCCCACTCAGCCCCCCATTTTTCCTATTCCTTGATCTGCGAAAAGATTGTTAACTTAAAATCTTATAAAACTTTGCATTTCAATGGAAAATACTAAATGAAATAGCCATTTCTACAAAGATATGTTAATAATGTAAGAAAATTGTGATGCATTTGGAAGGTGAAAAACAGAATTTGAGTAATCGATGAATAAACCCAAGCGTTTTAGCGGTGAATTTTTGAATTATTAAAAACAATGAACCCTAAAAAGGAACAGTGGTAAGTTAAGGTCGGAAAAGTACTTAGCCATCTTCCAATCGAAAAGTTTGAACCCTGCTGTTTTCAGGCGTTTTTCACTCTCAAATAGCTTGATTAACAAATTAGATCCGTGTATTAAGGATCTTCAAAAATCAATTTCGTCGATAAATTCTAAACTAAAAAGCTTGCATATCAATCATGTTAGCACATTTTTTATGGAAAAAGAAAATAAGCTACGACATAATCAGTTATAGTAAGGTTTTGTTAAATATGTATGACGGTTATGTACTTTTTTGTAATAACGCTTCACAACAGCAATGCTTAAGCAATAAACAATTTAGATGTTCCGACAAGACATCAATCCTTTTAGAAGAAATCAAAACAGGTACAGTAGTTTTTCTATACAACACAGACGATAAAAGTTTGCTTGGACCATTTACAACTTTAAGTGAAGGCGACGAATTAGATGCAGGCACTTGGGTAATGAATGTAGATGAAAACAACATGCCTTATGAAGATGTTAAAGTAACATGGGAAGATCTCCATGTCCTTCAAAATGCCGCAGAAAAACTTCCATTTCTAAACGACCCTAAAACATGCAAACTATCAACCACCCAGACACAACGGGCTCTGGACTTGCTAAAAGAGGGTCAACTGTATCTTAATGTTAGAGATGAGGCAAAATAATCTGAGTTTATTGTGCTGCTAATTTTTTTGCTTCTAAACTCACGATTTTATGGCAGTTAATACAGCGAGTGAAAGTTAATTCGAAGCCGTTTAGGATGTCAAAGCATCTCTGCGTGTACAATCGTTCTGTGTCATGATTACAATTACATTGTCCAGCGTCAACTAGACTCTCTTCATCCATTCTCCTTTCTCCTTCTCCAATTTTTGTAGCTTAGATAAAGTAATAACTCTTTTGGAAAAGCAGTTCGTTCGTGTTAACATTTTTACTCAGATTTATGATTTCGCTATTGATACATAGGTTTTCATTGCCAACTAATGAGTAGATTATAATTGCTGTTGTTCCAACTAAATCCCACATCAATTTAGCAATAAATTTAATCAAATTTTAATTGAGCGTTAGTTAGAGGTCGGCTCTTTCTGTAATCTCGTCTCCTTCGAACACGAAAAGTTTGGGTTTGCCGCCTTCTAGCCTCACAAAGGTATTATGGACAGGCGCTGTTGTGACCCAAGAGCCCGTATTTGCTAGGTTTTCGGTCTTGTTCACGAAGGGTCTGTGGGTATGCCCAAAGATTAGAACTTCTTTTGGCTGAATTGTAGAACAAGCTTTTTTTTCTACACCCTTCAAGCTTTCTATGAGCCTCTCCTCTGGACCTAACTGTAACATCTCAGCGATTCGGTGTTTTCTTGCCCGATCGATTACGTTGAAAAAGCGAGACAAGTCACTGTCGTAACGACCAAGAGCAGCCCAAATGTTAGTATCGCGGTCACCCTTCTGATCAGACATTGAGTGGCACAACGATTCCATGAAGTGTTCCCGCTGCATCTCATCAAACTCCCAGCCGTGAACAAACTTGCAATTCACACCGTTTTGCTGAAGCGAAAGATCTTTGAGAAAGTTGACGGGGTATCCTCGGCCTTGTAGCTTAATAACATGGAAGTCATGATTTCCCGCCACATAATAGACGCGCATTTTCTTCTCCAGACCGATGATCAGGTCGAGAACATCATGGTTTTCGAGGAAAATGCCCGAAGAATCTCGTCTCCACATGTCCACAATGTCGCCAAGAAGGACCAGGTCTGTAACGCTGGAGTCAGATTGAAGTTTTCCGAGGAAGCGGATAAACGCAGCTTTGTCTGATGAATCGAATCCTAGATGCAAGTCCGAAACAGCAATAATCGACAATTGAACATCTCCCAAAATCCAATAGATCATTATGGTATAATTGCTTTTTTGTTTCATACTTTCATGTCTTTTGCTGTTTTTTTAGAAGTCATTGTTGTTTGTAGCTCGCGGTTAACTGGTATGCTTGAAGAAAATTAAGCGCGCTAAAAAATGAATTTTTTCAAGATGCAATTACCTTTTTTTTTATTATTTGGATAAACTTCAAAAAGTGATGAAAAAATGTGAAGGATTAAATATCCAAATACTTGTTTTGGATAATACATAATTTCCTCGGAGAATTAAGGTTTGAAAAATAAAGGTCCCCTGTTCATAGTTCCTTGGCGATGCACAATTGCATGCGAGAGCAACTGTGTCCATTGTATTTCGGCGGGTAAATCAGCTATCGCGGATGAATTAGATACTGTTAATGCCAAGAAAATAGTGGATCAGGTGAACGATTTTGGCGCAAGTTTCTTTGGGATCACAGGTGGGCAGCCTTTTCTACGCAAAGACCTTTTCGAAGTTCTCGATTACGCTAAAGAAAAAGGTTTGTCCACTAGCATCATAACTGATGGGCGTCTTCTCGACGATGAAGTGTTCACAAAAATTGTTAAGAATCAAACGAAAATCTCTGTAAGTATTGACGGTGGAGAAAGAACAAATGATGTTATCCGGGGAAAAGGCGCTTATGCGGCCGCTGTTATAGCGCTAGAGCGGTTTTCAAAAGAAAAACTCTTAAACTGTCTTGTTTACACGTTTGCTAACGCCGGGGAAATTACCAACGTAAACGAAGCAGATATGCGTCACGTTTTGGATTTAGCCAAAAAATATGATGCACGCTGGGTTGTTTTCCATGGAATGATACCTTACAGCAAAGATAAAAGTACTCTCAAAGCAGACCCTTCCCCACAACAGTACGAGTGGATATGCAACAAATTATACGACCTTAATAATGAATACATGGGAAAGCCTGGAATTAACATTTATATTCCCTTCTACGCGCGCGTAGCCAAGGAACGAGGAATGCCCGATTTCGACAATTGGTACAACAACTTCTTTTTGGGAAGATGTTTCTTTGGCAAATTTATGAGTGTGGCTGAAAACGGTGACGTAATACCCTGTAGCTACAACGACGCTTATCGAATTGGAAACATCAAAAATAAATCGCTCAAGGAAGTCTGGGATGAAATGCAAAGCAGCGAATTCTTCAATAAAGTCAAGGACAAAAACAATATCAAAGGCAAATGCGGCATTTGCGAATACAAAGAATTATGCTGCGGTTGCCGATCCTCAGCGCTTTTTTACACTGGAGACATCTTAGGCTCAGACCCTCGATGCGCCTACATTCCAAAAGCTTTAAGATGCAAATAATAGCGCCTTTTTATTTCAAAATCTTTATGCATAGTTTTTCCCATTTTGCACAATATCTCATTCGTCAAGTATCTTAGCAATTAACCGAAGTTCTGCTTTTCTACGGTGGGTAGCCAAAGCGGATTTGTGAAGATCAAGTTTTTTTGCGAGTTGTCTAGAAGTGATTTTCCGTGGCAAGTTATAATACCCCCATCTGTAGGCGGCAATCAAGACTTCTCTTTGTTTTTCCGTTAATGCATTAAACGGTGAATCAAGAGAAAACTTTGCATCAGTTAAGGAAAGAATCTTGTAGTGCATTTTTAATTTTTGAAATTGTCCGAGTATTTTTTTGATTTGACTTAAATTTCCACGAAAAGTTAACTTGACCTTTCCATTACGGATTTCACGGGAAACAAACATACCCGCCTTCGTTTCTAATTTCGTCTGATTCTATCTTTACTGATTTTGGGATTCTTTGTTTAACAAAGACAACATAGGATCCGCTTTTTTCTCGCTAAGTAGTTTTACTTCGTAAGCATTATCATTGATAAGCTTGATAAAATCTTCAATGTTTGAGACTTCTTCTTCAACATCTATTCTGCCTATGGCCACAATCTCTTCGAGGTCTTGCCTGAGAACCTGCAAAATTTCTAAAGTCTTGACTTTTTTGAGTTGCGTTACATCTATATTCTGACTTTTTTTAAATTCGTTTATGGAAAATTCCAAGATAAGCCTGCGCATTACTCAACTAAATCTTTCATTTCACATATAACTTTTTGCGAAACACGGACACGTCCGCTATAAAACTAATACAATTCGTCCCCCAAATATTCTCGAGAGAAGCTGAAAATGTCTGAACTCATAGATGTACATCACCACATTGTTCCAAAGAAATATGTTGAAAGCCTTTCAGAAAAGGGCGTAAAAAAAGGCCTTGGCGTACAGCTTCCAAGTTGGAACGTAAATAAGACTCTTGAAGTAATGGATCAAAACGGCATTTCAACATCGATCATTTCGATTTCAGCACCAGGAGTATATTTCAAAGATAAAGATCCAAAGATGGAATTAGCAAAAGCGTTATCAAGAGAGACAAATGAGAGTTGCGCTAAATTGATTCAAGATTATCCAAAAAGGTTTGGCGCTTTTGCTACTTTACCTCTTCCAGATGTCGACGCTGCCCTTGACGAACTAAAGTTTGCTCTTGAAGTTTTAAAACTTGACGGTGTTGTGCTCTTATCGAATTATGACGGCTATTATCTTGGTGACTCAAGGTTTGACAAACTGTTTTTAGAGCTTAACCGTCAAAAAACAGTTGTGGTCATTCATCCTAACACTCCCCCTGGCATTGAAGAATCACACCTTGGTCTTCCTGAAGCGATGATTGATGTTTGTTTTGACACTACGAGAACTGCTTTCTCGCTTATTGTAAATGGTGTTACTAAGAAATATCCTGACGTACGTTTTATCCTTGCTCATGCAGGCGGCGCAGTTCCTTACATGGCTGCTAGAGTAGGAATAACATCGTCACTTCTTGCAAATAAGGGCGGTATAGGCCCTTTTATCGCAAATGGCATTGGCAAGATCTCCAATGTTTTTCCAAAATTGAAAGAATCCATGCCTGAAGTCCTCAATTATTACATCAAGTTTAAAGAAAACGGCTGCCAGAAGGACCAGATTTTTATTTAAAAAAGTTTTACTATGATACTGCTCTTTCGGCTTCACCACATGCTTTTGCCTCCCTCCAAACACTCGTAGATAGCTCAAAAATCTTGTTTGGAACCGATTATGTTTTTGCGACTCAAGATGCTGTTCCGTTGACAATTAAAGGTTTAAGAAAATATTCAGGTTTTGATGCAAAAGACCTTTTAGCAATTGAAAGAGAAAACGCATTGAACCTGTTTCCGCGGCTTAAACGAAGTTAACAAAAATTTTCATTACAAAAAATGAAAAACATAAAGTAAATTGATAATGGTAATTGGGAATGGTGTGCACCCAAAAAAATACGGCTGAGAGAGGGGGTAAAAGAATTTTTTGTCGGATGCACGTCACACAGTCACGAGCTTCTAAGATGCTGACGGAAAAGGGCGCCGTAACTTCTTCTTGATTTGCTGTAGTTTTGCTGCGCTTTAGTTTTGGGAAATGCCATTTTTTGGTTTTCTTTACTTGTGATAAAGACTGATCCGCCATTTTTCAGGTGCTATTTTACTCGGAGAAAATTCACCTGTGTTGCTTCTTGATCTTCAACATCTTTGCTTGCATCGTTGTCTAAAAGCAATACCTGAAATATTGGTACCTTTGTTTTTTTGTTTAAAATCAGATTTCGCAAAAAGTATTGTCCTTTCCTACAGTTTGAGAGTTATGTTATATTAAATTCAAAATGTCTTAAAGTTATGTGACTGTAAAAACACAACCACAAGGTTATATTACTGAAAAATAAAAGGCAGAATTTGACTCTCTTTCAACGTTTTTACAATCAAATTTGGCTTTTCTTTTTCAAGTTCCTCTTTGCTATAGACACCTGTTGTAACAGCGACGCAACCCATATTTCCAGATTTGGCAGCTTTTACTCCGAAAATTGAATCTTCAAAAACCACGCATTTTTCAGGATTTGTTTTTAGTTCGAAAGCAGTTTTTAAGAAAATTTCTGGATTAGGTTTTGAATTAGAAACAGAGTCAGCTGTTAAGATAACTTTGAAATATTTTTCTAAGCTATTTGCCTCGACCATATGAACGATGACTGAGCGATTATTCATTGAGGCTAATCCTACTTTGATTTTGCCATGTAACGCTTCAAGTAGTTCTGTAGCGCCAGGGAAGAGTTTCACTTGATTTGTCAGTTCAATTTCGAGTTGGCTTTTACGCTCAATTAGCTGTTGAACTATTTTTTCATCAACTGGCATCTTAGCTGACCGCAGAAGGTCACGAAAAGTTTCTGCCGCCCCAATTCCGATTCGTCGCTCAATATACTCATCGCTTACCTTGATGTTTATTTCTCTTAAGGTTTTTTGAAATGAAATTACAATTACTTTTTTGGTGTCAGCTAATGTGCCATCCCAATCAAAAATAACTGCTTCAAACATGGCGGATCTACTGTAGGTTGAGTTTTTCTCTGATAGCTTGGCTTTTCTTTGTGGCTTCTTCGATTGCCCGTATCATTGCGGGTCTGATTTGGCTTTGTTCAATCTGGTAAATGGCTTCTATAGTTGTTCCGCCTGGCGTTGTCGTCATGTCTCTTATTTTGGCTGGGTCCTCCGGTAGGTCAAGAACAAGTTTTCCTGTACCCATCACAGTTTGCGCGGCGCATTTCAAAGCAATGTTTCGTGGCAAGCCAACTTTGAGCCCCGCATACGTTAAAGCTTCAATAATAATCGACATATATCCTGGTCCACTTCCACTTACTGCTGTTATGGCGTCCATGTATTTTTCATCCATTTCTTCGCATATGCCCATCATATTCAAAATTTCTTTAACTTTCTCTTTATCCTCATCAGTGACGTTTGTTTCGCAAACATAAGCTGTGTAAGCTGCTTGTACCAAAGCGCCGAGGTTAGGCATGATGCGCACGATTTTTGCGTCGGCTGCATTTTTTTTCAAAAAACTCAACGGAACGGTAGCAGCTACAGAAACCAACAGTTTGTCTTTAATTTCCTTGCTGATTTCTTTGAGAACTTTTTCCACATCACCAGGCTTAACAATAATGAAAACGATATCTGCGTCGCTCGCAGCTTTTTTGTTATCTGAAGAAGTTTTTACTCCAAGAGCTTCAAATTCCTTGAGTTTTTCAACTTGGATGTCGACTGCTGTTATTTTACCCCTATAGCCGCCTTTGAGGAGGCTTTTGATTATGGCGCCGCCCATCATGCCTGTGCCTATTACGGTGATTTTATCGTTCATAACTGGTCACTTTACTTTATGCACTGTTGTTTTTGCTCTTTAAACTTTTGTTGCTAACTTAGGGCTTCGCAAGTAGGAAATTACTCTCAATGTTACGCCAAACACAATCATTAAGACTCCGCTGAAGATGAAAATGTACAGAGATTGTTGATACCTGAGGTTAGGTATGTAAAATTCTCGAATTGCTTGTCCTGCAGAAAGGCTTTGCAAAAATAAAGCCTCCTGTTATCGACCCACTTCCAGCTCTAGCTATATAATCGGTTCTTGCCCAAATCGCTCTTACTATTGGACTGAATTGCGGTGGAATGCCTAAAGCTAGAAAATAGATGCCGAAGAAAACGCTTGTCCATCCAAGTGTGATGTATTCAATTATTGAGTTCAGCGTGGAACTATAAGGGTTAATTGGCAATCCTTGAGCGGCAAGGGATTGGGTTTTATCCCAATAGTAAGAGTTGAATGCAAAAACTGCGGCTAATCCAATGATGAGCAATGTTATTCCTGAGCCTATAATTATGCCGTTTGTGAGGTTGGTTAAAAGGTTTAGCTGGGAAGCTGTAAGATATTGCGTTAATTGGCGGGCTGTTAAGTTGTTTTCCGCATTTACCGCAGAACTGATCGGTTTCTTTAACTTGCGAACCGCAATTGGGGCAGTAAGGTAAGTATTCCAATCCTCCCTATTGCTAAATCTTTATTGTCTATTTTTCTACTTAACTTTTTCAGCCAAATCTTTTAGAACTTTTTGCAAAGTTGCCATTGGTGCATCAGTTCTCACTCCTCGAGTGTTAAAGTGGGTATGGACGGCCTGAAATCCCTCGCTGAGAACAGCGTTGATAAATCCTTGTATGGCCGGGGAAGGAAGCCCAAGCTTCCCACTTAATTTGTCAACCACAAAGTAAGTTATTGGCGCTGAAGCTTCCTCTTTGGTTTGGTTAAGTAGTTTTGTGATTCTGACACTGTTTTTGAACGCCACTGACCGATTTTCCTTCATCATTAACTCAATAAAGATAGGATCAAAGATGCTTCCAATCCACAATGGACCTGCGTAATCCATTTTTGAGCCGCATTCAGGACACTGCAAGGTGGCAAATGGGTGATGAGTAGTTTCTCGGTGGTAACAGTTGAAGCAATGCAGGATGTATCCGAGGGTTTTGATGCTTTCATCGGCTTTTTTAGCGCCATACAAGATTTGGGTGTATGCTCTGATGTAGTGTTCGCTGCTGTGGCTGAAGAGAACTTTTATGCCGATGTCATGTTTCGCGGCTAAAGTAACAGTGCAGCCCAGTAGTAGCCGAACCGCGAGCTCGTGGCAATACTCTGTTCTCAAGGGTCTACCGCCGTACTTTCTTACGCAAGCTTTCGCATGTACCCCGCAAAGGGGCGCAAGATCAGTAGCTGTTGAAGCTAACAAACCATTATTGCGAATCGCCCGAAACGCAGAATCCAAAAACGGGGCTGGTGTCCCAAACGGGTCAATATCGACAATGTCAAATCTTTTTTGGGGAGCGGCGTTGCAGCTTAAAACGGCGTTTGCATCTTTATGTTTGACTGCAATTTTATCTTCCAAATCGTTTAGTGTCACATTATGTTTTGCGAGCAGGTATGCATGTTCATTGATGTCGCTGATTAACACCTTTGTAACGCCCTCAATTTCTGCGGCAAAGCGTACTCCACGGATGCCTTGGCTGGTTAAGGGATCGCAGATGTTGATTTCATGGTTAACGATGCGTTGGTAAGCTTGAAATGCCAAAACCGATAGGTCGCGATTGAATTCCATGACTGGGTTGTAAAAGACTGGAGCTCGAGAGGGCGCATAATCAGACGGAACAACGCCGTAAGCAGCAAGCTTTGGAACTAGCACCTGCACTTTGCCTTCCCTAATTACCTCGCTTGGAAAATCAGCTATATACCCATCATCAACCATTGCGGTTTGCTCCAAAGTTTTGTTATGAAAAGAATTTTATCGCCTATTAGACTTCTGGTTAGAGCGATGTGATTTGGTTGCAAAAGCGGGTTTTGCTCTTGACTGGTGCTCCAGGTATTGGAAAAACAACGATCCTTATCAAAACGGTTGAGGCTCTCAAAGCGAAAGGCGTAGGTGTCGGAGGAATGATTAGTCGGGAAGTAAGAGAAGGCAATCTACGAGTTGGATTTGAAATCATAGATTTAACCAATGGCAAGCTTGGTTGGCTATCGCACATAAACCAAAAGGATGGACCGCAAGTTGGCAAGTATCACGTTAACATCGGCGACCTCGAAAACATAGGTGCAAAAGCAATCATTGACGCCACAGAAAAATGTACCCTAGTCGCCATTGATGAGATTGGACCCATGGAGTTGTTTTCCCAAAAATTTAAGCAAGCCGCACGGCAAGCATTGGAAAGCAAAAAGCTTATGATAGCTGTTGTGCATGCAAAAGCCAACGCCCCCTGATAACTGAGGCAAAACAAAGGGGTGATGCAACGCTTTTCACAGTAACATTGGGTAATCGAGAAGACTTGCCACGGCAACTGAGTCAGCAAGTGTTGGAAATCCTGTAATCATTTGCAAAAAACAATGTTTTCGTCTTGAGCCCGAAGTTCATCGAGCGTCTTCTTCATTCCTCGACTCTGGCGTATTTAGCGCCTGAACCAATCTGGTCAAGTTTTGTTATTCGGAGCTTGTATGATTTCTTCTTTGGCTATTTTGACGAACTATACCCTTTGAGTGCTGACTTAATAAATTAAGGGCTTCAAAATTTTTCAGCATGTTACATGTATTATTGCGACAAATTTACGTTGCTCCTTCTCAATTTTATCAATGATTTGTGGTGTAGGCAAAATTACCGCGTTATATTTGTCTAGAATTTCCTGCGCCTGCGGAGTTATCGGCAAAGCCGCCTGATGCCCCGCTCCAACATAAAGCGCATCAAATTGTTCATGACCCAAAAAATCCAGTTCCCGTTCGGAAAGGGGAGTGTGGCCATATTCTGATTTAAGGTCTTTTGATTTCTTCTTTTCCCTCTTCGCAATCGACCCATTCGAATGAATTATAATGTCTTTTTCATATTTGTCGCCGTTAATTGTGATCGAGCCAAACTTTGCTTTCAAAGACAGATTTTTCATGGAAAAACGCCCAATAATGATTCGTAAACCAGTACTTTTGAATTATGCCACTGGCTATTGCTTTTTGGATTTTGCCTTCCGTTTTGTTTCTTGTAGTTTGGCTGGTTCATCCCAGTATTTGTCAAATTCTTCTGGCAACATGATGTTTAAGCTTTTTAATTGCTGACTAAAAGCGTCAAGTGCGCAGGGATTGTTGAGGTGGGCGTGGTAAATTTCGATGAGGAGGTCTATTGCCATGGATTGGGAGATAGGTTTTTTCGCCATAAATGTTAGTTCTTCAGCGGTTTTGGCTAATTCGTCGCTGATTTTTTCGGGTAAATTAAGAGTCTTCATTTGAACACTTCAAGCTCTTTCCTATTTGCTGTGCTTCTTTTTTAATTTTCGCCAATTCTTGCATAGTTGGCTTACCCCTAATGTCGCCAAGCTTGCCAAGAGTGCTTAAGTCTTCTCTATCATGAAACTCGCCCACCATATACCATTCAGCGACTACGTTAAAGCCAAAATGCTCAAAATATTGACGCATCGTTTTTCCCGCTGGAGTCGCCTCATCTATGCCCGTATGAGGCCCTGAATAGGTGCAGAAGATTAACGCGTTTTTGCCTTCCACTTTGGGAGCGGAGGGTTTAATTTTTCCTTGACTTCGATAAAGATTCAGTTTTGCGTTTAAAAAGTCAGCCATTGGTTTGGCAGGTTGCCACTGAATTGAAGGGAACCGACGCAAACTAAATCATAACTGAAAATGTCGATTTCAGTGGCTTCTTGAGGTTTTTTCAAATCAACCTTAAACCTTGTATGCTCCAACCCCTCTTTGATTGCAAAGGCGACTTTTTCAGTATTTCCTGTACTAGAATAATAAACTATCAGTGCCGATTTCAAATTCTTCACTACAAATGTTTATTTTAATGAATTATAAAACATTTTTTGGGTCTTGGTTGAATTGACGTTTCTTTTTACGGATTTCATGCATTAATAGATAATGTATTTTCTAAAATGACATACAAACTGTTATGCCGATGAAAATCATTACTTTGGTAATGGCGGTTCAAGGTTTACCCGCTCAGAATCAGCTGACACCCACATACTTACTCAAGGGGTTTAGCATTTCCCCTTCTTCCTTCTCCTTAATTTGGGGTCAGCGGTTCTGGTCTCCTTTATTTCATTAACAGAACGTAAACAAAGGGCAATCAATCCGTTGAGATTTATTTTTGCTTAAAACTTAAAAGAAGCGCTAAGAATGCTTACTTAATGGCTAACTAGTGAATTCTATGCAATTTGACCTATTAGGTAGCCTTACCCTGATGCTTTCATTTACAAGCTTATTTTTGCTTATCTTAGGTATACCTCTTGTTCGTAATTTAAAAAACGTGGAAAATTTCAAAAGACATGGTTACCTAACAATACAGGCACTAATAGTTCAAACAATCTTGGTTTTTATGATTATGATTCCCTCATTTACCGCTAGATTTAGCGCCATTTTATCGCTTTCCTCATTTCCAGCTTTGGACACTTGGCTACACATATGCTTAGGCGTAGCCGCTGAAGTCACAGGATTTGCGTATGTTGTCACATGGGTGGCGTTTTCTCCCTCAAAAATGCAATGCTTACGATTCCGAAAATATATGATGCCCACCTTCATCATTTGGATTATTGCACTTGTTACTGGTGCATTAATTTATTTATTACAATTGTTTTAAAATTGTTAAAAAAAGTGCCTCTATACAAAAGCGCAAAATAATCTCTGCAAAAGAATTAAGTCCATTTTATCACCAGAATTAATAATCGATTTTTAAAAGGAAAAATATCGCTTATACAATTAACGGAACCCTTAGCTTGTGAAATTTTAAAGTATAAATAGCATACGAGTAATATTTTAGATTAGTTTTAGGTGATAGTCTTGAGAATAGGGTTCTTCGTTTATGAATATCCACCTCAACTAGTAGGTGGCTTAGGTACCTACGCAGAATACATTACCCATGAATATGTCGAAATAGGACATGATGTTTCCGTATTCACGCTTAACAATAGTGGTTTACAAACAAGAGAAATCCTTCGCGGCGTGGAAGTACATAGACCATTAATAGCAGATGCAAGCAACATCTGGCCGTTTTTTGTGGTCGACGACTTAAAAAAATGGGGAACAAACATCAAACTCTTCAACGACATCTTCATCTACAACATCCTAAGCTCCACTAAATTCATCAACGATTTAATCCGAAAACAAAAATACAATTTTGACGTCGTTTGCGTCCACGACTGGCTCAGCAGTATTTCTGGTTTGATAATTAAGAACGAGACCAAAATACCCGTTGTTTTCCACACCCACAGCACAGAGTGGGGCAGAAGCGGCGGACAAGGTTCCGAAGTTGTTTCCCATTTAGAGCGGGCTATGGCTCAAAACGCAGACAAAGTAATAACTGTAAGTTATGCCATGCAGGAAGACCTAACTAAGCATGGATGGGCTCCGTCAAAAACCAGCGTGGTCTGGAATGGTGTGGACCCCGAAAGATATGACCCGCATAACGTGGAGAAAGAAGATGTCGCTGCTATCAGAAGGAAATATGACATACCTGACGGGTGGAACATGTTGCTTTTCGTGGGAAGACTTGCTTGGGTTAAAGGCGTACGAAATCTTTTGCAAGCAATGCCTATGATTCTTAAAGAGAACCCAAATACTAAGCTCGTTATTTTAGGTAAAGGCGAAGAGCAACGCGACATAGAAGAGACAGCTGAGCGTCTAAAAATTAGAGATAAAATTGTTTACCGCTTTGACTTCGTGGATGAGCAAGAACGAATTCTTCATTACGCTGCTTCAGACGTCTGCGTTTTTCCATCCATTTATGAACCATTTGGCATTGTAAGTTTAGAGGCTATGGCTATGGAGAAACCTGTGGTTGTGGGGGCAAGAGGTGTGGTGGGTTTTAAAGAGCAAGTGGTTAATGGGGGTCCTGATCAGTGTGGTGTACATGTTAACGGTGAAGATGCTGCAGATATAGCGTGGGGCATTAATGAGGTGTTGCGTGATCCGGAGGAGGCTAGAAATTGGGGTGAAAACGGCCGAAAAAGGGTGCTAGAATATTTTACTTGGCGAAAAGTGGCTGAACAAACCAGCAAAATCTATGAGTCACTGATTTAGAATGAAGCAAGAATTACTTGTCCACTTTGACTTTTCCGGAGACAACGTTGTTAAAATTGAGACGTTTCTATGATTGTTTGAGTTCCATCTTCAAAATATGTTGATTCTCTTTCAATCGCTGGCTTCCCTTTGAATTTATTGAACAGTGACATTGCAACCATTGCATATGGGCAAGTCACATCCTTAGTATTTACCATTTTGTGAACTTTTCCAGCAAAAATACAGCCCTCAACCCTAATCGTGTATTGATCTTGGTCAAGTTGGTCTAATGTAAGAGACTTTATTATTTTGCCTTTTTTTAGAAAATCGGCAAATTTAGATATTGCTTCTTCAAAATTTTGGCTATTTGAAATATCTATTCTTCCCTGTTCTTCAATTCGTGACAAGAAGTTTAGAGTAGACTGAAGAACATAGTTGCTGCCTCTTTGACCGTGATAAAGTCTTTGTGCTCTTTGATATGAAAATAAAAGATCGTGGTAAAGTGCTCCAATATCCAATACTGAAGAGAATAACTCAGACAACGCTAATCACAGCTAACATTAAGTACAATACATTAAGATTAAAAAAATTATGAATCGTTAATACATAATATCTTAAGGGTAGTTATAAAAAAAGATACTTAAATGGCAAAGAAAAAAAATTTCAGCGAGAACATCAAAAAAATAAATAGAGACAATTATGTTGCAAGCATGTCCGCAACTTGTAGCAACCTTAAGTCTATCGGCTTCTTATCTTTAGCCGCCTTATCAAGGTCATAACCAGTGATTTCACCCTTCTGTAGTCCAACAGCCATACTGCCTTTTCCCTGACATATTAAATCTACAGCTTTCTCGGCAAATAAACTAGCCAGAAGCCTGCTACGTGCAGTTGGGCCACCACCGCGCTGCGCATACCCAAGAATTGAAAGCCTCACTTCAGATTCGGTTTGCTGCTGCATTTCCAAAGCAAGCTTACTGGTGTTACCGCAGCCTTCTGCAGCAACGATTATGCCTGCTCTTTTGCCTTTTTTAGCGCTCTCCTCCATCAACCTAACAATATCTGCAAGGCTCATGGGTTTCTCTGGAATCAAAATCACTTCTGCACCAACACAGATTCCTACTTCCAACGCTAGGAACCCTCTTTTCCGTCCCATGACCTCAACAAGAAATATTCTTTCATGGGAAATTGCTGTATCCCTAATTTTGTCGATTGTGCCAACGGCAGTATTTACTGCAGTATCAAAACCAATTGTTTCATCTGTACCATAAACATCATTGTCAATTGTTGCAGGTATCCCAATCATTAAAGCGCTGCTTTTTCTGCTCAGCTCTAAAGCCCCTCTGAAAGAGCCATCGCCGCCGATAACAACTAAACTATCTACTCCATGTGTTGACAATGTTTCCGCACCTTTCTCGATAGCGCCTTTCTCTTCAAAACCTGGACATCGAAGCGTATGAAGTATTGTACCGCCCAACTGAATAATTCCGCCGACACTACGAGGCGTTAGTCTTCGAAATGAATTAGTTAATAATCCATCCCATCCCCTTTCAAAACCTATAACTTGGAATCCTTTCGCGTGGCTTACCCTTGTAACAGCTCGAATAGCCGCGTTCATGCCCGGTGCATCGCCGCCCGAAGTTACTATGCCGATGGTTTTTGCCATAATCTATGCCTCTTTTTTCTTCAAAATCCAACTAAACCATTCCTACTATTAGATTAAAATGTTTAGTATGACCAGAGAAAAGCCAAAGTGCCAAAAAACATAAATTCTTTGCTCTTATCCTTATGGACTTTGTCGGGAGGTAGCTCAGCCTGGCAGAGCTCTCGAACCTGCTAACATGCTTAGCTGGTGGAGACGCTGTAGAGGTCTACCCATGGTAGGCTTCATTCTAGCCTGTCTAGGCC
>PLTA01000047.1 GCA_003164295.1 Candidatus Bathyarchaeota archaeon
TTGCAACCGGACATAAATGTGTTTAGCGCAGCTAGTTAAAAGCTTCTACAAGTTTCCAACGTTTCGATTGACATTCGAAGATAGTTTTTTTAAAAATTCTAAAAGAAACGAAAAAATCGAGCCTTGCAGGCAGCAAACATTAAAATTACATCCTTGTTTTCGCAACGATCATTCCCAAAAACGTAAAATTGATATCACAGGTTAGTGTCACTTGTCTAACTGACGTCGTTTTTTTGAGTAATAAATTTTCTTAGACTTCGAAGTACAAAAAAACCGTCAAAAAACCCTTTATCGAAAGATATAGATACAATTTAACGGGAAGAATATCCCTCTTAAAAAGGAAAAGTTTGGTTGAGTCAACATTGGCAGGACACGGAGGCTACTTAGCCCAAAATTAAGACCCTTACATGTCCGAGCCAAAACGTGCTTTGACCCCCCAAACACATTTTTCCCCATTTTTTTTCTTTATATGAGACAAAACATTATCCTTGGCCAAGATTTTGGGCAATTTTTCAATCGTTAGGCTTTGAACCCGCAGATTTCAATCACTTCTGTCATAGAGTCGATTGGCTTGTTTTTTCTATATATTGCGCTCTTAGAAATATGCTTATTTGCTTTTTTTGGCTTGCCTGAATTAAAGGGGAAGGCAGGGTGAAGAGGATGGTTTCAATATTTCGTTTGCAGGAACGTGGGAAAAGTTTGTTTTGGCGTTCTGATTTTTTTGTTTTGGGTTGAAATGTTTTTATTCTGGTTATATTTCTGTTTTTGGAACTTCGCTTTTTAGGAAGATACGACTGATTAGATTTCAAGGATAGAGTTTAGATGTCAAATGGTCATAAACATTATTCTACTGAAGGTTTACCGGTCATTAAATGTGAATGTGGATTTGAGATTTTTGTCTTACCTGATTTGAAGGTTATGAGTGAAGCTGTAGACAAACATGTTTTGGTGCATAAAAATCGAGGTGCTACTGATGCTGAGGTTAACAGAATTGAGCTCGATTTGATTGCTCAAGTTTTGAGTTATGCTGCTGATGAATCAGAAATTTAGTGTGCTTCCCAATTATTGTTATGGAGTTTTATTTTTCTGGTTTTTAGTGAAGGGTTTGAGTATTTTGGATTTGGCGGTTTATGTGTTTTAATCAAATCGTGTTCACTTCAGAACCTATAAAAAATCTAAAATAAATTTCGATTGAACTATCTTTTTTGAGATAGGTCTTTGCCTTGGAGGCTTGCGAAAAATCGCGTTAGACTTTGAGTTACGATATTATTGTTAGCAGGGTCATGTTAGTGTTTTTTGGGTGGGTAGCGGTTTGCTGGTTTCTTCTGTGATTGGTAATACTTGTGTGGGTTGATGGAAGTATTTGAGCACCGTTATGCCGTGTGGTGTGATTGCGAAAACTACACGGCTCTTTTCAAGTTTTATTTCTTGGACAAGATTTTGCTTAATTAGAAAGTTTAAATCTTCACTGAGTTGGCTGCAGTTGACGTTGGCTTTGTACATGATGTGTGTAAGCTTCAATGGTCTTTTTTGTGCTAACACGTTTAGGATATCAATATAAGTTTCTAATTTTGACCTTCTCATTTTCATTCTCCTTTTCTCCCCCTTGATTGTATATCTCTACATGTTATGCGGCAGGGCGGTATAAGGTTTTTGTTTTTCGCCGTTGTTTAATTCAAGCAATTATGCTTTTTATTAATAAAATTAATATATCAATATTAAAATGAATTAAAAACTTCATAAATGAACATCATTATTAGTAAAACGCAATGTATGTGTGACTGTGTCATGCCTACCACAATAAGTTATATTCGATGCAATTAAACACAAACCATTTACTCTATATTGGTCTAAAGAAAATAGGTAGGACAAAAAATAACACAAAAAATTAGCTTCAATTCTAACCAAAACCGCAGCAACAAAAAAAATATGCCCACCATCAGATGCACATGCGGCTCAGAAATTTTAGTGGTTCCCGACGTGAAAGCTATGAGCGTTGCCATAGAAAATCATGCAGTAAACAAACATAAGCAAACTATAGCATCGGCGAGGGAGTTCTTGACGGAACAAGTTCTGAAAGTGGCAAGCAAAATAAATCTTCAGCTTAAAATAGTTCGCCAATAAAGACTTCTAAAAATTTAACCCGACTGATTGCCGTAACTGTAAGCTTTTGAGGAAAGAAAATGGTTCATCCTGAAATGTGCCATTTTTATTACGATCAACGAGATTTTTGTTTGCGTCAACATTTATAAAATTAAGGTTAGGCGGCGTAGCTACTCGTCAACATCTTTAACCGTTGGTGCTTTCAATTTTGAATCAATGTGTTTAGCCAATCTCTTCGTCTATCTTGAACTCGTTTGCCCTTCTAATCTGATTATCCTATCTTGACCACTTCAACTATTGTAACTCAATTTGTATCAACCTCAAAAGAAAAACAATTATCATTATCTTGAGTATTCCCTGGATGAAATAAATGTTATAAGGGTAACCTAACAATAGAAGAAAGATGCTTTGAGAGGTTAAACTGGTATGAATGTTGAAGAATTAGTTGCTTTTATTAGCGCACAAGGCTATACTGATGTGAAAGTCAATGTATTTGCAAAGAGTTTCACTGCTTGCTGCCGCTCGCCAGAATATTATATCGAGCAGTATTACAGATTTTCTATTTCTTTGCTTCCTTCTAAGCCTGATGGCTCCGAATTATCTAACCAACTTTTGCATTCTTTTCGGTCTGTATATGGCATAGTACAACAATGAATTTGATTAGTTCATAAAATATGTCTCGAAGGTTTACATGGGAGGTTTCCCTCAAGAGTTTACAGACTCCCCTTTGCATCTTCGTTTACTGATTCTACTTCTCAATTAGAAACAGAAACATGAATATCATGCTTAAAATAAAAGCAAATATTCCAAGAACAATGAAATTGAAAACCGGTAAATCATTAAAGAACAGACTGTTTAGTGGAACTTGATCGATAACTATTCTTGCAACAACATAGAGCCAAAGAAGAAAAGTGTATAATCCAAATGTAGCAAACAACGCTTTCTTTTTCCTAATAATTTAACCTCCGAGATGGCAATGACAAAGCTACTTTGCCGTTATCACATTAAAGAACATTCACCCAAATCTTACCGGTTCAACAAAGTTGATTAGAATGCGTTAGAACATATTAAAAACATAAGTAATTTCTGAGTTTTTTTGTTTTCTAATTATGAGAAAAACTTTATCTGTGTACACATACACATACATAGATTATGACTACCAAGACTATTTCGATTACAAAAGAAGCTTATGAGGCTTTATTGTGGGAGAAAAAGAATCAAGAAAGCTTCACAGAAACAATTTTGCGTATAACAAAAAAGTCAGGTAAGTTATCAGACTGCTTTGGCGCTTGGAAAATGACCGCTGACGAAGAAAAAACTATTCTAAATGAAATCTCTCAAGGATGGCATTTGACCCAGGAGCGACTTGCAAATGAAGTGCCTAGATACTGACCTGCTCATAGCAATTTTGAGAGGCAAAAAAGAAGCATATAACAAGGTAACCGAGATAGATGAAGGCGGTAAAGGAGCTACAACAGCAATTAACGTTTTTGAAATCTTCTTTGGCGCCCATAAATCGGAAAGATCGGTCGAGAATGTGCACGAAGCTTCAAAGCTGCTTAATCGGTTAGACGTGATTTCTTTGGACTCTGCGTCTTCGCAAAGAGCTGCAGAAATATCTGCAAAACTAGCGGTAAAAGGAGAAACAATAGATTACCGGGATGCAATGATAGCTGGAATAGCTATAGAAAACGATTTAGTACTCATAACCCGAAATAAATCCCACTTCAATAGAATCAAAAGTCTCAAATTGGAAACTTGGTAGAAGCATGAATTATTTTAAATCGCATAACCTGCATTAACATTGCCAGACTCACATAAATTCTCCAAAAACGGTTCTTTCGCTTAATTTCAGTTTTTATTTCGCTTGTCTACCCCTAATTGATTTCGAATTGCCGCTTTTTTGGCTGTTTGTTTCTTTTTCGCCCATAAAAACTCCTACATCAACGACGATTTTTTGTAATTTACTCGGATTGGCCGTAACAATGTCCTTAATAACGCTTTAAAATAATTTAGGTTTAACCTTTCTCAATTTAGTTTTTGGTTCAAGAAAAAATTTTTTGCCGCAAAAGTCTTTATATTGATTTCTTGTAAGGTTATTTGAAAATGAAGTCGATAGAAGAAATAAAACGTCGGCTAAAGACTTTAAATCCAGTTCTTAAAAAGAATTTTTCAGTAGACTCGATTGAGCTTTTCGGTTCTTATGTTAGAGGAGAGCAGACCGAAAAAAGTGATCTGGAGCAAAACCTGAGGTAAATAACCAATGAAGTTTTAAGGTTACCAACTTCTTGTTGTTGTGGGTTTAATTTGGGTTTTGCTCGGTTGTTATCTGACTAGTGAAAGATAAAATTTGTGAAATCTTTTTTTGGCTTAGAGCGTGTTCTTTGGGTTAAACTTTTTTGGGTCGTTTTTTTGTGTGGTGCTGTTTGTTTTGGGTCGCAGGGCTCTTAGTCCTTGGATTGCAGAGATAGTTATGAATGTAAGTAGAATGATGTGTCCTATGGCGAGAGCTATTAGCAAATTGCTCGATAGAATGTATGAGATTAACGAGTTTATGGATGACCAGTGGCGGGCAAAAAACAGAGCCGATGTTACAATCGCAAGCAAAGGAAGAAGCATAAGAATATTGTTTTTGTCGACTGAAAAAAGCCGTTTGAGGTCTTTACTGTAGATAATGATTGCAAGGGCTAATATTAAACCGGTTAATTCTAGGGTTACATCTATGAGGGAGGGCATGGCAAACCCCAAGCCTACCTGTGCCGAGCTGAACGGCCAAAATATCATGACCTTGCCCATCAATAAGTCTCCGAAGGCAAAGTGTTGCACCACAGCTACAAAGTAGGGAACTGATTTTAATCGGAAAATAATGAAGAGGGGCACAAATATGATTATCCAGAAGAAAAAGGAGTGCGTGAAAGTGCGATGTACCGCGCCAAGGTTGCCGAGAAGGAGGTCGCCATCAGGCAAAATGCCCAGCAACAAAATGGCTGGCACAATAAGCTTTCCTTTGCGTTTTACGCCAGGTATGAGAGCCCAGGCTAGCATAGCCCAAACATAAGCCCACGCCATGTGCCCAAGAAAATACAGTTTAAAACTTCCTTAATTTTTAATTTTTCTATTTAAGTGCAACTTGTAAAGGTGAAAATGGGGAGCTGCAAATAAGGTTTCTGAATATATATTACTTTTTAAGCATGTTATTTTATGGCTGTTGTAAGTTGTCAAGTTTTTCAATTTGATGTTTTTAGGAGTCCAGTCCTTGATGATGGTGTGCTTTCTGCGTAGGTTGTGTTATGTTACTTTTTTGGAAATATGGGTTATATGCGTTTTTTTTGCTTGCCTGAGTTAAGGGCAGGGGAAAGGGTGTGGTTTCAAAATTAAATTCAAGTAGAAAGCGGGTACGGTTTGTTGCTGTTTTCTTGATTGTTTTGTGTTTTGCTTTAAGTTCTTTAATGATTTAGGAAGACACGTGATGTTATGAGTGGATTTTGTGGATTAAGCATTATTTTNNTTTAGCTTTGTTTTCTAATAATTCGATACAAGCTAAAAACTTAAAAGAAGCTACAACGAAGAATATTATCGTGGGTGAGGGGAAGCAGCGAATTTGATGTTTAGTTAGGGGGGTTTTTTTTCATGTCTGCTTCCGTCAGGAGGAGATTTGATAGTCTTCGACTTACAAATTTTAGTTGATGACCCCTAACTTCTGATTTATTTTTCCAGCATGGTGATTTTTTGGGTAAGAATCGTGATCGCATAAGCATTATCGCAGCTATCTTAACGGCTGCTTCAAGCTCCGGCGCATGTAAAACTCGAATCATGTACCATGCAAATTTGAATTTTAGCCTCTTAGAGAAATACCTTGCAGTTGCCATTGACTCAGGCTTTATCCAAGTTGAAGGCACAAAATATAAGTTAACTGAGAGCGGCCAAGAATTCCTAAAGTCGTACACTAATTTTGAGAAGCGCTTTAATCGAGCCCAAAAACTGGTTGAAGATCTAATTAGTGAACGAGAGCGGTTAACTCAGTCTTTTATAAAAACAGTTCGGAGTCAATAGACTATTAATTGAAATCAGGTAAATGTTTTTGAATTATAGATATTTTTCGGGTTTTTCCATATCAGTTTAAATAATAAAGTTTTTATAATTAGTAATTGTTAATACAGAATTTACAGGAGAGGGAAGGGGAGAAATGCAGGGAATATCTTCAACGCAAGTTATCATAGCTGCGTTAAATGAAGAAGAAGGAATAGGCCTAACCATTACTGAACTAATGAGTACGCTTGGGGATTCGCATGTTTTGGTAGTTGACGGCAACAGCATCGACCGAACAGTTGAAGTCGCAAAGAACTTGGGCGCTGAGATTGCTTTTCAAGACGGCAAAGGCAAGGGGGACGCACTGGCTAAAGCAATGGAGTGCTCAGATTTCAAGTCAGATTATGTAGTAATTACCGACGCAGATTATACCTATCCAGCTGAATACGTTCCTGAAATGATGCGGCTTTTAGATGAGAACCCTGATGTGGGTATGGTCTGCGGTAACCGATTCAACGGTCACGTAGACCCCAACGCACTGCATGATGTGTTTTACTTAGGCAACCGACTCATAGCCTTCACACATAACATGCTAAACGGTGTCCCATTAAAAGATCCGTTAACAGGGCTGCGAGTGGTGCGTTCTGAGATTCTTAGAAATTGGAAAGTTAAATCAAAAGGCTTTGATGTTGAAGTTGAACTTAATCACCATGTAGAGCGGCTCGGCTTTAGCATAATGGAAGTTCCCATTAACTATCGAGAACGTGTAGGGGAAAAGAAGCTTAAAGTTAAGCATGCTGCCGAAATTTTTAAACGCATAATGCTAGAAACAACATATTAAATGCGGATTCTTGGCTTGGAAAGCAGTTTTTCAGGTCCAACGGTTCGGTTTGTTAAGAGTTCTTTTCGGAGGAGCTTGTAATGAGGGAAAGTGATTTGCCAGTTATTATGGTGCGCATTCCTAAAAAGGTTGAAAAGCAGTGGGTGTTGAGGCATGAGAAAGACGGGCTTGATGAATATGGAATTTCGTTTTTCTTGAAATTTCAGTATGGTCTTGAAAATTTTGAAAGGATACCTGACCAGTTGCTTTTGTTTAGTATGCGGTTTCAAAAGCGAGGGGGACAACCAATGAAAGCCGACTTATGGGTTAGAGAAAGGAAAGTTGATAACTTAGTGGAGCTAATCTTAGTAAGAGTTCATGCAGAACCATTATGAGGTGTAAGCTATGCAGAAACTTGAAACCCGAACCATAGAAATAGATTCAAAAGTTACAGAAGGGGTAAAATTACCTGCAAGTATGATTCTTTACGCAGTTGCTGTAGATCACTTCGTTATAACAGCTAAACCTCTCAAAAACCTAGAGGCTACTGCTTTGGCAAAAACCCGCGTTGCCGTTGCCGCTGGAGAGGATAAAGTCGTGATCAAATTGGGAACAAAGATATACGGTTTTTATCACTTGGACGAAAACGATTACACTGTTATGGTTTCCGAAAAGGACCCGGCGACAATTGTCGTAACCATCTGATATATCATTGATGGTTTTCTGAGTCGTGAAGACTAATAAAGCGCCAAGAAGGAAATAGAGTTTCTCAAAGAATTGACATGCATAGAGTAAGGAATTTTTTCAGCATTAATGGGTATTGCTGTCGAAAGTTCTTTTGGAAAGCGTTGATAATGTGTGCTAATGTTAAGTAACGCTTGATTTGGAGGCAACAAAAATAAAAAATTGCTACAAACTTTTCGCTCTCGCAATGTTGTTTTTCTTGTCGTTTGGTTCATGCTTTTTCAGTGAGCGTGACGTTTTTGCTCAAACAGATCAAACTCCTTCAACATTGCAGGCAGCTAACCTCGCAGTTTCCAATGCCTTTAGCGCTGTTTTGGATGCTGAAAAAGCAGGCGCAAACGTTACAGACCTAATTGCTCAATTAAATAATGCATCAGGCATCTTGGCTGGGGCAGAAAATTCGTACCGAAGTGGAGACTCCAACACAGCCGCAGCCCAAGCAGACAGCGTCTTACCAATCGCACAACAAGTCACAGTTGCTGCTCAAAACGCCAAACAAACCGCCACCGTCTCGGGTCAAAACGCTTTTTGGTCCACCATAGCATTTACCGTAATTGGTTCTATCGTGTTTGTTTTGGCTTTGTTTCTGGTTTGGCGCTGGTTCAAGCGACGTTACACTAACAATCTGTCCCAAGCAAAACCTGAGGTGAACAGCCAATGAAGCTTGAAGGTTACAAACTCGTTTTTGTTTTCAGGGGGTTAATGGGTGTTGGTTTGTTGGATGAGCTTTAAAAGCTGCTGTTAATAATTGTTACTGTATGGTAGTGAAAGTTACCAAAGTTACCGAGTTTTTATCAGAATTTTTATATCTGCCCTAATCACATCAGCATGTTGGCAGATTGTATATGCATGACTTCGATGTGGTGCTTCTCGAAGACGAAACAGGCGGTTACGTGGCCACAGTGCCTGCTCTACCTGGATGCCATACACAAGGTGACACGTTGGCTGAGGTTATGGAGAACGCCAAAGAAACGATAGATCTTTACTTGGAAACCTTAACTGTGGCGGAAAAGAAAGATTTACTGAAGGAAAAAGTCGTGGGCATACAAAAAGTGAAAGTTCTTGCCTAAAATTCCGCCTGTAGATTCCCAATCAGTTAATTAAAATTCTGGGAAGCCAAGGTTTTAAAGTTATCCGTCAAAAAGGCTCACACGTTATTCTGATAAATGAGAAGAAAACTAGAATAGTTATACCTATGCATCCTGGAAAAGACATTAAACCTGGATTAATCAGAGCCATAATAAGAGAAGCTGGAATAAGTCGCGAAACATTCCTCAAACTCTTAAAGGAAAAATAGATTTATCAGCATCTTTTTTTCATGATTAGATTCAGTGCACTTTAAAAGCAGAGTTTATCTGAAGCAAAACCTGAAGTGATTAACCTATGAAGCTTGAAAGTTACAAACTTATTTTCGTTGCAGTAGGCTTAATTGGCGTTTTGCTCATTGCAACTCCCGCAATTGCCGGTGCCATCCCCCGTCTTCCTGGTGGAGCGCAGTTTTCTGATCTTTATCTTTTGGGGCCAAATCAGGTGGCTGGGAATTACCCCTCTAACATTGTGGTCGGTCAGAACTACTCTATTTATGTCGGTGTAGGAAACCAGTTGGGGACTTCAGCATACTATGTTTTGTATCTGAAGCTTGGCAATGAGACTGATTCACTACCAAATAATGCTCTTGGGACGCCAAGTTCTCTTCCGCCCTTGTATGAATATAGGTTTTCCATTCAAAATGGCCTGAATTGGGAAAGTCTCCTAACTTTTTCAGTTTCGAATGCTTCAATCACAGGAAACAATTCACAAATCAACACTCTGCAAATAAACGGTGACACCTTTAACGTAGATAAAAGCGCCATTTGGGATTCAAACAGCACCACATTCACATACCAACTATTCTTTGAATTGTGGAGATACAACATTCAATCTAGTTTAACCCAGTTTGATAATCGTTTTGTTGACTTGCAACTGAATCTTACGGGAAATTCATAAGTCTCTATTTTTACTATCCCAAGCATAACCGCTTATGAACTAATTTGGATCCGTGTCTGATAAACTAATGGTGAAGTTTTTTTGGAACTTGTCTTAGAAATTTTTGCAATTCTTATTTCTATTCAAGTGGCAATGTTTACTTTGTTTAACGTTTTTGCCGTCTGGGCGTCTAAACGTGCTTCTGGTATTTCAAAAGTTAAAACTGTTTCTTTCAGGATTGCTCTCATAATACCTTGCCACAATGAAGAACGAGTAATTATCGAAAAACTCAATAATTCTTTTATTGCTCTTTCATTCAATAATGAATCAAATGTATATGTTTTAGACGACGGCAGTACTGACAATACTTTCAAGTTGGCTGAAGAATACCGTCAGAATCATAACCTGAAAAATTTTGTTGTTTGGAAAAATCCAGCTGGCAGGGGAAAATCAAAAGCCCTTAACTGGGTATTTAGCAAAATTCAGGCAGATGTTATAGTTATCACTGATGCTGATGCGTTGCTACAAGAAAACTCAATTTGTGAATTAA
The DNA here is from genome assembly GCA_003164295.1 of Candidatus Bathyarchaeota archaeon. GTDB lineage: Archaea > Thermoproteota > Bathyarchaeia > Bathyarchaeales > Bathycorpusculaceae > Bathycorpusculum. Next base: position 10,212 of record PLTA01000047.1, read on the forward strand.
TTTCAAATTTTAATGATCCATCTGTAGGGGCGGTAACGGGCAAAATAACTACACGTGGACAAAACAACGCAATGCAGAAAGAAGAGGGGTTGTACCGAAGGCTATCTGAATTATGGCGGAAAGCAGAATCTAATCTTGATTCTTGCTCAGTTTTTAACGGACCACTTATGGCTATCAGAGGCGGATTAGTTCAACGGTTTAAAATTGATGAAAGCACAAACGCTGACGATACTAACATAGCTTATAGAGTAAGACGGTTGGGCTATCGAGCAATATATGAACCAAATGCTTTAGTGAGTGAATATATCAGCACTTCAGCTCTTGTCAGAGCGAAGCAAGAAATACGTCGTGGCAGGGGCTTAACCCGGAGAATACTTCAGAATATCAGCGTCTTAGGTCGATTTGGATATTTTGGAAAAATAATATATCCTTTTTCGTTATTTAATTATGTGATCTCGCCATTACTCACATTAATGATCCTTATTTTGCTTCCTTTTATAATTATGCAGTTTCCATTTTTATTGCTATTATTACTCCTGCTGCTGATACCAGTTGTTAGAATAGCAGTTTTTGGTTACTTGTACAGAGAAATGAGTCTAATTATTGGATTATTTACTCCAAGCAAGCGAAGTTGGAAACCCCAACGAGGATAAGCCTGGTAAATTTGAAAGAAATGTAAACATATGTTGCTGCATATTTTTTTTTATTATTGCTATTTAGATTAACTTAGGATTTCAACAAGTTTATAATGAAATCCTTCGAATTTCTTTAGGTAAATTATCATGTCATTACTAAATTGAAAGTAGTCTATTGCATCTTGTCGTGATTGAAGGAAGTTATCAGATGTGTGGTATTAACGGGTTTAATTTCGCCGATAGACATCAAGCGGAAGTCATGAATAAGGCAATAAAACATAGGGGACCGGATGATGAAGGTATTTTTGTCGATGAAAACGTAACCCTGGGACATGTCAGGCTTGCCATAATCGATTTAAGTAAAGCAGGGAAGCAGCCAATGGTCTTTGAGCGAAATGGCAAATCAGCGACAATTGTTTTTAACGGGGAAATCTATAATTTTGAGACTATAAGAAAAGAATTGGAAAGCAAAGGATACACGTTTAATTCAAGAACAGACACTGAGGTCATACTGGCAAGCTATTTAGAGTGGGGCTTTGAATGTGTTAATCGTTTTAACGGTATGTGGGCATTTGTAATTTATGATCCCAGCAAAATGGTTCTTTTCTGTTCACGAGATAGATTAGGAGTTAAACCCTTCCATTATTTTCTTGTTAAAGACAAATTTATTTTCAGTTCAGAATTAAAAGGAATATTAACTCACGATAACCTGTCCTTGAACAAAAAAGAAAACATTAACGTAGACGCATTGAATCTTTACTTTACGTTGGGTTACATTCCATCTCCATATACCATTTACAACAATGTATACAAACTTGAAGCTCGACAGAACCTAATTTTTGATCTCAAAACTAAAAAGACCGAAAAATGGTACTATTACAAAATTCCAAAATACGACCCCGAGCGCAATCCCAAAAAACTAATTGAAGAAGGCAGGGAACTTCTGAAGGATGCAGTTAGACTTCGGATGATTGCTGACGTGCCGATTGGTGCATTCTTAAGCGGGGGTCTAGATTCGACTACGACAGTTGGCATGATGAGTGAATTTACAGATGTCAAGAATCTTCATACTTTCTCTATTGGCTTCGAAGGGAAATATGACGAAACACCATTTATCAATATCGCTAAAGATTATTTTCATAGCAAGCATCATCATAGTTATTTTGTGCAAGATGATTTTGAAAAAATAATTGATACATATGCCTATATTTTTGATGAACCACTCTCTGATTACTCAGGATTTCCCACCTTAACACTTTGCAAGATGACTCGTGAATATGTAACTGTGGCTCTAAGCGGCGATGGTGGCGACGAGATTTTCGGCGGATATCCATTATATGTGATGGGGTACAGGATGCACATGATTCGAAAAATCCCGCGATTCTTAAGGATTCTTTTAGCAAAAATCCCTGCAGATGAAAACCTTAATGGATATGTTTCTTTATATCTGTTAAAAGAAGCTTTTCAGTTGTCACTTTGCGATCCAACATTTTTCTTTGCTAATGCTTTAGAGACTGACTTATTCCTTCCTAATATTTACAAGGAATGGACAAAAGACAAATTGAAAATTTGCGTTGATTATGGTGCAAACAATTTTGCTGACGTTCTACGGTTGTACGATCTGATGTTTAATACTTTATCTGATAATTTCCTTGAAAAGGTGGACAGAGCTTCAATGGCTTATGGTTTAGAAGTTCGAAGCCCTTTTCTGGATTACCGATTCGTAGAATTCTCTCAGCGAATACCAACAGAACTGCAAGTTGACTTATTCGAGTCCAAAAAGCTTTTGAAGAAGCTGACGAAAGGTATTGTCCCAGATGTGATACGACATCGGAGCAAGAGGGGATTCGTACCCCCGTTGCAAGATTGGATATTGGATGAAAGATATGCAAAGTTCTTGAAACAAATTGCCGATCGTTTGAATGAGATCGACCCAGAATTGTCGAAGTTTCTCAATGAACGGGTTCTAATTAAGAATAACAAGTTGTACGGTCTTTACAAAATTCGTCTCTTTATATTCGGCATCTGGTTTGAAAAGTGGATAGATAAATGCGATTTGAGTTAACCGCTTAACAATAAAAAACTGAAAAAAAGATAATTCGCGTGGCGCGTTCATGCTCCTATTCATTACGTGACTATTTTCGACCAAATATACTCCTTGCTTACATTAAACTTAGGTGAATCTTCTTGAACATAGCAATGCTTATTTCGACTCCTTTTCCCCCTGAAGAGGGAATAGGTAACTATGTTTTTAATCTTTCAACTGAATTGTTAGAGCGCGGTCACAATGTTACGATAATAACACGCGGAGCTTTGAAAAGAAAAACTTTTGAGTATAAATCTATACGGGTTATGAAAATTCCATTTCTAATGGCGTATCCGTTTCACGTCGACATAAATGGATTTTTCGTCAACCAATTATTGAAAGCATACGAAAAGGAATTTGACTTAGTACATCTCCATATGCCTTTGGTTCCCGCAGTATCGACGCGTTTGCCTATTGTAACGACCTTTCACTCGCCTCATTTTGCCGATTCTTACTCGGCCGACATGGTGAATTTTCACAATGTTCTCAGAAAGGGCCTCGGTGTGTTTGATTATCGAATAGAAAAAACATTAATCAAGTCTTCGCGTATCGTGAGTGCAGTATCGTCAGGTGTGAAACTTGACATTGATCGGTATTATCATGTTAAACATGAGCGAATAAGAGTTTTCGGAAATGGAGTTTGCGACCGATTTCTTGAAGCCGCTCGGTCTTCTTCCATTGTGAAGGATGTATTCATGATTTTGTATGTAGGAAGCCTTGAATATGGGAAAGGTTTGCTCGATTTGATAAAAAGCATGAAAATCGTTACAACAAGAGTCCCGAATGCGCGACTTGTTATAGTTGGGAAGGGTCCTATGCTTTACAATTTGACTAGAACTATCGCGGAGCTAAACCTTTCGAAGAATGTTCTGGTTAAAGGTTTTCATCCTCATGATGAAGTGTTAAATGATTATTTGCGTGCATCGATATTTGTTCTTCCATCCCATGTCGAAGGGCTTTCTACGGTTATTCTTGAAGCAATGGCCTGCAAGGACGCTGTTGTGGCGACTGATGTTCGTGGCATTTCAGAGGTAGTAAGATCAGGCAAAACAGGTTTGCTGGTTCCAAAAAAAGACCCGCAAGCCCTTGCTCGAGCGATAATACTTCTATTAGAGAATCCTGAGATAAGAAAGATCCTGTCTAAGAATGCAAGTGAAATGATAAACGAAAACTATACTTGGACCAAAGTCTCTGATAGAGTTATAGGCTCATATTTCGATGCAATAAGTAGTGATAAAGAATAAGTATTATCAGTAATTTTGGAGTGTATGCTTAATCCGTGAGGGGTTTAAGTTGTTTTCGAAAAAATGGTTCTTTTCAGGGGCGCTGATGGATCTGGGAACCGCGACAACCATGACGGATAATAAGGATTCTGCTACGTTTCGATATCGTAAATCTCTCTCAAGTTCATCTTTCCCTAACCAACAGTACCGTTCTCTCTCGCTCGGAATTTGGTCCAGTCTCTACGATTAATGACTCAATATGTCCATCGGCTTCCTAGGCGGACTGTCTGGCTTATCCTTATGGTTGTAGCTTCCTTGGGCGCTCTTATTGAATCAACACAATGGCAGGGTATTGTGTGCAGAATGTTTCCCATGTCAAAAGAATGGATTTGATCTTAAATGAGTAAATTTAGCCATGAGCGTCTTAGGATAGTACAGATAGTTTGGCGATTTCCTCCATCGGTTGGAGGAACAGAGACGGTTGTTTATGAAATATCTAAAGAATTGGCTCGAAGAGGTCACGAAGTTACGGTACTAACTATGGATTCTGTGGAAGGATGCCCAGCTGAGACAAGCCAGAAGGCTATTCTGGAAAACTTTGAGGTTATCCGATTTAAAGCTGATGTTAAAATAAAAGGATATGAAGTGTCTTCGTCCCTATTAAGCACGCTTCTAAAAATACCTGCAGATGTATTTCATGCTCATGGCTATTCCGTGTACTCTACCGACGCAGCAGCTCTGGTAGCAAGACTGCGTAAGATTCCTCTCATCCTGACTTCTCATGGTTCTTGGCAAGCCACATACCCGCTAAGTAGGTTAGTGCTGAAATTTTATGATCCGATTGTTTGGAGGCTTGACTCCTTGATAGCTTCAAAATGCGTAGCTCTAACAGAATATCAGGCCAATATTTTCTTGAACATAGGTGTCCATAGGCATAGAATAGAAGTCGTTCCAAACGGAATCAATTTAGACGATTACTTATTTCCTTTGCCTACTGAAAATATTGTCAAGGAATACGGTCTTGAAGGAAAACTAATTAGTTTCATTGGTGTTTTAAGTGAAAAGAAAGCATCCGCGTTAGTTCCTCTATTAAGAGCATTCAAGGAGTTAAGACCTGATTTTCCCGAGGCGAAAATTGTGATCATCGGTCCTGATTCTTATCGAGATGCCTACTTATCGAGACTAAAACATTTGGTTGATAGTTTGGGGCTAAATGAATCTGTTGTGTTTACCGGAAAAATAGTGGGGCAGCGTAAGATTATGCTTCTCTCCGCATCTTCAATCGGCCTTGTTCTTTCAACACAAGAAGCATTTCCTTTAACATGCTTAGAATTTATGTCTCTTGGCAAACCGGTCATTGCATCAAGAGTAGGTGGGATACCTTACATAATTAAAGATGGATACAATGGTCTTTTGGTTGACAATGACCCCATCAGCATGAAGATTTCGCTAAGAAAACTGTTATCTGATCCTTCTTTTGCAAATAGACTCGGGAACAATGGAAGACAATTGGTTGTGTCTAAATATAATTGGAAGTCAATTGTTGATAGGCTCGAAAAAATTTACATGCATGCTGCTTCAGGTGAGTAATAAAATATTGATCAAATACTAAACTGTTCAAAACAAAAAACCTTAGGAAGCAGCGTGGCGCGCGGCACTTTACAACATCCCGCCAGCGTTTTCGCCAGTCCAGATTTCCAGTATCGTCTTACTTAAGGAACTGCTTAATATCGCAATAACGAACAAGTTGCCTTTCCCTATGTGGTTCCTTTTCTGGAATTTCGTCGAAACGAAAAGTCAATTTCAAAATCCATCAAAAATCTGTTCAATTCATTTCTTTTCTAGCAAAAAGAAAGGAAGAACAAGGACTATTGGTATTCGAAAACAATACTTAGGAGCACACAAAATAGAAATAAGTTCTTCTGCTAATTTTATATCTTTCACTTACTTAAAGAGTTCTTGGAAAAGATAACTGTCCCCAATAAATAGTTCCCAGACAACATGCCTTGCGAATGAGCAAATTTAATGGAAACTTCAAAAGATCTTGCTTAAATCAACTATTGAATAATTAATGAATCAAAGAATGTGCTCAGAGGGAACTGTGCCACAAATGCCCGCCTCATCGAAAGAACAAATCAAATAATAACATTTGCCGTGCTCACCAGAGCGCGTGCTAAATGAATTTTGAAGTACGAAAAAACTTTGCCCGGTCATAATCATGAAATCTAACAATACAATCTATATCCTTGTATCTGCGGCGTTGATAGCTATCCCTCTGCTCGTGTATTGCACGTCAGAATATATTGATCCTTTTACTTTTTCGGGAGCATCACTAGCTCAGGTCATAAATCAAAGTGGTCACATCACTATTAATCCATTTAAAGACATCATTGCAGGGGGGTGGCAAGAGGGGGTTAATTCTTTATCTGTTCGATTATTCAGTCCGATTCTTATCTCCATAACATCCACTTTCTCAGGAATAAGCATTTCAAACTTAGAGCTTTTGCCGTTGAATGCTCTGCTTATGTCGATTATCGTTTACGCTTTGACTAAGCGAGTTTTCGGAAGCAAAATACTCCCTATTTTTCTTGTTTTATATTTCTTTTCAAGTTTTCCAACCACTACTTTGAATATGACGTACCTTTCATTAGGCAGAACGTTGATTTTTTTCTACATTCTCGTTATGACAATAATGCCTCTGAATGATAGAAAGACTACACTTATTCTCTTCACAATATTTTCGGCTGGTGCTTTGACTTACTATCACAGTGAGCTAATGATTATGCTCTTCACTTTTATTCCGGCGGCAATATACATACTAAACCTGAAACTCAAAATTTCGAAGAGAATTAGACCTTCGTTATTTTACCTTGCTTTGTCGTATTTGGGAATTTTCCTCGGGCTTGATTTCATAGTTTATCAATACTTAAGTTGGGGTGGATTTGGCACTGGTATCAACTTCCTTCTTGGGTATGCACATTATCTATCTTCTACACTCGCAAGTGGCGGAAATTCTGGTTATCTTTCTGCCTACGCAGGAAATTCAATATGGCCCATAATGAGGCTTAATTCACTAGTGGAAATTTCTTTTTCAATTCTTCCTCTGCTAGTTTATTTGTCACTTGCTGCTGTTCATTTTGCCCCAAAGAAGCTAAGGAGATCCAACAATGACTTGTTCACTTATATCACCGAACGATTGAAAAAATACCCATATGTATTTTTAGGCTTTATTGCAATCGGGATAGCTTGGGCTTTTGTTTACTTACTCTTAAGTTACATTGACATTGGAGATATTTACTGGTACTTCTCTATTCCGTCAATAATGGTTATCCTGTCAATAGCTAGTTATTTTGGAAATCACAGAAAAAGAGTTTTGAGGCTCTTCAAGTTTATTTTGCCAAGCCTTATTGTATTCGCATTGTTATTGAGTTCATTCTTAGCCGTTTACGTGTACGTTGCAGATAATCAGAATTCATATAAAAATCAGACATTTGGAATAAACGAATCTTCTCTAAACTTCATTGCTTTAAACTCCAACAATACAATACTAGCAGCCCAATCAACTAGTTTACAGGCACAAGCGTTTTACCAAGTAGTCCTGAGCGGAAAGTCTGATCAAATTAGCGTTATTGCTCTTGACGCTACTCAATTCGAGGCATTGGAAAATGGAACTAATCTGAATTCGGACGCAACGACCATAATCATTCCCAACTCTGTAACTACTAACACACTACTCGGCAACTTTGGGGTGGCAATTATGCCGCCACAACCTAATTTTTTTGATTCTGTGAACAAACAGGCAGATTTGAATAAAATTTACGATGATGGAAACAATGTTATTTACGCCGTCAAGCAATCACCCCCATAGCTGCACGCTCTTACCAGACAAAAACAATTACAAGAAGCGCGCGTGCGCTTTCCTTGAATGGTTTAAAAATGTTTAGAAGTCATATTTCTTGTTTAGTCCATGATTTAAAATGAGAACTCTGAATGGGAACTGTCCAAATGAGACGAATTTTAGTCCTATTGAAAAAATGACAAAACGGTTGAGTTCATAAGCTCCTTGGGGAAAGTTGGCGCAGCCCGCGATTCACGTTATATTCCCTGAATCTTTAGTCCTGAATGACTTAGACGATACTTCAGAAATGATACTATTACTTATGAGCATTGGGCGAACGGATTAAACAAAATGATCGCTAATCGTTATCTGCATATCCTTCAAGAAAACGATTGAAAATTGAGTATTTGGATTTAATGTTTCGTCTAATATAAAGTCGCGTGTGCATTGACGTTTTCTTAGGGTCCCGTTTATCTCTGGTTTGAAAGAGTATTTTACGGTCAACCTTTATAATATTCTATGAAAAGAGGGCTCTTTTTAAAAGGTTAATAATGTGGCGGCTCAAATTTCTTAATCGGCATACTTTCACCTATGTGTTTTCGCGTTTTAGGTTATTAATGTATTTGTTCCATCATTTAATATATTCTGTTTGGTATTACCAGCTCCGTAATTTACATCCATAATCTGGGTATTCATTACGGTATTCGTTATCTCGATACCATAAGCACCATTTCCTGAAAAGTTGCCACCATTAATAAAGGTCTCGTTAACAGTTATCTCGCTGAAGTAGCTATACAGAGCAAGTCCATCGTTTGCAACATTATTAATACCTGTGCAATTTACGAGGTTTATATTGGAGCAACCCACTGTTATAGTGGTTATTAGCCAACCCATAAGCAAGTTAGAGTTGCTTTGGCTATTGTTAAATGTGCAGTTTGAGCTGTCTTGAATAAAAATTCCTACACCGTCTCCTGGCGTTATTTGTCCACTGTTATACGAGACCAAACTATACGCCATTATACCTTGGCAGCCGCTAATATGAATACCGTGATCTCCCGAGTTGTTACTCGTAATATTTTGAATAGAAACATTTGAAGAAGACTCTATATCATAATTATGGTTGTATGCTCCGTACGCATAGAGGTTTTCCAATGTTAGATTTTGGCAATAATTCAATGTGAAGTCATTTGTTGCTTGGCTGCTGTAAACGCTGCAATTGGCTATCAACCCGTTGGAACAGTTTTCTCCTTGATCTTCAGGAGCGTTTTGATTTTGATTGGTAACTATAATGCCGCTTGAACCCGTCACATTAACAAATATGTTAGTTATGGAAAAGTCGGTTACGCAATGAAACGCAAGACTATCACTTGTGTCGTCTCCACCTACTAATCCGCAACCGTAAGTTTGAACGTTATTTATAACGTAATTAGTGTTATTGTAAGTGGGATTGTACTCTTGGTTTACTATGAGAGCTTCGGCGTATGTGCCGTTGACTTTGACATTGTCTAAGGTGAAATAGTTTACATTTTCAAGCCATATTCCTGTAGCCATATAAGTTGGACTGTTTCCATTTATTGTGAATCCATCAAGGGTGATGTTTGAGTTAGAGCTGGCGTCATTATCAAATACTCCGCTAACCCAGTCGATTCCAGTGTAATATGACATGTCTGCAGCTACATCAAAATTGGTGGTGTCTATACCTGACCCAACAAAAGTGACGTTAGAATGAAGCAGAATAGGCGCGGTCAAGTAATAGTTGCCTGGTTCAACGAAAAAAGTTTGCCCAGACGCCATCACGTAATTGAAGACGAAAGAGGCGTTTGTGCTTGAGTAGACTACGCTACCATTGGAACTAATTGCCTCGTACCCGCCTGAACCGTTGATTTTAAAAACAAAATCGTAGTTCGAAGGCAAACTGGGGCTAATCGTCCCAGCTGAGGGTATGAGCATGCTCACAGATAAACTGGCAACAGCTGAACTGCCAGCTATCAAAAATTCAGAGCTGAAAATTATCATCACAAAGAGGATAATCGCGAGCAAGCGCGTAAAACGCAATTTCAATCACTGATCACCCAACGCCCTCATCACATGTATGTTATAGTATGACTTATGACACAATAATATAAAGTTGCTGAAGCCTAAAACCACGAATCACTAAATTCGACCCTAATCCTCTTATAACGGCGAAACTCACTTTATTACGGCCCTACAAACCCTAACAATAAACAAAAAATACTCCGAACCGCAGTCCTGATCAGGACATTTTGTTCCTATTAACAGAATGATCTCCATAATCATCAAAGCTAAAAAATAAACGTGGAGGGTCAACCGAAGTGACAAAAAAATCAAGCCAGACTACAAAAGATCAAATCAAAGACATTATCATCCAAACAGTCAAGAAAGAAAAACCCGAAACCGCAAAACAGTTATTCGCCCTAATGCAAGAACAGTATGCTATACCGCCAAAACAAACAACCAACCTACTTGTTGAACTGGAAAAAGAAGATCGCCTACACTTCACCAGGCACGAACCTCCAACACCCGCATCCGCAAAAGGATATGTTGTTTCAAAACAAGCAACGTGGTACTGGATAACAATCGCCTTTATCATAGTCACTGCAATAATCTTGTTCACTATACCCAACACCGCTTACCCCTTAGTCTACCTGCGCTCGACACTCAGCATCATTTTCGTTCTGTTTTTGCCTGGCTTCACGTTCATAGACGCCGTGTATCCAGGTAAAGGGCCCTTCAAGACATCGTCAGAGAACATGGACACAATAGAACGTGTTGCACTAAGTTTCGGAATGAGCATAGTGATTGTGCCCACAGTTGGTTTAATATTGAACTATACACCATGGGGGATACGGTTGACGCCTATAACCTTGAGCCTGATAGCTTTAACAGTTGTTTTTGCCACGGTGGCAATGCTCCGAGAACAACTAACAAAACTGGATCGCCCAGCCCAGGAAAAACACTGAATCACGGATCAAACAAAAAGTTCTTTGACGCAACCTGCTTTTCCCGTAAAATAAATGTTGAGGAGCGACGAGAAAAAGAAATGAGCAAAAACCAAACATTAGATCGGGGTGGTGTTCGATTTTTGGATAAATCTTATTATCTTGAGCAAGCAGTAAAAGAACTCTAATCAAGAGTGATCTGAGAATGCCCGAACCAAAACGAAAGAATTTTAGTCGCATAATCATTTTCACCATGCTATCGCTAGGCGTCGTGATAGTGGCGACTTCCGCGTTTTATAGTTCAACGTATTTAGCATTACTTGGTGTGGCAATTATCTTCTGGGGAGTCATACTCCTATATGTAACCCCTTCCAAACATGTGCCCTTAACATTGCTGAACGCTTCCGCCGAAGCGACCTCAGCCAACATCGAACGACTAATCTCTGAACTGAACTTATCCGAGAAAGGTGTCTACTTGCCTCCCAAAAACCTCAAGAATACCGAGTCCAGCCTTATATTCATCCCTAAAACATCCAAAACCCCGCTACCACAACCTGAAGAGACAAATGAAAAACTACTCTCAAACGAAAAAACTGGCGCGCTCATTTACGTCACTCCGCCCGGATGGGCTCTTTCACGTCTCTTCGAAGAGGAGCTGGGCTTTTCATTCACAAAAACTGATCTCAACCAAATTCAAACTAAACTTCCAAAAATACTCGTCGAAGGCATGGAACTCGCGGAAAAAGCAGAAATCCAAATCCAAGGTAACACAGTCACTGTGGAAATAACCGGCAGCGTACTCGACGAAATTTGCAGGCAAACTGATTCCCAACCAAAAACCCATAAGCAAGTCGGCTGCTTTTTGAGCAGTGCAATCGCCTGCGCCTTAGCCAAATCTACAGGCAAACCGGTAACTATCCAAAACGAAACTCGCAACCAAGAAACCAAAACCACCCAGATAGAATATGAAATGCTTGAGGGATAAACTATTCAGCTTCCGCCTTTAACCTTCTCAGACCTTATCTTACTGCTTGCCGTAGCCACCATCGTTCTTTTCATCACGGCTGAACTTGCATCGCCCCATTACGGCCTAACAAACCTCACTATAAACAAGAAAAAATTACGGAACGCAGCTTTCACTATCGGCACACTATTTTTAATAACCATTGTCATCAGAATAATTGAAATAATAGCTTAGCCCGCACCAAAGCGGTGCATGAGAAATTCGAAACGACCAAGAATCAATCCTAACATTCAAATGAAAAACACACCTAAAAGTTATAATGAAAATAGTACGGCATAAAAAGCTCTTATAGTAAGATAAATCCTGCACTATACTCCGTTGGGAGAATACAGTCAACACCCATAACCCCACAGCTTACTCAGTTTAACAAGCATTAACCATAGTTTTTTGCAACAGCCGCCATCCTACGCGAATATCAGGCAAAAACTCAAGCCTTAAAAATCAGCACCTAAATGCTAAACTAAAAGGCGATTAACAAAACCGCTCTAATTTTCCAACCTCGATTCTAAGGGCGTACGCAAAAAACGTTTGCATCGCCGACATTTTTTTGTTACTTTATTCTTGTTAGTCGTGACTATGTTAGTAATAGCGCTCTAAAAATAATTCAGGTTTAGCTTTTCGTTAATTTGGTTTTTGATTTTTTAGGTTGTTTGTTTTTTAACCCAGTTGTGGAAGAGCTGTACTGATTCTGGCGGTAGTTTCGTTTCTACGTTTACGGGTAAATGTAATCTTTTGCTAAGAGTTTTTGTTAGAGCGTTAACGTATGGTGGGTATAGTTGGGTTTTGAAGGTCCATGAAAAACCTCCTTTGTCATCGATAAGCTTAGTGTATGGTTCTAGCCAACGAGTTGCAAATACAGGTGTAATTCCCAAGAAATCGCACATTTGTACCTTGATATCTACTTCTTTTTTGTCTACCATGGAAATGGTGTTTTTCACTTCCACGCCTATGGTTAACCTGCCTGAACGGTGTTCTGCAATAAAATCAAGATTGTTATTGCTCTTACTGTATTTTTTGTTTTTGTATTTGTTTGTGTGGACTCCAACGATTGTAAACCCCTGTTTTTGTAATTCTGCCTTAACTAAGCTCTCTAAGTATTCTCCATATTGTTTGGAGACATCTGGATTCGAGTACTTGTCGATGAGTTTGCAGGTTGATTTAACATGCATATCACATGAGTGCTTGAACGTAGGGTTATCAAATTTTGTATTGTAGAGGAAAACAATCTTTTGCGCGTATTTTGTATCTGCGGTAGTCTTGGACAACCTATGTTCTCCCACCAGCTGCATGATTGCTTGATAAACTACATCATCAGAAAAATTTGTTTCCAGAAGCGTTTTAATCTGAGCGACATAGTATGGTTTCCTTTTTGCACGTCCGTATCTGTCTTCGAACAGTTCCATCACAGCTACTTTAGCGTAACGATTTTGGGGGTCAATACTCTGCATGGTTATAGGTCACCCTGACTTTTCTGCTAGCTGTTCGCCTATTTTGTCCATGATTATACGTAAATAGCAAAGTTACTTTCAATCCCCTACTTGTCTGGCTTCCAAGGCTGATTGCGATCACTCAAGTGGGATTGGCTCAGGCTGAAGGGTTGTTGGCTTGAGGCTGGTCGAGTTTATCCAGTAGAGGTAGTTGCCATTTGAATGAAGCGTCTTGGTTAATACTTCAGGGGTTACTGTTTTAACTTTAATGAACGGTTGTTCAATGAATTCTTTAAGATAGCCTGACAAAGTTTGTTTGTCATCTGCATTTAGGTGACTGAAATAATCGCGGCAGTAAGTCTTTGACTTGGCAAAGCGGAAATCAAACTGTCGCTCTTTCAAGAAGGCACTGATTTTTTTATCGATTGCGGTCTCCTCTTTTTTGTAGTCAACTTTAACCATTCCCGCCCTCTCAAAAAAAGGGTTATACTTAGCCATCACTGCTAAAACCTCAACCACTTTGGCGTTAGCTAAAGGCAAAGTCTGCTCTACCAAGAACTCGCCCAAGCCGACCCCGCGGAACTTGGGGTGAATAATAACTCGGCTTATCCTTGCGATTTCATCATTAATTAATCTGGCTCTGTGCAAATCACCTGGAGTAAACAGGTAACGCTCCCCGAAAACCATGTTTCTGGGTTTTAAATTCAAATAGGAATTGGAATAAACAATAACACCGATTAAACTGTTGCCGTAAACGAGTTTGAAGCAGTTGCGCATTCTAAGACGGTTTTTCTCTTTTTCATTGGTACTTCTATAATGGAAGCGTTTTAACTTCTCATAATCCTCAAAGCCACCCTCTTCCAAACACATTGCACCAAGCAGGCTGCAGGGCTTAAGCTCAAAATCACGCCTATCAACTGTAACTTCACCTTCAAAACCTTTCCTAACAGTAATATCAGGCTGAAAATCATCCAGCAAATCCTCATGCGCACTGGCCACAACCACTGTTTTGCCAAGCTTTCGCGCTAACTTCTGAAAAGAATAAGCAACTACCTTAGCCATGACGCGGTCAAGCGAAGCGCAAAACTCATCCACCAACCAAACATTTTTTTCTCTACAATTAACTAATTTTGCAAGTTTATACCGGTATTTTTGGCCATCACTGAGCTCCTTATACTTACGCAGAAACAGAAAAGCATCATTAAGCCCGCATAAACTCAAAATTTCAATAGCTTCCTTAACGTCTTTGCCGACCCCTTCAACAAGCGTCTCATCCGAATTAACTTGAAAATCGTTAAGCTCCATCGCTTCTTCACCGAAGAAATTCTTAAAAGCCCTCAGAAGCGAAGATTTGCCGCCTCCAGAATCCCCAGTAACATAAATCAAGTCCCCTTGTCTAAAGTCAAGGCTAAAATTGTCGTAAACCACAAACCGTTTAGTCTCATCTACTCCAAGCCCAAACGCTTCGCAAACAGCCAAAGTTCTCTCTGTAACTTCAGCCTTAGTAGAAAACTCTATGTTGCACTTCAACGTCAACAAGTCGCCTCCAGAGCGCTTAACCGCTAGGTCAAGGGTGTTGTTTTCAACTTTAGACTCAAACCCACTCGCAAGTTGCCTCAAATCATCATCGCTAAAACTTGCAGGTTCTCGAAGCTTCAGCAAATTATCAATGCGTAAATTAGTTTCAATCAACAAAGATTTCAACGAATCCCTTTGATCCTCACATATAATCCTGTAATATTCTTCTGCATCCAAGAACAAATCGTGTTCGCCACGCAGCTTATTCATAACCTGCCGAATCAAGCGCCTATCCACTTCTGAAATAGGCAACCTAACAACGGTTACCTGTTTTAGCCCAAGCGCTTTAGCTGCCAAGATCCTATGCTCACCGTCAGCCACAACTAAATCCTTATTTGCGATAACGGGAACAACAAATCCAAACCGTTGAATGCTCTTCTTTAAGGCTTCAAACTTTCTGGGGCTAAGTTTATTGGGGTTACATTTATCCGTCTTGAGCAAATCTATATCGATAAGCTCAGCGGGCGGAACTTTAATTTTAAACTCTGTCGTAGTGCTCATTGTCGTCATCCTCACTATATTCGGTTTTTTCTAAATCATACTCCTGATTTTCCACCCCTGACTTAGCGGCATCAGCGTTTCCCCCAATACGTGAAAGCTTGCCAAACAGATCATATTTTTGCATAAGACGGATAAAATCGTCTTCGCTTTCAGGGTGCTTTTGCGCTTCTTTTAGACACTCACGTACATCAAGCAGGAAATTGTAGAAAAAAAGAGTGAAAAGGTTCTTGTCACGTTGACTTTCAGGATTGCCAAAGAAACAAAGCAGCGTAAACCTAAATGTGTCTACAGCATAATGCAAGAGGATTTCATGAGCCTTGAAGATCAAATCCTTATTTGCTTCCAACACTTCTGGGTTTAGGCGAGCGCCGTATTGTTCCTGCAATTCCTCAATCTTACGGAAAAGCAACTTTTCAGCATCCGTAAAAGAGCTATCATCAAATCTTGCTATGTGCTCTTTGGGTTCGTCCACAATTTTCATTGACAAATCATCAACCCGCTTGCTTAACGCAGATGTCTTCATGGCACAAACACTCCGCGCTTGGCTTTTGTTTCCAAAGCCTGTAAACGCCTTATAACCTCAGGCAAAACAGCTGTTTGAAACAGCATCGTGTTGGCTTTGAGCATGGTGTTTAGGGCGCCAATCTTTGTCCAATCGCTCTCGCCGGTTAACAGGCAAATGCTTGCTTGACGGTAAATCTGTTCATAACGGTTAACAACCTTCATCAGAACATCATCATATTTCATAACACTTTGCAAGATAGGCTGCCAAAGTGACCGACTTTCAAAATCCAAGTAAATCGCGCGCTTTGAACACTCCGCCCTCTGACTTAGTTGATTCACTATCTCAGCTTGAGAAAAGCCTAAGCCTTCAAGCTTTAACAATTCTAATCTTCTAGTAATTACTTCCATGATATTTTTGCCTCAGGATATTTGGTTTTTTCAGATTTCCTGTAACCCACATACCTAACATGTCCTTGTTTGCTCAACTTTGTTCATTTCCTGATTCACCGTAAACACTAAGTATCTAAGAAAATACTCAAACTATATCCCCCAAAATTGAGAAAACAACATCATCGAAATCTCAACTTTGACCTTGGAGGTTACACGATCAATGAGCAAAACTCCCGGAAGAAAACCTGAATCTGGCTCGTTTAGAAAAAGAAAATTAAGCTCTGACGCAAAAATCATAATAACCCTTATGAAAAAACAACCTCAAACCAGAGCAGATATTTGCAAACAAGCAACCGTGAATCCAAAAACCTTCTACAGAGTAACCTCTTTTTTGGAAGAAATAAAAATTATAAAACGCATAGATGGCATGTACGCCCTCTGGAACTTTGATTACTTGGAAAAAAAGATAGAGGATGCTTTATCTAAAATTAGTCGAGAGAAAAAAGTTGTATATCCCAATACTTTAGTTAACGAGATAGGAAAACCTTGGCGGGAGATTGAGTCCATTGTACAAGCAAAAGCCAAGGAGCTTGGATTAATCAGGAGTTCAACGCAGAGTGGAGAAACAGTTTTTTTAACTAAAGAAGCGTTAGGGTTAAGTTGACAAAAATATAGAAAAACCGTTAAACCGTTATTTAGCACAAACTCAACGACTAAGTCTAACTCTCAAACAGATCAGCTCTCGAATAATTAATTGTTGGTTTACAAAAATTGGATAATTTCATAATCTCAGAAATGGAAAACCCAAATTCTTTGAGCAGCACCAATTCAAAAAATAAACCTAGCCACCTCCAACTCAACCCACCCTCCAAAATTGCAACTTTACTTCACAACTAACCGGGCCAACAACAAAGTTAAAAAAAGCAATCCTACTCCAGCTTTTAAATTAAAAGAGCGATGGATGCAAAAAATTGACAATACTCACGTTGCGTGAAGCCAAAGAGGAAATGCACGAATGGTTTGGAATTACAGGAGTAATCACATATAAACCGATAGTTAGATGGCTACTGGAAAGCACATATTAATTAAACTAAAGACGGACAGCCTGCAAAGGTTTCAAACCCCAAATCAAAGAAGCAACCCAAAACACAACGAACGAAACGCAACAAAGAGAAAATCGTATTAACAAAAATAGCTCCATTAATGCTCCACCATAGAATAATGATACCTAGCAAACAAAGATTACGAAACATTCATTATTTTTTTTCTTCTTTGTGCCGTTATCATTCTCCCAAAAAAATGGAGATAACGAGCAACTAAACCTGACTAGGCACCAAGATGAAACATAGCTGATTATTCCTGGCCGATACATCTTTATTCTAAGCGATGCAAAATCAATTAGAAAATAGCGTTTTTCTCTGCAAGTTCTCAACCCTCGTTGGTGAATCCTATGGTGCCCAAACATATGAAAATTACCATATGCAATGCGAATAATCTGTTAGCTTAAGCTATTTTAACCATTTCCATGCGGGTAGAACTCTAATGTTTTTTCCGTTTCGTTCGATATTTCTTTCTTCATTGAAAGTAACTATGGTGAGGCTATCGCAGTTTAACTTCTCGCTTGCTTCTAGAAGAGAATTAGTTTCTCTCGAATATGTTTCTGGGTCGTTTATGCTGTAGCTGACTTGAATGAGTTCAAATGGAACGTTTTCCTTAGTCAGCACAAAATCTACATCAGCTGACTTAGCCTTATAGTAGTAAATGTTTTCTTTTCTTCTAATGAGTTCCACAAGTACGGTGTTTTCTATTTTTTTTCCTTTGCCTGTGTCAAAAAGCCCTAGTATTCCAGAGTCTGAAACATAGAGCTTTGGTTTGGTGGTTCTTTCTTTTATTTTTCTAGAGTATGGGTATATCAAAAAGAAAAGGAATGCAGACTGTGCATTATTCAGGTAGTTGAGTGCGGTTACGCTACTTATTTTTGTTCCCTGCATTTCGAACCAACTGATAATGCTAGGTATGGATACGTTTCTGCATGCTGAACCGAAGAGGGAATTCACAAAGGCTTTGAAAACAGCGGTTTTTCTTATGCCATATTTCTCTATGAGGTCCCGCTGTATTACAGTAGCGTATAACTCGGAGAGCAATGTATGCTTCAAAACCGTGTCTTCAGTTTTTGTTATTTCAGGATAACCACCGAAATCAAGGAATTCTGACAGCGCTCCCACGACTTTGCTGGTCTCGTCTATTTTCATGTATTCCTCTGGCGCTATTCTCTTTATTCTCAAGTATTCCCTGAATGAAAAAGGCAGAACCAAAGTGTTAACAGCCCTGCCACGTAGTTCTGAGGGCAATTTGTCTAGTGATAAGTCTGAGGTTGAGCCTGTTATAAAGATCTTGTATCTTCGTTCGTCAAATAGAGTTCTTAGCCATCTGGACCATTCAGGAAAAGTCTGCACTTCATCGATGAAGAAGTAAATGTCTTTCGCCATATCTGGTTTGTAGATTCGGTATATGGCTTCTTCCAGTGCGCTAAGATCGTTTACTGTTATTCCTACAAAATCTATGTCTTCACAGTTGATGAATACTTTGTTGCCTTTCTCAACGTCAAGACTTTTCATGTATAGCAGCATCAAAGATGTTTTGCCAGAGCGTCTTGGACCTATTATCGCATTGATGAAATTCCCTTCTCGTAAAGCAACGTCTCTTTTAATTAATTCTATTTTGTTTGAGTAATCAACATATCTTGTAAGCGCCGATTCGATGTTCATATTAACGATTACCTCAAATGAGAGCTACTACTTTATTATTTTGACAAATTAGTTAATTAGCGTTTTGCTATTTTATAGATTTAGCAAATTAAATCTGAGAGCGCGAAAATCAAATGCTTGACTGCTTTAAAAATCATCGATGAATACAATTTAGCGCCAAGAGATGCCCTTCACGCCACTACAGCGAAAGCCATAAAAGCAGATTGCATAATCTTAACGACACCCATTTTGACAAGATGAAAGAGCTAACACGTCAACCACTTTAAGACCATCCATCTTGCGAGTACAAAAGCCATTCGAAAAAAGAATTGGAAAACTCGGTTTTTCTCGACAAATTCCCAACACACACTGGTGAATTGCAGGGATGCATATGTATCAAAAAATGGTTGCAAGCTTACCTTTGAGAACAATAAAATCCTCTTACTTCGAATAGTTAGCTCTTCTGCATTTTTCGCAGAAATTCCTTTGCCTCAGGCATTGTATCTTGATATTTTTTAGCTTCATCA
Source organism: Candidatus Bathyarchaeota archaeon (assembly GCA_003164295.1). Lineage (GTDB taxonomy): Archaea > Thermoproteota > Bathyarchaeia > Bathyarchaeales > Bathycorpusculaceae > Bathycorpusculum. The sequence continues at coordinate 29,652 of PLTA01000047.1, forward strand.
ATCCACCACTGTCGCCATTTCGGGCCAAGATGATCATTCCATTGACTAAAAGCTGCTAGAAATGATCTGGCTTTTTCGTTTAGTTTTTATTTTTCTTTTTGCTCTTGCTTATCCAAATCTTTTGAATTATTCAACCGCCAACACACTTATCATTATATTCGTTGAAGCCTCTTGGAATCCGAAAAAAGGGCGCTCCATTTTGCTTTAAATCCGAAAGAAACTCTTCCCTATCTTTCTCAGACACGCTTTGCATCGCCAACAATTTTTTTGTGACCTTACTTCTGGTTAGCCGTGACTATGCCAAACATCTCACATCAAAAAGTTAATTACGGTTTGAAGAGTTTCGTGGAATATGGAAATCAAGAAAAAGCAGGCAACAATCGTAATTTTGTTAGTTTGCCTAATAGGCTTCTTGTTGATTGCTTTCTTTAGGGTAAACTTTACTGGTATAAATAATGAGGTTAATTCGTGGGCTGCAACAATCCACACAAATGCCTTTACAATAGTGGCCAAGCTGGTTGCAGATGGCTTCGACACAACACCGTTGCTTATACTGTCGCTCGTAATTGGCGCAGCCCTGTTTCTTATGAAAATGAGGAAAAACGCTGTTCTTCTCATAGGCGCAATGATCGGAAACACAGTTATACTTGAAGTGCTCAAAACAGTCATCTATTCGCCAAGACCAACGAATGAACTAGTAGTTGAACCGGGGAATTCTTTTCCAAGCGGTCACGTCACTAGCACAGTGGTTCTTTTGGGCTTACTCACCTTTTTCGCTTGGCAAACCTGGAAAACCACCTCGGCGAAAGCCGTGACCAGCGCACTTTTTGTGGCACTTATCTCACTTGTGGGCTTCACCAGAATTTATCTTAATGTACACTGGCTCAGCGATGTTATAGGCGCATATTTTTTAGGCGCATTCTGGATTACATTCTGCATCCTCGTAACACCATATTTAGTAAAGTTCTACAATGAAAAAGTCTACAATGAGCAAGCAAGAGCGCGTGCTAGTGAAAATCAATTTCAAGAAATGCCATAGTTATTTGAAAGTAAAGCGCTTTAAAGATAATTCAGGTTTAATTTTTCGTGTGTGGCTTTTTGGTATGTTACGTTTTTGGAAATATAGCTTATATACATTTTAGCGGTTTGTCTTGTTTAAGAAGAAAAAGAGTTCTGGACTTACGCAGTGGAAAAATGTAAAGGAACTGAATATATGACTTCCAAGATTGCAGTAGATAAGATGGGCAGTTTTGCTTTGCTTAACGGTGACGAAGCAGTTGCACGAGGAGCAGTAGAAGCCACCGTTAAAGTTGCGACGTCGTACCCTGGAACGCCCGCTACTGAAATTTTGGAAGCCCTCGCCGAAGTCTCAAAAGACTTTGGCATTTATGCTGAATGGAGCACAAACGAGATTGTAGCTACAGAAGTTGCTGCAGGCGCTTCAATGACGGGCGTCAGAGCCATTGTTTCAATGAAGCATGTTGGTTTAAATGTCGCTGCAGATGCCGCCATGACTTTGGCATATACCGGAATCGAAGGCGGAATGGTCATTGCTGTCTGTGATGATCCATCATTGCACAGCAGCCAAAACGAGCAAGATACAAGGTATTTCGCTGTGCACTCGAATTTGCCTTTGCTGGATGCTGGTAGCCCCCAGGAAGCCTTGGATATGGCTAGGGAGGCTTTTGAATTGAGCGAAAAATTCCATTTGCCGGTGATTTTGAGGCTAACAACTAGAGTGGCGCATGCAAAGGCCAGGGTGAAACTGGGCGAGTTCCAAAAGACCAAGCGGAAAGCAGAGTTTGACAAGAACGTGTCAAGATGGGTAATGGTGCCCTCCAACGCTATTCGGCAGCACAGGGTTTTAGAGAGCAGGTTAAGGGAAGCAAAAAAGCTTGCTAATCATTCAAAGTTTAACGTAATTGAGGATAATGGAAGCGAAATAGGCATTGTTGGAAGCGGCGTTGGCTACTACTATGCACGTTCAGTTCTGGAAACGAAGAGGTTTTCGTGGTTAAAACTGGGTTTTGTTTATCCTTTTCCTGAAGAGACAGTCACAAAGTTCGCTTCGAAAGTTAAGACGCTCATTGTAATTGAAGAATTAAGAACATACATTGAGGAAAACATTCAGCGGTTGAATCTGCAGGTATGTGGAAAAAGCCAGTTACATTTAGAGGGAGTAGGGGAATTCACGCCTGACAAGTTGCGTGAGGCCTTTGCAAGTTTAGGATTAACTGCTAAACCGGAATCGCAGAAGCCTTTGGATTTGCCGCCTCGACCTCCTGCTCTTTGCCCAGGATGCCCGCACAGGGCGTTTTATTACGCGTTAAACATGGTTAACCAGCATGTTGACTGTGATAACGAGAAATGTGTTGGCTGTGACATTTGCGAGTACGGCGCAGTGACGTTGCATCCGGGCACGCGTAAAGCCATCATCTGTGATACCTGTAACGGGAACCCCAAATGTATTCCGCTTTGTCCTGAGAGCGCTTTGAGGTTAACTGGAAAATCAAACGATAAAATTGTTACGGGCGACATCGGCTGTTACACGCTGGGTGTTTTCCCTCCAATGAACACGGTTCAAACTACTCTGTGCATGGGAGCTGGGATTTCGCAGGCTGCAGGCATGTTTCATGCTGGCGTAAAAGACAAAGTATTCTCGGTTATCGGCGACTCCACTTTTTTCCATGCTGGAATGCCTGGGTTGCTGAACATTGTGTATAACAAGGCGAATGTATGCGTAATTATCATGGATAATAGCTCGGTTGCGATGACGGGGCATCAGCCTACGCCGGGTTCAGGGAAAACCGCCATGGGTAGTGATGCTAAAATAGTTAGGATTCAAGATGTTGCGAGAGGTCTGGGAATAGATAAAGTGGACGTCGTTGACCCCTATGACATTAAAGCAACATCAGAGGCTATAGGAAAAACTTTTGATTACAATGGTCCATCAGTCATTATCTCTCAGAGACCATGCCCGCTTTTAAATGAGAGAGGCAAACCTAGAGAAGTATCAAAAAAATGCAAAGGTTGTGGAGTATGCGTAAAAGCTTTTGGTTGCCCAGCCATCTCTTTATCGGGTGAACGTGCCGAGATAGATGCCACTCTTTGCTATGGATGCGGCGTTTGCGAAACGGTGTGTCCCTTTGAAGCTATAAGGAGAAAAGAATAATGAATTTGGATGTTGTTTTCAGCGGTGTCGGTGGGCAGGGAGTTGTGGTTTTAAGCGACGTTTACTGTGAAGCCGCCATGCTTGACGGTTTTGATGTGGCGAAAGCTGAGATTCATGGAATGGCGCAGCGGGGAGGGTCAATAGTGGCTTACGCAAGAATCGGCGATAAAGTTGAATCTCCTCTTATTGAAACTGGAAAAGCTGACGTGATTGTTGGCTTTGAAATTCTTGAAACTGCAAGAGCCATTCCAATGCTGAAGCGGGATGGCGACGTAATCGTTAACATGAAATATATTCCGCCTAGTTGCGCAGTTCCAGGAACTAAACAGAAAAAAACCGAAGAATTATTGCAGATAATAAGGTCAAAAGCTAAGGTTCATGAGGTAGACGGCGTTGGCATAGCTGAAAAATTAGGGAACCTGCTGGTTGTGAACACTATTCTTTTGGGGGCTTTATCGGCTCTTCCAGAAATTCCAGTTAAGCAGGAATCGTTCCAGCAAGCCATCGCCAGCAGACTGAAAGAAAAATACATTAACTTGAACCTTAAAGCTTTTCAGCTTGGCAGAGAAACGGTCTTGACCAATTAAATTGTATGGGCCAGCTTGGATTTTTCCTCAGATTTATGTGTGTGCACCACCTACCTCCATAGTCTACTAGATGCTCCTATTAGACTACAAACATGATTCAACATAGTTCGACATAGAAAAAAGGGTGCACTTTTCTATGCAGAACGGTTTTTTTACATGTAGAATATAAGAAAAAACGAAAATAATCAGCGGCGTAAAATGAATAGATAATTTTATTAGCCATCAACCAGCACACCTTTGCAGTCAAATCGATTAAATTCATTAATTAAAATGAATGTTGATCTTTTTTGTTCTTGTGGTTTCTTATTTTCGGCTATAGATTAGAAGTTTCTTTTTGAAGAATTTGTGGTTATTTCTACTGTTATTTCTTCGGTTGCTATTGCGAGGTCATTTGAATAAGATTTTTAAAGTCTTTACCGGATAGATCTTCATTTGCAAACTTTTTGCAGAAACTCTTTTGCCTCTGGAATCGTGTTTTGGTACTTTTTAGCTTCATTAATCTACCACTGCCTATAATCAGGGTTAAGATGAGTGTTCCATTGGCTGTAAACCGCGGGGAATGATCTGGCTTTTTCGTCTAGTTTCTGTTTTTCTTTTTTCTGTTCAGTTGTCAATTTTTGTGGTTGCTCTTCTGGCACAAGCTTGCGAGAATAACGGTAAACAAATTTTTCATAAACGTCTTTGGAGATTAGATTTTCCTGATAAAGCGCTTTCGTAAGCAGCAGCAATCCAGCATAGGTTTTACCGATTTCTTTTTGAACATGATACTTAGTCACAGCTAGACAAAGTTCTGGTGCTAAACAAATTTTCATTATATGTTCTTGACTGAATTCTTTACTCATTTCAAAATTTTCCTCCATCTTTGTCCCGCCTCCCAAGAAGGAAAAGCGTTTGGACACTGTTAACGTAGTAAAAATTAGGAAAATGGTAGACTTAACTAGCTAGCTACCTGCAAACTAAAAATAAAAAAAACTACCTAACCTCCTTCCTTTTCTTGGTTTTGAGCACTCTTTTCAGCTAAATATTTTGAATCTTTCAACTCGCTGATCTCTTTACAATTATCTTCATTGTATCCTCTTGGAATACGAAACAGATGTGCTCCATATTCTTTTAGCTCTGAAAGAAATTCTTCTCTGTCTTTATCGGTCCATGTACGCAGATGGGTTAGACATTCGTATAGATCTGTTTCAAAATTGTAAAAATGCAGCTTAAAGAAGTAATCAACAATTTCCTTATTTTGGCCACCCGCTAACAAAGTCGTTGCAACATAGCAGTAAAGATCTGTTATGCGTCTTAAGATTACTTCAGAGGGTTTTAGGAGTAATTCTGCATTTTTAAGTAGAATTTCTTCATTTCCAGTTTTTTTGAACTCTTCTTCTATTTCTTCGACTTTTTGGAAAAGAATCCGTTCGGCGTTGGAAAAAGACTCGAAATCAATACGGATAATCTCTTCAGGGTTTGGGTCATTGATTTTCTTTGACAAATTATCAATCCTCTTAGCTAATCCGAAATTTTTAACCAAATATTACCTCTCCATTTTTTGTTTGCCATCTGCCCATTTTTTTAAAAACAGAACGCGATAGCATAACCAACATTTAGTAACAATCTATTCAAAATTGGGTGAAGCAGCCAAAGCTGTGAAGTTTTCAAGGCACAAAAACTCCATTGGCCGCCTTCTTTTCGAGAGCCTTTAATCTGTAGACAAGGTCGGGTAGTACGAGTGTTTCATACATCATCGAATTTACTTTTAGCATTGTGTTTAGGGCGCCTAGTTGGACTATGGGGTTGGTGGATGAGAGCATTCGTAGGCTGGCTTGGCGGTAGATTTGTTCGTATCTGTTGGTTATTTTGAATAGTACATCCTCTGGTTTTGTGACGCATTGCACGCTGGGTTGCCAAGTTGCTCGAGTTTCGAAATCGTTATAGAGCGTTCGCTCTGAGCAACCGTTTTTTTCGCTTAATTGTTTAATAATTTCTGCTTGAGAGTACCCCAAGCCTTCAAGTTTTAACAATTCTGAACGTCGTTTAGCTACTTCCAAAATTTTCACCTTGCTGATTTTACTTTCCACAAATTTGATTCATGATAAATTATCGTAAGACAATATCTAATTGTGGAGCGAGGCTCCTTTCTCCAAATCAATTCAAATTCTAACCAAAATTTTTCCAAACAAACACCAAAGCTATGTCAAAAAACACAAAAAATCTCAGAAGCTACGTGACCTAATACAGACAAAAATTAAATTCTTAATTTCAACTAATTTTCAAAAACTTTGATTTTTCCTAAAAATCATTAAAGAAGCTTGGACAATCTGCGTATTGTTTTACGGGTCACACCGAAAATTTCTTCGAGCTGCCTCTCAGAAATGCCTTCTCCCTGATGTTTCCATAACCCTTTATCTGTTGTCACCCCATTTGCTGTTCCATAGATGGCTGCTGCAACAAGTTTAGGCATCCCTTTAGCTGAAGGCTTATTATTTTTTAGATAATTGGTTACTTTGTTTTTGGCGAAGTTTATAGTTTCAAGGCTTAATCCCGCTGTGGTCAACGCTTGCAGTTTTGATTGAATTAAACAGTTCATTTCTTTGTCTAATTCAGTTTTATCTGAAATTGCTTTCGAATATTCTTCTGCGCATTTCTTAAAAAGAACATTTTTTTCATAGAGCGCAGGTTTTCCACTAATCTTCAAAGGTTGATTTTCAGTGGGTTCCGGATCTCCCATATTCTGCGAATACCCGCCACAATCTATCCAATAAGCGTAAAATGCACGACATAAAGAGCATTTGAAAACTATGAGGTCAAAATCTCCATATTGACGAGATTTTTCAGGGCCTCGACAATAAATTTCCTCAAATATATGACTACACTTGGGACATTTATCTGGGATTATATCATAATCTTCTGTAAGCGTCTCAATTTTTAGTTCAATTGAAAAATCTAATTTTTCATTTATTCTCGAATTCAATTCTTCGATTATTAATTTTTTTTCCAAATACATCTTCCCTCTTTAACGTTAACATTTTTTAAGAAAAACATTATGCACACCATTATTGAAATTTCAAAAAGTGAGCGGAGACATTGAATGCCAACTCTCCCTCACTAGAAGGCCAAATTCCGTCCATGAAAACCCCTAAAAATTACCCCATGGACTTTTCACAACACGACATACTGTCTGGGACGATGTAAATCTTGAACCAAAATATACTTCCAAACTTTGTTCCTCACAACCATATGGGTTGCCAAAACAAAAGATTTCAGCAATCAACAAAATTCTCTCAATCCTTTGAAAATCTTCCAGCAACTTCAATATCTAAAAACCAAGCCAAGCTCTATTGGGATCTAACGTGGACCAACCCCCTGAACATTGATGCTAACAATATGTTGAATAAATGAAAATTTTTGATGTTGCCCTGGTTTGCTTTTACCATTTGATAAGTTTTGATGGGGGAATAAGTAGTTTGAAGTGTTCGTCTCGAGTTACCAGATCTTCAAGGTTTGCTCTCGCAATGGCATCTATTATTATATTGAATTCTCCAACTATGGATTCTTTTTTCTTGAGCTCTTTGTAAATTTTTGCAGCCTCTTCGCAGGCGTTAAAGGTTACGTCCAAGATTTGCATGTTTGCAATTGAGTCTGTGACTTTGGCTAAGTTGTCTTCGCACTTATGAGAAAGATATGCTCCTTTTAGTAACTCGTAAACTGTTACTATGGTGGTGGCTACAGTTTCGCCTTTTTCTTCAATTAAGGTTATTTTTTGGAATGCCCCGGGATTTCCTTTGAGCAAGGCGACTAATATGTCGGTGTCTAGGATGGTCAATTAAATCTTTATCCTGCGGGAGGTTGATTTTTCTCGGTGTTAATTGTCGTGGGATACTGTTTCTGAAAGGATTACAAAAAGGAGTTTTGGACATTAAAAGGACCTAGAACTTAGCATGTAAGACACATCAAACTTAGCGGTGACATGCACAATAGCAAGATGGAAAGAATGAACGGTGAAATTCAAGACAGAGAAAAAACCATGAGAGGACTAAAAACAACCTACACACCAATCCTTCAAGGCTATCAACTATTCCACGATTACATAAGACCACCTGAAGCATTAAACGGTAAGACTCCAGCGGAAGCATGTGGCATAACCATTGAAGGACAGGATAAATGGAAAACTCTGATAGAGAACGCAAGCAAAAAAACCTGAAGAGTTTTTATGGAATTACTTCTTTAGTAGTTACGTATATTTCTAGTATCGATTCGGGTAATATCCTTTGAAACGGAATACGACTATTAAATTCTAATATAGAATCATATTTGGACTTGGAAAATGAATAAAGACGAAACTTGCTTTAAAAATTCTCTAAAAAAATTCGGGTACTCTTCAACATGCATTGATGAATTGTGGAAGTGTTATAACAGTTTAGTGAAGAAAAACGTTGCATTTTAGCAAAAATCTGTAGTTCACTTTTTGAAGAGATAAGACAAGATGCGTTGTGGCTTTTTAGTGATGGTTATAGTAAACGCTATCCCACTCTTTGTTTTGTCCTCTAATGCTTTTAGTCTGGTAATCAACTTAGGTAAGGCGGCGGTTTGAAACATCAACGTATTTGCTTTAAGCATTATATTTAACGCTGCAAGTTGTGCCAGTTCGTTGGTTGATGAGAACACTCTTCTGCTTGCCTGACGATAAATCGCCTCATAACGGTTAATAACCTTCAACAAGACATCGTTTGGGTTGATAGCACCCTGCAAAAGCGGCTGCCAAGTTTGGCGACATTCAAAATCGTTATAGATTATACGCTCTGAACATGCCCTCTTCTGACTTAACTGCTTAACAATCTCCACCTGAGACAAACCCAAACCCTCAAGCTTGAGCAACTCCAAGCGCCTATTCACTACTTCCAACATTTATACCTCCCATAAACAATAACTTTGGACAAACAACAGAAACAATGAACTAAAGTTTAGCCCGAAACTCACCCAAACTCTATATTCTGAATTCACAAAGCACAAATTAGCACTCGCCCATAGTCAATCCATAGAGGCATTGAAAAAATGGAAATGCAATACAAATCAACGGTGGATATTGTTGTCGAACTGGAAAAAATATGCGGTGAATCTCCCAAGTGCACGGAAAGTAAAGTGATTGAATATGTTAAGTTTTTTGGAAAAGTGAACGCCGTAATAGTTAAAGGCAATCAGGTTGAACTTCAAGAAACCGACATAAAAATTGATTTTGGTGAATAATACACAAGTTGTAAAGTCGAGATAATTGTCTCGGTAATTTGGAAACTTGGGATAAGTCTTGAATCTGTCAGGTTAGAAATAGCCTAAACACGGCAAAAAAGTAAATCAAGGTTTAGAAATTAACCAATAGCTTTTTTCTTAGTCCCAGCCGGATAATTCTCCAAGATCGAAGTTGAACCGCAAGAAATAAACAACTTTACATCCAAAGATTTAGCACACATTAATTATCAATCTCACATATTCGCCAACAAATTAAACAATACCCTAAAAAAACCTAACCAACAGGGAACGCACTATGAGCCTCATAAATACACACTTTTCACTCAAACAACCAAAAATTTAAGCAAACAATCAAACGCTAAAACCTCAAAGCTAAACTCTCCAAAAGCAACAACTTAACCCCACATATTAACCGCAACACAATCAAAAAATAAAGTTGCAAAGCTTCACAACCCAAATCTAAAACACCCCAAAAACATCAAGCATTAACGAATTCAACCTCAAAATACGCCACATCCTAACCCCGCCACCCCCCAAAATTGCAACTTTCCTGCAAAAATTGAATAACGCAGCACATTTCAAAACAAAACAACCAACAACAAAACTAACCCAAAAAATAGGGAAGCGTAGGTGCTTTAGGCATGGGAACGCCAAAAAAAGAAATCCAACAACCCCCAGGCACAATCAAATTCCCGACTCAAAAAGGAAAAATCAAAATAACGCCAAGCGGCAAAACAGCATTATGAAATTTGAGTGCTTAACCGGCGAAAAGACCATCATATCTTTCAGCTGGAAAATGGTGTAGACTGGGGTATATTCACGGGTAGAGTTCTAGCCCGAGGTCTTGAAGAGCTTCAAAGTGTCTTAGATTGAATGTGTAGTTTTGCGTTATTGTTAATTGTTATGGCTGCAATCATTGCGTCAGTTCTGCAAACGGTTTTTCCTTTCTTTTCTACTTCAAATTCAATTTTGCTAGATAGCACCGCATCTTTTTTGGTGAAGCTTAGAATTGGGAGTGAAAGAAGCTCTTGGACGGGTTTGCCGTATTTATGTAAGCCATATAGAACTTCATGCGCGCTTGATAACCAAAAATCCTAGACAAAAACAATTATACCAGACGAATCTTATGCTCTGTATGAGATTTCTTTTATGTTAAAATATGAAGCTTCAAAAGAACAAACTATTTCAAAAATAAAAATCATAAAAATCATGAGCACAGTGCCATTCGATAGGGGGTTCCACTTTTTCACTGGTCTGGGCAGCAACACAGGCGAGACTGCCATAAGTTTAGAAACATTCGCTCAAAAACTCGAAAGTATAAATGCTGATTCCCTCAAGTTTCATCTTCAGAGAAAAGATTTTCAAAACTGGATAAAAACCACAATTGGAGATGATGTATTGGCTGAAAGAATTAACCACATAAACCTGCAGCTCCCAGTTGAGGAGTTGAGGAATGAACTAGTTCAAACCGTGCAGAACCGCATCTCTTATCTAAAACTCCTACACATCGAATCGATTCCCTCACAAGGTGCACCAATCCCCTCAAAATAAAATACAATCAATTATTAAATGAGAAGACTGCGCCCACCCCCAAGATAGCCAAAATTACCCTTTTCTTGTGATTTTCAACTTTGGAAAAAAAAGCTTATTTTGGGTGTACACGTAGCATAAGCAAATAAGTTATGCTAAAGGTAAAGATGCAGCCAAAAAATGCTTGCGTCACCGAAATTTTTTGTAACTTTTATTCTGGTTAGTCGTGACTATGCCCGTAATAACGCTCTAAGATAATTTAGGTTAATCTTTCGTTGAAGTGCAAAAAGACGCATTATTTTTTGTGAACAGGCTGGATGCACAAACAGTACTATCGTGTGGGATTTTCAGCCTCCCCTGCTTGTTTATTATAAAGGTTAGGTAATAATAGCCTGTCTTATGTTCTCGGTTTAGATATTCTACGAAAATTAGTTGGGTTTGAGTAAAGTAGTGTTAATTTCAAATATTGATTCGAGGTTCATAGGGCTTAAGTTGCTACGTAAAACAGTATATTTGATACAGAATGAGGAAAAAACCCACATCCAAGAACGATATGGTTGAATGGGTTGTTGAAGAAGCTTTTGTTAAGGATAAGTACAAACAATGTAGGTGAAATGAAATGGGATTAGAAATGGTAGCATTTAAAGTCGTTATCGCTGGAAACACCATTGAAGTTGTTACATTAGGCGACGCCAAGGAAGCCCTGCGAGAAAGAGAATCTGAGTTAAAACGGCAACAGAGAAAATTACGATAAAGCAAACTAGCTGAATCTCTCAGTCTAAATATTTTGTATGTGTTCCATGAATGTGTTTATTTAAAGATTCTTAGATTAACCAGAACTCTTGAAAGTTAAATGAACCCATAACAGGTGAAGATTTTTACAGGACCTCAACCGAGCACCTTATAAGCTGTCAGTAGTCGGATTGAGCGATCAACGAGAAATAACAAATTTGTGTTTTCAAAAACTGAATAATAAAAAAGGAAATGAGTGGATACGAAATTTCCAGACTTAGTAGTCGAGGTACTTGATTATTTCCCAATTTCCCAAATAATGAAAATAATGCTTAATTTTTAACCTCTAGCTTTACTTTAGTTTGCTAATCTTTAAAAAGAATTATTAGCGTGCGCATAATTGACGTGTTCTTAAACATGATTAAACAAAAAAATGCAGTCCCCAGTTAACATAATTTTAATCCAACCATCCACCTGATTTCAGGGTTGATTTTGAGTAAAAACACGTCAAGCAATACAGTACATAATCACTAGTTTACTTCCTATGCTTTGCAGATTTAAGATTTTTCAACATGGACCTTATGTAGAGAAAAAGGCTTAACATTCTTTATGTGTTCTAATCTTTCGACCAGCAATCAGGTCTATTTATTTCGGTTTCTTGGAGCTCAACTTTTCCATCTTTAAAAACTATGGCGTCAATTTTACCAAAAAACTCTGTAAAGCCAATCACTTTATTTTTTTCGGTCACAATTATCCTCTATCACTTTTAGTTTTTGCGCCTCTTAACTTTTGCCATAACGATACTCCATGCTCCCCACTTTAACTAATTGCGTCTTTGTCTTCCTTCGTTACTTGTTTTCACCAAACCATTTAATAAACCAGTTTTCCCTTGCTAATGTTCTTTCATCCATAGCTTCACAAGTTGCTTTCCAATTCTATGCTTAATGGTTCTCTTTTCTACCAAATCAACTTTGATACCTAAAATGTCTGTGAGATAGTTCTCTAATCCAATAAAATCCAGCAGGCTTAGTTTAGAAGATTCGTCAAATTCAACTAAGATGTCAATATCACTTTTTTTCTTTTGTTTGGTTTAACTTATCGATTATTTTAGCTATGACTACTGCGCCTGAGAGGATGCTGTTGTTTAGGTAGGTTATTTCTTTTCCAGAATCTAAATTGACAACCGTCTGTAATAGCGTTACTTCTTTGATTATGCCCTGTTCATTCATGAATGAGGTGATGACTCGGTCACCTACCGCGTAGTGTAGTCTCCCCGTCTTTAATGGTTCGTCATATTTGCGAACGGAGGTTACGATTATTGCGCCTGAAGCAATTGCACTGTTTGGGATGCTAACTTGGCCCACATCAGTTTGTATTCTCGTAACGAGTGCAGTCATTTCTGTGACTTTTGCAGGAATATTGTTGACCATGACGGGGTCGCCTACTTTAAACTGGTAAGTAGTGAAAACTAAAAAGCCTGACAAGAGATTGCCAACAAAAGTGGATATTACAAGTCCAACGGTAATTGAAATTATTCCTGCGCCTGTTAAAAGTTCTGTTGGAGAAACGCCCAAAGTATTTAGGATTCCAAAGGTCATGACTAATACTGCTATTGCGAGCATAACGTACTGTATTATTGTTGCGGCTTGGTTTCCTATTCTTGGCGCCATCAATGGTTTGATGTGTCGTAAAAATAGTATTGCCGTTAACCAGAAAACCAAGATGATCGTTATTCTCAAAGCCTGTGCAATGAACATTGGCAGATTTATTGGTTTAGCAATAAACAAATCAAAAATATACAGAGTACTGATGCTTAAGATTACTATGGCAATTAAAAAAACAACGAGTCTTTTTAATGAGAAACTACCTTTAGCCAATTTTGGTCCGTCCTAGCCCTCAATCTGCAAACATATTTCTATAAAGCTTTCTCAAAACAAAATATGTCTCTTGTCTTAAACAGGATTCAAGAAGTTACTAAAGATAACACACTTTAAGTATTGTACTAAGCGCCTGTAAAGTAAGAATAGAGCTTAGCGCGCTTCACACGGACAAATCAGCCCCTAACTCTGAATCAAAAGGCGAATAAACAAAACCGCCCGCTAATTTTTCCACCTTAATCATGAAGGTGCATCCCAAAACACGCCTTGCAGCGCGACAATTTTTTGCCACTTTATTCTGGTTAGTCGTGACTATGCCCGTAATAACGCTTTGAAAGATAATTTAGGTTTAATCTTTCGTTATTTGGTTTTTGATTTTTTTGGATACGATATTGGTCAAGTGGATGATGTGTTTGAGTGTGTTTCACCACTTGTCTATAGAGTCTTAGGTTCTTGGATCAATGGGCTCACTTCTGTAAGTTCCCTGATCTGCTCAAGTACTGTCACGCCTAATTGCGTTATCGCAGAGATTTTTCTTTCTCGTTTAATGATTTTCTCTTCAACCGTCCCTGCTTAGCCAAGAAGACAAGGGTCTGCTTCAGTATGCTGCAGTCGACGTTTACTATGTACATGATCGGCGTCAGCTTCAGCGGACCACAGTGATCTAATATCTCCAAGATTTCCACATGCATTTCTAGAGGAGACCGTTTCATCGTTTCAACATCTGCCAAACAGTTATTTTCCCCTGTTAAATTGTACTTCCTTAGGTAAAGCGTGTTGTTACATCCACCCCCGCCCGAACCGACTATTAGCCAATATTCTAATCGCCCCATTGACTGAGCATTCTATTTAGCATAGCCTCCGTTCCTACCTTTAGGAGTACAAGAATGAAAATTCACAAGCGAGTAACACGCATAACCATTGAGCAGATGCAGGCGCCGGAAGTAATTGTGGACGGCAAAAAAGTAAAAATCTGCTTAAACGGGTGCGGAACACTTGTACCAGAGGGTAACAAAAAATACTGCAGTTTAAAATGCGCCAACGAATTCTACGCCAAACACAATCAAAAAGGATTACGAGAATACCTTCGCAAACGCGAACATGGCAAGTGCCAAAGATGCGGCTGGAAAAACCCTAAAAGACCACGACTGCAGGCTTACCCCAAAAGACCAGGTTGGGTTGAAGGCGGCATAAGAGCACACGGATTAGCAATGCAACAATACGAAAAAGATTATGAAGAAATTAGCAAAAAACGTAAAATGCTAATGCGGGAGTGGCGTAAAAAATCTCCAAAGCCCAGAGCATTTGTAGCTGACCACATTATACCCATAGCGATAGGAGGCGACGAATTCGACCTCAAAAATGTTCAATGGCTATGCGCCCTCTGCAACAAAGAAAAAACAAAACACGATCAAGCTACAATAGCTCTCTACCGCAGACGAATCAAACTAATCGGAACCGGCGGGCAACCTTTAACACAATTCAATTCGATTGATAAGAAATGATTGATTACAAAAAATGGAAATAATTAAATTGCAACATCGAATTGAAAAGTAAGAGATCGTTATGAGAATTGCTCTTTAGTTCAAAAGACGTTTATTCTCAAGGTTTCAATGCTCATGCAATCTTGCTCTCAAGAACAATAAATTCTCTTGTTGTAAATAATCAGACTACCCATTGACTTCTTGGGAGTGAACTCATACGGTTAAAATGCCAAGAGTTGAAATGTGAGGTTTTGGCGTTATTGCTTTGTTAGGAAGACGGCTTTAAAAAGATGTACCGTAGGGCATACGGAAATTAACGCTTGAGGAGTTGTCCAAGAAGGATTAACGGTGAAGCAAGAAGCCCACACCTATCATAGGTGGATTATATCACTTAGTTGGTAGATGGTGTTTGTTTTTTACTGATTTTTTCCATCAAAGTAATAGGAATATCTAGTATTTTAGAGATTGTTCCTAATCTTGAAAATATGTATCTGAGATTTTTCATGTCTTCTTGATTAATTGCTCCGGCGAAAGGTGTAGTTGTCAAATAGACGGCGCTAAAAAGGGCTAAACCGGTCACAAGTTGGATCCAGTAAGCTGTGTTGAGAAAATTCACAAGGAGGTAGGTGATTATGGCTGCAATTAGCGATGTTAGAAGTATTTTTGCTGATGATTTAAGGTCTATTATGGTTTTGTATTTTTTCCATGTCCAAATTACGCTTATGAATATACTGGGTATTCCGTCGATTAGGGCGCTTAATATTACGCCGATTATGCCCAGTGTTGGGATTAAAATTATTGCAATTGGGATGCCTATTGCAAGGGTTAGTAAGTTTAGTTTCATGTAAAATTTGGTTTCGCCTAGTGCAGGAAGTAGGCTATTGATGCTTATGTATCCGAAAACTGCGAACAAGTAAATTATGACGCTTAGTCCTAAGAGGAGAGGGGCATCGCTCCATTTGTTTCCGAAAAGGGTGCCGATTATTGGTTTTGACAGTACAATAATTGCCAAGGTCGCAGGGATTAACAAAAACGCCGTGTATTTTGCTGAGGATGCAAAAACTGTCTTGAGTAAGGTTTTTTCTTTTTCTGGGTTTATTTTTGAGAAGACGGGGAACATGACAGTTGCTATTGGAATTGTCAAGAACGTGGGTAATACTGTGAAGTTTGTTGCTATGGTGTAATTTCCTATTATTGAGGTGCTACAGAAGATGGCCATCATGAAATAATAAAACGAGGCAAGTATTCCGGCTATAATGGTTGAGATGGCGAGGGGAATTCCGTATTTTAGCATTGGTTTTAGTGTTTGAAGCAGATCAGTCTTAAAGGTAAATTTCGAGTGAAGTTTTCTGAAAATGACAAAATAGAGTAGAAGTGCTGCAGTGATGCTAGAGATGACTGAACTAATTGTGAAGCCTATTGCAACGCCCAAGGCGTCATATCCAAAAAAAACCAACAAAGCACTTAACGTGCTTTGAACTACTGCCTGAGAAATCATAGTGTAGCTGCTAAGCTTCATTTGCTCGAAGCCTACGAAAACACTTTGGGCGGCAGCTGAGAACGCGGCTGATAAAATGGTTATAGATATGAGGGATATTAGAAATGCAGATTCGGGCTTTTCAAATACAGTGAAGGCTACAAAACTGGCCATTAATAGTGATATTAATGTCAGAAATAGGCCTGTTGCAAGCTCGAAGGTCATGCCGGCTATAATTATTTTATGAAGGTCGGTCTGTCTGTTTTCGGCTCGCCGTTGGGCGCAAAACATAGTCATGGCTGCACCTACACCCCAATCTTGAAATAGTAGAAAAGTGGCAGCGGGAATTGCCGCGATGGTGTACAGTCCGTAAGCTGTTGGGAGAATTAAGAGACCAATAATTATCGTTCCAGCGGCAAGTACAATGGTTGAAAGTGTCTTTCCAAGAAACAAATGGAAGCTTCCAATGGCGGAAGTTTGACCAATTTCTGATGCTTTTTCTATGTCGTTTCGCTCCTAACGATAGGTTACTTTATCAAATTGTTGGCTTATGGAAAAATGTTTACCAGGTTCTTGCCTAAATTTGGCGCATGGAAGGCTACACAATGGCAAGCACCCCGCCTCCAAAACCAATCGAAGAAATCACAGCAGAACTTCAAACAGAAAATAAAACCGCTCCGGCATAAGCAAATAACCTGATAGAATTTTTTTGTGCCGTTATCATTCTCCAACCAAAAACGGAGATAACGAGCACCTAACCGTTACGAGGCGCTTTAGCTCTTTAATCGCCGACACTTTTTGTCACTTTTATTCTGTCAGTCGTGACTTGCCAACAATTACGCTTGAAAAGCAATTTAGATTCAATTTTTCGAATTTGGTTTTTGATTGAAAAATTTTTATAGCGATTCATGACTTGTTTAACTGTTGGGTATAGATGGTTAAGGTAAAACTTTCACCTAAGTTTTAGGTTGTAATTCCTCTGGAAGAATGATCATCTAAGGCGAAAACAAATAGAAAACATTGATTCAGAATGCACGCAAAAACAAGTAAGATTCTTCTCAGGTTAGTAATAATTAAAATCTGATTAATGGAGCAAGAGGTTGGGGATTTCACCCAACGTATGTGGCTTTGCAAGCCAATGTCTATTACTCGGCCACTCCTAGCAAGGGAAAGAGTGAAAGTAAAAAATTATTTTAGTTAATTCATCACTTTAATTATTTATAGTAACTTCGGTTGTTGTTTCAATCTGTAACAGCATTATTTTATATTCGCAAAAATCAAGAGTAATTAACTGCACAGAAGAAGGAAGTAGTAAAAGCCAACGATATTGAGCGGGTTTGGCTGCTAAATTGATAAAGCGTTTCACCCCACTTTTAGCGCTTGTCAATTTTGGCGCTTGGCTAAATCCGCTTAATCACCTTTTCTATGAATTGATATATTTGAAGAGGACCAACTCCATGCAAATTCACAACAAAATAGTAACAATGCATTTGAGACTTTAGCAAGCTATCAATTAAATCTAAACAATTATTTACGGACTGCAAAAAATAAAACAAATGATTAGCTAGCGATTCCTATCATTATTTTTAAGTAATATTTTGTTCTCCGAGCAATAGCAGTCAATCTAACACCTATGAAGTAGCTGCCCTGTCCAGTACCTGTGCAGTTAGAAGAAGCTGAATTCGCGCGTCTTCAAAGGCAGCTTTTGCAGGGATTTTTTCTTTTTTCGCATGTTCCGCAGCGTGAGCCTCAATAGCCCTTGCCATAGCTTTCAAATCAGGAACCAACAAAATCTTAAATCCACACTCACATCGAATAATAGGACCAGCTTTTGACGTAAGTTTTTTTCCCGAACTATTCTTTGGACACAAGTTCTCACTTACAGTGTAACTTTGAAAAAGTAGTCTTAAGAGGGATATTCTCAAAACAAAAGTAATCCCATAAAAAAATGTTATTTTTTCTAACAACTTCATAATCTTCGCATAGCTCTCGACGCTGCACCGCCAGCCAGATGAGAGACCCTATCATTCACAGCCTGTTTGGCTTCCGCCTTACAGATCGACAAGGATTTTCAGAAATAGCACATAATCCTTTTATCGGGCTTCGTAAGAATCGTTTGAAAGTGCATTCATATGGTTAAGTGCCCCAGATGTCGAGCAGAGTTTGCTGAGCTTCAAAAAGAAGTAGAAAACCCGTTTTTCTCATTGAAGCATTATGCATGTGTTAAGTGCCACCATAGTTTCAAAGTGGCACGAGTAAAATATCCCACGAGCTGATTCAAAATCATCCGTACAAATTAAACGGTCCCCAAAAATTTTACCCATATATCGGAAGAGGTCTTTTGAGTTTAAGCTAATCATCAGAACAAATAAAACAACAATACAAAATATTAAATCGACTTACTCTATACCGGTTAATCCGTGGAAGACCTTTGTCCTTGAAGCTTACACTGATCACCGCCACTTCGGACTAAAAAATCAGCCCTCAGTCAAAAAAAAATTATATGCAACTTGAGCCTTTTTCCTCTATATGCACTGAAGAAGCGATGTGCTTTCGGAGATTTTCAGTTTATGTCCTTGATTTAGAAGTTCTATCGCCTCATCGTTTGTTATTCCGAATGGGAGAACATCTTTGTGAAAACTTTCAACATGTGACCGTACCATAGATATGGCTTCACATATGCTGCCTAAAATTTCAAAACTATAACCGCAGGGACATTGACCTTTTAGCTTTCTTCTCAAACCGTCCATCTCCTTAATCAACTCAAACATATCAAAAATGCGATATATACTTCTGTGACTGCACAAGCACAATCACAACATTATCATTTGGAAAAGTTAGTCTAAGCCGAGCCTACCAAGGCCTTCCAGAAATTTACCCCATAGAAGAAAGAAGGCTTGCCTGATTTTATCTTATCATCAGAACCTATAAAATAAACAAAATAATTTTTGATTTCCCTTACTTTATCCAGGTCAATTCGTGGAAGGCCTTGGTATCTGAGGATTTGGCAGCTTCGTATAGACTTAAAAATTTGATAAGCTCAGATTGGCTCTGATGGAAGAGAAAAGAAGCAACTATCCGCCCATAGTTGTTGATGTATTTCGTTTTCTTAAAAAATTGTTTCGGCTGTTTATAGAGCATTGAAAAGCGGGTGTTTTGTTAGAGTTTTCTTTTGGCTTTGCCGACGTCTTCTTGGATTTTTCCTTTAACTTTTTCGGCTTCGCCTTTAATTATTTGACCAGTATTGCCGGTAACTTTGCCAGCAGCTACGCGGGTCTTTCCTTCTTCTTTTTTGAGTTTACCTTTAACTTCATCTTTGCTCATAAAATCTCACTAAAGACTGGTGTCTTCCTATTCTATTAAACATATGTGACTGCTATTAAGCACTAACAAACAACAGCCTTTGTTTCTTTTCTTTCAAGAATTTAAACTGGAGCTACCTAACGAGAAAAGCCTAGTCGACAGCGTGAACTTAAATAATTATCTCAAAACGCAGTGATGGCCTAAGTCTACATAGATAAATGCGATTTCATTGTTTTCAAAAAAAGTTGGGAAGCAGCTTCTGGCGCTGCTTATACTCTTTAGTTGCTGTTATACTCTGCGTCCGGTAAGTAGCCGGAAAAGTATTATGATCACGGCTATAACTAGCAGTACCCATATGATGGCGCCAAGGTTGAAGATAAAAAAGCCTAGAAGCCACAGTATGACAAGAATCGCAGCAACGACGAAAAGAAAATCAAGTACTCCCATTTTCAAATACCTACTTACCCTTAACTCGCCAGTCTATTTTAAGATGTGTGACTGCGTATAAACAGTAACAGTTTGCTTTCGGCTTTATTTGACTTCTTTTTTTCTTAAGTGATGTTTTGTCAATCATATTTTGAACAATAATTAGCTTTTACATCTGTAGTGGTGGTCCCACAGTCACACATACTTAAACCAACCAATGACCTGTTATAAGGTAACTCACGTTTGTGGGTGTTAAAACAAGGTAGTTTATTATGAAAAGTAAAGATTTTATGGATAAAGATGTTTTTGCTTTAGATGAAAAAATCGGCAAAATCAAAGACATTGACATAGACCCTAATGAGTGGAAAGTTACTCATCTTGAAATTGAATTGGACAAAGCCGTAGCTGAATCAGTGCTTGGCGCAAAGAAAGGCGGAGTGCATAACAATCTAAACATTTCAGCTTTAGAGAAAGGAACTGGCATGTGGATGGAAAATGGATTGCACTTGAAAGTTGCAAAAGACAAGCTTCACATGTACCTAAGCCCCGTAGTTAAAACTTAGGCCTGAGCATTTTTTTAGCGTATTTTAGGAGGTGTAACAAATTATGCCAGAACAACATATAGACGTCAAAGAACAGATGGCCCAGATGGGTGAAAAATGGAGCGAATTCCAGAAAACTTTTGTTTCCCACTTCAAAGACATGGAAGTTGAAGTTTTAGAATGGAACTTTGGTGTTGGAAAAACCGGCGACGACACTATCTTTGAAATGAAAGCTAAGGTCGCTGTAAGACAAAAGAAGTAGTACTTTTTAGCACACTGGGGTTGAACGAATACCTATTTCGTTAAGAATAGGATTCATTTTTTTTCCTTTGTTTATTTTTATCTAAGAGTTAATGTCAGCGATCGGTTTTCAGACTTTTATTTTACGAATAGCGTGAGCCATTATGGAAATGTTATTATTTAATATGTATAAGGCTCAAGATGCTGCTGGTGCAAGCCATGGGCAGATCCTTTGGAAATGTTCTCTAATTTAATTTGCAAACTTTTGTCAGAAACTCTTTTGCCTCAGGAATAGTATCCTTCCACTTTTCAGCATCAGCAATCCATCGATTACGCCAATCTGGGTCAGGATGATCATCATGCCATTGGCTAAAAGCTCCGGAAAATGATCTAGCTTTTTCGTCTAGTTTCTGCTTCTTTTTTTGTTCTTCAGTTGTTAGTTTTTGCAGCGGTTCTTCTGGAACTAACTTTCGTGAATACCGATAAATATATTTTTCATATACTTCTTTTGAAATTAGCTTTTCCTGGTAGAGCGCTTTAGTTAACAATAGTAGGCCAGCGTAGGTTTTGCCGACTTCTTTTTGCACTTGATATTTAGTCATTGCCAGATAGAGTTCTGGTGCTAAACAGTCAAGAATTGTGGAAACGCTTAAAGAAACCCTCATGATACCCGATAATGGAACATGCTTAGCGAATAAAAAGGCAGCCATCGAAGGATATCCTGAAGCTTTTCCAGAAGAATTAGACCAACTTAAACGAAAACGTGAGCTGGTGGAAATAACTGTCTGAGAAACTGCCACACTATCCTACCGTTTTGTCCCAAAATTAAAAATCTCTCAGGTTTAAACGCCCAGCGATTGTATTTCACTCTCTATCCTTTCAGGATTAAACAGCAAAATATCATTGGCTTCATTTAATTCGAACCCTGATTTTGAAAAGAGCACTTTCTTAACAGTTTTTTTGGTTTTTACTGCTTGAGATGATTCTTCAAGATTGTTGAGGTCCATTAGACCTATTTTTTTGTTTGTCCATTTGCACTCTGCAAAATACATGCAGGTCTCTGTCTCGGTAATGAAGTCAATCTCTTTTTCTTCGAACTTATTTGGGCTAACCTTCACTTGCCCCCACCAGCGTCCCGCTCGGATTACTTTTTCACCTTTGACCTTTAAGTATGCTGCAAAAAAGTCTTTGCAAAACATTTCGAACCTCTTACTGACAAATTCGTTAATCATCTCTTTATTGGGCTGTTCGGGCTTGCCATAAACATGGGCGAACCAGAAGGCGATAGCGTTATCTTTAATTGAGTATAGTCCTTTCTTGCTTCTTTGGATGTTTTGCCCAAACGGCACGTTCCGCTCTACAAGTTGAAAGTCTTGATGCAGTGAAATTATATATTTAGAGAGCGTAGTCTGCGATACACCAAGTCTGTTTGCTATTTCGCTGCCTGTGACAACTCCTGCACCTATCGCTTCTATTATTGAGAAATATTTCTTATAGGAGACTCCGAATTCTTGTCTGAGTACATTTTGCCCTTCTTCCTTGAGAGGTGCGGCGACGTCAAAAAAGAGATCATTTACAGGATTCGTAATGCCCCTTTTCTCAAGCAATTCGTAATAGAAAGGCACTCCTCCAAGTATGCAGTAGTTTCTAATCTTTTCCAAGGCAGCCACCCCTAGATCTTCTTGAATTTCCCAAACAACTCTTAATGTTAATGGTTGAAGAATGAACTGATAACTTGCTCTGTTGAAAAGGGGTGCCTTTTGCTGGGTGAATATCTTGTTCATCATGCTAACATACGAGCCTGAAAAAATGAGTTTTCTTGAACTTGTTTCCTTGTATTTCTCCCAAATCCTTTGAAAGACATATGGTATTGAAGCGTTCACTTCGATAAGATTTGGAAACTCATCTATGTAGAGAATCTGTTTCTTTGAGTTGTTGAAAAAGTATTCAAGAGCTTGTTCCACGCTACTTAGTGAAGGAGTATACCCATCAGCGAGGGCAACTGCAAAATCGCCTGCTACTTGTTTCTCTTCTTTTGGTACTATCAGAATCTTGACTGCTTCTTTTTCTTTTAGAAATTCGTTAATGAGCCTGCTCTTGCCAATTCGCCTGCGCCCACTCACTACTATCATCTCTGCGCCTTTTTGGGAACAAGCTACGCCTAAGGCCTTAAGTTCAGCCTCTCTATCATAGAACTTCACATTATTCTACTCAGGATAATCCTA
Source organism: Candidatus Bathyarchaeota archaeon (assembly GCA_003164295.1). GTDB lineage: Archaea > Thermoproteota > Bathyarchaeia > Bathyarchaeales > Bathycorpusculaceae > Bathycorpusculum. The sequence continues at coordinate 52,482 of PLTA01000047.1, forward strand.
CAGCTGGATAATCTTATAAGTATTGCTTCAAAAAAATAGTAGCCGCCTGAAAGAATTCAAAAAGACAGCTTCAGTCTTGAAAGTTTCTTCGTGAGTTCAGGGCGCGTGCCGTCATCATTCTCCAACCAAAAAGCGGAGATAAGATGCCATCTAACTGTGATCAGGCGCTTTAACGTTTGCATCTCCACAAGTTGTCACTTTTATTTTGGTTAGTCGTGATTATACATGTTTTAAGGCTTTGATAGTTAAATCAAAATGAAAATCCAGCCTGCTCCAGCCAAAAACACAAATTCTAAAATTTCTTTTTAATCGACCGTGTAAGTGCGCGACTATGATGGCTTTTTTCCAGTTTGTTGCTCAATTTCGCTTAGCAAAGAAGCTTTGATAATGGGTGTTATCTTTTTCATTAGTCGTAAATCCTCGGTTATTAGTAGTAGCTCTTTTGCTTTAGCAATGTAAGCGTATGATGCATCATAAAATGTGATTTTCAATTGTGTTGCCGTCTCCAATATTTCTTCTTCGTCATTGGCTATTTGCAAGACTTCCATAATGGTGAGTGTATGTTTGATTGTTTTAACTATCATTTTTGCTTGTTCTTTTGAGATTTTTGCTTGCAAGAAGTAGTCTTTCCATACGATGTTTCCCAGCTCGTACCTTGCTAGTTCTAATGTGTAGTTTCCGGTTAAGAGGTCGATTTTGTTTTCTTTAATCGCTTTGAATATGGCTGAGGCGTCAAATAGGTATTTCATCGGCTGTCCCTATCGGCTCTTAAGCTTTTCACTATGTCTTCCATGCTTACTTTGTTGAGAATAGGTTTTAATTTTTCTATTTCCTCTTTTAGCTCTTCGGTTTCTCTTCTTTTTATCTCATCTTCGATAGCTTTTCTCAGGAGTCTAGACGGTTTAATCTTTAGCCGGTCTATTTTTTCCTTAAGTTGTTTAGGAATCTTTGTAGAGACCGTTACAGACTTACTCAAATTCTCACCAAAAAGTAGTAATAAAAAGACAGATAAAAGAGTTTCCACAAATTTCTTACCACACCCTCTGTTTTGTTACTCGTGACTATGCCCGTAATAACGCTCTAAAATAATTTAGGTTTAATCTTTCGCAATTTAGTTTTTGTTATGAGTATTTAAACAAAGTTAAAGAATACAGAATTATATTTATCGTAAGAATAAGGGCGATTGGCTGTGACTGTGACAGTAAACAGTGATGAAGTAAAGATGGTTCTTCAGAAACTAGACAGTGTGCAACTTGAACTTTTGAGGTTAAGAGCTATGCTTCTACCTGAAGAAGAAATATCTGAAGAAGAAAAAAAGAAACTTGAAGCAGCCCGAAACGAAATTGCAAGGGGTCAAAAAATAAGCTTTGACGGTTTAATTAAAGAACTGTGTTGATTTAGGTTTGTTCGAGATAATTCTGTCTCAGAGCGCGATATTTAGGAGAACCGTATTCGTTTTCTTGCTTCTTCTCCTCTGGCTTACCCTAATATTTTAACTATATTTCCTCATTTTAAATTATGTCCCGTTATCATTCTCCAACAAAGAGGAGATAGCGAGCACCTAAACGTAACGAGTTGCTTTTACCGGAAGACAGCAAGAATCAACGCAACAAAGCTTCTTAACCGTTGATGCGTGGCTCTTCAATTGCTCAGCTTGTCATACAAACTAACAATACTTATTAATATATACTTACAGTATATACAATAACGGTAATTAGGAGATGACGTCATGGCCTTAGCCGATCAAAAACAGGTTGCAGTAATAACCGTAAAAGTTCCTCAAGCGTTAAAGAAGGATATGCAGAAAATCGACGTTAACTGGAGCCAGTATATCCGGGAATGCTTGCAAAATAAAATAAACGAACAAAAAAAGAGAGAAGCCTTCCACAAACTCGACGAGATAAGAAAAAGGTCCAAACCGGTAACTAACGAGGAAATTTTGTCTTGGATTCGAGAAGGAAGGACGTGACAAGCACACGCTCAAATATGTCTTAGACGCCAGCGTAGCCTTGAAGTGGATTCTGGCGGATGAAACATACCAAGAAAATTCGACCAGACTAAAAGAAACCTTTCTAACAGGAACAATTCAAGTCTTTGCTCCCTCATTTATAGTACAAGAAACCGCGAACGCCTTATGGCTGGCCGTGAAACAAAAGAGAATTCAACAAACGGACGCTCAAGCCGCTCTAGATTCTTTGCAGAACGCAGAATTGAATCTTCACGAATTGTCTTGGACCGAATCTTCTCAGGTTTTAGCGATAGCCTGCAAAATTGACGTTGCCGTTTATGATGCGGCATACCTTTTCCTCAGCAATAGAATAGACGCTCAACTGGTCACGGCTGACAACAGGCTGTATGAAAAATCTAAAGGACAATTCAACGTAATACACCTAAAGGATTACTGAGACAAGCAATAAGCTAACATATGATCAGAGATAGGAGTGGTCATTGTTTGTTGAGCACTCTATGAACCCTGAAATGGCGACTTTCGTTTTTTCTCAAATTCAAAACAACTCCTCTATGTCCTTTTCAGTCTAAGTCTCGCTGATATGCCTCAAGCAATCGAAAAAGTCCTTGGCAATGAGGTTCTCGCTATGCGTTGATTTTGCTTTGGGTTTTCGGTGAAATATACAATAAAAATTGAGGTGTAATTTTACACTTTTACACTTTGATTCTAAATGACTGTACGCATAAAAATAGTGTTACTGTCAAGACACAACAACATACGCATTTAAGCAAAAAAAAAGTATGATTTTATTTAGAAAGTAATATTATTTTTGGAGGCAATTATTATATGATAAAAGAAAGAACCCATTCTTTTATTAGAAAAACTCAAAATATTTTGGGAGCATTTTTATGGATTCAAATAAACCGGTTGACTCTGGGAGCAAACAGTAGGACTCTGGATGGCTATCAAGGGCTTCAACAAATCTGCCCCATTAATAATGAAACTTAAAAAAGAAAAAGAAAATGAATCTCGAAATCAAGAACTGGAGGTGAAAAATTAAAGATGAAAACAACAAGATTATTGCTGCTTCTTCCTTTAGTGCTTCTAATTATGGTACCCATGATCCTCCCAGCTAGCGCTTGCAGTGCAAAGCCAACGTTAGTTACAGGCCAAGCAACAGCTTCCGGCGTACAAGAGACTGTTCTAAGTAACACAGGCAATACCCTTGTAGCACGCATAACTAGCACACTAACTTTCACTGGAGACTTCCAAGGAACGGGACCAGCCACTGCGATAGCCATCATAGATACCTTGACCGGCAAGTTGACGTTCATTGAGCAAGTCACCCTCACAGGAACAATATCCACCAGCAAACCCGGCACCGTAAACATCTTGATAATAGGCAATGGCATAATTGGAGGCGCATCCCAAGCACACGACGTTCTATACCATGGAACCGGTGGCCTCGCAGGTCTCCAGGGTGAAGGAAATCAAGCAACAGCAGCAGGATCTTCCACGACCACCTTTTCACTTCAGATAAACTTCGACAAAAGGTAGTAACCATAAGAAATGATCCCAAACGCAATCCCAACCCTTTTTTTGCCAAAGCGGTAGGAGCAAAAAGAAAACAGTCTCCATTTTTTCTTTCTTTAAACTTTAGCAGACTATTTCTTTCCAAGATTGGTAAATGAATCCATGAATTAGTAGGCGACGTTTCTGAAATCTACCTCAAAGCTTATTATAACGAAAGAAGATAGTTTTCTTCGGCGAGTCAGATAAATGCAGCAAAGTCGAGTAGGTTCGAAAGGAGAGCTATTCCCTTCTAAAGAAATCAGAGAAAAACTAAAACTTTATGCCCACACAAAAGTCATTTACAAAATTGAAGCTGGAAGACTAATAATTGAGCCAATACCAAGCCTCCAAGAAGTGCTAGAAGAAAAGCCTTCAGTAGAGATAACTCTTGAAGAATTCCACAAACACAGAAGAGAACTCTCAACGAAGGCTGAAATTTGAAACTCTTACTGGACACAACATACTTTCTGCCTACCATAGGCATCTCAATCAAGGAGATACAAAAAGACGCATTGCTTACGATTATAACTAAAAAACACCAAATTGCAATGAGTCAAATAACTATCTTTGAACTCTCAGCAAAAGGAGCCAAATACATCAAAGAAGATAAACTATCACCGGAACGAGTAACCAGAGGCATAAACGCAATAATCTACAACGACGACGTCGAACCAATTCCAATTCAGGACACCACCATTTTGCAAACCGCGTTTAAACTCAGAAACATGCTAAACGATTTCATTGATTGCCTAATCCTCTCCTCAGCGATAAACAACAGCGAGGCCATAATTACTGAAGATAACGAAATTCAAAACCTAAAGAAAAACACTCAATTCCATAACCTCGTAGCCGACTTAAACCCAGGCTTCAAGATTTTAAAACTAACCGAAATTATATAGAATTAAGAAAATCAACTATATTTAAAGTAAACCAAGTGCGGTCTTAATGAAGACCTTCAAAAAGAACCCAACCATGGAATTATACCCACCATAGTAATCCATGAAGTTTACAAGTTTGAAATGCAAACCCTCGGAATAGACCTTGCCAACAGCAAAATCAACATCATCATGAAATCAAAATTAACCATAACCGACCTGGACTCGTTCATCGCTATCGAAGCAGCACGATTAAGATGCAAATATGCCAATTTGCCCACTGCGGACGCAGTCATAACTGCTACCTCAATCAATTCATCATCCAACTTTATCCTTATTGACGACAAACACATTAGACAAATTAAAGAAACCAAAACTAAGTGGATGTGAACAAAAAAGTGGAATTAGATAAACCTGCCTCATTAACATCCCATTAATTTCCTAATCTAATTGCACTTTGCAACAGCAAATGACCATAAACAATGGCTCATTTTTCAGGACGCTTTCTTAGCTTGAATTGGGTATTTATTTTTTATATGTTCTGATGATTAATTTAACCTGAAAACGCGTCTTCCCCTCCATTAGGTTAAATTTCAAAAGGTTTTTGGTGGATTGCGGGATCAAAAGGCTCTCTTGGTCGCGGCTTAAGAGGTTGAGCGAGCTAAAGAGTTGGTACGTTGGAATACGTATGGTCCTTTAGGTTCTTCAACCAACGAGCTCACTTCTATAAGTTCCTTGAACTGCTCAAGTACTGTCGCGCCGAGTTGCGTCATTGCGTAGATTTTTCTATCTCGTTTAATGATTTTCTCTTCAACCAGTCCCTGTTTAGTCAAGAAGACAAGGGCCTGCTTTAGTATGCTGCAGTTGACGTTAACTATGTACATGACTTGCGTAAGCTTCAGCGGGCCACAGTGATCTAATATCTCCAAGATTTCCACATGCATTTCTAGATGAACGTTTCATCGTTTCAATATCTGCCAACTGTTTTCCACCAATCCCGTTGTTAAGAAAGACAAGATTCAAGTGACTTAACTCAATTATGAAGACAAAATCAATATTGAAGGTGTGACTTGTGAATACTCTTTCCAAAATGCCCACGTTCAAGTTCAGTCATGGGTTTAACTAACTGTGGCAAAGGCTTTTCTAAAATTGGGCAGGATAGAATAAGACAAGTCGCGAAAATTATTTATTATATTTTATGTGTTGTTATGATGAGATAAATCTCAATTGACCTCTTTCCCTTTACGGAAGCAGATTTTTGGAAGACCTTGGTTGGATGTTCAAGCAGGATCTATTTTGCTTGTCACAATTAGAACCTGTTCTGTATCAAAAAATCCGTTAACTTTTCTGAAGAGGATTTATTGTGTGCACGATTTTTTATGGCGCGGTTCATGGCTTTCAAATCGCGCACAACAAAAATTTTGAAGCTAGAGACACACTTCATTAAAGGCATACGTGTTTTATGCCAAACAAATTTATCGGGTAGGATCTTCTGCTAAAAGTAAGTTGCTTTTCTCAATACCTCTTGTTGTAAACATGTACTAGAATGTTTGTGTCAAGTAATATCTTCACAGATCTCTTCTCTTGAAAGCTTTCCTTTTTACAGCTCCAAAATCAGTCGGGTTATCCAAACCTTCAAGCGCTAGCAAGCATAGCGAGTACTCTAGCTTTTCCTGTCGTTTTCTGCTTTTTTGCAGAATACGGAAAAAGCTTATATTTTTCATCACTCATCTTTCATTCGCGATGTAACATGAAAGTAGTACAAACAACGCTTACAGAAGCTGAGCACAAACTCCTCGAAGAATACGCAAAAAGAAACTCAAAGAGCATCAAGGAAGTTCTACGTGAGGCCATAAAAACTACTATCGAAGGTAGCGTTAACCCGAATGACCCTATTTTTACCAGCTCACCCAGTTCCAGACGAACGGGAAAAATAGATCGTGGCTCCGAAGAACACGACAAGTTTCTGTATGGTGAGAACACTTGATATTCTTAGATACAAGTGCTTGGTACGCCATCGAAGTGGAAGATGATGTAAATCATGAAGCAGCATGCAAGTTCCTTTCTAAAATAGCCTCAGGTAAACACGGTATTTCTGTAACGACCGATTACATATTGGATGAAACGCTCACTTTATTGCGGTCAAGAAGAAGCCTTTCTTCAGCCTCCTCCTTTATTGATAAGATCAAGAAAAGCAAGAGTGTTCGTGTATTTTGGGTAGAAGAGGACTTATTCGAAAAAGCACTCGATATGTTCAAACGATCTGATCATAAATCATGGAGTTTCACAGACTGCACAAGTTTTGCCTTGATGAAAGATCTGTTAATCCCTAACGCATTCACATTTGACAGACATTTCAAGGAAGCTAGCTTTCAAATCCTCCCTTGACACCAAATTTTCCCAAAACACGCCTTGCAGCGCGACAATTTTTTGCCACTTTATTCTGGTCAGTCGTGACTATGCTGATAACGACACGCACCGCGCAACCCGCTTTGCGCGCTAATCGACGTCTATGCCATCAATTCATTAAGCTTTGCTTTTGCCTGTTTTCTTTCTTGCTATTCGTTTTCATCGTTTTTGTTTTCTCTATGAAAATATCAATAAGGAAGAAGAAATCGTACCTTAAATTGGATCTTCGGATTTTCCTAGATTTCGATAGTCAACAATTTAGGTGTTCACTGCCCTTTGTTTCACTTCCGACATGGGCTCATTAAGGATCAGCTGGGTTTAGTGTAGATAGTGTTTTGAACGGTCTTGTTTTCGAAGTCAAAGTCAATCCATGGAGCGTGGAAAGTTTCTCCCATTTATTCCAATTTCTTTAGTTGTATAGGGTATTTAACTTTAAGTTCTGCCAGATTTGGACGGATTAAATCAGGGAGCTGATTTTGTAGCTTTCGACACGCCGTGGCTTGTTTTGTCCCAGTAGAATGGATTTTTTATTAGTTGAATGAGCCCTCTCCAGCTTGCGACGCTCACAAGCGCCCAGTATGCAGGCATAAGTATCGCTAGAGGTGTTAAACGATATTTTTTAAGTTTTACACAAGCTATGACATATATTAGCAGGTATGAAATGTTGCCTGCTATGAGATTAAACAGCCCTATCCACTGCACGTAATTCGGAATAAGCCCGCTAAAAGTCAAGGGCATGAGAAGAGTTATCACTGTAAGTGCCCATAATATTGGATTTATGATTGGAACAAAGATACCTGCTCCGAAAGTGAGTTGGAATTTCAGGAATTGTTCTGTACCTAAGTCTTTGAGTAGTTTTCTTGGGTATCGCATGTGAACTAGGTATGTTTGAAGATGTCCTTTATACCATCGTGATCGCTGGCGAATCCAGCTTTTAACATTTTGCGTAGCCTCTTCATAGGTATAAGAGTCAATCATTTCGGTTTTCATTTTGCTCCGTGCCAGTCGTATTCCAATGTCGGCGTCTTCGGTGACGTTATAGGGATCCCATCGACCAAGTTCGTCCAGGCTTTTCTTTCGGAAATGGTTACTGGTGCCGCCCAGAGGAATTGGCGCATTAATATAATCCAGTCCTTGAAGGTAAAATTCAAACCAGTTAAAATACTCGATAGAGAACCATTTTGTTAGTATATTCTCGTTTGCATTATAGAAATTGAGCTTCGACTGCAAACATACAACATTATCATTTGAGCGTAGAAACACTATAGCTGCTTTTCTTAGTTGATCCGGGTCAGGGTTATCTTCAGCGTCGTATATGACGACAAATTCTCCTTTTGCGCGCAGTAAACCGTAGTTGCAGGCTCTAGGTTTGGTTGTTATTTTTGCGGAAGGAATGATAATAGGGTCAAAAAGTTTGAGGAATTCGGTGTACTCGCTACTGGGTATGCCTTTAACCTTTTTCTTGGGTGACCCGAATAGCCCCAGCTGTTTTGCTTCATTGATGGTTTCTTCGTCTTTTTCTTCCATTAAGATTTTTATGTCCAGCTTGTCTTTGGGGTAGTTTAAATGGTACATGTTTTTTAGATTTTGAGCAAGCACTTCTTTTTCATGGAAAACAGGGATTAAAATTGTGTAAGTTGGTAGTTCCTTATCTGGAACCGATTGTATATCTTTCGCGGTGACTCGGTTTGGCGCTCTTGATCCTCGAAATCCTCTTAAAGAAATGTAGATTTTAATCGGGTTAACTATGAAATATCCAATGCTTATTATAGCGAATAGAATTGCGAATGTGATTACGGAGCTTATTATGGCGCATATACCGATAGTTGCGAGTAATGATATGATGAAGTATTTTTGTTTCGGCAGCAGCACCTTGTAGGCTGATTGGTCGGGAGTTCGATTGTAAAGGCTAAGCATTGATTCCTTTTTGTGGATTTCGTGGTAAGTATTGTCGATTGCCCATTCGATCGCTTTTGACGATGCTACATGCAAAATGATTTTCCAGTGCCCAAACAAATACTGGAGTGTGACCATGACTCGGCTGTCTAAGGGGTTGTCTACGGCCACTTCTATGTATGAATTGTTTATTTCTGTTGGGATGATTTTGTATTTGCTAATGATTGGGTATGGTATAATTGTTATAAGCTTGCTTTTTTGTTCGCTTTGGTATATCTTTTTAACCTTAGACAGTTCCAGATAGGATAGCCCTGATTGGGAAGCTAAGTCTCTGAAAAAAGTTTCTGGTATGTTTACTTTAGCTTTCTTCAAGGTGGGAATGATTTGTTCTATAGAGATTTCCGAGTTTTCAATGGAGGTAGTTTTCACGTGGTGAGATTTGAGAAGTTTAAGTAAACTTTTTTTGTCGATCGGTTCCTTGGTGGAAGTGTCTATTATTGCGGCATCGGCTGTTAATTCTTTTTCCGTAACTCTAGCCATATTTACATGCTCAGGTCTGTGTGTCGTTATTGCCTGTATTTATTGGCAAATCAATTAAACGAAATTAAAAACTTATAATTAATACATTGTTAATTTATAATATAGACTTTAGATTTATTGTGTATATTCAAAAATAAAGGCTATTTTTTTGTCATTTTAGTGTGTAGTGCGTCTACACCTGTAGGAAATCCTTGTAGTATCAAGGAGTAAGTGGGTTGAAGCGCGCAGGCAAATTAAATATTGCTTTTAGACTGTGGAAACTCTTCTTGGACCGTTTTTTGATTTCAATTTAGCCTCAGAAATGTCCTTTCGGATCCAAATATTGAAATATGCATTATCCTGAGAGGAACAGATTATCTTCTTTAGCTGTTTTATGTCTGGCTTTCGCTGACTCTTCTTAATCCTCCTTTCTGGATTTATGTGAAATACGCTATATGCTATACTGTAGCGCAGGTTTGTCTAGGCGAGCAGTCGCTATAACCACGGCGTAGACCACACAGAACACAAGACACGTGTGGATGCAAGCGTTCTCAAGTCCCTGCCAGGTTAACCTGCTATAAGCCAGCCGCGATTTTACTCTACCGTTCAGGCTTTCAACCATAGCCCTCAAATGTTTGTAGACCACACGCAGATACTCAGGACCCTTCACGTCAATACGATAGCTTTCTCATCCATTGTCTGTTTTTTTTGTGTGTGGGGGGAATGCACTATGAAGGTTTGTTCCCTTGCCTTCTAAGAAATTTATCCGGAACAGCTTTCGATTTAGGAAAAAGAAGTAAAATTGCAGATTCGATTTTTATTTTCGGGGCA
>PLTA01000023.1 GCA_003164295.1 Candidatus Bathyarchaeota archaeon
GGTATTGTCCTAAAATAGAATAGTTTATATCTAGCTTATCCCTTATCTCGCAAGGGAAGAGAAATGACTAGACCAAGAAGCCAAGTGGATGCTGTTTGCCAAAACCCCAAATGTAGGTTTTACCTCAAAGAGGACGGAAAAAACATAATTAAAAGCGGAAAATACGCCACCGGGCATCAACGCTACTACTGCAACCACTGCGATACCTACTTTATGGAGACAAAAGGCACCCCACTCTTCAGAAAGCACCTCTCCGAACCCGAAATAATAAACATCTGCAAACACCTGGTTGAAAAAAACGGCGTGAGAAGCATAGAGCGCCTAACCGGCCATCACCGAGACACAATCGGCGTACTTCTTGAAGACATGGCCGAGCACGCCCAAAAAATGAGCACTTACCTCATCAAAAACCTTAACCTCTCGCAGTACGAGTGCGACGAGTTCTGGACTTTTGTTAAAAAAAAGCGAAAACGGCTAAGCGAAAAGGCACGCCTGAGCCTAAAACTGGTGACGCCTGGATCTACACAGCCGTGAAGCGGCATTCCTATTTGTTTGTGGCGTTCTCGGTTGGCAAATGGACTCAAGAAACCTGCATGGAGCTTATGAAAAAGCTTGCTGCGGCAACAAAGCAGCCTTCTTGGCAAAGCACGCTTGAGTTGTTTTCGGATGGGAATGACGATTACGCGTATGTTTTGCCCAAGTGTTTTCCGCTTGGGTTGATTGATTATGGGCAGCTTGTTAAGATAAAGGAACATGGGCGGTTATTGCGTAAGGAGCGGATGGTCGTTTATGGGGTTCCTGCTTTAGGTGATGTTGAGACGACGGATGTTGAGAATTTTAATGGGATTTTGCGTGAGCGGCTTGGGAGATTGGTCAGGAAGACGAAGTGTTTTGCTAAGGTTGAGAGGAGGTTGGTTTGTTCGATTGAGCTTTTTCAGTTTTACTGGAATTTTATCAAAGAGTTTGAGCAGGAAAGTCTTCGGGGCTAATTGAAGGGCTCACTGATCATGTCTGGAGCAGGCATGAATTCTTACATAAGAGGTTAACTATCTCGATTTAGGTCACTACCGAAATTTCCATTGAATCTTACAATGCAAAAAATGTATGCAGAACTTTAAGCTGACATTCTAACAGAATTTCTTAACCAGAATCACCCAATGTTCTTGAAAGAGGAATTTAATCCATTATTATGGAGTATAAATAATCAAGAAATTTTTAATCTCTTCTGTTGAAAATCTGTTTTTGAGAAAATTTCCGATCTCGCAAAAGCTGTAGTTACCTCTGATTTTTAGTTGCTAATTCTCTGTTTTTCTTTGTTCAAGAATAACAAAATTTGGGCAAACAAGTTGGTTAGCGCCTAATTCACTTAATAGAGCTATTGCTTCTTTCCGGTTCATATGTTCCCTCTCAATCCCTCTATCTCAGTAAAAAACTAATAACTCTTTTTTTACAGTTTTCAAGCAAGCTAATTAGCCCACTTGTTTTGAAGTGTTGATTAAAGATGAGTTATCGCAGCAAAATTAAAGTCGCCAGCTCGAAAATTACCCATTTAATCTACCTCAAAAGCACTTAACTCTCCCCATTATTTGGTCAACTGTACATTCGCCTGGTTCTTTGTCAATTCTTAACCTATGAAGACGTGGCATTCTTAACATGCAATCCCTCGTAACCACCTGATAAATTACCTCACAAACAAGCTTAGGCTCAAGCCAAGTCACCGTTTCCATTCCTCTAACTTGAAAAGGTTCAACATCCGACTTGATGGTTTGAAATTGGCTGTAAAGATCTTTCAGGAGTTTGTCGGTGAAGCCGGTGCCAACATGAGCAACATAAACAGGCTTGCCCCGCTTGTCATATAATCCAACTACCAAAGCACCAAAAGTACTCTCTCTGGCTCGCTCGCCCTTACTGCAGCCAAAAATAACGCAATCACAAGTTTTCAGATTCTTAACTTTAAGCCAACTTCCCGTTCTAAGCCCCTGCTCATAACAGCTGTCCTTCCGTTTAGCAACCATACCTTCAAGATCATGCTGCAAAACCGCCTGATAGAACTGTTCTCCCTTCTCCTCAACAAAATCATTAATGATTATGTGGGAGCCTTCCTTAACGGATTGTTTTAGAATCGTTTTTCTTTCTGTCAAAGGCACATCAACAAGTGATTTTCCATCTTTTTCCAATATGTCAAATACTATGTAGGTTGCAGGCGATTGATTCTTTAGCGATCAATTTCTCTGGAAGAAATAACGTGGCCTCTCTCTTGCAGAGAATGAAAATCTACTTTGCCGTCCTTCATAGTAACGATTTCGCCATCAACGACAACATTCTTGGCTAACTGCTTGAGTTCTTCTAATTCAGGAAAAAAGTGCTTAAGTTCCTTATCATTGCGGCTTTGAATAGTAAAAAGCTGTCTCGAATGTAAGCTATTGCTCTAAAACCATCCCACTTACTCTCAAAAATCCAATCCTTGCCGGAAAAAGGCTTAGAAACTGGCTTGGCAAGCATTGGCTTATAAAAATTCATGAAGCATCAAGAAATTGTAAACTGAGCGCCTTAATAAATTAATTAAGATATGTGACTTTCTGTTTGAGATTCTGGTAGACGTTTGAGTTTAAGATTAAAATTTAGTCCAACCAGTTCTCAGGTTTTGATTTTTTTTATTCTGTCGTAGGATGCGAGGTAACCCTGTCCTCTAATTGTAGTGACATATTTGTCGTTGTTTTGCATGATCATACTTTGTTTTGTGAGAATTGCCAAATAGGATTCTGCTTGTACATCATTCAAACCTAACCTGTTCATAATTCTGCCCTTATCTTTTGATGTTTCGCAGAAACGGATAATATGAGGCACAATTCCTGATATACCACTAAAAACCATTCAGCTCACAAGATATTCGTCGGTTGCGTAGCAATTAAGCATGTGTGACTGTTGAGCAACTATAACAGGTGACCGTATACTCAATCCCTACTGTATTTTTTGTTATGTGGTAATTGTTCTATTGTTTTTTTTACCCCTATTTTATTTTTTAGCTAAAATGCCAATCGAATCTCCACGTTATTTCTGTTTTGCGGAGGGTTTTTCGCGTAGTTCCCGGTATTTTTCCATGGCGTAATTTCCTATTTCTTGGGCTTCTTTTGCGTTTTTCCAGGCTCGGATTTTTACCCATTTATGGGGTTCAAGCCGTTTGTAGGTTTCAAAGAACTCTTGAATCTCTACTAAGCGGTGCGAATGGAGATCTTTTATGTCACGGTAGCCTGCCGAACGCGCATCATTGACTAAAACGGATAGGATTTTTGCATCTAATCCTTCTTCATCTTCAATTATTAGGGCGCCTATTACGTGAACTTTAACTATGCAACCCACTGTTAGGGGAGCGTGGCTGATGACCATGATGTCTAAAGGATCTTCGTCGTCAAACCATGTTTGAGGAACAAATCCGTATTCAACTGGAAACACTACCGATGAAGGAATAATTCGGTCCAGTACAAAGGCTTCCCATTTTATACTGTATTCGTATTTGTCTCTTGAGCCGCTGACGACTTCGATAACCATATTTAAAAATTCAGGTGGATTATCACCGGCAGGGACATCTTTCCAAAAGTTCATTGTGAATCAGACCTTGTAGGCAAAATTGAGTTGATCATCCACTTAAGGGCTTTGAGTAGATTATCCATTTTTCTATATATGTGCTTATAACCATATGTGTTTAAGGATACTGTTAAGTTATTTGTCATAGACTTTTTATGCAAACGCTTAAAGAGGTTATTAGCGCAATTTCCTTTAGCGGTTGAAGTTAGATGTTTAAAATTGGCGTGGACTCGGCTGCTTTAGAAAAAGAATACACATCGCAAGCAAGCTTTAATCAACAAACTGGCGAATTAACGCCTCCAACAAAAATCGTTACAAAAGCTTTGTTTGGTGCATCAGTGACAACTCAAGACATCGATTTTAACAAAAAATATCAAGAAGTTTTACACGATAGTTTACAAAAGCATGGAATAAGACAGGACAAACTAATTTACAAAGCATCGCATCTTATTAAACAAATAAAGGGAAAATATGATGAAGTTTTTACCGATGTTTTAAATGCGATGGAATCATCCATTGAGCATATTGATCTCTATCACGCAACTTACCTTCACGAAGACCCATCAAACAACTACATATCTGTTTTTGGTAAGGCACAAGGACAAAGATTAACTCCTCTAGAATATATTGAAAAAAACAAAAACGGTTTTGAACAAGCATGTACTTGGTGGAATTGGCGCATTTATTCAAAACAAGAATCTGATTACTGCTTTTGCTTAGACCATTTTGAAAGTAAACTAACCCCTGCTTGGAAAGAACTCGAAAGCAATAAAGTAAACATAAAAGTTTTCTATAGCGGCTGTGAATGTAATTCTCTCATCTCGTTTGCCGATTTGATTCTCAAGGAAATAGAAACGTTTCATTTTGGCGCTATCGATTACGTTAGCATTGCTCAACCTATTCGGAACAAAGCGAAAACCTATGCTTTAGGACAGAAAATAAAAAGTTACAATTTATCAAAAACTGATTGGGTGATTAGACAGACTGTTCCTGAAATACCACTCGATATAGATCTAATACCCTATGTAAAGCATCCAGTTTATTTTATTGCTTGGACACCTGCTTTGGATTTATCCCGAAAAATCGTCAAGCCTTCTTTTGAATTAAGCAAATTCTATAATTCGGTAATGCGTAAAGCGATTGAAACTGACGGTTGCGTTAAGTTTCTGGATTTCAGTGGAGACATGAACTTCTGGGAAGACGCTGATTTTATAATTCCGTGGGAAAATCCCGACTTAGAACATGTACGTCAACTGCAAACCATGGGTTTTCCACAAATGCCAAAAATACTGAACGCTACCGACCTGACAACATAACACTACAATGCGCCATTTCCGCGCTAGGAGCATTACCCTTTAGACTTAGAGTACGCCGATAATTACCGAATACGTAAGTTGTATTTATAATTTATTATGAAAAAATTCATAATGGTTAAAATTGCAATATGGGAGATTTAGACATTAATGTACCACTTGATTGCCTTTTCCCATTCTACTTGTGTTAGTACACCCTTCTTTTCCAATAGTTCCACTAGATATTCAAGCATCGTACTGAGCAATTCTACTTCTTCTTCCAGTTCTTTTTTGGTTTTATTCACATTTTTCGACCTTCTTTGTTAGATACCCTTTTTCTCCTAACCAATTCATTATGATTGTTCGGAGAGTGTTGCTATACCCCTCTCCTATTTTGCCTATTACTTCTTTGTCCAAGATGTTTACAACTCCATCGGGTAACGAAACTAAAACTTTTTTCATTAAACTTTCACCTCTAATTCTTGTTTGTATGGTTGCGTATTGGTTACATTTGCCAAAATTTGTGCTTCATATTTTGTTGCTTCGTCAATCAGTCCTTTCCAATTGTTAGGAACATCCATTCGTGCGGCTTGAGCTGGAGTTTTACCGCCAAGACTTTGGTGTGGTCTAACACAGTTATAGTGAACACTCCAACCTTCAAGCAACAGTTTTGTTGATTCATAGCTGTGTAATCCCCTCATGCATCGGGTTCTGTCTTTGAGAGTGCAGCGTAATCGTTCAACTATATTGTTGGTTTCTCTTGATCTTATGCCAGCTCTCTGAACTAACTCAACTCTTGTATCTTTTCGCATAGTGTAGAATACTTTGTTGAATGCTCCTTGATAGCCGTGGCTACCATCGGTAAATACTGCTTTTGGTCTAACCTTGCTCTGTTCAACGCCTTTCTTAAAGATTGCAACTGTATCTTCGAAGGTTCTTGTGTTTGAAATGTGAGATGCTACCATGAAGCGTGTGTCTTCGTCTATCATTTCCCA
Source organism: Candidatus Bathyarchaeota archaeon (assembly GCA_003164295.1). Classification (GTDB taxonomy): domain Archaea; phylum Thermoproteota; class Bathyarchaeia; order Bathyarchaeales; family Bathycorpusculaceae; genus Bathycorpusculum. The sequence goes on from PLTA01000023.1 coordinate 5,873, forward strand.
GAACCATATATTTCGTCCTTCACAGCCGAGCATTGTTTCGTCTTCATGCCATAAACCTGAAAGTTGAGGAACTTGAGTCTTAACGTATTCTTTTACGCGTAATGAGTATTTTTTTATCCAGTTTAGGATTGTAACCTGTGATACTTTTTCGCCAAAGATTTGCTCTAGATTGCGTTGCGCTTTTCTGAGGCTTAAACCGTATTAGTAGAAGTTTAGGGCTGCAACGATTAGGTTTTTGTCGTTTCGCATTTTTGAGAAGTTACCGTTTGCGAAGAAACGTTTGCCACATGGGCTTGCTCGGAATATATTTACTTACAAATTGAAGAAAAAAGGTATCTTATTCCAAAAGGTGTCATTTGGATTGAAGAAAGCGCAAAAACCTATCGCCCAATGAACTTTTCGTTTATTGATTTGGAAATCATTTACTGGCAAAGTATTTTTCTGAACTTTAAGTTAACCATCTTTTTGGAATTTTTCCGATTTGGAAAAAAGGGAGTGACGGGAGATTTTGCCACTTTAACTTCATAGAAGCCATAAAAGACTAAGCAGCCTTTTTTATTTTGACTTGTTTTAATGAAACGTTATTTCGTTAGCTGTTTTGCCTGTTTTTTGCATTCCTTATATGAAATGGCACAGTGTACGCAGCAGAACGCTGTTTCTATGCCATCGATTTCTTCGCGATAGCCACCCTCGTAAACTTTGCAGCCACAGTGCGCACACACATACAGACTAGGTTCAATGGCAATTGCCACCAAATCGGCGAATCGTTTGAAGAGACCCGTGCATAATTCTCTTCCAGCAAGGGTGAGCTCAAAAATTTTTCGTTCCTTCTCACCAGTACGCTTCACTTTGTGTTTGACTAAGCCTTTCTCTTCCAACTGCTGCAGGAACGGGTAGACAAGACTGGGGCTGATTTCTTTTTTGACCCTTTTTTTGAATCGACTTATTATGCTGTATCCATGCGCTGGTCCTTCGTAAAGTATGGTGAGTATGTAGAAGCGTGAAAAATCGCTGATTAAGTCGTCGATGTTTGGGGTCACAGGTTTTTCTGCCATTTTGGTTCTTCTTAAGGCTATGTATGCTGTAATATTATAAATGTTCTTTAGATATATCTCTAAGAAACTTGTTTAATGGAGAAATTTTGGAGCCGCAGCATGTTTGCACTAAAAATATATGTGACCTGTTGCATGTAGTTCTGGGTTCCAAAGGAGAAATTGCCTATGAAATACGATGTAATTATAGTGGGTGCAGGGCCAGCAGGCATATTCTCAGCGCTAGAACTAACCGAAAAAACTAACTTAAATGTCCTTATCGTCGATCGAGGAGTAGACATTGACAAACGTAAATGTCCCTCCAGCCGAGGCTTCGAATGTGTTCATTGCGACCCTTGCTCTGTTCTTTCCGGCTGGGGCGGAGCAGGTGCTTACAGTGACGGAAAACTAACTCTGTCAACAGAAGTCGGCGGCTGGCTAAACCAGTACATTTCAACCAAAGAGCTCGAAGCACTTGTAAAATACGTTGACAGCATCTACATTAAATTCGGAGCAAGCGAGCAAGTTTGGGGCGGAGAAAACGAGGAAGTAGATGAAATTGAGCGTCAAGCATCCCTTGCCGGGCTTAAACTTATCAAACAAAAAGTCCGCCACATGGGCACAGACAAATGCCTCGAAACCCTTCAAAGAATGAGAAAGCACCTCAACGGCAAAATCACTTTCAGACCCAAAACAGATGTGAAGGGATTACTCGCTGAAAACCACCTTATCAAAGGTGTAGAAACGGTTGATGGCGAAAAAATCGAAGGCAAATACGTTATTATCGCTCCCGGCAGAAGCGGGGCAGAGTGGCTTCAAACTGAGGCTCAACTGAGGGGTCTCAAAACAGTAAACAATCCTGTTGACATTGGGGTGCGTGTTGAAGTCTTGGCTTCAGTCATGGAGAGACTTACCAAAGCCCTCTATGAGCCAAAACTAGTTTATTTCTCACGAATTTTCGATGATCAAGTGCGCACCTTCTGTGTGTCCCCGTATGGTGAAGTAACAACGGAGTCATACGACGGCGTCTTAACGGTTAACGGCGGAAGCCATGCTGAAACCAAAACAGACAATACCAACTTTGCAATTTTGGTCAGCACATCCTTTACTGAGCCATTCAAAGAACCCATCGCCTACGGCAAATATGTAGCCCGACTTTCAAACCTGCTAAGCGGCGGAGTCATGGTTCAGAGACTAGGCGACTTGGTTGCTGGGCGACGATCAACTCCTGAACGAATAGCACGAAGCGTGGTAGTTCCCACGTTGAAGAATGCTACGCCAGGCGACTTGAGCTTCGTTTTGCCATACCGCTACCTTGCAGACATCCGCGAGATGCTTCAAGCCTTAGACGTGATAGCGCCTGGAGTCCACTCAAGAGATACCCTGCTCTATGGCATAGAAGTCAAGTTTTACTCCTCACACCTGCAATTAAATACCTCATTAGAAAGCAAAATCCAGAATATGTTCACCATAGGCGACGGCGCAGGTGTGACACGGGGGCTAATTCAGGCGTCAGCCTCAGGAGTAATTGTAGCTCGAGAAATACTAAAACGCGAGCATCTGGGCAGTAAGCCATGAGTGCGATAGCTCAGGAAATCAAGTGCAGCCACTGTGGTGCCCCAATTGACTTTAAACCGGGCGAAATCATTGCCACCTGCAAATACTGCGGCTTCACTACTGTAATCGAGACTGGACAAGCATTCACTTTTGAGCATTCTCTTATCCTCAACATGTTTGATCAGAAAAACATTGATGTGCCGATTCATAATTGGATGAGTAGCGGCTTTTTGAAGCCTGGAGACCTTGCCAAGAAATCAAAAATCAACGAGCGAAACTTGGTGTATTTGCCGTTCTGGTTGGTTAACGTTGAAGCAAAAAGCACCTACAAGGGCATTTTCGAACGCATAGCCCCCGCCATCGTTAAAGAAGGCACAATTTCCAAGGAATACGACTGGCTGGTTCTAGCGCGGGAAGCTTCAGGGTTTCCAACACGTGAATACATTGTTCCACTTTCGGGCAAAATTCCTTTTGACTTTCGCAAGATCGAGGGTTTTGCTAAATTGTTAAACAGCGAAATGACTCGTGACGAAGCTTTGGACATTGCGAAACAGCAAATTGAGGATCATCATCGGTTTCTTCTTCAGCAAGACGTTGATCGTGTGGTTGAGATAAAAACAGACTACACCCCCAAACAAATCGTGTATCTGCACGCGCCCATATGGTTTATAAAATATGAGTACAAAGGTAACTTGTATCAGTTGATAGTTGAAGGAACCGGCGGCACCCCGTTAAAAGGTGACATACCGCCTTCCCGATTCTAAGCTTCGTTTAAGCTAAAAAACTTTAAGAGCGACCCTTCATTATCAACGAATACTAAAAAAGGCGGATGTCTAAAAATGAGCGATAATAATGACCAGAAAAATAGTACCTTATCAAATGTTCAAGGTCAAATGCGCTTATCTGAGCGCATAGCCGCATTCATCCCAGGTTTCCACGGCTACAAAGAAAAAGAGATACGTCGTGAAAGCGACAGGTTAGTTAGAAATCACCTGTACATGAAACTAAACATCGCCAGGACTTCTGTAAGAGAAATTAACCAGAAACTAGCCGATCGCCGTTACCTTGATGTGCTAACCGACATGGATCGCCTATCAGCCAAAATGGACAGAATCACTGAGAAAGTTAACCACGCATCCTACGGTTACAGTGGGTTTTTTGATGCTGTTAAAGTTAACGAACAAAACCTAGACAGCATGACAGCCTTTGATAACAAACTTATAGACAACGTTAATGCGTTGACGACTGAAATCGATGCGTTTAAGGCTGATTTAACCAGCGGCAACACCTCGAACCTAAAAGGTCATGTTGATAGTGTAACTGATAAGCTTGAAAGTTTAGAGAACACGTTTGATCAACGAAACGAAGTAATGATGGGAGTGAGCTAAAATGCCACAAGTTATAGAATGGACAAACGCTGGCGCAGACGCCATAATATACCGCTATCCAAACGAAGACATCACTTGGGGAGCACAACTCATCGTTCATGAGTACGAAATGGCTGTGTTCTTCCGAGACGGCAAAGCCTATGATGTTTTCGGCGCTGGCAGACACACTTTGACAACGCTGAATTTGCCATTGCTGACAAGTTTACTAACACGGATAGCAGGATTCGGCTCAAACAAACCGTTTAAAGCAATGGTTCTCTACATCAGCACCAAAGTTTTCAATGGCAAATGGGGTACAAGTGCACAGACAACCGAACTGGCTCCACTAAAAGTTTTCGGGCAATTCCTATTCAAAATTGAAGATGCCACTTTGTTTGTTAACGAGGTTGTAGGAGGACAAAACGCTTTCACAACAGAAGACGTTAACAATTTTCTCCGTGGATTCTTAAATGAAAAGATAATCGCAGAGATCTCTCACTACGACTTGGTTACCGTCTTTACAAGGCTTCAAGAAACCTCCATGATTGTCAAGAACTCGGTTTTAGACTACTTTAAACGGTTAGGCATCGAGTTAACTGACTTGCGATTTGAAGGTATCGACACTACACCCGAATACCGCGAACGGTTATTCTATCTAAAAACTGGGAGTGTCAACGCCGACACAGTATTGCGCATGGAAACAGTGAAAAGTGCAGCTGCATCGCTTGGTCAATCGGGCGGAGGAGGAGCAGGATTAGGAACAGGTATGGTATTAATCCCGCAGATCATGAATTCAGCAGGTCAGGTTCAGGCACAAGCTCCCACCGCTGCCTTGGTAATTTGCCCCAAATGTGGCGCTCATGTCCCAGCAACATCAAAGTTCTGCCCAGAATGCGGAACCAACTTGACACCTCCATCGCAAGCTACAATGAAATGCCCTAAATGTGGACATGACATTCCAGCTGGCTCAAAGTTCTGCCCAGAATGCGGTGCTACCTTAACTTAGAAGGCCAAGAAGATGTCAGAAAGTAGAAGGCAACTGCTTTCAATAGGCGTTTTCTTCATAGTAGCAGTAGTAGCTATACTACTTTATGCAGCCAAGGTAATAGGTGGCTGGCTAAACATTTTTCCCACCATCCTTCTCCTATTCGGCGTATGGCTTCTCGCCCTTGGCGCTATGCGAGCCCAAAAATCACAGAAATATGAGCAGACCGCTTTTGGCACAATAGAAATGGGTGTGCTTCTTATGGCATTAGGCGGTGCTTGGCTGCTTTTCAGCGTCAATTGGCTTTACTCATTGGCGTTGCTGTTGCTTGTCCTTGGCGCCATAGCTATCGTTGCAGCTTTGAGAAGAAAGTCTCCTTAAGAGCTTTTTTTGGCTCTAAACATTTTTCTATATCATTGCATTGTCAATCAGCAGTAGGCATACGGTTATGAGTGAAGAGATTATTGGACGCGGCACATGGTATGACATGATGGCTAAAAAAGTCATCGAGAGAGAGCAGTCGCTAGGCAGAAGCACCGACATAATCAGGACCGAGATGGGTCTTGGTGCATCAGGCTTTCCCCACATCGGCAGCCTAGGCGACGCTGCACGTTCATACACCGTCACGCTTGCCCTTAAAGACCAAAAATTTAACTCAGAGCTAATCGCCTACTGCGACGACAAAGATGGATTGCGTAAAGTTCCAGCAGGTCTCACAAACGAGGGTTTAGAAAAATACCTCGGGTTCCCCGTCTCAAGCATCCCTGACCCGTTCGGCTGCCACGAAAGCTTTGGCAAACACATGAGCTCACTTTTGCTTGAATCTCTAGACAAATGCGGCATCGAATACCGATATTACTCAGCCAAAGAAGTCTACGAGAAAGGCCTCATTCTTAACGAAATGAGAACATTACTAACTAACGCCAAACAAGTCGGGCAAATAGTGAAAGAAGAGGTGGGACAAGACACCTACACAGAGGTTTTGCCTTTTTTTGCAGTCTGCGAAAAATGCGGACGCATCTACACAACCCGCGCTTACTCGTTTGACCCTAAAACCGACAAAGTTCATTACAAATGTGAGGGCTTAGAAATCCGTGGCAAACTTATCCAGGGTTGTGGACATGAAGGAGAGGCGGACATAAAGAAAGGTGAAGGCAAACTCACTTGGAAAAGCGAGTTCGCGGCCCGATGGAAAGCGCTTGACATACGGTTTGAAGCTTTCGGAAAAGATATCGCTGATTCAGTGAAAATTAACGATCGTATATGCCGCGAGGTCCTCTGTTTTGAGCCGCCTTCTCATGCAAAATATGAGATGTTTCTCGATAAGGGTGGCAAGAAAATTTCTAAGTCAGCGGGCAACGTTTTTACCCCCCAGGTATGGTTTTATTATGGTTCACCGCAGTCGCTGCTGCTGCTTATGCTTAAACGATTCGTTGGCACCCGTACCCTGGATGTTTCTGATATTCCAGCATACATGAATGAGCTTGACTACATGGAAGATGTTTACTTCGGTAGAAAACAGGTGGGCGAAAAAGAGAAAACTCGGCTGCACGGTCTTTTCGAGTACTGCTATGTTATGAAAGCACCTGCTAAAATCAGTGTGCATGTGCCTTACAACCTTATGGCGTTCCTGGTTAAAATGGCGCCCAAAGAATGCCTAGATGACTACGTGACCGAGAAACTGCAGAGCTATGGGTATTTGCCGAAGGGTCAAGGCTTAGATGTTAATCTCAAACAGCGAGTGGAGTACGCGTTAAACTGGACTAGAGATTTTGAAGAAATAAAGGAAACAGATGTCACTCTAACTGCTGAAGAGAAGAAAGCAGTCGCTGACCTCGTTGTCAAGCTGGACACTGAAGATGAACCCGACAAAATCCAAAATGCTATTTTCAACGCTGCAAAAAACAACGGAGTGCAACCAGGCGGCTTCTTCAAGACGCTCTATAGGATTCTAATGGGTGCCCCGCAGGGTCCACGTTTAGGACCTTACGTGTTAGCGATGGGCAAACAAAACGTTATTGCCGCTCTCCAAAGGGCTTCAAACAAAACCTAAAGGCAATAAATCGCTTCCGCTCTTTGATTTTTTCTATAGCTATTGTTTTCCTTTTCCGTTTTTTTGCTGAGATTTAGTTAATTCAAAGGGTCAAGGTTTCGGCTTAGTCGTTAAACGCCTTGGGGAAGCGCAGGGTGGAACAATAACGTTTGAAAACGAAGCAGGCGAGGGGACACAACTCAGAATGATCTTCCCAAGTAAACTCAACTCGCCTTCTATACCACTATTTTTAAGTCTAAGTAGAGCATTTACTATTTCTGCGCCAAGTTTTTGTGGCACAAAAGAGTTTGGGCTCGTCGTCTAGTACGGATTATGTCACCGGCCTGCGGAGCCGGAGGTCCTGGGTTCAAATCCCAGCGGGCCCGCCATTGGATTCGCTTAATGTATTAAACGAATCCTTTTGAAGCTATGCTTAGAAAAAAACGCGCAGTATCGCTATTTCATTAAAGCCGGAAGACATCGTTGGTATAGACAAAAACGCTAACTGTTGAAAAGAAATACTATTTTTTTCTTTTTGTTTTTTGAGTGCGCGCCGTTTTATGGAAGTTTTCAACGCTATTTTATGGAATTTAGAAATCAGAAGTCGTAAATAGTATTAGTCAGGATTGTGGATTCTTAAAGGTTAAATGAGAATTCGTTCGATAAGCAAGAATTAGCAAGTTAAATGTAATTCGCCAATGGTGAGCAAGTACACATGCAAAAAGGAAAAAATACAGGCTTATTCTTTAGGTCCGGGAGTAAAACCCTTACTCCGTTCAAGATTATAACTCCAGTTCTATTAGTTGTATTATTGTTTGCATCAATGGTAACGCCGTCGCATGCTCTTACACCCGCTAGAGATTTAACCGGAACGTGGAAAAGCGGAGTTTCCGAAAAATACTATATGATGGATTCGTTTGATGGTACCACACCAGAGGACGACATAACTGCAACGTTCGAGTGTGATATAACGCAGCAGGGCAGTCAGATCTCCATAGTGTTCTATAGTTATCCGACGAGTTGGATCACAGACAACACGTATTATCAAGAATATGGGCCTGGCATTCCTCCCGCGAGTGGTGGAGATATTCTGTTTGAGGGAACTGTTTCAGGTGCAAGTTTTACCGCTGATGAGTACCCATATAGCTCATCAACGCAGGAACACTTGTCGGGGACATTTACAACTGACATTATAACCGCAACACTTACTGGACTTTTATATACAAGCGACACCAACGGCATAATTGTACTGCGGTCAGGCTCATCAGCCACAATGCCTCCCACCACAACTCCAGCCCCAACTCCCACACCCACACCAGCGCCTGCCCTACCAACATCAGACAATTTAGGCAGCGTTTCACTAATTCAAGGTACAACATGGTTTTCTGAAACTGGCACGCCAATTACCGCTCAAACTCAAATAGGTGCAGGAGCAGAAATTCAAACAAGCGGCGACAGCAATACAGTAGTCGGCGTCAACTATCCTGACAATGGAGGAACCGCCTATTTGGGCGCAAACACTCACGCGGGATGGGTGTATCTTGAGCCACAAACCGATCCAATAACTGGAAACATAACGTACATTGCAGTGCCACAGACAACAAGTTATTCTGACAAAGCGTTAGAAAATGAAGAGTTTGGTCAAGCTGGTTTGCAGCTTTCACTAGAAGTCGGCTTCGGGCTTGGCGTTATGCTGGTGACCGGAGCGCCGCTATCCTTAGGAGGCGCATTAGTCGTCGAGGGAACAATATTGCTGGGAACAGGAATTGCATATATACATGAGCAGTTGTCTCCTCAAAAAGGAACCTATGACGTGAGACCTGTAGCAGTGCCGCAAGGACTAGTTATGGGTGATGGAACCGACGACTATGTCGTAACCGTTACCAATGAATCGACAACGATTCAAGTCATGGACGGCTCAGTCATATTCGTTGATCAATACACAAACAGCTCGATAACCGTAAACGCAAATCAGATGTTGACGCTTCCATCTGGAGTGCAGAGCGGGTTCAGCCAACAAGATCTGCAGTCCGACGTATCTGCATTTGACGCTTCCACAATAAACCAATGGTGGATACCAACACCCACTGCTACCCCGATAGTTGCTACGCCTACAGCTACAGATACTTTAACCGGTAACACTAATCCATTGTCTTCACCTATACTTTTACCCGTCATATTTGTGGTAGTAATCATCGTGATAGCCACACTTCTTACTGTCTCGCGAAGAAAAAAACAATTAAAACAACCCGGCGTATCCACTCAAAAAGTGAGAAATCAAAATATCTCCCAATCCGCAGCCGTGATGCCTGAAAGCCCAAAAACAACAGCGCCAACAATGGGAATACCACCTCCGCCTTCTCCTAAACTAGATGCCCAGCAACCAAAGGTTTCCTTCTGCCCCAACTGCGGGAACCAGCTTCTCAACACTAAAGGGTTCTGTCCCTTCTGCGGCTCGGACCTCAGCCAATGGTCCCCTAACGCCAAAAAATAGCATCTGTAATTTTCAAAGGAGTTCGTTGAAGTGAAAAAGATCCCAGTCGTAATAATTATCGGCGTTTTGTGTTTATCGATGTTATTGGCATTCGCGCCGAAGGTAATGGCTCAGTCTTCCGCAGACTGGCCAATGTTCCGCGCTGGCCCGTCTCATAGCGGTGCAGGCGTAGGTAATCCCGCTCTTGCGCTCACGCTAAACTGGAGTTACTCTGCCCGTGATGAAGTTCATTCGTCTCCTGCTGTTGTAGATGGCGTTGTTTACGTAGGTTCCTATGACTATAACGTTTATGCTTTGAAAGCTTCTAACGGCGCTCTAATGTGGACTTACACTACTGGCGGCCAAATTGAGTCATCGCCAGCTGTTGTCGGGGGAGTAGTTTACATCGGCTCGGATGACGATAACGTTTATGCTTTGAACGCTGCTACAGGCACTCAAATTTGGAATTACACTACGGGTGGATTAGTCAGTTCATCGCCCACGGTTGTCGACGGGGAAGTTTACGTCGCGTCTTTTGACGGCATTGTTTACGGTTTGAACGCATCTAACGGTGCGCAACTCTGGAATTTCACCACCGTTATAACTGTCACAAGTGGTTTCTCGATTGCTTCGTCTCCTGCAGTTGTAAACGGTGTAGTCTACATAGGTTCAGATGACAACAACGTTTATGCTTTGAATGCAACTACAGGCGCTGCGCTCTGGAATTATCCTACTGGCAGTGGAGTCACTTCGTCTCCTTCAGTCGTCAACGACGTAGTATACGTCGGCGGTAGTGACGGATATATTTACGCTTTGAATGCATCTAATGGCATAAAACTCTGGAACCACAAAACAGACAATTCAGTTGTGTCATCCGCCGCAGTCGTCAACGGAATGGTTTACGTAGGATCATATGACTATGCCATTTACGCTTTGAACGCATCTAACGGTGTCACAGTCTGGAAGTTCCCCACAAACAACAATATTTTTTCATCCCCCGCAGTTGTCAACGGCGTGGTTTACATCGGCTCGGATGACGGCAACGTTTATGCTTTAAACGCGGCTACTGGTACCCAACTGGGAAGTTACAATATTGGTAACGGACCCGTTGAGTCGTCTCCTGCTGTCGTCGGCGGCGTAGTTTATATTGGCGGTGATAATTTCAACATTTATGCTTTAGGTGATTTAAAATCGTCGCCNNCCGTCATCTAACTTTCTGTTTATAATAATTGGAGCGGTAGTTGTGGTCATAATTATTGTTGCACTTGTCTTAATGCTGCGAAAGAAATCAAAATCTAAACAAACTCGTCTATCTGATTCATCTTCCCCCGCGACTACTCCACCTCCGCCACAAACATCTTCGCCAGCTCAAACCACTCAGCCCCAAACACTCGAATTTACTCCTTCAAAGGCATCAACAACTCCGGCTACATTAACCGCCAAGAAATCCACGTTTTGCCCCAACTGCGGAGAAAAAATTCTCTCAACAAACGCTAAATTCTGCCCAACATGCGGCACTCCAATAAATTAGCAATTCCCCAACACAAACCAGAACCGCCGTTTAAATAAGAGCTCACACTATTGACGAAATCGTAGTTAAACGAAAGAAAACAATCGTTCGAAACATTATAGACCAACAGGCAAATACTTTCTTGACATATACTTTCAAGTAAATAAATTATAGACGTTTTATCTACACAAATTCTTTAGTTTATTTTCTATAATGTAATTTTAGGAAATGGAACGAATGATATAGCGATTTGAATTTTGCTCGAAATATTGTATACAACCTTACGCAGAATAATTATGGTCCCTTTCGTATCATCACACCCAATGAACACGTACCAAGAAGTGGCTTCTGGTTGTGGATTCGCTTAAATAATTAAGCGCAGCCCAACGGGCCCGCCACCACAGTGCGAATGTGTACTTTACAATTATTTTGGCATAAATCATAGGTGATGCATACTGGTGGGCCATACTTTTCTAGAAAAGATCTAACATAGTAAGCCGAAATTTCTTCCTTGAGCTCTCGCTTAAGCGCTTTGAAGCATATTCCGATACTAAAATTCAACAATTCCTTCTCCATTTCAATTTGGAAAGTGCCGTTTAATAAACTTGATTTCGCAATGGTAACATCAGAAAAATTGTGCTCCTAATATTGTGCTCATATTTTTTATTAAAGAGGGAAAATCTTGGGTGATTTCACGCAGTGAAATCAGATTCAAATTTCAGCGACTGATCGTCTTGGACTCAAGTAAAGACCGAAATCGGCAAGTTTTAGGCAACGGACTCAGACCATTTCGGAGGTAAGCCCGACTCACTCTCAACATTTTTTTACTGATAAATTGGGGCAGGATCCCCCGCTTAGCACCAGCAAAGTATCTTTGCAATAAAATTGCGAATTGTTGGATTTGAACCTGTTTTCTGGTGCAACTCGGCAGCTTTAAACCCTTGGTTTAACTTACGAAAATAGCCTGATTCAACAAATTTTAACAAATGGAGAGTTGTGGTCTGAACCCATTACGGTTCAAATCCCGCCCTGTCCACAATTAGATCTGAACCTTTTAGGGTATGGATACCACCTAATCGATTTTGGGTTCAAATCCCAATGGAGACGTGCATCGTTTAAGGTGCAGAATCGACAAGATTCAGTTCTAGTGTTTAGCTTAGATAGATAACTTAGTGGAAAAAAGGGAACCGTGAAAAGTTCTACTTCAAGCAAATGGATATTTTTCAGACCCAGAAATTGCGCATCCGGGGATTTTTATGACGAATTTTGTTCCTAAACTCGGTTCTCCTTCTTCAGTTATCTTCCAGCCGTAAAGATCCATCATCTTCTTTATGAAGAAAAGGCCAAAGCCTGTGCTGCCACCCGTACTGAAACCCTCAGTAAAGAGTTTTGATTTGTTCTGGGCCGAAATTCCGACACCATCATCCTCGTAAATCATCCGCATCCCACCTGACTCTACATTCTCAAAGTATACTTTTATTGAAGTGGCTTTTTCACCATATTTTCTTGTATTATCAATAAAGATGTAGAATAGTTGCCTAAGAAAAGAATCCGCCAACACGCTCAAACCGTGGCAATCATTAACCACCTTTAGAGTTAAACCTGAGAAAAGAGCGGCAGCCTCATCCACAGCCGTCCCCACATCAACATCGGTTAGCTCTTCAACGCCCAGTTGCTCATACATTCTGAAAAACTCAAAAATCTTCACCGAATCCGAAACAACCTGCTCAATCTTGCTTAGCTGATCAACAATATCCACTTGATCCTTATGCTTTTTCTTAAGCAAATACGTATAACCATTTACCGCTGAAAACTTATTGCGCACATCATGCCTGGTCAGGCTACCCACCACACGCAACTTTTCATTCATATCTCAATGCGTTCACTGTTTTCTTTTAGTTTCTTCTCCGCTGCTTTTCTTTCAGTGACATCTCTAACGACACTAAGGATTAGTTTTTTGCCTTCCAACTCAATTAGACGCGCATGGACTTCCACCGGCAACAAAGACTTGTCCTTACACACATCTACAGCTTCGAAAACTGCACAACCAGTCTTAAGCAACTCGTTAATTCTGATCGTAACCAATTCTACAGATTCCGTAGAATTAAAATCGTGAATATTCATTTTGGCCATTTCGCCTTTGCTGTAGCCACGCAACTTGTAGGCTGCCTCATTAAAGTTAATAATTTTTCCATCCAGGTCATGAACAAAAATCGAGTTAGTAGCTAAATCAAAAATGCTGGCACCTATTTTCAGTTCACCTTCAGCTCTCTTGCGTTCCGTAATTACTGTTAAGGTAACCAATATTTGCTCAGGTTTACCCTCTGCACCTTACTTCAAGATAGTTGCACGACTTTGAACCCACTCCCAATTACCAGCTTTGTTTTTCTATTCTTGCTAGATGATTGGTCTTTTTGAAAAAGTGCAAGTAAACTTGCGGTCAGTTGAATTATTGAGGCGACTAATAATCCTATGTCTCCGATAGCCAAACTAAAATTAGCCGAAAAACCTTGCACAAAAGCTAAACTTATTGAAGCAAAGGCAAAAACCAAAATGGACATAGAAAGCAGCAATACAGTGCGGGATCCATCTATCAGGAAACCCCTAATTGACGCATATACAGTTATTGCGGAGGCAGCAGTCCAAAAGATAAGGTTAAAGATAAAAACAAAATTGAGAGAGTTGAAAACGATCAATTGTGAAGCATTCAAAAATAAGGTGGCAAGCGTAACCGCCAATAGACCAATCACAGGGATTAAAGCAAGTTTCGAATGCTCACAAGCGCGCCTTCAGAGGTTTAAACATCTAGCATTTAGTAGATTTTTATGATTTTCGGTTAGGCATCTAAGAAAGCGCTTTTTAGCACCGTACGACGTCAAGCTCAGGGCTTCATCAAAATAATATGAACAGGTTCTATTCTCAGAATGACCCTATCGCCGTGCTGCCTGTAATCCATGCCTATATACTTATGCGCTAGCTTATCGACATGTTCCTCAGCACCTTCTTTTCTTATCTCAACAACCTTGCCCCTAATGAAAAGCGCATCGTACGGGTCATTCATGTTGAATACGCTTAGGGCCACACGAGGATCACGCCTAATATTCCTTGTCTTGACCCTGTTCTCAGTCGTATTGATCAGTACGGTGTCGCCATCGTGGTCTATCCAAGTGGTCGTTACGTGGGGGGAACCATTCTTCATCAATGTGGCAATGTTTGCGAAATTTTTCCCTTCAATCAATTTCTTCACTTTTTCTGGCAGGTTTACCATGTAGGCACCATACTAGGGAATGGGGCACAATGATTAATAGCTTTCTTGGCTAGCGTGCCGCGGCGCTCTGGCGTTATGCTCATTGGTCTGCCTCCGCTCAAATTCACGAGTGCACACTCTTTTCCGACGACACACACTTCAAAGAAATACAGAACCTAAAAACAAGATGGTGTACGCCAACTTAATTTTTTTTGTCTTCTTTCGATTAAAATGTGTATGCTCTAAAGAAGTGCTATTGGTGTTTCGTGTGACCAAATTTTGTTCTTTGCGTTCAAGGTTGCTTTTTCATTTTGAGTTTTGCAGCGTCTGCAGGCCTCGTCTCTGTGGCGCCCGCAACAAACTCCACACCCACACAACCGAACAAATCCTCATAATAACCGAAGACAAAGGAATCGTACCCCTACCACTGGCACGCAGCATGCAAATGTTTCCTTCAGCGCAGGAGCCGAGGTGACTCCACATTCAGATAAAGCTAAGCCTTGATATTCCCCTCTTTAAGAAGAAGCAGTTTTTTCAAATTTATAAGACGCTTCTTGTATTCATATCCAGTAGTGATATTTGATGGCAAAGACTGTACATTTGGATGAGGAAGATCGTAAACTTCTCTCTGAAACCAAGCAAAAACTTGATGAAGCAACCAAGCTTATGGGAGAACTGATGGAAACCTTCGAAATTTTAAGCGACCCCGAAATGGTAAAAGGCATAGAAGAAGGGCAAGCGGATATTAAAGCTGGAAGAGTAAAAGAGTTGCGGACACTTCTAAAGGAAGACGCCCGTTGAAACCCAGATACACAGTTGTTTTGTCCAGACAAGCTGAGCATTTCTATAGGAAGTTAGAGGAAAAAGTCAAAGGTCAAGTTCGAGAGTGCCTAATCAGTTTAGAAGCAGAAGCTTACAATGGTAAACGGCTCCATGGAGATTTAAAAGGAAACAACAGTTTACGCATGGGAAAGACCCTGCGCATAATCTATAAAGTCTCTGAGAAAGACAAAGTTGTGTATGTTATAGCCATAGGTCCAAGAAGAAACGTCTATGAATAGAACTCCCAAGGAAAGAAATGGTTTAAGCTATGGCTTTCCCTTCAATTACCTTTAACCTTTACCTTTATGTCTTTAACCGAGTAAATGTCAGGTTCACATTCAAGAAACTCTTTAAGAGAATTCTCTGCTAAAGTTTTAACAAGATTATTTTCAAAAGGAAGAACTGTTTTTTAAAAACTGAAGGCTTAAGAATTTCCAAACCACATCAAACCAGATGTCTTCAATACTGTTTTCAAGTAGGTAACAGTATTTGACAATTGATGGATTATGAAAACCTAAAATTCTTAATTTTTTGGTGAAAATTTGTTTACTTTGTATTTTATTTTGTTTTCCTGGTCTGGATTTTGATTTGTTTGAAGGTTGCGTGACTTTGTTTGCATTTGTATTGAGTTTTTAGTTTTTGTGACTACTATGTTTCAGTCACATATTCTAATAAACGTAAACAAGTTCCATTTCAAGGTGAAATTGTTTTGATTGGAGAATTAATAGTTGATATAAAAGATAAAACAACTGGAATCCGGGTACTTGCAGAAGGAAAAGTAGAGGCGTCACATTCTGAAGCCGGCACTATCATGGGAAAAGAAGCCACAGTAATGGACACAGGCGTTTCAACACTCATGCCAAACGGAGTATTAATGGCCGATGCAAATGGCATGCTCATGACAGCAGAAGGAGACTCAGTTATGACAAAGATCAATGGAATCGGCTGGCCAACCGGTAAAGGCTGGAAATCAAGCTACAGAGGAGCCTGCTATTTCATGACAAACTCACCCAAACTCACAAACCTCAACAAGACTGTCGGCGTTTGGGAACTTGAATCAGAAGAGAACGGAGAATACAGTCTCAAGGTCTGGGCGTGGAAATAGCCACACCCTTTTTTATTAGAACTTGCATGGAAACTATTCGTTTAGCATCTATTATTTTTTCAATTCAATTAGTATTTTTAACACTTGTTTAAGTGCGGAGTCGTAGCCTTTGTAGTATTCTTTGGTTTGGTCTGGGTCTGCATATGTGGGCTCAACAATTTCTTTTCCAATGCCTTCATTAGTTAGCTGGATTGAGCCTTCTTTAAGCCATATCAGAGCATCCACATACCCATGTTCAGAGTCTGAAAGCTCATCTGTTGTAGATGATTCTGCCTTCTGCCTGATAATTTCCTCAATCTTTTCTTTTAACTCGGCCTCTACCTTGCTCACTTCTTTTCACCCATTTGATTACTTGTTTGTTATAGAGTTAAATAGCTGTCGCCTTTAACTTTTGATAGTAATAATTGATGTTTAATAGAGGTGAATGTTTTTGGGAGATGAAAAATGTGGACATGGTCCCTGGGGAGGCTCCGGTTCGATGCCTGGACAAATGCCTTGGGGAATGGGACATGATATGCAGTGCCCAGCTTGCGGAGAATCTTTATTCAAACCAAGCAACGAACAAATCATCAAAATACTGGAACACAAAAAAATGAAGCTAGAGCATGCACTAGAACACATAAACAAAGAAATAGAAAAACTTAAAGAAAACAAACCAGAAGAAAAACCTTAACCAACAACCTTACGACCTAATATGCATCCTAACCACCTTACTCTTTTTATTTATTAATTTAAACTCGGATTTACTTTACCAAGATTTTACTCCAGACAGACAACAGGTCAGTTATTTCGGGCTTTCAAACGATAGAAGGCAAATCCCCCAACGCATTCTGCCAAGATTTTACTTTTTAGCTGAACGCCTCAACGAATACACTCGTGATGGAAGTACAACACAGTAAAACAATTGTTTGCAAGAAAGTATTTAATAGTATGAAAGTAAAATATTCTTACTGATAAGACATGACAACTGAAGAGCCTGAAGTTACAACCATCAGCGAAAAAGGGCAAGTGGTCATACCACAATCCATACGCAAGGAACTTGGAATAAAACCGAAAAACAAGTTCTTAGTCTATGGCCGAGGCGACACCATAATCATGAAAAAGCTTGATCTCCCAAGCCTAAAGCAAGAATGGGACGACATATTCAAACTGATGAACAAGAAAGGATTGAAAATATCCGACGAGGAAATTCAAAAAGAAGTAGCTGCTGCGCGGAAAACAAACAGATGATCCAATGTTTCGGGTCGTTCTTGATACTAACGTTTTGGTAAGCGCAATAATTTCAGACGGAAAATCAAGAGAACTTCTAAAGAAAGGAATAGCAAATCAATATTCGATTGTAATGTCTGACTTAATTCTAAAAGAGCTTATCACCGTCTTGAGACGACCAAAATTTGACCTGAGCGAAGATGAGCTTCAAAGAACCATTCTTGCTCTAATAAGGACCGCTGAAGTTGTAAACGTAAAAACAAAGATTAAAGTGGTCAAAGAAGACCCCAAAGATGACATGATCATTGAGACAGCGATCGATGGATGTGCTGACACAATAGTGACCGGAGACAATCACCTTCTAGTGCTTAAGTGTTTTAGGGGAATTAAAGTAACAACCGTGGAGAACATGCTTGCCTCCTTGCAAACACTTCCTTAACATATTCTTTATCAAAGGAACATCTTTGAACCATCCAAAAAACAGAGTACCTAAACAACCAAATCAAAACAAAATCTAGTAACTTTAGCTTAGTTTTCTTGAGATATC
Organism: Candidatus Bathyarchaeota archaeon; assembly: GCA_003164295.1. Lineage (GTDB taxonomy): Archaea > Thermoproteota > Bathyarchaeia > Bathyarchaeales > Bathycorpusculaceae > Bathycorpusculum. The sequence goes on from PLTA01000023.1 coordinate 23,758, forward strand.
TGCGTGTAAGAAGTAGGTTACGGCGACCGCTATAGCTATGATTGTGTAGGTGAGCAGGATTTCGATTGATAGGCTTATTGTGGGAACGGGTGTTGTGGTATTGATGAAGGATAGAACAGATGATAAATTTGAGGGCAGTTTTGGAAAAGCGTATTGGATTGGTAGAGAGCTTGCGGGTGAGGTTGGGAGATAAATTTGTACCGTCTTGTAGATTTGTTTGTCTGTAATTCTATAAAGTACACTCAAAAAAGTACTAATGATGTAGCTTGAGAAGAAGGCTGCTGAAGAGAAAATGTATGCTAGTGAGGATCGTCTAATTAATTCTCCAAGCATAAACGCTAAGCTGTAAAATAGTAGTGAGCTAAACGCTTGGGCTAAGAATAATCCAGGAATAATGCCAAGGCTGCTTTGAGATCCAAAAAAGGCGAATGCTGACGATACAGATAGAAAAAGGGTTAAAGCAAGAATAGCAAGAAAGAGAATGTATCCTCCAAGAAACTTGCCTATGAAGTAGTCACTTCGACGGATAGGTTTTGACAAAAGCAGCTCTGCTGTGCCCTGTTCGTATTCCTCTGACATTGCCCCAGCTGCTATGAGGATTGCCGTGAAGTTTAAGAACAGAGGCCCCAGAGCAAAAATTCCAACGACCCAAATGTATGGGTAATAACTGGTTAGATTTAATGCGGATCCTGCCATAGAAAGAGCGTAATAAGGAAGCACACCCAAAAGTACCGTGAATATGACTAGGGCTAAAACTTTTTTTCGTGCAATAGCCCGTTTGATCTCGTATTGAGCAAAAGTAAAGATAACTTCAGCGCGACTCAAGATTTGCCACCTTTTTTCTCTCTAAGCGCTTCAATGTATGCTTTCTCCAGCATATTCTCACCCTGCTTAATAGTGTAGAGTTTGGCGCCTGATTTCACGATAAGCTCAGAAATTTCTGATCTAACGTCAAGGTCTCGTTTGCTTAAAGTAACCTCTATAACATTTGAATTTGCGTCGTTGTTGCTGTTTGCTATGTTAATTTGGATTATTCCTGGGATTTCTTGTAGTTGTTGAATTATCTGTGGCGTAAGTGAGCTAGTTTCCAGTTGAACTAAAGAGTAATTTAGTACTTCTTGAACAACCTCGTCAACGGGTCCTTTGAAGAGTATTTTTCCCCTGTGAATAATTGCGACAGAAGTACAAAGTGATTCTACTTCACCCATGATATGTGAGGACATAAAGACGGTTCCTTTGCCTTCTGAGGAAAAGTTTTTGAAAACGTCTCGGAAATGAGCAACTCCTGCAGGATCTAAACCAATCATTGGTTCATCAAGAATTAGAGTTTTGGGTGAGCCTATTAGGGCTTGGGCAATACTTAGTCTTTGAACCATGCCTTTGCTAAGTTTAGCAATCTTTGTTTCTTGGTACTCGCGTAAACCGACTAATTCAAGGACTCGTTTTATTTCGTCAGTTCGATTAAGATTGTCTGGAAAATTAAGTTCATGAGATATTAAATTGAGAAATTGCGTTGGATTCAGAAAGGTCTGGATGTTGGGCAATTCTGGGGAGTAGGCTACATTGTTTAAAGCTTGGACATGATGACTGATTGGGTCGAATCCGTTGACTTTGACGGAGCCTTGAGATGTCTTGATTAATCCAAGGATAAGCCTGATGCATGTTGTTTTGCCTGATCCGTTTGGTCCAAGAAAACCTACAATCTCGCCACTTTCGATACTAAGGTTGACGGGACCAATCCTTTTGTTACTGCCATAGTCTTTGATTGCCCCATTGAGTTCGATTACATTAGAAGAATTAACCGTATTCAGTTTCCCCGTCAAGCTTCTTTAGCAATGAACAATCAATTTCGCAGCGATCAAGTGTTAGTCAACCTGGTAGGATGGTTTTTGGTCGTTCTGGTTTTCTTTTGTTTCATTGTTTTCTTGAGAGTTTTTAGTTTCATTTTCTTGAGGTTGCTTGTTGTGTTTTTTTCTTAAGGCTTGCATGAAGATGGTTGGAACTGCAATCACGATCGCCACTACGATTGCAATGCCAAGCAACGAGACTCCTTCTGGACTAATATTGCTTGCAGGGGCGTTTATGGAGAGATCTGTGGATAAAAGTGTTGCATCAACTTTCACGGTTTGGTTAGCTGTGAGTTGTGCAGTGTCTATCAGGCCAGATGGCAAACTTGTTATGTTGCCCTCACCGGAGACCGATGTCGAGGCTAATGAAGCTGTGGAGGTTGCCGCTGAGAATGATACAAGAAAGTTTGTTGCTTGATATGATGTACCATCGAAAACTACTGCCGCTTGACCCTTGTTAACCAGGTTTAGTTGGATTGAGAATCCATCAACTTGATACGATAATGACTGGTTAGTTAACACTGGCAAGTATGGAAAGATTTCAGGCATGGAACTAGAATTCACGTCTCTTGAATAAGTAAAGTTTGACGCGGCGGAAGATAGCGCTAATGTGAGATCGATAAGTCCATTTTGACCCGAAGGCTGAGCAGTCTCATTTACAACCGTGGTAAAAGAAGCGACAGAGTTTTCTTGGCTACTTACCGTTACTTGATAAGAAACAAAACCGGAAGATGGCCCAAAATCTACAGCATAAACTACTCCAATTAAAAGCATCAAAGACAGCAACATAGCAACAAAAATTTTGACAGAACCCATCTAACTCACGCAAATGATGCTATCTCCATAGCTCCATAAAAAGAATTGCATTTCAACAACTTTCGCATTTCAATAATCTCTGCTTCAGGCTTTGCCACTGAAAAGGTATTTCGGCGACATTTTATATGTTGGAAGAATCTGTCTATTGTTTGAAGGCTATTTTATAATGAACACTGAAGAAGAGCGCTTAGAGCGGATCGTTGTTAACCCTAAAATCATGGGTGGAAAGCCCATTGTGAAGGGTACACGAATCACCGTAGAGCAAGTTCTAAAGCTGCTAGCTCAAGGCTTATCTTCAAACGAAATTGTAAAAGATCACCCTCACCTAACAAAAGACGACATTTCTGCCGTCTTACTCTACGCCGCCAAAACTGCTGGCGAAGAAGAAATTTATCCAGTGACCATTACGTGAGTTTGGATCCTTGAAGTTTTTAGTAGACGTTCAATTACTCTATACAGGTTACAGCGTTAATCTTCTTCTGGTCCAATTTAGGTTGATATTACCAATAAAGCCTTTGCTATCTTTCGATTGACAGGAAATTTCTGCTTTTCACATTAAAATTTTCAATTTTCTTCTTTTTTGCAATGTTATATTAATGTCGCGTTGAATTAGAAGAAAGACCTTGATTGGGTAAGAACAGACTTTTGCTCGATTAAGATAAATTATAGGAGAAAAAAAATGCAAAATATTAAAAATAAAACTATGGTCATTTTGATTGCGACAATATTAACAATTTCGATAGGAGCTTCAACGGCATTAATGCCCATTTCTAGCGCTCATTCTCCACCATGGAATATACCAACTTATGCTTTTGTTAATGTTGGAACTAACCCTGATGGCGTTGGGCAAGCAGTTAACATTGGCTTATGGCTTGGTCAACCGCCGGCAACAGCAAACGGTCCGTATGGTGACAGATGGCATAATATGATGGTGACAGTTACAAAGCCTGATGGCACAAATGAAACCCTGGGTCCATTTACCTCCGATGACACAGGAGGAACAGCAACTTCGTATACACCTACACAAGTCGGCACGTATACTTTCCAGATGAGTTTTCCGGGACAAACATTGACAGGTGCAAATCTTGCTGTCGGGCAAACTAGCCCATTTATCAATGATACATACCTGCCTTCCATTAGTGCAGTAGCTACGCTTACAGTTCAGCAGCAACCCGTAGGTGGAGTGCCAGTTGCTCCACTTCCAACAACTTATTGGCAGACTCCGATAACTGCTATGAACGTCAATAATTGGTATGCAATCAGCGGGGCTTCGCTTGATCTCGGCGGCTCAGGCAGATACAATACAACAGCAAACTACAATCCATTCTCGACGTCGCCAACATCAGCACACATTATATGGACAAAACCTGAAGCGTTCGGAGGAGTTCTCGGAGGAGAATTCGGCGGTTCAACTACTTACGGCAATTACTACTCTACATCGCAGTACGAGAAGAAATTTACTCCAGTAATCATGAACGGTTTTCTCTACTATACAGTGTATCCAGGAAGTTCAACCACTCCAACCGGGACAGTTTGCGTAAGCTTATACACAGGACAAACGGTCTGGACAGATAACGCGGCAAACTTGGGTGGGGGATCTCCACAACAGAGCGCTCTAACATCAGCTGGCATAGTTACACCACTATTGTGTGGACAAATACTCGATTACGTTTCACCTAACCAGTATGGAGGACTCGCATATCTGTGGACCACAGGAACCCCAGTTGGAATTAACTCGGTAGGAACCACATTGAACATGTTTGACGCTGAAACAGGAACCTACATTTTAAGCATTGTCAACGGGACTTCACCGACACTTACAGAAGATCAGGGTGGAAACTTGGTGGGCTACTACATCAATGGCACTGCTGGAAAACAAATCATCATGGGAACGGTAAATGATAATGCCGGACCTACACCCGTAGTAAGCGTCAGTACAGGCCCAACGCTGAATGAGTGGAATTCGACAGAATGCATATTGACAGGGGCGTGGGGTGCAACAGCATCAGGTTGGGAATGGAGACCACCACAAGACGGCATAATTCCATTTTGGAACGGCATAACATGGTCAATGCCTTTAGCAACTAATATTTCGGGCAACGCTTTACCAGGAGCTTTCTCAATAGGTGCTGCCGGTCCAATCACTGCGCCGCAAGATGTCAACGGCGGAGTAGTGATGATGACTTCTGGAGGATCTTCAGGAGGATTATTCCAGCCAGGCTGGCAAATCGAAGCAGGCTACAGCGCAATTAACGGACAACAGCTATGGATAGTTAACCGAACTTACGCACCATTCTCAAGAGTAGTTGGAGAAGGAGATGGTAGCGGAGTATACGGTGAAATATCATACGAGGACTCTACAATCTACGGATACAGCATCTACACAGGCGCTTTACTATGGTCAGACAAACTCACGACTACCAATGGAAATGCTCCTGATCCATATGACAGCATAGGCGGCTACATGAGCACCCTTGCAAACGGAACACTATATCTTGCTGGCTTTGGCGGAGACATCTGGTCAATAAACTATCAAACTGGAGCAATCAACTGGTACACCAACACAACTGAGCTTCAGGGCCCTAGCGGAACTAACAGTCCCTATGGAGTATGGCCACTTTGGACCTTTTCAATGGGAGGCGTAGCAGGCGGAATCCTGTTCTTAGAAGAAGGACACGAATACAGCCCTCCACTTTTCCTTGGAGCACAACAACTGGCTATCAACTGCACTACTGGCAAACTTGTATGGAATATAGATGCTTTCGATGTTGACGGCATGCCCATAACTGCGTATGGCATAATGACCGTGATAAATGCATATGACAACCAGATATATGGCTACGGCAAAGGACCAAGTGCAACCACAGTCACCGCGCCAAGCGTTGGCGTAACAACTTCAACACCAGTGACGATAACTGGAAATGTGATGGATATCTCTGCAGGCTCACAACAACAAGCTGTCGCAGCAAATTTCCCCAAGGGTTTACCTTGCGTATCTGATGCAAGCATGAGCCAATGGATGGAATCTGTTTATATGCAACAGCCAATGCCGACAAACATAACGGGAGTGCCAGTCACAATATCAGTTACAGATTCTAACGGCAACTTCTACAATATCGGCACTGCAACATCTAATTCTAATGGATTCTATAGCCTTAACTGGACACCTCAAGTATCAGGCAACTACACAGTAACTGCAGTTTTCTCAGGCACCCAATCATACTATGGATCTACAGCCTCAGCAGCCTTCTATGCTAATGCCCCATCGCCAACATCTGCACCAACATCGTCACCAACAAGTCTAGCATCAACACAATCGTACATTATGGCATTTGGAATTGCAATAATAATAGTGATAATCATCGGCTTTGCTTTACTATTCTTAGCGCTAAGAAAACGACCATAAACCCCGATAAAAAATTATTTTTTCCCTTTTTTATTTTTTCAGAAGCAATTTGTAAAAATTAACGTTAAGAAATATTGACTAAAAATTTTTCAAGATGGACAACTTGACTAAAAAGTATTTTGCAAGAAAGTTGCAATTTAGGGGGCAGATTAGGTTTGAAAGTCTGTGGTTTTTGCCTGTTTTTGTTAGATATTGATGTTTTGGGCTTATTTTGATTAGATATTTTGCAATGTTTAAGCAGAAAAGAAGTGTTTTTTGTACCGTTTTGTTGTTTGTGTTTTGGGTTGCTTTTTTTGATTTGAGGCTTAAAAAGTCTTTGGCTGCCTACAAGGAAGTACCAGCGCGTGAACCTGCGGAAATCTGAGGAAAAGCTATTTTTTTTGTTGTGGTTTGAGTTTATTTTTTATGTTTGGGGCTTGTGCATTTGCAGGCTACTAAGTGTTTTTGGACTTTATTTAACAAAAAATGACGCAATTCGACAATGCTAAAATCAAAGGCACAAAGCTTGAAAAAACACGATGCGCATCTAAGGTTATAAAAAGAAGATTTTGAGGTTTGTTTGTTTTACCGTTTAAGGAAAATAAACAACTATAGAATAAAAGTGGACAATTTACTCTTTAGACTTTCTTCTTGGGGCTCTGATGTTCAGTTTCCAGGTGGATGATTAATTCTTCTTTAGTGTTGAAAACTTTACCACATATTTGGCAAGTAGGCTTGTTTGACGTTGGATTGTCCATTGGAGGAAGCGAGGAAGGCTGCTGATCAGGGGATTCGAGAGAGCCATCTGGTGGAGAAGGTGCAGTCAAATCGTCAAATGGATCATTTGGCTTTTTTTCATTGGGAAAATCAGATTCAGTCAAAATATCACTATAATGCAAAAGGGGTTATTCTTCTTAAGCATTTGTGTCTGTCTAAATACATAGCATATTTCTTTGCAAGTTGAGACGTTTTTTGACAAATTTGACATAAATGACATTATCCGACGAAATCCGACAATCCTAAAGTAAAACCACAGAATTTACAAATAAGAAAAAAGTCAAGTATGTTAACTTGATTGGAAAATATACTTTACTGTTGGCGGATCATTTCACCGTGTAATAGTTTTAGCTGATCGATGCGCTTTTGCACCGTTTTAACAAGTTCCTTCTTCAAATCCTCAACTGGAAGCTGACAGCTTATATGGTTAATCCGTTCAGCTAACACGTCATCCCCAACCGTGGTTTTTATCCAGTTTTGATAATCATTTCTTTGAAAATGAAACTTAACTGAATCAGCATTCATCATTTCAAGTTTTTGAGCGAATGTTTCTAAATTTGTTGCAGTCTCGCCAGTGTAACGACCAAGATCACCATAAAAATAAAATCCCTTATCTTGGGGCACATGGCTTAAGATCTTCACAATTTTTGAGTCAGAAATATTCTGTTCTTTAGAATCTGCATATTTCAACATAAAATAATCCAACAAATTATGCAATTCGTCTGGTATAATTGTATTGCATTGGTCATGAATTGATTTCTCGAAACATTTTTGGAAGAGTGATTGAGTTACGTCGCGTCTAAGGAAGAAGCCTGTTGAAGTCGAAGTGCACCGTTAATTTTGTCTGAACATTAAAACCGGGTGACATAAACAGAGCGGAAAAAGTTACTGAACGACCTAACTCTTAACAGTTTCAAGATAGTACCAGTCACTTTTGAAATCGCTGATCTAGCCGCCAACTTATGCAGCAAAGGCGACACTTTGTAATCCTCGTCTATCATGTGTAAAAATATGTTTTGTTTCTTTTTTCATTATTACGTTCAGTCTGCTAGAAAGCTTAGAGCTTTGTTCACGAAATATTAATAGACTGGAACGCCTAGCGCTTGTTCAAGTTCGTTGCATTTATTCTGTAAGAATGTGATTTCTGATTTCAAGCCTGTGACCGCTCTTTTCATCAATTTCCACTATAGCCCGATTTCGTAGTTCGCTCTCCGTTGTCTGCAATTGCTCTCGTTCCCGTAGTAACTCCTGTTCGCCTATTTTGATACCTTTTAAAGTTGCTATCAAATCAGAATCTTAAATTTTAATCCCATTAACCAAAACTAACAGATAAAATTTTGAGTTGCCCTATTCGAGAGTAAGCATAGACTTAAAGGCAATTAAGTTAAGAATTATTTCGTGGAAGGATATGTCTTCAGAAACCGATAAAACCGAGTTCAATCAAGCGATGCACGCTTTAGAAGAATTTATAAAAATACTTGTCAACGAATACCCACTAGTATTCAAAGATGGGTCAGGCACCATAAAAATTAGCCCATCAAGCAAGAAGCAATTTTTTCCATATGAAGCATCACTAAAAATAAAGAAAATAAAATAGGGAAAATCACTTGAAAAACATCAAAGAAGGATCACGTAATAATGAAGAGAAGATTACAGATAATTTAAGATCGCAAAACCCAGAAACGCTCACTTAGGCGCGGTGGGAGAATTAGGTCCACTAGGAGTGTTTGAATATCCGGTTGAAAATGGTGTTTGAAATTTGCCGATGTTTTCTCTGATTATTCCATATGCTTGTTCAGCTTCGGTGTTAGGCAAGTCACCTAAGGATAGAGGTTCTCCACCAAGCCTAAGCGTACACTTGATAGTTGACCTCAAGACTCCTTTGTCCAACACCACATTAGCTATATCCCGATAATTATAATCAGTATAATCCTTCTTCAAACCAAGCGCATGAGGATGACGCAGAATCATACGTTCGTTAGTAAAAACTACCGAGTCAATATTAATTTGAGGATGATAAATTTTCTGCTTAATATATAACTCAACCTTCTCGTCTGGACCTAGTATTTTCGCTATATCGTCAGGAGCATCCATAACAATCAACCGGTTAAAACATTCTTTACTTGACAGTAATAATTCGTTAAAGTGATAAATAGCTTTGCATTGTAAGGATGCAACCACAAATGGAATTATGATTATTCATTTAGTTTTTTAGGAGCGGCTAATATTGCTTGATAATTGTTATGCCTTTAAGATGGTTAACTTGGGCAAGGTCGTTTTTCCGGATCCTTTGAACGATAATTTTTAGAATTTTACACATTGTAAAAGATTTTTTTACGACTTCACTTAAAAATAGACAGAGAACTACGATTGCAATGCAATGGCGAAACATCATATAAGACGAAACAGTAACTGGAGTATTGGTTTTGACATTGACAATTAAAGTTACAAAAGTTGACCGCGTCGACTCAATAATAGACGAAATTGCAAAAGGATTTTGTCAGAGATTGAAAGTGCAAAATCCTCGGATTTATCAGACGTTCGTTATGCAAAAAAGATATTGCATTTAGCTGACATTAATTATGCAAAAAGCTTAATGCAACAGATAGAAAAAAAGCACAGCAGTGGAGCCGAAAGTGAGATCGAGAAAAGAGCTGTAATCAAAGTTCTATTGTTTTCCACGTGGCTGCAAAGACTTTATTTCATCATACGATCAGCTATCATGGGAGCATTTGGTGCGGCCGTTACATTCCTTTTCATATATTCTCAAGGTACAATAAACGCTTTCACCGGAATTATCTTTGGCGTATTTGTGTTCGGGCTTTCCTTGCTTATAACAAGACTGTTTGATTTACAATTTACTCAAATTACAAAAAAAATTGTTGAAATCTTGGCTAGTCATAAAGGCATTAGGGACTTTATCATGAATCACTTCTAATTGGAGAGTTTATCTTTTGAATTGTGTTTGTCATAGGATTTTATCAACTATAAATAATAAATAATCATAAAAGAAAAAAAGGGGTTCAGACTATAACGAGGTTGAAATTATTTGTTATTTATTGATAAATACCAACTGCCCGTTCTTCACATCGACCACAATTACTGAGTTTTTGTCGACTTTTTCTTCTAGGATCATTTTTGATAATTCGTTCAAGACGTTTTTTTGGATGACCCGTTTTATTGGTCTTGCGCCGAATTGAGGGTCATAGCCTATGGTGGCTATAAAATCCACGGCTTTTTTTGTGAAGGATATTTTGATGCTGTTTTTCTCAAGATTTTTCTGTATGTTTTGTAGTTGAAGTTCTACTATTTTGCGTACTTCTTCTTGTGTCAAGGATTGGAACATTATTATTTCGTCGATGCGATTGAGGAATTCTGGCTTAACGGTTTTTTTCAGCAGATCAAAGACTTGCGTTCGTGTTTGATTCAAGATTTCTTCGCTGTTATGAGCATCTATTTTTTCGAGGTTTTCTTGAATTATGTGTGAACCGATGTTTGAGGTCATTATGATTATGGTATTTTTGAAATCTACCGTTCGACCTTTATTGTCTGTCAATCTGCCATCGTCAAGCACTTGAAGTAATATGTTGAAAACATCTGGGTGTGCTTTTTCAATCTCATCAAGAAGAACCACAGCATAGGGTTTTCTTCTAATAGCTTCGGTTAGTTGCCCGCTTTCTTCATAACCTACGTATCCGGGAGGAGCACCAACAAGTCTTGAAACAGTGTGCCGTTCTTGATACTCCGACATATCAATTCTAACTATGCTATTTTCGTTATTGAATAGTAATTCAGCTAAAGCCTTAGCTAACTCAGTTTTACCAACGCCAGTAGTGCCCAAAAAGATGAAAGAGCCGATTGGACGTTTAGAATCTTGCAAACCTGCACGGTTTCTTCTAATAGCGTTAGCCACTGCGCTAATTGCTTCTTCTTGCCCAATAACCCGCATATGAAGCTCCGTTTCTATGTTAAGCAATTTCTGTTTTTCACTTTGAAGCATGCGGTTAACTGGGATGCCTGTCCATCGGGAAACCACTTCAGCAATCTCTTCGGCATCAACCTCTTCATTAACCATCGGTGAACCCTTCTGCAATTCTGATAGCTTTTTCTCCAAAACTTTAATTGATTTTTCTGCTTCTGGAATTTTGCCGTAACGAATTTCTGCAACTTTCCCAAGATCACCTACTCGGTTTGCCTTCTCATCTTCAAACTTGAGTTTTTCAATTTCATTCTTTCTGGTTTGAATCTGGTCAACTATGTCTTTTTCAGACCGCCACTTAGCTCGCAGTTGATTACGTTTTTCGCTTAGATTCGCGATTTCTTCATTTAGCGATTTTAGTTTTGCTTCATCTTTCTCTCGTTTAATGGCTTCCCGCTCAATCTCCAATTGGCGAATTCTGCGTTCCAGTAACTCCAGTTCTTCGGGAGCAGAATCAATTTCAAGTCGAAGCTTAGATGCGGCTTCATCAATCAAGTCGATTGCTTTATCCGGAAGGAAACGGTCAGAAATATATTTCTGCGAAAGCTCAACAGCAGCAATTATGGCTTCATCCTTGATTCTTACATGATGATACGTTTCATAACGTTCTTTCAAACCTCGAAGAATAGAGATAGCGTCCAATGTGTCTGGTTCATTTACCATAACTTTTTGGAATCGTCTTTCTAATGCTTTGTCTTTTTCAAAATATTTTTGGTATTCATTTAGTGTAGTGGCACCGATTGCTCGTAGTTCGCCTTTTGCTAATGCAGGTTTTAAGATGTTAGCTGCATCCATGGCGCCTTCTCCGCCGCCAGCTCCGACGAGTGTGTGGATCTCATCTATGAATAGAACAATTTCCCCTTCAGCTGAAACAACTTCTTTGACAACACTTTTCAATCGCTCTTCAAATTCACCTTTGAATTTTGCTCCGGCGATAATTGAACTCATGTCCAGTGAATAGATTTGCTTTGATTTTAGATTCTCAGGAACGTCTCCATCTATTATTCGGTGAGCTATGCCTTCTGCGATAGCTGTTTTGCCGACTCCGGGCTCTCCTATTAGAATTGGGTTGTTTTTTGTTCTTCGAGAAAGTATCTGTAGAACTCTATGGATTTCCTCATCTCGGCCAATGACGGGATCAAGTTTTCCCTTTCTAGCCATATCATTTAGGTTCAATGCAAATTTATTTAGTGCATTGTAGGTTTCTTCTGCAGTTTGAGAATTAACCTTAGATCCCTTTCGCAATTGTTTGATTGCTTCCCTTAAATCGTTGTCGTTAACCCCGTTACTTTTGAGTAATCTTGAAGCAGCATCATTCACAGCCAAGATGCCTAGCAATAAATGTTCGACAGAAATGAATTCATCCTTGAATTCTGAAGCTATTTCCTCAGCCTTCTGAAGAACACGATTAGAATTAGATGACAAAAATTGTTCGCCTCCTCCGCTTACCTGCGGCAAAGAGTCAATCAGCCCATCAAGCTCTTTAGAAAAAACGTCAAAGTTAACATTTAATTTTCTCAACAAATAGGGAGCTACATTTTCATCAACCATCAATATTCCCTTCAACAAATGTGAAGGTTCAATTGATTGATTCTGTTTTGCCGTTGCAACCTCGGTGGCTTTCGGAATAGCTTCCTGCGATTTAATCGTAAAATTATTCAAGTTCATTTGTTAAATCCTTCTTTGACAGATATTTTTGACTTTACAATCATATACAATGGATAAATAATTTCTTACAATACAGTATGTAGTTAGAAAGTAAAATACTTGATTACTGGTTTTCATATAGTAGGGTTTATTTCAGCAAATTTTGTTCAGGTTGTTTTGGGTTGCTTTTTTGTTTTGGGCTGTAATTTGTTTGCAGGTTGCGGTCTGAAAAGGTCGGGGAAGTTCCCAAAGGTCAAGTCAATTTTGCTATAAAATTAAGATTGGTTTTCAAGTTTGTAATTTCTCTTTTTTATAAAAAAATCCTTTAGATTACAACTTAGCGAACTAAGAAACAGTTATACAGGGGTCAAATTAAAATGGCAACCAAGGGCAGTCAAAAATGGATTCAAGTACTTGTAAACCAAAAAAAACCGATCTTCTTAGCAACAAAATCAAAAAAACATATCTCTTCCCATGACTGAAGAAATAACTTGGCGCTCACCTTTAGCAATCGACAATTACGTTGAATACAAAGACGAGGAATTTCTTAATGTCCTTGAAATTCAATCACTAAAAACTAATTTAACTGATTTCTGGCCAGCAAGTGGCCCTCGTTGGGATGCGTTGGCTAAGAGCAGCTCGGGAAAACTGTTTTTGGTGGAAGCAAAAAGCCACATAACGGAACTCATTTCCGGCTTCAAAGGAAGTAACCCAACATCAATCCAAAAGATTAACAAAAGCCTCGACGAGACAAAGAAACGGTTGGGGTTAAAGAAAGCTGCGATTGGACCAAGCCTTTTTATCAATACTCAAACCGTTTAGCGCACATTTATTTTCTTAGAAATAATGGGTATGAAGCTTGGCTAGTGAATGTTTGTACATTAGTAGACCTTTAATAGTTGGTTCAC
>PLTA01000039.1:0-336868 GCA_003164295.1 Candidatus Bathyarchaeota archaeon
TTTGAGACTGTGTGAAAAGTCTTCTCTAACTCGCATAGAATTCCGTTAACCTTAAATCTAGACACGTAGCAATGCAGACAAGGCCCAAAGGCGAGACAAATGGACAACGAAACCAACAGCTATGTAGAAGGCTTATCCAGAAATCAAACGTTCTTGCTGCCCAAAACAATAGAACAATACGTAGAACCAGACAACCCAGCCAGATTCATAGACGCATACGTAACCACACTTGACATGGAAAAGTTAGGCTTCACCCACTCAACGCCGCAGGAGGTTGGAAGACCATCATACAACCCAAAAGACCTCTGCAAACTCTACCTCTACGGAGGCCTAAACCACATCCGCTCAAGCAGAAAACTAGAACGCGAATGCAAAACAAACCTCGAATGCATCTGGCTACTCAAAGGCTTAGCACCTGACTTTAAAACTATAGCGGATTTTAGAAAGGACAACCCATCAGCCATAGGCGCCTTATTCAAGGAATTCGTAGCTTTCTTAAAAGACCTCAGCCTCTATGGAGCAAAACAAGTAGCTGTGGACGGCACTAAACTGCGGGCTGTCAACGCCAACGATAAAGCCTTTACCCAACGAGCGCTTGCAAAGAGAATAAAGGTCATGGAAAAATCCGTAAATCACTACATAGACGAGTTAGATGCCGCTGATGAGCAGGAAGCATCCGATGAGCAACAGGCAGGTAGTGAAGTTGCCAAAGATGCTAAGGCTTTTGAAGCAGACAAACTGGCAGCTTTGCTTGAGAAAAAAGAGAAAGCTGAGGAAATCCTTGACAGAATGCAAAAGAGCGGCCAAAAGCAAGTTGCTCTAACAGACCCTGATTGTCGCCAGATGATGAATCACGGCAGAGTTGAATCATGCTATAACATGCAGGCAGCTGTGGACTCAAAAAACCATCTAATTGTTAATTACTTGGTTACTAACGAGGCTTCAGATCTAAACCAACTCAGCAACATAGCCATAACAGCAAAAGAAACCCTTGATGTTGAGCAGATTGATTGCATTTCTGATAAGGGGTATTTTGATTTTGTTCAAATTAAGCAATGTGCAGATAATGGAGTTACGCCTTATGTTGCAGTGAAACATTCTGGAAACGGCGGCAGTATTATATTGCCAGAGTTTACCGCTGACAAATTTCTCTATGATGAGGATGGTGATACGTATGTTTGTCCTGCCGGACAGCGTCTTTGGTTTCTCTGCAATTCATTTCGGGAAGGTATGGACAGGCGAGTCTACATGTGCCGAAAGGGTGTTTGCTCTTCGTGCGAGTTTTTTATGACTAAGTGTACAAGCAATAAAAAGGGGCGTGTTATTTGGCGTTGGGTTCATGAAAAAGTTGTCGAGGATTTGAAACAGCGTATGAAGTTACATCCTGAGGTTATGGGTGAGCGTAAAAAGGTGGTTGAGCATATGTTTGGGACTTTGAAGAGGGCGTTTGGTGCTCCTTATTTATTGCTTAAAGGTCTCAAAAAAGTCAGTGGAGAGGTTGGGTTGCTTTTGTTGTCTTATAATTTGAGGAGAGCTCTAAACATTCTTGGGGTTGAAGTTCTAATTCGAGCGCTTGCTATAAGTGAAAGATAAGAAAAATAATAAAATTAAAAAGCGAGTATTTGGGGTTTTTTGAAGCTTTCAATCGGTCGCTTTGGTTTTTCACACAGTCTCCTTTCTTGACTAAGATTTAACATCAGTTTCCTCGGTTAATTTCGTTATCACTATCAATCGCGATTTTTTTCCCTATTGAATTAAAAGCGAATTCAACCTACTACCCAAAGATTTACAGAATTCATTTTACCCGATACACCAGAATCAAAATTGTTTAACACATTTTACCGCGAGGCGAAATATTTGGTCCCCACCAAAAGTAACAGTTCATCATTAAGTCAATTTGGGTAAAATTTTGAAATAAGTTAATAGCCATTAAAACGAGTCTAAAATACTGTTAATTTGTAAGGTAGCAACTCAATCAAGAGTTTTAGCTATGAAAAGAAAACGAGTGAAAGATATTGTTACATTTTACACTGTACAGAAAAACATTAGCCGCGACAGTAATGGCCGCAGCGATAATTCTCATTCTTTCCAGTTTTTCCACAATTGCTCATTCTGAAACTGTCAATAACTTCACGGTTCCGGATACAATAAATACATATGGAAATGCATGGAATGGAGAATTATCTTTTGACCTTTCACAAAACACCGATTATTCTTTAGTAATTATGAACACAAACGGCACCGTTCTTAGCAATCGAGAATCTGACGGAACCTATGGACCCACTTATAACCTTGAACCAAACACGTTATTGTTTGAAGGCGAACCTCAAGTATATGACCCAAACACTGCATGGCCAATATGGTCCACGCATTTATTGAATTTAGCATCAAATACAACTGAAGACTTTCCTAATGTCCTCAGTGAACATGATATCCAATATGATCCAATCAATAACACTTTTCTCACTCTGCAAGACTACACTATTCAAGTCGGAAACAACTCTATTCTGACTGATAAGATTGTCCTAGTTGACTCAAACGGAAATGAACTTTGGAGTTGGGATGTCTTCAGTCACATTCCATTAAGTGAAGCATCGCCATACAACCAAACGGATGTAGTTAACGGGAAAACGGTGGAGGACTTCACCCACGCAAATGATCTTGATTGGGACTACAATAATGGCATCATATACCTAAATTTACGAAATACAAACACTTTCTACAAGATTGACCAAACAACAGGAGATATAGTTTGGGCTTGTGGTGAATTCGGCAACTTTACCCTGCTTAATGCTAAGGGTCAACAGGTTTCTAGTTTATGGTACGGTAGCCATGATACTAAAGAAGTTGCTCCAGATGTCTTCACAATGTTTGACAACGATTTTGACAATAATACAAATCCTGATAACTGTCATAGCCAACTGCTAGAATTGACGCTGAATGAATCAAGCATGACAGCATCAGTAAATTGGAGTTGGGAAGCCCCTATCCAATACTGGAACACCTACGGAGGCGCAACAGTGATTCTTCCAAATGGAGACTATTTAGGCGACTTCGGTGACCCATCACATCAATTTCCACAAAACCAACCTTGGAGCTTCAACAACACAGGCGCAGTCCTTGTTGAAGTCAACCCTGAGGGACAAATAGTAAGAACTTGGACCTTCCCAGTTGGATATTACATCTACCGAGTAGAGGCAATAACCAATATAGCTAACTCAACTCCAACGGTTTCACCAACTTCAACACCCCCAAAAACAATCAATTCTCAAACAGCCGTCACAGCAACAGCATTAATAGTAGCTATTGTAGTAATTGCAATTTTATCTATTATATTCATTTTGAAAAAAAGAACGATTAGATTTATGAAAAAAGACAGCAATAGTTAAGCCAAAGATCTCTTAAAAATCCGTGAAAATTGGTTTTGGGACACACCTACCATTAAACTGCTCAATTCAAAAATACGAAAGGATGAAAAAGTTTAAGAAAAACGCAGAGTGCTCCTTCTGGTTGATTCAGCCATGAAAGAGAAAGTGTTCATATCGGGCCCCATTCTAGGCATGGAAAAACAGCAAGAATACAGACAGACAATCACCGACATCCTCAACCGATTGGGGCTTGAAGTAATCGATCCGTGGCTCCGAGAAAAAGTCCTCCATAAAGGTGATGAGCGATGCTGGTGGGATAAGGTGCCTACGTTTGATTTTATTCAAAGGGACTTGGATGATGCTGACAGATGTGACATTATGGTTGTTTATTTGCCCATATTATCGGCAGGGGCTTGCATGGAGCTTTTTTATGCTAAACGGAAAGGCAAGAAAATTATTGTAGTTTCGGAAATCGAATGTTTGAGTCCATGGATTATAGCTCATTCAGACATAGTTTTGAAAAGTTTTGATCAGCTTGAATATGAACTTAAAAAGATAAGCGATTTAACGTGAAACATTCCGCGCCTTATTGTGTTCGAGTTTATTTTTAACGTTTGGTTGTTGGGTAGGCGCAGTCACATATTTTTAATAACTATTCTGTGGGCTGAATTAGTGATTGGTAGCCGAGTTTACGTTGGAGGTGAAAATATTTGTCTGATAAGAATGATGAATGTGGTTGTGGAAACGAGAGCGAAAGTGAATGCAAAAGTACAGCACCACGAGTTACCATTCCTGAACCTGAGATGACTAAAGACAAAAAGTACAGGTGCCCGCTAGATCAAGAAATATACGATAACAAAGAAGATTACGAAATGCATTGCAAAGAAGAACATGACGTACTTTAAAAAAAACATAACTACAATTTTTAATGAACAGAAATAAGTTCTAAAAAAGACTATTTGGAGCTTTAATTTATCTTATGGCTTCATCTATTTTTTGGTCACGTTTGGTTCTAGTGACTTCTTTAAAAAGCTCCAAACACTCTTCTTTAGTTGGCGCTTCAATACCTATACTCCCATAAGCGCCAATATCAATTCTATATTTTCTATCTCTTCTCTCTCTATCTTCTACCTGTGATTCTGTAATCTTCTCCCCCGCCGCCTCTATTACCTGATTACTAAGATAATAGACCGTGATAACTAATGATGTAACGATTTATAAGGTTAATGCCGATTCAGCGATACATTCACCCAGCTTTTTAGGGTTAAAAACAATAAATCTAGAATTCCTCATATACCTACCCACTTTAGAAACTAATCCAGCAGCATCAGTCCCAAGTTTACAGATTAAAGCATGTTCAAACAGCCCTAACGCCTCAACGCCAATGACGTCCCTGTTCAATCTTGTACGCTCAAGCACTGTTTCTATCTCACCGACCGATGCGCCTAATATAATAAATCTATCCAGTAAAGACTGCTGCCACAATCGAATTCTTTCGATTTGCTCTGCAGATAACTCAGCCTGCAACAACTCATTTTCCTCACCAACTAGGCGAACTATTTTGACAGTTAAAGGCAAATTCTCTTTGAACCCGAATAATTCCGATATTTTTAGCAAATCAAGTTTTTTGCCATCCACAAGTTGAGCCTGCAAATACGCCAAAGGAATAGTTGCCTGGATTATCTTTGGCTCAAAAACACCCACATCAACTATTAATTCTTGTTTTGCAGTATCGATTTTAGAGATGTATCCTTTTAAAATAGAAAACTTACTGACTTTTTTTATGCTTATCGGACAAGTACCTATTTTTTTATTGATATAGCTTGTAGCTATTACTTCGTCGTCTCCCGAAACCGAGATTTTTACCCATTTCCCAGCAGAATTTCCTAAAACCTTCACGTCCAAATCTAAGCTTTCAAACTCAGATTTTAACAAATCATCGATTTGTTTTAGCTGGCGAGCATTAGAAGTTTTAATAAGCAACGTTAAATCAGTCATTACTGCTCCCCCAATAAATTAGTTATTTCTTCATGAAGCTTTCTAACTCTTTCTGCCGCCTCAACCTTGTCCTCTACAATAAGCTTCCCAATTTCCAAAGTAATCGGAACCCGCTTTGAATGGTCAATCAATTTATCTGCGTACGAAACGATTTTCTCCTCTAACGTAACGGGCTCATAAACATCTTGGGGCCAACCAAAACCTTTAGCCTCTTCAGGCGAAATTCCACCGCCTACATGCCGCCTAATTATCCTAACCAGAGGCTCAGGCAAATTTGCCGATTCAGCCAAATTAGCCCCGATAACTCCATGATCAACGTTGTGTGTTTTTGAGCGACCTAGATCATGTAAAAGAGCGCCGGCTTCGACAAGTTGGCGATCTACTTTCAGACCTTTCTTTTCAAGTTTATCTGAGATTTCTAATGCTAAATCTGCAACTAATTCACAGTGACTAATAACTTTAGGAGGACAATGATTTTCACGGAGAAGTTGAATTGCTTGCTCCCTTGAAGGAAGCAGATTATTCACCGAGCTCTTTCCTCAACGTTTCAACTTTCTCAGACAGTTTATCTATCATTTTTTCGTTTGCAAAATGCTCAAGAGGTTTGCTACAAGTGGAACAATGGAAAACAAGTTCAACGGCTTCTTCGAATGGAACCCGTTTGCATTCTTGACTACCACAATAGTAGAAGTCATGGTTCTTTTCGTATTCTAACCTGACATTAAGTTTTTCTAGCACTCTGCGTTTTTGACTTAAAATAAATCCTTCAAGCTGATCTGGTTGAAGTTTCCAGTGAAAAATAAACCAGCCCGTTTTTGGATCCCTTGTCCTTCTGAGACTTACAAGTGAGTGGTCATAGAGTTTGTAGAGAATTTTGCGGACAGTATTGAGGCGTATGCCAGTTTTATTTGCGATTTCATCATCAGTTATTTCATCCACACCTTTAAGGTGCTCAATAAGAATAACTGCTTCTTGGTCACCTAACGCCAAAGCAACTTTCAATAAAGTATCATCATCAATAGTTGATAACATAAGCTAATATTCCCTTTTAATAATACCTATTATTGCAACATGGTGTAATAAAACTCTTTTTGCAAGACCTAACTAAATTCTGCATCGCTTTTGATTTCTTTGCCTCGGTCTTTCGGCACAATTCGGATTTTTGCTTTATCAAAATCCATAGCTAACTCGTTACCTTCAAAAAACCTATCCAAGAATATTGCAAGCGCAGAGCATTCCGAATGAGGTTGATTCCCAACAGACATGTTAAAATCGGATACATCGCTGGAATAGAACTCACCTGGAACTTTCTGACTTCCAACAACAACTAAAACGTCTTTTTTTAAGCTTTTAACTCGACTTAAAACATCGCTACTTTGGATATTTTCTCCATAAGCCGTCAAATGAACAACAACACCACCAGAGGCTTTCCAGTCCCGAACAACTTTTTTCCAAGACGTGCCCATCTCAAACTGGAAATTTCCACCCCATCGGGCAGTTATCTTCTTTACGGTTTGTTCTATGCTGGAGTCTTCAACGTCTGAGAGAATAAAGCCTGAAGCACAAAGTGCCCTGGCAGTTAAAGCAACATGTGTTGTTAACCGCACATCACGCTGTGGTCTATGCCCCCACCTTAAAACAACAACTTTGGGTAAGTCACTTGGTTTTTGGGGCTGTTTCGAATTTTCCATTTAAGTCTTCCACTTTTCTTCTCACTTGCTCACTTAAATCTGACGGCGCTCCAAAGACAACATCAATAGAAGTGTTAGTATAGTTTTCTTTCACGATATCAGTTTTTTCATGAAGCCATGAAATAAAAGGCATGCTCTTGCCGGTTAACGGAACAGAAATCTGCGCTTCAATATAGTTCTCAAGAATTCTCAGTATTTCCTTTTTTAGCAAATCAAGGTTAATTTGGCACTTTGCAGATATGAGAATTGGATTTCTCGTTTTTTCTTTAAGAAATTCCAATTTTTGCTCGCGTTCAGCATCACCCATCAAGTCAATCTTGTTCAATGCAGTTATGGTTGGAATGCCTGATGCTCCAAGACGATCAATGGTGTCTAGACAAACATTGTGTTTTTTCTCGATTTTTTCCATAGGCTCGCTTAAATCAAGCATTAAAATTATCAAATCTGAAAAAATGGTTTCTTCAAGAGTGGAATGAAATGCTTCAATCAAAGCTAAGGGTAAACGATCAATAAATCCGACCGTATCAGTTAAGAGAAATTTGCGGTTCGAAAACTCTACCATTCGTGTAGTCGTTGAAAGGGTGGTGAATAATGCTTTGTCAACTTCCACGGTTTCCTCGGTTAAAACATTAAACAGGGAGCTTTTGCCAGATTTTGTATATCCAGCAAGCGAAATAGTCAAAAAACCTAGTTCCGTTCGTCTCTCTCGATGAAGAACTCTTTTTTCCCTGATTTTTGCTAGTTTTTTGAGAATTGTTTGAACCTGCCGTTTAATAGCGTCGCGGTAAACGTCTGCTTCGTAAGCTCCAAGACCCATAAAACCAGGCTGCTCACTGCCCTTAGCCAACTTCACTTTTTCTTTAGCATGTTTAAGCTCATTTCGTACTGTTGCCAATTGAATTTGGAGTTGAGCTTCGGTTGTTGTAGCTCTATGAGTGAAGATTTCAAGAATAAGTTGGAATCGGTCAATAACTTCGACGTGTGTTGCTTTTGCTAAATTGTATGTTTGACGTGTTTTTAGGTTGTTGTCAAAAATTACTTTTCCTGCACCTGTTTCATCGACTAGTTGAGTGAGTTCTTCTACCTTTCCAGCGCCTATTTGGTAGCGTGCGTCAGGCGGACGAGTCTGCTCTAAGGTTCCCACAACGGTGTAGCCTGCAGCTTCGGCTAAACGTTTAAGCTCATCTAAACTTGATTCTTCACGGTTCAGTCGACGTTGAACTATGACGGCTTTCGTTTTGAAGCCGCCTCCTCGCCTTTGTCAATTTCAATGACATCTCCCAAAGTTAATTCTTGACTTGCGGAACGAGGAAGTGGAGTTTTCTCTTCAGAAATTGGAACCAACAGCTTGATTTTTAACATATGCTCAAGCTTAGAAGCAAGCTGATTGTTTGGCGCCATCTTACCAGCTTCAAGATTTCTCAAAACCGAAGCCTTCTCATTTATTCGTTTACCCAGTTCTTCATGGGTAAGTGCCAACTTTTCCCTAGCTGACCTTATCGTATTAGCATAGTCTTCGGTAACTTCTTGAGTAATTTGCACATTAGCAACCATTGGTCTTCTTTGAACCATAGAAATGGGAGCCTCTTGTCTTTTAGCGGTGGCAACGGTTTGCCTGGGGGCGGCGGGTTCTGCATAGACAACTTTACCATGTTTTGAGCATTCAACACAAACAGTTAGTTTTGCTCCTTCAATTACGGCTGTTATTGGTTCATCGTGAATTTTGTGTCCGCAGACTTCGCATCTCAAGTTAAGCTTTCACCTTTTAACTGTCTTTATTATATTGTTATGTTTATACTTGTCGAAACAACAAAAATGTATCGATGGTGAAAATGTGGAGAGCACGCTTGACAAATTGAGAATTATTGCCAATTACCAGTTTGGAAAAGGCGTAGGTGAAAAATTGTTTCCGGAAAATATTGAAGTTCAGCACTCTCCAAGAACAGGTAGAATTCGTTTTATCAATTTAAACAATGAAAGACTTGCTACTTTACGCCCAACTGACGGTTTGCTTTCTTTAAGTATCAAAGCGGGAAAGTTTATGGCTGAAAATACGCCGTTTGCAAAATGTTTTGTTACAATACAAAATGATGTTTCCAAGTTTATAGCTAAAGGCGGCGACGTTTTTGCCGTTCACGTTGTTAAAGTTGATGAGGAGATTCGCGTTAAAGACGAAGTTATCGTAAAAGACGAGTTGGGGAATGTTTTGGCGGTTGGACACGCAGTACTTTCAAGCTCAGAGATCACTGCTTTTAAAACAGGGGTAGCTGTTAAAGTAAGGCACGGAGTAAAGAAAAGCTAAATTCAAGCATTATGGAGAGTTTGTCCAAAAGGGTATTATTTTGAAGGATATCGAATTGTTGGAGGAATATGTTCCTTCGTGGAAAATATCGATGCCAATATCCGCTGTTTGCCCGCTAAATAGTGTTGAAAACTGTGTTGTTAGGTGAAGTGGTTCCATAATTTGTTGATAGATAATTTTCTATTTGATTATCAGTTGCAAATACAGCATCGCTGGCGAATGAGGAAGTCACGTTCATCAATAATGTTTCGTTACCGTCATAAACAAGGATGTGCAATCCCGCGTTGTATGCGGTGCCAAGTCCAGTATTGTTCACGATACCCGTTATGTGCAAGTGACTGTATTCCATTGGGGACGGCATGTTATGTGGGGAATCATATGGAACCTCAGTTACCCCTAACGCAGTTTCAATATTCGCAGACGTCAAGTTTGTTATCTCACTTTTAAGGGATAAAATTTGACAGTTAAATTTGCTAACTCATTGTTTTGAGTTGAAATTCGAGTTTCCATCAAAGCTATTTGAGAATTTTTGTCGTTTAATGCTGAGTTATAATAAAATGTGGTTACAGCAATTACGGCTATAAAGAGTATGGCAATTGTAAAAAGTGACTTGGCTTTTCTCATAGTTTCCGTAATTCCCTTTGGATTCGTTTGCAATAAAAGGATTCTTGTCAAGATTTCTGGACTAAGCACTCATTTCTTAGTAAAATTTTCTTGACTAAATAAAACGTAAATAATTATTCAATGTACTAAAACCGAAAAGACGCCCCAAAGAAGTTTTTTGAAGGTATTCAATTAGATTTTAAGGTAATAGTTTTGGTACTCTGAAAGCCAAGTCAATTCTTGTATTACGTCTTCTTCAGAAACCCATACAGGCGGCTTAGCAGTTATTTTATTCGCTTTTCTTCTAAACCCCATTCAATTAAATATAAAATGAAAAGCTTGAAAAAGTTAAGTTTATATCAAGTTCCACTGAACAGTAAACGGTAGAAGTGAACTCTATGCATAAACGCATGAATCCTCGAGAACAAAAACGTATGATGCAGCGTATGGGCATGAACATGGATTCAGTACCCGACGTTCAACAAGTCATCATCCGAACAAGCAGCAAAGACATAGTTATTGATGAACCAGAAGTTGCAATTTTAGAGGTACAAGGCCAAAAAATGTACCAAATCATCGGAGGGCAAGTTTCAGAGCAAGCCCCATCACAACGTCAAAATACAGCAGCAGCAAAACCGACCTTTTCTGAGGAAGATGTGAGGTTAGTAGCGGATCAAACGGGTAAAAGCTTGGAAAAAGCAAAAGAAGCCCTTGAGGAATGCCAAGGAGATTTAGCGAAAGCAATATTGCTTCTTCAATCTTAATTTCAAGGTTATATCTTAGATGGCATACTAATATTCATGAAGGGGTTAGGCATTGCTTCAAAACGTAGATGTAGCAGTAATTGGACATCTCTGTATCGACACAATAAGATTGCCCACAAGACCCGTCCCCTTCGTGGTTTTAGGTGGGGCAGCAACTTACACCTCTTTTGCAGCTAAACGTTTAGAAGCTTCAGCTTCTGTAATTTCTAAAGTCGGCGGAGATTTTCCCGAAGCTTACATGTGGTGGCTAAGACAAGAAGGTGTTGATCTTTCAGGAGTAATTAAACGAGCCTATGAGCCCACTACTTGTTTTGATCTTACTTACAACAGCGATTTATCTGAAAGAACGTTAAAGTTGAAAAGCAAAGGAACACCGATTGACTTAGCTGATGTACCAGCAGATTTGGAGGCTAAAGCTATCCATATTGCGCCCATTGACAATGAAGTCTCATTCGAAGTTGTTGAACACCTCAAACATTGTGCTGACGTATTATCGCTGGATCCGCAAGGTTTACTTCGAAGCTTTGATGAAGCAGGAAATGTAACAGAAAACGCTTCTGCAGATACCCGGATAGTTAGTTTGGTAAATATTTACAAGTCATCGCAGAACGAAATTTTTAAACTCACTGGTGAATCAGACCTTAAGCATGCGATTAAGGCAATTCACGATGTTGGAGTTGAAACGGTCATCGTTACCATGGGTGCTAAAGGCTCAGTACTTTCAGTTGAAGGAGCACAATACAATATTCCAGCGTGTCCTTCAGATGTTTTAGTCGATCCCACTGGTGCCGGCGACGTTTTCATAGGCGGCTTCTTAACAGAGTACATACGCCAAAAAGAATCAATATGGTGTGCCTGCGTCGGCTCAGCCGCAGCTTCAGTTGTAGTCGAAGGGCTTGGCCCTACCTATTTTGGCAAAAAAGAAGAAATTTACCGCCGAGCCAAAACTTTGTATGAAAAGGAACTTAAGCAATAGCGTATATTTACGTAGTAAAATCTACTGAGGCTTTAACTATGGGTCGCATAGAAAAAGGCGTAAAATGTGATGTATCTGGTTGTGGCAGAGAGGCTGCCCGTTCAATGTCAATTGACAAAGTCAAAGCTGCTGGCTTGAACGTTAGCAGCAAAGAAAAACGTGCTTACATTTGCAAAGAGCATTATAAAGAATTTAAAAAGAAAACTAAGAAAGAAAAAACGCTTGATAAATGGCGTTACGGTTAAGAAGAGTGAAGTGCCATGCGAATATTACAATTACACTCTAATTTTATAGTTTTCAAACCAGTCAAAAAAGAAATAGCGATTGCTGAGGAAGCGGAACAAATAGAGAACCGCGTCGAAGAAGTTGTGGTTTTGTTTACAGCTATTGAAGAAGGCGACACCACTCAGGTGGGACGTAAAGCCATTGATGATGTCCGCGCCTTTTTAGGTAGGCAGAAAACAAACCGCATTTTAATCTATCCGTTTGCTCATTTGAGCAGTAACCTTTCTCAGCCCTCAGAAGCGTTAAAAGTCATTAAAGACATGGAAGTCTACGCCAAAGAGAAGGGAATAGAAACTTATCGGGCTCCATTTGGCTGGAACAAAGAATTCACTATTTCAATTAAAGGGCATCCGCTTGCTGAGCAGGCACGCTCGTATGCGCCTGTTGCAACAGTTCAAGTTGAGGCACAGGTTGAAGGGGTATGCAAAAAAGAAGAAGAGCCAGTTTCTGCTGCTTTAAAAGCTGAAGATAAGATGCAATCATTCTGGCATGTTATCTTACCCGACGGCTCTTTGGTGCCAGTTGAAGATTTCAAGTTTAAGGGACATGTTAACCTTCAAAAGTTTTCTCAGTATGAAATTAAGAAGGCTAGGGCTGTTACTCAGATGCCGCCTCATGTTACGTTGATGAAGAGGCTGGAAATTGCTGATTATGAACCGGGAAGTGACCCTGGAAACATTCGTTGGTATCCCAAGGGACGCATGATAAAGTCGCTGCTGGAGCAATATGTAAGCACGAAAGTGGCAGCTTATGGCGGCATGGAAGTAGAAACCCCAATCATGTATGACTTCAATCACCCAAGCTTGAAAAGTTACTTAAACCGTTTCCCAGCCCGCCAATACGTTCTAAAATCAGAAGACAAAGAACTATTCCTACGGTTCGCCGCGTGTTTTGGACAATTCCTTATGGCACACGACGCCCAATTCAGCTACAAGCAACTCCCAATCAAACTGTATGAATTAACACGTTACAGTTTCAGGCGTGAGAAAAGCGGCGAAGTAGTCGGCTTAAAGCGTCTGAGAGCTTTCACTATGCCTGATTGCCATGCGTTCTGCGCGGATCTGGATCAAGCTAAAAAAGAATTTATGGTTCGCTTCAACCTCTGCATAGATGTCCTAAGCAACATTGGCTTCACAAAAGACGATTACGAAATTGCCATGCGCTTTACACGAGCGTTTTATGATGAGCACAAGGATTTCATTGCTGAATTGGCATCAACCTTCGGGAAACCCATGTTAGCTGAAGTGTGGAATGAACGCTTCTTCTATTTCGTGCTTAAATGGGACCTTAACTTCGTTGACAACCAAGACAAAGCTGCAGCATTAAGCACTGATCAGATCGACGTCGAAAACGCCCAACGTTACGGAATCACATATGTGGATGAAAAAGGAGAAAAACAATACCCGCTGATTCTGCATTGCTCCCCAAGCGGTGCCATCGAACGGGACATTTATGCATTGCTTGAGAAGGCGTACCGTGAGCAGATGGCAGGTAAAGCACCGATGCTGCCAATTTGGCTTTCGCCAACACAGGTGCGTCTGATTCCAATATCGGACAAGTTCCTTGATAAACTAGATGAACTTGCCAAGCAAATCAGTTCTCACTGCATCCGCGTAGACATTGATGATAGCGCATCGACGCTTCAAAAGAAAATCCGAGAAGCAGAGCAGGAATGGGTGCCTTACATAATTGTTGTAGGTGAAAAAGAAATCGAATCAGGCATGCTATCCGTCCGTGACCGTGAACTGAAAGGTCAACAGCAAAACATGACCACTGAACAATTAATGGCGAAAGTGTCTGAGAAAATCACTGGCAAACCATTCAAACCATTGCCGTTACCAATGTATTTGTCCAAGAGACCACAATTCCACGGTTGATAAATGAAACATATGGTTCACTGACGTAAAATATATCAAACAATTGAACAGTATAAAAACGCTTAAGAGTGGAAACAAATGAATGACGAATTACAAGTTTACATAGACGGAAAATATTACCCAAAGTCACAGGCCAAGATTTCCGTTTATGACCACGGGTTCCTTTATGGCGACGGCGTTTTTGAGGGAATCCGCGAGTACAACGGTGTCGTATTCAAGCTCAAAGAACATGTTGATCGCCTTTTCCGTTCTGCTCACGCAATAATGCTACAGATTCCGATAACAAAAGAAGAAATGATTCAAGCCGTAGTTGAAACCTTAAGAAAAAACAAAATGAAGGATTCATACATACGCTTGGTCGTAAGCAGAGGAGTAGGGGACCTCGGACTCGACCCACGCAAATGCCCCAAACCCACCATTATAATCATAACTGACACAATTAACATCCGAGCTGGCAACGCTAAAGAAACAGGCATCACAACTATGTTTTCCTGGGTCCGCAGAAACCCAGTTGACGCAACAACACACGAAATAAAATCACTCAACTACCTAAACAGTGTCATAGCAAAAATCGAAGCCAACGCATGCGGCGTTGACGAAGCAATCTGTCTCGAAAGCAGCGGTTGCATTGCAGAAGGTGTCGGCGAAAACGTGTTTATAGTTAAAGACGGCGAGCTCTTAACACCACCAACCTCAACAGGAGCCTTAGCGGGCATAACCGCAGAAATCGTTGAGAAACTTGCGGCTAAACTTGACATAAAACTAACCGTTACAAACCTAACCCCGTTTATGATGTTTACCGCCGACGAAGCTTTCTTCACCGGAACAGCAATGGAAATGGTACCCATAAGAGAAGTCAACAAACGCATAATAGGCACAGGCAAACCCGGGCCAGTCACAAAAAAGCTTATGGTGGAATTCCAAAAAGTTATTGAAGACCCCGCCCAGGGCACAAAAATCTAAATTTCTTTAGGTTTTTTTATTAAAATAGAATCAGAGTTAAATCTAAATACAAATCAAACCTATAGTGTAAGCTATGAACAAGAGAACTTTGTTCGCTGGATTCATAGTTCTCGCAATCGGCATAGCACTGGGTGCTGTAAGTGACCAAATTCTTTCATCGTCGTTAACTCATCATATCGCATACGTTATCGCAATTTGCGATCGCACCAATAATCATTTCATACCTACTGGGCTTTGCAGGAATTATATTGATAATTTATGGAGCAATACTTCCCGACCCACCAGTACACTATGACAACAATCTTTAAAGTGACAATCAGACTATCAATAAAAAAGTAAAGCGTTATGCTTTTTCGCTTTTCCTCATGAAATCTTCTATTGCATTGAATGCTTGCTCAAGCTCGCATATAGGAGGCAAGAATACCGCTCGAGCGTGTCCTTTGCCGTAATGCGGATCAAAACCTGAACCATTAACGATTAGCACACCTGTTGCTTTTAGAAGTTCAATGACGAAATCCATGTCAGTTTTCCATATTTTGCCGACCCCATGAATTTTTGGAAATATGTAGAAAGCTCCTTCAGGTTTGGTGGAGCTTATTCCGTCCATCTCGTTAAGCCGTTTGCAAGAGTAATCTCTTCTTTGGCGCAGTTTTTCGACAACGCCTTTGATGTGATCTTGTGGTCCATTAAGCGCTGCAACTCCAGCTTGCTGCACAGGCGTATTGGCGCATAAGCGGATACGGCATTCTTTTTCGATTCCCTGCCTGAGCTCATCAAGCTCTCCCTTTTGTCCTTTAAAGTATAAGTAACCCAAACGTAGCCCAGTCATCTGGTAGGCTTTTGAGAAACCGTTGAAACCTAAAACGGGCACATCCTTGGCGATGCTAGCGGTACTAACGAAATCGTCGGTGTAAGTTATTTGGTCGTAAATCTCATCTGACAAGACCAACAATTTATGTTCGGCAGCGACATCCAACATTTCTTTAATCATTTTTCTGCCATAAACAGCGCCTGTTGGATTGTTTGGGTTTATTATAACAAGCGCTCGAGTTTTTTTGGAAATTTTCTTGCGCAAGTCATCTACATTTGGTTGCCAACCTTCGGATTCGACAGTTTCGTATGCAACTGGCGTCCCATCAAAGAATTTAGTGTAAGATATGTATGGTGGGTAAGTTGGTCCTGGGAAAAGGATTTCGTCGCCTCGCTCAACAAGTGCGGCAAGTGACATCTGTATGCCTTCGGAAATTCCTTCTGTGATGAGGACGTCTTGAGCGGTTATGTCAACATTGTTGACGCGTTTTTCTTTTTTGGCAACAGCTTCTCGAAGTTCTAGAAGTCCTTCTGAAGGTGAATAGTAATTGTTGTCTTCTTGTAGAGCTTTGCAGAGGGCTGCTTTAACGTGCGGGGGTACGGTTAAGTCGAAGGCTGCGGGGTCGCCGATGTTGAGATAGTAGATTTTTCTGCCTTCCTTCACAAGTTGTTCAGCGTAGGGGATTACGTCTCGTATTGCATATTCAATGTTTGAGGCTCTACTGGTTACTTTGATAGGCAAGTTTTGTTACCTGTACCCCAATCACTTGCTAAGCGAAAAAATAAATGTTCCTAAGCCAAAAGACCATGAATGGACAAAATTTGCCTTCACTGAGTAAAAGAAAAAGTGTGAGGCTTCTTTTCAATACGACCTTGCAAAATACACCATTTCCTTAGCTTTCTGTCCACAGTAAACGCAGTTTGTCGTCGGTTCTTCTACTTGGAATGGTCGTACCCTTATGGTTGCACCTGTTTCATCTTTAATTTTTGCTTCATCATCTGCGCTGCCGCACCACGCTGCTTTCACGAAGCCGCCTTTATCGCAAATGACTGATTTAAATTCCTCATAGTTCTCCACAGGTGTAGTTTTTTCTTGAAGTACGGCTTTGGCTTTGTTAAAGAGGTTAATCTGAATTTCCTCAAGAAGCTTCGCCAGGGTGGCTGATATTTCCGCTTCTTTAACAGGCATTTTTTGACCCGTATCCCGTCTAACCATTACCACTTGCCCTTGCTTTAAGTCTCGGGGACCAAGTTCTATTCGAATTGGAACACCTTTGAGTTCCCATTGGTTAAATTTCCAGCCTGGCGTGTAGGCATCGCGGTCATCCAAAGTAACACTGAAGCCATTTACCCTGAGAATTTCAGCAATTTCTTTAGACTTAGCCACAATAACTTCTGGTTCTGCACCTTTGAAAGGAATAGGAACAATAACGACTTGTATCGGCGCAACTTTGGGAGGCATAATTAAGCCTTTGTCGTCACCATGAACCATAACCATAGCGCCAATAAGCCGAGTGGTGATGCCCCAGCTGGTTTGCCAAACGTAATGATCCACTTTGTCTTCGCCTATGAATTTTATATCAAAAACTTTTGCAAAATGCTGCCCCAAGTTGTGGCTGGTTCCCATCTGTAAAGCTTTACCATCTGGCATAATTGATTCTAAAGCGGTTGTGTAAAGAGCACCTGCAAATTTTTCGCTATCACTCTTGGTTCCAATGAGCACTGGGATTGCGAGGTAATTTTCAATTATATCTTTGTATTCGCCAAGCGCATACATGACTTCGGCTTCGGCTTCTTCACTTGTCATGTGAGCGGTGTGTCCTTCTTGCCACAGAAACTCTCGTGTTCGCAAAAACAGTTTAGTGGCTTTAGTTTCCCACCTGACAATGTTGCACCATTGATTAATTTTAATGGGCAAGTCACGCCAGCTTCGAACCCACTTGTTAAAAGTGTCATACATTATAGTTTCGCTGGTTGGCCTTACCGCAAGTCTCTCTTCAAGCGGCGTATCCCCTCCCTGAGTAATCCATGCAACTTCAGGAGTGAAACCCGCAAAATGCTCAGCTTCCTTTTTGAGGAATGCTTCAGGGATAAACATTGGGAAATACACATTTCGAACGCCGGTGGATTTAATTTTTTTATTTAGGATTTCCTGGATTTTCTCCCAAACAGCATAGGCGTCAGGGCGGATAATCATACAACCTTTTACTGGTGCGTAATCTGCAAGTTCTGCTTTTTGAACAACTTGAACATACCATTCTGAAAAGTCCTGGTTTTTTTTAACGGTAATTCCAGTATCTGACATAGCGAATTTCTCTTCTTTCCAAATCTATGCGAGCAGAATATAAAACCATAACGGGCAGAAATTTCAAAAAAAGCTTAAAAAAAAGTAAAGAAAATTATTTTATGCTATCTTCTAAGGCACCCTTTGCACTTGATCCTTGAGGTCTGCTGTACTGGACACGTTGGTCATTAAGAGCAAATGGGTTTGGTTGTTAATTGCTTGCAAGCCAGGGAGGAAAGCTTGATTTGACATGAAAACTCCATTGAAGCCTGAGTCCTCGTTGACCACGCCAACCTGAAGGTTGGTTACGGTACCATTGGATGGGTAAATGAACCCAACCATAACCATCATGAACAATGGCATAACGATTAAGAGCACCAAGCCAAGCCTGTTGCGGAACAGTTCAGTTAAGTCTTTTTTCGCGATTCTAAAGCTATGTTGAAGAATAGTTTGTGCGGTCATTTCTATCACCTTACTCTCCTTGGCGCTGCACCAAACTTTGGACCTTGCTCCTGCTTGATTTTCTGGTCTGCGCTATCCCTAACTTCGTGACCAGTTATGTGCAAGAATACGTCTTCAAGGCTGGGCTGCAAGTTCGCCATCGATGTGATTTGTCCATTTGACTTTCTGATAGAATCAATTATAGAGTCGAAAGCTTCTTCGCCGTGAACTATAACATGCAGGGTTGTGGAGTTTTCTTGGGTTACCGCATCTGCGCAGCTGAGCGCTTTTACGGTGGCGACCATGTTGGGTGTCAGGATTGCTACTTCAAGTTTAATTATCATGGTGTCTTCGCCCGAAATTATCTTTTTTAGGTTGGTTGAAGTGTCGAGCGCTATAATTTTGCCATGGTCAACAATTGCAATGCGGTCGCAGAGCAAGTCAGCGTCAAGCATCATGTGTGTAGTTATGATTACAGTGGTTCCACTTTCTTGGTTGAGTTTTCTTACGAACTCCCTGATTTCTACTGATGATTGTGGGTCTAAACCTAGCGTGGGCTCATCTAGAAATAATACTTGAGGCATGTTTAGCAAAGCTCGAACCACGTTCATTCTTTGCCGCATTCCAGTTGAGAAGGTGCCAACTTGAGTGTCCTTGAACTTGGTTAGTTGAACAAGCTCCAATAAGTCGGCTATTCTTTTGTTGAGTGTGTCTTTTGGAATGTTGAAGAGGCTTCCAAAGAACCATAAGTTCTCTTTAGCGGTTAAGCGATTGTAAATAATCATCTTTTCTGAAACGATGCCAATTAGCTTGCGCACTTCCATATCGTTTTTTACTGTGTCAAAGCCGCCGATGAGGGCTGTTCCTTTGGTTGGTCTTGAGAGGGTAGAGAGCATACGTAAAGTTGTGCTTTTGCCTGCTCCGTTTGGACCCAGTAAACCGAAAATTTCGCCTTTTTTAACATCGAACGAGATGTCAGCTACTGCTGTGAAATTCTTGAACTTTTTAGTAAGGTTGTGAACCTCGATAATGGAATCATTCGCCATTTCAATGCTGAATATTATTCAGTGCAATATATAGCGGTAAAATATAAGTATTACCCAATTACAATATAGATTTGAAAGACGATGACAGCAGAAAAAGAAGAAAAAACGACAGCTAACTGGATGAAAGAAGCCCAAAAAGGATACATAAGAATGGGAGTCCTCATCCTTCTTAAACAAGAAACCAGCCCACGGCTACGAAATCATGAAAGAAATTAACAACCGAACAAAAGGTTTCTGGCAACCCACCCCAGGCGGCGTCTACCCAATCTTAAATAGCCTAGAAAAATCAGGTTACATTTGTGGGCAGTGGGAAAAACAGAAAAATCGTAAAGTCAAGGTTTACAAAATTACCAAATCTGGAGAACTTATCCTTAGAAGAGCCATTTTAAAGCAATCAGAAATTTTCAGCAATATTGGCAGTTTGTTCCGTGAATTCTCCGGAGATGTCCTCAATGTCGAAGCGACAAATATTTCTATGCCTGAAATGCCTTCCCCTTTTACGGCTTTTCTAGAAGAAAATCCAAACAGCAGTGAAGGTCTCAAAAGTTTAGAACAACAGCGAAAGCATGCATATGAAGCATTTAAGATGATGCAGGAAAAACTAAAAAACATAGACAAACGAATTAGAGAAATAAAGAAAGCGACAGCCGCTAATTCTCAATCGCCGACACCGCCAACTTAAACTTATTTTAGTGTAAAGAATTAAATGCCAGAGCTAATATTTCTTTGTAAGAAGTGAACTCGCAATGTTCCACGTTAGAGTAAGCAAAATTGAGTCAAATCGAGATTTAGATGGCAATCTTGGAAAAAGAATTGAACTTCTAGAAGAGCGAGAAGTTAACCCCTATGTTCTACGACCGCAAACAGATGAGGCCAAAATGGCACAAGACATCATGCAAGCTCTTCAACAACAAATGCCTTTCCTACCTCAAAGAGCCCAACTTGCAACGCCAAAAATTATTTTGTTTCTAACTGAACAAGAATACGACAGTTTCGGCATTACATTTGACGTAAATCAAGTTTACGAAGTAACCCTTGAAAATCAAGCTATCCGTTTTAGGAAAGTTTGAGAATTTCCTTTCTCATTTGACGCAACACTGAATGTTTAGGATGAAAAGACAAAACAAATATCATGCTTCTTAACGCAGAACTTATCCCTTCTAAATCCGACATTTTACCTTCATCACAGTAAAGAGGAATAGGCTCATCACCAACGTTTTCTTCATAATAAACATAAATCTGTGATCCAGCCTTATCCAACTTTACCATTTCAAAATCTAAATTTAATCGTTTAGCCGTTTCTTGCGCGGCAATTCTAACTGAATCCAAACGTTTCCTGAACGAAACAGCGGTTGACGCATAAACCATCAGTTTTCCACAATTTTCTTTGAACACAGTAAATCACTAAGATTCAGTGTACGAAAATCTCTTTTAATACAAATCATGAAACGACATTTTCGAACAGTGGAGGGATGATTGAAAGTGAACGAAGACATCAAAGAATGTTGTTGTGTACGAACAATCACAAGGGCTTAAATTCAAAACAAAAGTCCCTTATTTTTGTAGTGAGGTGAAAAAAATGGTTATTGGCGAAAAATTATGGGAAGGCAAAGGCAAAAGTGGAGCAGGATTCATAAAATCAGTCGGAATGGACGGTGTTACCCAAGTCTATACTTGGACAGCCCAAATGAAAGGTGTTGGGAAAGCTAAAGGCGTAGATTGCAACCTCAATGTGACAGGAATGAGCATGACTCCTCCAAAAGGCGTTGCATGGTCTAAAGATCAGGGAATGATGATGACTATGACTGGTGATATGGGTGTGGTTAAAGGAGTTAGCTTGATGAAGATGACGATGGGCAAGAACCCAACAAGCGTAGGCTTATGGACTTTCATGACAATGTCAGACAAACTAGGCTGGCTCAACGACACGATTGCAGTTGTTACTTTTGAAGCAACCGACCCAATGTGGACAGAACTCAATATCGCAATTTGGGAAT
This sequence comes from Candidatus Bathyarchaeota archaeon, assembly GCA_003164295.1. Lineage (GTDB taxonomy): Archaea > Thermoproteota > Bathyarchaeia > Bathyarchaeales > Bathycorpusculaceae > Bathycorpusculum. Next base: position 21,406 of record PLTA01000039.1, read on the forward strand.
GGAAGTAAATCACTGGACTGATTTTTGTGCAAGAACAACATTGGCAAGCTTCTGAATGGTGGTACAAAGAAAAACGCCCAGCAACTGACCAAGAATACTTTGAAAACATGTGCCGAATAATTTTTCAAGCTGGCTTAAACTGGCAAGTAGTTGACAATAAATGGGAATCAATAAAAAAAGCGTTTTCGAATTTTAACATCAACAAAGTTGCATGCTTCACTGATTCTGACGTTGAAAGACTTATGCAAGACTCAGGAATCATCCGAAACAAAGGCAAAATTAAAGCAATCATACAAAACGCACAAAACTTCAAAGCCATAGAAAAAAAGTACGGTTCATTCCAAAAATATCTTGACAGCTTAGATAAGTCAAATAACTATGAGAATGTCGTTGGAGATTTAGTCAACAAATTCAAGTGGTTAGGTTCTCCGTCAGCAAGCGCTTTCTTGTACACCGTTGGAGAAAAAATCAGTGTCTGGGATTAAAAACCATTTTTACTTTTTTTGTTAAAAATAAATTTTTAAATTTGATTAGATTTGTTTTATTGCGGTATCTAATGACTAAAACTAGAGCCCATGTTTTTGTAAGTGGAAGAGTTCAAGGTGTTTTCTTTAGGCAAAGCACTCAACAGCAAGCGCAAAGGTTAGATGTTAAGGGGTGGGTGAAAAATTTGCCTGATGGAAAAGTGGAAGCTATTTTTGAAGGTGAAGAAGCTGCAGTGAAAACGCTTGTTAACTATAGCCATCATGGACCACCTTCTGCAAAAGTAAATAACGTTGAAGTTATCTTTGAGAATTTTAAGGGTGAATTTTCGAGTTTTGAGACGCGATAATAGTATGTTTTAAGCCTTTTTCTTCGGCACCCTAAAATGTGAATCTTTTCCCGCGCTAATATATTCGCCTCCCATTCCACGCACTGCGGACGCTATTTTTGCAAAGTTTTCGGACCCCAAAAACTGCTTAGGCTTAATTATAATATAGTCGCCTTTTTCTTCAAAGCCTAATCGCGATTCTAATTCTTCAGGAAAAGACATGCGAATATCATCAAGAGACCTCTGTTTTGAGCTATTTGCTTGGGTTACCGACACTTGAGGAGTAACTGGCGGCTGAGTAATTTGACCAACCGCAAGGGATTTCAGTGATGCCGATACAGTACGCAGCTCTTCGGAAGTCTTACTTAAATCCGCAATAAGTTTGTCAACCTTTGACATCAAGTCATTTAGCTTTTCTTTGTCGGTACTCATGCAAACGCTCCCTCAAACTTCTAAATAAACCAAGACGCTTATTAATTATTTGCAACAGCTAAGCTATGAAGAAAAAAAGCCATGATTGAAATCGACGGGAGTCAAAAAAGCGGAAGCGGGACAATACTTCGCCTTTCTGTAGCCTTGGCAGCCATAACAAAACAGTCGCTTCATATTTGTAACATTCGACAAAACCGCCCTGAGCCAGGCTTAAAACACCAACATTTAGAAGCAGTGTTAACCGCAGCCAAACTATGCAGCGCCAAAACCGAGGGTGCAAAATTGGGTTCAAGGGAGCTTTGGTTTACTCCTCAGAACATAGTGGGCGGAAACATAGAAGCACTTATTGAAACGGCAGGTAGCATTCCAATGCTGCTTTTGGCAACATTACCCATTTGTCTTTTCGCGGATAAACCTGTACGCTTACATGTTGCAAAAGGCGGAACAGATACTACTAATGCGGCAACCATAAACTATTTGCGATACGCGCTTTTGCCTGCCTTAAAGCCCATGGGAGTTGAAGCTGAGATAATAGTGCAAAAATATGGTTATTACCCAAAAGGAATGGGCGAAGTAACAATGACCGTAAATCCCCAAAATAATTTAATACCTTTTCAAGTTATGAACTTTGGTGAAATAAGAAGTTTAAGAGGCGTTTCAGTTTGCACTTTTTTAGCTGATAAGCAGGTGGCGGATAGGCAAGCCAAAGCAGCACAAGAAGTTCTTGTACGAAGTGGCTATGACCCAATCGTCGACATCATAAATGATCAGTCGAATACTTTCCAGAAAGGTAGCTCAATTGTTTTATGGGCTGAAACCGATACGGGGGTAATATTGGGCGCTGATGCAATAGGTGAACTGCGTAAAATGAGTGAAGCTGTTGGAAAAGAAGCCGCCGAAAAACTCTTGACTGAATTATCCGCTAAACCAACGGTTGATGTCTTTTTGGCAGATATGCTTATTCCATATATGGCATTAGCAAAGGGCAAATCATCATTTCTAGTAAGAACAATATCTGAACATATTGAAGCTAACATTTGGTTAATGGAAAAGATGTTAAACGTTAACTTTACAATTCAAAAAATAAAAAATCTGTACAAGATAGAAAAAACAGCTGATTAAATGTCTAAATCTAGTATTTGTATAAAAGCATCAAAAAACCAAGGTCAAAAAATTATCACCTTAGTCAGCAAATTAGAGCTTATCGATAAATCACTTGAAATTCAGCGAAATGAAGACAGCCTTTGCATTCCAATTGCTAGGCAACTAAATGATAGCGAGTTGACCACTCTGCAAAAGCAAGCGCCTGGAATGCAGTTATCTGCCGCCGTTTTCACTGAAAAAAAGCTTCCCCAAACGTTAACGCAAATTCTTGAAAAAAAGTTGTCTCCGAATATACTGAATAATTTGCCTAAAGCACTGGACATTATAGGAGACATAGCCATTATCGATATCCCGCCAGAGTTGAAACTCTACGAAAATTTTATCGGTGAAGCCATTCTGCAAACTCATAGAAACATAAAAACGGTTCTTGCCAAAGCGGGCGCTATTGGAGGAGTCTACCGTGTTCGGGAATATAGTTTCATTAGTGGAGAACAAAAAACTCAAACTCTTGACAAAGAGTTTGGCTGCCAATACCATGTTGACTTGGCGAAAGCATATTTTTCTCCAAGACTCTCGCATGAGCATGAGCGTATAGCATCCATTGTCCAAATAGGTGAAACTGTAGTGGATTTGTTTGCTGGAGTTGGACCATTCTCAATTTTGATTGCTAAAAAAAATCCTCAAGTAAAGGTTTATGCAGTCGACATTAATCCTGAAGCTGTTGAATTGCTCAAAATTAATGTGAGGACTAATAGGGTTGAAAATCGAGTGTTCCCCATTTTGGGAGATGCAAGACAAATCACCACAACAAAACTTAAAGGCGTAGCCGATCGAGTTATAATGAACTTGCCCGAAACCGCTATCGATTTTGTCGATGCTGCATGCCAAGCACTCAAACCAAAAGGGGGGATAATTCATTTTTATGCTTTTGTTCGTTCCCCTAATTCTATAGAACAACTCAAAACCCGCTTCAGCCAAGCTGTCGAATCAACAGGCAAGAAAGTTGAAGTATTTCTCTATGGCAAAAGCATTCGGGAAACTGCACCCTTTGAGTCGCAGGTTGTTTTAGACGCTAAAGTTGCTTAGCCATCAACAATAAGTGTAATGTTGATTTTTTGTTTTGGATTTTTTAGTTTTTCAATTAGCTCTCTTGCTAAATCGTTTGAAGATTTATCGGCTTGTATTGCCAAGGTTCGGTCTGAGATGTAACCACTTTTTCTAACTACAACATCTGTAGAATGGGTTAAAATCAACAGGGGAGACCCAAAAGAGTTAATTTCCTCTGTCAAACCGTCAACCTCGATGATCATGGTTAGTTTAGCCTCAGGTTTTTTGAGCATAGCTTTGAATGTTGGATTCAAATCCGATAATGCCTTATCTGCTGCAACCGCTATTATGCAATCGCCGTTATTTGATAGATACTTTTCTTTTGTAAACATTAAAGTTGAAGGGTGAACTGCTTGAACATTTTCATGCCCAAATGCAATAATCTTTTCTTTTGTTTGTTTATTGCTCAATTATTCGCTAACCTCAATGGAATCGACTTTACCGTCTCCGTCTAAATCGAATCCCTGAATAACAACCGCGAAAGTGTCTTTGTCTTTATATTTCTGAAGGGTTGTCTTCCAGAAATTCGTCAATGCTAAAACGCATGCTTTTGTTCCTACAGCTTTATTTCCTGCTAGAACCACGATACGCTTAGTTTTATCCCATGGATTATCAATTTTAGCTATTAAACCTGAAACATCAGAAGTATAAATTTGCATAGTTTTCTTTGAGGACAAGCCACCCAGCAAAAATCCTTGGTCGGAAGACTGCATTATAAATTTGATTGGCAAATACTCATTTATTTCTTGTGTAAGAAGATTTGTGCCAGGTCCACCAACAAGAATTAGATTATTTTTTTCTTCTTTCTCTGCTTTAACATCAACATCAAGTTTTACAGCAAATTCGGTGGGCATTTTAGCTAATTGACCCAAAAAAAGTGCTAAGTGTGCTGAATAGTGACCGTCTCTAGCACTGGTTTTAAATGGGCCATGCGGTTGAGGGCTCCCTACAACTATTTTTCCGTCAAAGACTCCGTCTCTTATGAATTCCTTAAAGAAATCTTGAAGATGCCTATCTATACTTAGGGTGCAGAGGTTTTGTATTGGATTGTAGCCAGAGGGAAATTCGATTCCGAAAGCGGGCGAAACGGTTTTGTAGTATTTTGCTGTTGCACCTTTCTTTTTTTCTTCTCGCGCAACCGTTATTGCTCCAGCTTTAGCCAGTTTCCTTATGTGGTAATAGATTTTTTGTTCGTGCATACCTAGCTGTCTTGCAATTTCTAAGGGGTACATTTCTTTTTTTGACAATAAGGATAATATTTTCCAGCTTAAACTGCCTAGAATCATTTTTAGTTTTTGTGAATCTTCGATTATGCTGATTTCTTTTACTTCTTGGATATTGCCATTTTCTTGGAGAAGCAGTTTTTTGTCCATTTTTGTTCGCAAGGAAGAATACTTGCAGTACTATAAAAAATTTATTTATAATAGTTAACCAAATTTTGCGCTTGTTTTGCAGGGTTAATTTTTTTCCTTGGGTGAAAACGCTGAAGCCGCTATTAAAAATTTTTTAGTGGTTATATTGAAACTTTAAAAATACTTATTAATAAAAACGCAGGTTCTATAAGCTATTAATAAGGAAAGCGAGGTCTCTGAAAATGTGTGGAATATTTGGTTGCGCTCTAAAGGAAGGAAAGGCTGCACCGTTAATACATTCATCGCTTAAGCGGCTGGAGTACCGTGGCTATGATTCTGTCGGTATAGCAACAATCTCTGACGGAAAAATTTTCGTAAAGAAAGATTCAGGAAAAATTGATGAAGTCGACAAAATTGTGAATCTGGATGACATGCCAGGCAGCATAGGCATCGGTCACACACGTTGGGCAACTCATGGTGCACCATTAAAAGTCAATTCTCACCCTCACGCGGACTGTACAGGAGAAATAGTCGTTGTTCACAACGGAATCATCGAAAACTTTATGGAACTGAAAAATGAATTACAAAATCTTGATCACACGTTTGTTTCCAAAACAGATACCGAAGTAATTCCACATCTTATCGAGCAAGTCCTCAAAGAGAACCCAAACCTCACTTTAGTCGATGCAGTCATAGCAACCCTAAAACGCCTTGAAGGCTCCTATGCTCTTGCCATAATCTCCACAAAAGAGCCAGACAAAATCATCTGCGCTAGAAATGAGAGCCCACTAGTTTTAGGCATAAACCGTAAAGGCGTTTTTTGCGCCTCAGATATTCCAGCGTTTTTGCCAGTTACAAACAAGGCTGTCATGATAAATAACGGTGAACTGGTTATTCTGACAGCCCAAGACTATGAGATTAGAAAAATCCAAGATTCCAGCCTTGTCACCCGCGAACCAATAACTATTGAGTGGACCGCTGAAATGGCGGTTAAACAAGGGTATCCTCACTTCATGATTAAAGAGATCCACGAGCAGCCTGAAACCCTGCGAAATACTCTTCGAATGCAAGAGCATTATTTGGAATTAATGTCAACCTTTTTAGATCGGGCAAATGAGGTTTTTCTCGTCGCTTGCGGAACAAGTTACCATGCGTGTTTAGCAGCTTCATATATGTTTTCTAAACTTGCATTTTTGCCAACTTACCCAGTTTATGCTTCCGAATTTATAGAGCAACATGGCAAGTCAGTAAGCATAGACAGCACCATTTTAGCAGTTAGTCAATCAGGCGAAACAGCCGACACAATAGCAGCCGTTACCTGCGCACAACAACGTGCAGCCACCATCCTAAGCTTAACTAACGTTATTGGCTCTAGTTTGACAAGAATTTCCCGTGTTTATATTGGCACGCAAGCTGGTCCAGAAATTGGAGTTGCAGCTACCAAAACTTTTACTTCTCAGCTCTCAGTGATGGCACAACTCGCACTTCGTTTGGCAAAGAAAAGAGGCAAAGTGTCACAGGATGAAATAGATAGTCTTGAAGCAAATTTGGAAAAATTGCCTGAAATTGCAGATACAATAGTGAAGACACAAGAGGAAAAAGTAAAGAAAATCGCCAAGAAATACAAAGATTCGAAAGTGTTCTTTTTCTTAGGCAGGGGAATCAGCACTGCGACTGCTTTTGAAGGCAGACTCAAACTGATGGAAATTGCGTATATTCCATCGATAGCATTCCCAGCAGGCGAAAGCAAGCATGGCCCAATTAGTCTAGTCGAGGATGGCTTCCCCGTAGTTTTCGTTTGCCCAAAAGATGATTGCCACAAGACATTAGTCGGCAACATTATGGAAATGAAAGCAAGAGGTGCTCAAATAATTGCTATCATCGAAGAAGGAGACATGGATATCAAATCGTTAGCTGATGAGTTCATAGAAGTCCCGAAGGGAATTCCAGGTGTTCTGTCGCCAATTCCTTATGTATTGCCCTTGCAGCTCTTAGCATATTATGTTGCGCTTGAGAAGGGATTCAATCCAGACATGCCAAGAAACTTGGCCAAGTGTGTTACTGTAAAGTGACAATATTCAAAGTATAGTTTCTTAACGGGAAACTTAGCATTTAGTCACTTTGCAGTTAAATTTAATCATAATAGATTTTAAATACAGCGAGCAACATCAAGAGTAGTTGGGACTTATTCATGCAAGAAGAAATCCCTTTTAAATGCTTCTTTAATTTTTGTGAGAGGAGGTGAACCTTTTTGAATAGAAAAGGAGTAATCACCTTCACACTTTTAGGTTTAGTTATTGGAATATTGGTAGGATACTCAATATCAATAGCAGCACCTTATCAATCGTCTAACAGAAACCGTCAATCTCGTTGAATTCACATTCAGTCAAAGCTGGCGAGCAATACACTGCCACTCTTACGGGTTTTCCGGCTAATACAGAAATCGACGGCTGGACCGTAAATCAAAATGTAAATACTTGCTTTGCAGCTGGAACTACTGACGCAAACGGTAAACTTGTAGTATCAGCAAATGCGCCTCAGACAGCTGGAACATTGCCATTAGTTGCATGCGACAAAACGGAAACTATCTGGGCAGCTACATAGTTAACAGTGACTAAGTAAAAAAAAGGCCTTAAGCTATTTTTCCCCTTAGATAGAGTACCCCGAAACTTGAGTTGTCTATAAAAAGTAGTCATTACAAATAAAAGAGAGAAAAGAAAAAATCTAATAGACCAAATAAACAAGCTTTTGAAAAAGGTTAGTCGACTTCTGATAAAAAAGCGTTGCAACCAGCTAGAGGGAATACTACTTTATTCCCCGTATCTCTAGTTGATTGTGCTTTGTAAATGTAAAGTAACCATTTCTTTTTTTTAACCGAACCATTTCTCCAGCGAAACTTTCGCTTTCTGTTTTTTGCTACCTTCAAGCATTCGCTCAACCGATTTTCTTATACGATCTTCAGAAAATTCTTTTTCACCGCACATAAAATCGATAAGACCTTCAACGCTTGGTTCTTTCCACTCAATCTTGTAGTTATCTTTTATTTCTGGATGCAAAAATATGGCCCTTATACAATTGGGGTCAACTGGGAAAGCGGCGTTTTTTATTTGCGGCAAAGCGTTTTCTAAAGATCCATACTGTTTTACTAGTTTGAGAGCAGTTTTTGGCCCAAGTCCTTTTATTCCATCTGGATTAAAATCTGTGCCGATAAGTATGCCAACATCGATTAATTGCTCGTATGTCAATCCAGTCTCACTTAGTGTTTTTGAGAGTTCCATGATTTCGGGCACAACTTCGATGTAGACATTTCCTCTTTTTCTTCTGCCAGAAATCGTGATGTTCCGCAGCATTTTTGGGGCTCCAAAAAGCAAACTGTCGTAGTCTTGACTGGCACAATAATCTGCGTCGCCTTTTTTAGTCATGTATGCGGCTTGAGCTTCTCCTTCGCTGGGCGCGTTAATCCATGGCAAACCCATAAGATCCAACAGTTTTCTGCTGTCTTCTTGCATGTAATCTTTCATGCTAGTGGTTGCCATCGCAAACACACGCATCTTTTCTGTGTCCCCCTTGGCAACGGCCTTTTCATAATGTACGGAAGCTTCCATCTTGACTTGCCTACGCCGCTCAATTTCAACTGCTTTCAAGGTTGGAGGGATACCGTCGAAAACGTAGATCGGTTTTATGCCTATTTCTACTAGGTTGCTTGTGCGGTAGAATAAACCACTTAAGTGGCTTGTGATCTTTCCTGCACTGTCTTTCAGAGGTGTTCCGTCGGGTTGACGGATGATGGAGAGGAATTGATAGATGGCGTTGTAAGCATCTATGGCTATGATTTTACCACTTAAATCTTCTAATTTAACTGGAGTTTTTGGAACAAGGTCTTTAAAATCTACGCCCAAAACTTACCACGAATAAAATAGGCAAGAAAACTACTTAATAAACATACAAGCACCGATCGTATTCGAAAATAAAAGCTATCATTTTTGCGTTATATAAAAAACTAGGCTTGTGTAGTTATAAGATTCAATAAAATTGTAGCAACAGAGAAAACGGTAAAAACCCAGATTCTCCCACAATGGTAAGCGTAGCAGATATAAGGAACCCTTACAATTTAAAACCGCAAGAGATGTAGATTATGACGGAAAAACTGTCCCTAGTTACTTGTACAAGCTGCGGCAAACCAATTCCCCCAGCCAGCGAATCCACAAAATTCCTCTGCCCAAACTGCGGAGAAATCCAAATTAAAAGAGATGGGAAATGCCGCAAGTTCGGTCGTTTATACAAGTGCCCAAAATGCGGATTCACCGGCCCATAAGGCGATAGAAAATGGGAAGTGTAATTGTAACATACAAAGTTTTTCCAGAAGATATAGTGGAAAATTTTGATGCCCTCAAAAAACAAATTGACAACATTAAACCAGAATTTGCTTCAATTGAGGGATACGGGGAGGAAGAAGTGGCGTTTGGATTAAAAGCGCTTCTTGTTCAACTAAAGTTCCCAGAAGATAAAGGCGGCGTTGTTGACGAGTTCGAGGAAAAACTAGCGAAGATCTCTGGGGTTAGCCAAGCGCAATGTATGTTTGTGCGCAGAAGCAGCAGAGACTAATCAAAAATCTTGTTTTTAGACAAGAACCCAGAATCTTGCTTCTCACTAACACCTGAAAGTTTTAATCATTACGCTCTAAAGTTTATATAGGAATAAAGGTTTTCTTTTCAAACATATCATTCGGCATCGATTACTTGGAGGATTCTGTTTGAGCGAAATTCAATTACGCGTTGGAGACGCAAGGCAAAGAGATGTTGGTAGAGGAATCGCCCGCATAGACCAACGAACAATGCAGAAACTAGGCATAAGCGCTGGAGATGTAATAGAAATAATAAACAAACGTACCACTTCAGCCATTGCTTGGCCAGCTTACAGTGAAGACCAAAACCGCGACATAATTCGCATCGACGGTTATACTCGCAAAAATACCGGCGTAGCCATAAACGAGTATGTTGTTGTGCGTCCTGCAAAAGTCAAAACAGCATTAAGCATCACACTCGCACCAGTAGACATGAGATTAAACGTTGATGAAGACTTCACTAACTTTGTTAAAAACCGCCTAATGGAACGCACTTTGGTGGAAGGCGACACAACCCTTGTTATGATGTTGGGACACGCCATTCCTTTCACTGTTTCAAAGACCAGACCACATGGTATAATAAAAGTAACAAATGAAACACGCTTAACCATATTAAATGAACCAGCACCAGAAGGCAAAGGCTTACCAAGAACCACATACGAAGATATTGGCGGCTTGCACGAAGAAATACAACGCGTCCGAGAAATGGTAGAACTACCACTACGTCACCCAGAACTCTTCCAACGATTAGGAATAGAACCGCCAAAAGGTGTATTACTCCATGGTCCACCTGGTTGCGGCAAAACCCTATTAGCCAGAGCAGTTGCCAACGAATCAGAAGCAAATTTCTACTCAATTAATGGACCAGAAATTATGAGTAAATTCTACGGCGAATCTGAAGCACGTTTGCGTGAAATCTTCCAGCAAGCACAACAGAATGCTCCTAGCATCATTTTCGTCGACGAACTTGATGCTATAGCGCCCAAAAGAGAAGAAGTTACGGGCGAAGTTGAAAGACGTGTTGTTGCACAGCTCCTTGCATTAATGGATGGATTAAGCGGAAGAGGAAACGTCATAGTTATCGGCGCCACTAACCGTCCAAGCGCACTTGATCCTGCGCTTCGTAGACCCGGAAGATTTGACAGGGAAATAGAAATCGGGGTACCAGATAAAAAAGGACGCTACGAAGTTCTCCAAATCCACACCAGAGGCATGCCTCTCCACGGAATCGAGAAAGCTCCCACAGCAGAAAAATCTCCCGAGGATGTTGACCTTAAAAAACTTGCAGACATGACACACGGCTACACAGGCGCAGACCTATCAGCATTAGGCAGAGAAACAGCCATGAAAGCTCTCCGTAGATACTTACCACAAATAAACCTTGAAGAAGAACGCATCCCCCCTGCAGTATTGGAAAAGATGGAGGTTTTGATGACTGATTTCCTAGGAGCCTTCAAAGAAGTTACTCCTACAGCTATGCGTGAAGTCTACATAGAAGTGTCCACCGTCCACTGGGATGACGTCGGCGGACTTAACGAAGTAAAAGAGCACCTCAAAGAATCCGTTGAGTGGCCAATTAAGACCCCTGAGGTTTTTACTCGACTTGGAATTAGACCACCAAAAGGTATACTGCTGTATGGTCCACCAGGCTGCGGCAAAACCCTCCTAGCCCGAGGGGTGGCAACTGAAAGCGAAGCTAACTTCATATCCATTAAGGGTCCTGAAGTATTCTCCAAATGGGTTGGGGAATCCGAAAAAGCTATACGGGAAGTTTTCCGCAAAGCACGAATGGCAGCACCGGCAGTTATATTCCTTGATGAAATAGACTCACTAACACCCAGACGTGGAATGGGAATGTCCGACAGCGGCGTTTCAGAACGAGTTATAAGCCAACTGCTAACAGAAATGGATGGAATAACGACATTACAAGATATCGTAGTTATTGCTGCAACCAACCGACCTGACATGGTGGATTCCGCGGTTCTTCGTCCCGGAAGATTCGACCGACTAATTTATGTGCCTGAACCAGATGAAAAGAGCCGTTTGCAAATACTCAAGATTTACACAAAAGGTATGCCTATTAGCAAAGACGTCGACTTAAACCAAATCACCATTATGACCAAATACTATTCTGGCGCCGACATTGAATCCTTATGCAGAGAAGCCGCCATGCATGCATTACGAAGAGACGTAAACTCAACAGAAGTCATCATGAAAGATTTCTTAGACGCTTTGAAAGAGATGGGCCCATCAATATCACCAGACATGGAGAAGTGGTACAAGAGTTTCATGCAGCAAGTCCGACAAGTACAAAAGCCAGCTACACCAGTTGCTTAAGAAGGAACGTTTATGCCGCAGATAAAAGTTTGGAAAACTCGACCTTCTTACTTCTTTGCATTGGAAATTCTCCAGAAAAAAGGCGACCTAACAGATGACGAGTTGTTGACTCAGATAAAGGGCGAGTATGAAGATTTAGGCTACAAAGACTTCAATGATTTATTATTAAAGCTAGAAGTAAGCGGCAAAATCCGAACTTCTTCAATGGCTCGTGGAAAACGCCGAATTGAACTAGTCCAGTAACATAACGATGACTACGGATACATTGAAAGCTGTCAACTCTCCAAATGCCATCGTCATTGGAGGTGGACCTGTCGGATCTTATGCAGCTTTAAACTTGGCTAAACTAGGAGTTAAAGTTACAGTTTTTGAAGAACATCCTGAAATCGGATTACCTTCCCACTGCGCTGGACACATTAGCATACGAAGCCTACGCCGCATCGGTTTGTATCCGCTTCCAAACAACATTGTTGAAAACGTTTTTAATACCGCTAACTTTTATTCGCCAAGGGGCACCAAATTTTCCATTCGCCTTTCCCAGCCAGTAACTGTTGCTTTGGATAGAGCACGATTTGACAAGAATCTGGCTGACCAGGCTAAAGCCGCTGGAGCGCAATTTGTCTTAAACACCTGTGTCCAATCAATAATAAAATCTAATGGTTTTATCAAAGGAGTAAACGTCCAACAAAACAATCAACGACAAGAGGAAGTTTACTCCAAAATAACTTTAGATGCTGAAGGCGTCTCCTCGAGACTTTTGAAGCATGCGGGCTTGACGGCTCTAAAATCAAAAGGACTCGTCTATGCGGTTGAAGCTGAAGTAGAAAATGTAACAGAAATTGAATCAAACGCAGTGGAAGTATATTTTGGCAAATCATACGCTCCAGGATTTTATGCATGGCTTATTCCAAAACTTGATGGAACAGCCAAAGTGGGCTTAGCAACAAATAAAGGAAATCCCCATGAATTTCTCCGTTCACTCATGTTCAAGCATCCTGTTGCTTCAAAACAACTTAGCAAAGCCAAAATAACCCAAATAGGATATCACGCCATAACGCTTGGTGGCCCAATCAGCAAGACCTACGCTAACGGTTTTCTTGCCTGTGGCGACTGTGCATCACAAGTTAAGCCAACAACTGGCGGCGGAGTGATTTTCGGATTAACATGCGCTAAAATAGCAGCGCAAACTGCCATTGAAGCCCTGCAAAGAGACGATGTTTCCGCTAATTTCTTGCAGATTTACCAAAAACGCTGCTCTGATCTTTTGCGTTTTGATTTTAATGTGATGCTAAGGCTGAGAAGGTTTCTTGATTCTTTGTCTGATGAGAAAATAGATGAAATGCTTCGGGTCTGCGGTAAACTGGGGGTTGATAGAGCATTAACTGAAGTTGATGAAATTGATTTTCAGGGCAAAATGATGTTAACTGTTTTAGGTAAGCCTGCCATGTTGGCGGCGGTGGCTTATTTTGCAATGCTTTACTTATCTGCAAACCCTTAAAATGTTCGAGTGCAAACATAGTGGCGGGATAAAAGAGAATGGGCGCATTTGAATACAAGCAAGTACTCGTCTTTCGAACGGATTTGCAGATGAGTAAAGGAAAAATTGCAGCACAAGCTGGACATGCAGCGGTTTCGGCTGCTCAAGCCGCTTTTAATCAACATAAGAAATGGTGGGAAGCATGGATGTACGAAGGACAAAAAAAAGTTGCGGTTAAGGTTGCTGATGAGAAAGAGCTTGGGGAATTAGAAGAAGCAGCTGACCAGTTGGGTTTGCCCCATGCATTGATTGTTGATAGAGGATTAACTCAGGTTCCAGAAGGCACTGTAACTTGTTTGGGTATTGGTCCTGCTCCAGCCGAAAAGATTGACCGCTTAACAGGTAAACTCAAGCTATTGTAAGGCGATTAGATGCCCGTTTCACCGCTTGATAAGCAACTTGGCATCGAAGTTTACGCCACCAAAAGTTTAGGTGTTGGCGGCGCCATTCGTGAAACAGTTGATGATTTTGTTGTGGAAGAAATTCTTGTCGACGGCTCAAGGGCAAGCGTGAAAGGAGCTGTTCAATATAAAATCTTAGGTTGTTCATTTCAAAGGCAGAGATTTTTGCTTTGTGTTCTAGTAAAGCGTAATTGGGATACTCTCATTGTAGTCAAAAACATTGCAAAGCAACTGGAAATAGATCAAAGGCGCATCCAGATTGCAGGTATTAAAGATGCTAAAGCCGTGACCGCACAACACTTAACAATTGAAAACGGGGTAATGGAAGATATTGTAAAAGTTAACGTTAAAGATATCCAACTTTACCCCATCGGTTACCTTCGTGAAGCACTTTCACTTTACTATTTGCTGGGCAACTGTTTTCGAATAAATATTAAATCGATAACAATTAACCAAGACGAACTTAAAACTAGAATTTGCCAGACCTTTGAAGAACTCAAAGCCACTGGTGGAATCCCAAACTTTTTTGGGCATCAACGGTTTGGAACCATCCGCCCAATAACACATTTAGTCGGCAAAGCCATAGTAAGAGGAGATTTTAAAGAAGCAACAATGCTTTTCCTTGCTAAACCAAGCATTTATGAACACCCAATCTCAAGACAAGCACGCCAACAACTGCAAGAATCAGGAAATTTCAGGCAAGCACTAGAGAATTTTCCCAAACAGCTTCGGTTTGAAAGAATAATGCTGAATCATCTCGCCGATAACCCCGACGATTTTGCTGGTGCTTTTAAACGATTACCAGTTAAGCTGCAGGAGCTTTTTGTTCAAGCACATCAGTCATTCTTATTTAATCGCTTTCTAAGTGAACGGGTTAAGCAAGGTTACTTTTTGAATAAGTCTGAGGTTGGAGATTTTGTTGTAGGTGTTGAGCGTTCAGGATTACCTGTAACTAAAATGGCAAAAATGGTAACCCCGGAAACGGCAGCAGAAATTAACGAGCGGGTGAAAGCTGGAAAAATGCGGGTGGCTCTACCTATTGTTGGAGTAAAACAGAAACTTTCGCAAGGGGTAATGGGGCAAATAGAAAAACAGGTTCTTGAAGAAGAAGAAATCAACTTGGAAAGCTTACAAGTTAATGAATTATCGATAGTTGGCGGTAGAGGCGGATTGCGAACGACAATGACTCTAATCAAAGACTTTAAAATGCAAAATGTTTCCGGAAACACAAGCGGCAGCCAAGCCGAGTTAAGATTTATGCTTCTTAGAGGCTCATACGCAACTGTACTTCTAAGAGAAATAATGAAACCCGTTGATCCAATAACAGCTGGCTACTAACTTTCAAAAACCTATTTTGTTGCATCAAGGATATTTTTCTTTAAGTTTTGCGCAAACTCTTCCGCTTGCTTAAGATCTTCTTCGTTGGGTCTTCCTTTATTTATGCCTCCGCCGATTTTCAAAAGTCCGTAAGTATCAAAGGCACCGCAATTAAATTCGCTAACTACCTCGAAACCTTTGGTTTGAAGTTTTTCTTTAAGTTGTTTATGAAATTTAGGCATGTTTCCAGTTCGACCGCTTGTGGAGAAGATGAATGCTTTTTTGTTGGCGACTTGAGGAATTTTATCGGCGAATTCGAGCAAATCCTTATGGAGTTTTCCAAAATAAACACCTGAACCAAAACCTATCAGGTCATGATTTGAGATGCTTTCAGAATTTGTCTGCTCTGGAGTTTTTATTTCTGCTCCAAGAATTTTAGTGATGACTTGAGCAACTTTCTCTGTGTTTTTGTGATGATAAGAAACAAGAATAATAAGAGCGTTCATTTTCAACACTTTTGTTTTCTTAATGGACCAATACGTGTATTTAGGTTCTATGGTTAGAGACAATATTGATAAGGAAGTGCTAACTCATTTTCTATAAGGAAGCCTAATTTTTATGGGAAATGAACGCCAATGCGTTATTCCACTTCATAAACCAACTAACAAAGAACTATCTTTCTTTTTTATTTCAGGAATCCTGGTAAGTTTTCCTTTTGCTCTGTTCTTTTCCCAGTCTTACCCGCTTTTTCCATATGCATTGTCAATAGTTGTAATAGCGCCTTTTGTTGAGGAACTTGCTAAAGTCTTCCCACTATTCTATAGACATGGCGAAACGGAAAGATCCTATGTTACAATAGGTATATTGATTGGATTAGGTTTTGGCATTTCTGAATTAGGATTGTATGTTTTCTTTTTAGGTGCTCCTTTAATTGCCAGAATTCCCGGCGTTATTTTTCATGCCTCAAGCGCCTCGATAACAGCTTACGGCATAGCGAAGAAAAATCCTTTGCCATATTACCTGATATCGGTATCTCTTCATTTAACAAATAATTTTATTGCTTTAGAAGCTGCGTTACCATTTGGTTTTCTCGCTGACCTTTTAGTTTTAATTGTTGCTTATCTTTTGGCTTGGCATTTTTACCATCAGTCTTCGAAAGAAAAAATTGTTGCTTAGCAAACCCTATCTGTTTTCGCTAAATCTCTAAGCCTATTAACGCCATCTATCTCTTTTATGAAGGCAGCGACACTTTTTGGAACAAGCGCTATCCAACTTTCGTTTAAAAGCATTTTTTCCCTAATTATAGTTGACATGTAAAGTTGCCTATCAAAGAAGGGAATGTTTTTGACTGGATATCCTTTTTCCGTGAAAAGCCTTTGGGTTAAGGGTTCATTAGAGAAAACAACTTCAAATTTTGGGGTATAACCCTCAAGAGCGCTAACCCATAACATGTGCAAATGCACGTCTGGAACTGGAACAATCCAAAGTTTTGAATAGTCTACTTTGGCTTCTTGCAAAGCGCTGCGAATCATAACGAGTCTTTCACCAGCTGTAAACGGGTTATGTTCTTTGTGGCTATATTGAGCGCTGCCGATAACTATGACGAGTTCATTCACATCTTTTAGAATAGCTTTTATGGCACCAAGATGACCTAGATGAAAAGGCTGAAACCTGCCAACGTATAGACCTCGATTAAACAACAGTATTTCCTCGCTTTGAGGTTAAGCTCGGATGCTTTTATGAATTGCGTTACGAAAAAAAGGCGTTTTTAACCAAAGGGTCCAAGTGAATATTCAACTGGAAAAACCTGAAGCGTATTTCCGTTAACAGCAACTTCTTTTGATTTGGAAAAGCCCCTCTTTTCTCGTTTCAGAAGTTCAAGCTTAACTCTTAATCCACCGCCATAACCCCCAAGAGTAAAATCAGATTTGACAACCCTATGGCACGGAATGATAGGCGCAAAAGGATTTGAGGCCATAACGCTTCCAACTGCCCTTGGACCACCACCTGTTGCTTTAGCAATTGAACCATAAGAAGTTACGTACCCAAGAGGAATCTGACTGGTTGCTTTGAGCACTCTTTGCGTATAAGTTGGAAGCCGTTTTAAAGCCAGCGGAAAGGTTGTGTCTATATTTCGCCCATCATAAATAATTTTTAGAAAAGCGAGAGTATCTTCAGCGAAAGTGGATGGTTCATGGAAAATCTCAAAGGGTACATTAACAGGCAAATTTCCTAAAATACTACTTAATGCGCCTTGTTGACTTGTGGCAAACGAAGAGGCAACAATTTGCTGTCGAGCGCAAGCAACGCTGAACCAAACGCCTTGAATGTTTTTCGAGTAAATTTCTATCATAGACTTAAACCATCTGAGGCTATTTGACATTTTAAGATTCAAAGGTTATGTTAAAAGTTTCTACGGTACAAAAGCCTGCTGTGCCTGAATATTCTGGATGTGGTGCTGAAACTTAAGCTTTTGGCAATAACAGTCACTAAAAACTGTGGACTTCATGTCGCAGATGCTGAGGTTCCCTATAGGGGCTAAAATTTTATGGGAATTCTGCAATTTTGCAGAATTTTAGGGGGAACCTTTTGAAGAATCAACGTAAAATATCCAATTATTACCTTCGAAATTGGAAATAACGGTTGAAATGGGTATATTGCAGGAAAAAGTGTCGGTGGAAAATTCCGCATTTGCATGGACAACTATTATAAGATTTGCCCATTTTTTGATGTAAAATGCGCCTATTGCCCAAAAATGATGCTAAGTAGCTCATGGGGTTACATCATCTTTGACACTTTAACTGTTGAGAATTTTCAATATACTGCTTAACTCTATTTATCCTAAAATGGTTATAAGCAACCTTAATAATTTGTTTTGTGTATAACAACGCAAAAGGCGAAAATTATGGAAAATTACGGTCCACAACTATCTCAGATTCCCCAAATCCCACAAATGCCAATGCCACAAGGCCAAAGTCAACAAGAGCAAGCTCAGCAAGGTGGCTACGCATGGATGCCAGGCGCCACCACGGTTGGGGTTGTCTTTTCAGATGGAGTAATCTTAGCCGCTGAAAAAAGAGTTACGTATGGATACTTCATTATGAGCAAAGGCGGCAAAAAAGTATTCAAAGTAACAGAAAGAATCGGTGTTGCTTGTGCAGGACTTGTTGGAGACATGCAAATCCTTGCAAAAGAAATGGAAGCACAGGCTAACCTTTACAGTATGGATACGGGCAGACAAATTTCTGTGCGTGCCGCATCTAAACTAATGGCTAACGTTCTATTTAACCGAAGATATGCACCGCTAATCACTCAGACAATTGTAGGCGGTTTAGATGAAGAAGGCCCATCGCTCTTCGTTCTTGATGTTCTTGGCTCCCTAATCCCTGATAAATATGCGGCAGTAGGTTCAGGAACAGAATTAGCTATCGGTGTTATCGAAGAAGGCTACAAAGAAGACATGAATGCAAAAGAAGCTAAAGAGCTTGTCACTCGGTCTATAAAATCAGCTATAAGCAGAGATTCAATGAGCGGCGACGGTATAGACTTCCTTATTATAACTAAGGAAGGCATAACTGAAGATTCGATAAAGTTTTAAACCATTTTTCTTTAATTTCTCTCAACAGAAAATTGAATCAGCAGTGCAGATCAGCATTGCTTTGGAATAGGGATACTTTATGTCGTTTGACCTGGCTCAAGAAGAAGGAAAATTCTTAATCCACCTTGCAAGAACCACCGTAAAAGAATATCTTTTAAATGGGAAAAAAATGCTACCTCCTAAAGAAACGTCCAAAAAGTTTTTTGAGAAATGCGGTGTCTTCGTAACAATAAACAACATTAGGAATGGGGAAAAAGAGCTTCGAGGATGTATAGGTTATCCTTATCCGACAAGTCCACTTGTGGAGGCAGTGATTGATTCTGCAATTAACGCTGCAACAGAAGATCCGCGATTTGAACCACTATCGGCAGAAGAGTTGGACAAGGTTGTTTTTGAAATAAGTGTCTTAACGCCACCAGAGCCCGTGGAAGTTGCTAACCCAAAAGAATACCTCAATAAAATTAAGGTTGGCGAAAATGGCTTAATTGTTGAAAAGGGCTATTACAAAGGTTTGCTTTTACCTCAGGTGCCTGTTGAATGGGGATGGTGTGAGGAAGAATTTCTTTGTCAATGTTGCATCAAAGCAGGCATTCCACCGGACAGTTGGCTTACAAAGGGAGTAAAAATTTACAAGTTTAAAGCCATAGTTTTCGAAGAACAAACTCCGAATGGCGAAATTAACCGGGTGCAACTTAGCAAGTAGAAGGTCGGAATTAATCCAGCGATGTTTCGATGATGTCGACCGCTCTGTCTAACCCTTTAAACTTGCTTGAGAACTCATTTAAGGCTGACATATTTCGGTTATAAGATTCTTGCTCTTTTTCCAGTTTGACAACTGCCTTTTGCAATTGGCTTTTGTTTTTTGCGGTTATTGAGCACTTTAAGTCCTGAAGTTTAGCCGCATTACCTAATTGTTCAGGCTGAGTTGGAATGCAAATACTCGGTTTGGAATACTTGATGGTTTCAAAACATGTTGCGTGCCCACCGCTAAAAATCACGAATTTAGCGTTTCTCATAGCTTCCTGCCGTTCTTCATCAGATAACCAAGTGTGAAGTTCGCAGTTTCCAATTTTAGTACTGACTTTTTTGCCTGGAGTTCCAAGGCTGATTACACATTTGGTTTTGAGTTTTTCAAGAACTGGAATAAGAGTTTTTATCAGTTTTCCTCTTGTACCAGGCGGTCCGCTAATGGGAGCAAAAATGTGATCTTGAGAACCTTTAACAGGGGTTGTATCAACAAAACCGCCTACATACTCAACTTTCGCGTTTAATCCCAGCCTATCCAAGTTTCCAATGCTGTATTCAGAGATGGTGTAGGGTGGCGGATTGTCGGGAATTATTATTTTTGAACACTTCTTTACATACCTCTCCACAACCCGTTCACCTGGACTTAAGAAAGCACTAAACCCATAGCTTGGCCTAATCATGTTAGCAATGTAAACAGAGGGAATTTTCCATCTTTGAGCAAGCCGAAGCGCATTAATGTCTCCGTCAGCAACGAGGAGGTCAGGAGCTATATCATGAATATTTTCTCTAAGGTCATAATAACGGTGAATGGTTTCCCATGCATTGGAATTTTTTATTTCAAGCCTATTTTTATCCATGTTAAATAATGGGAGAGGAAAAAAAAGGTTAACAAGGGAAGCAGAAGTAATGATGCCGTGAGCGTTTTCATACCAAGAAATTGGCGTACACTTGTAAACGTTGGTGAACTCCTTTTGAAGCATTTCATGAGCTTTGCCGCCTGAGAAAAAAAACATTTCATGACCATGCGCCGCCAACCGCTTACCTAATGGTATAATACGGGAAACATGGCCTAAGCCAAGCTCTGAACAGCTTAACAAGATACGCATATACATACAAAGGGTTGGGAATTTATTATAATTATCCCATATCTAACCCTAAAAAGCAAGCATTTTAAGGCGTAAATGCGAACAGTTAGGTATGTTTGTTCCACGTAAAATTCTGGAAGAAAAGCTCAGGCAAATACTTTCTGAGGACATAGGGCAGGGCGACGTGACGGCAGCGGCAATTATTCCACCGTGCTTAACGGTGAAGGCAGAAGTTATTGCTAAAGACGAAGGCGTAGCGGCTGGAATTGAAGAAACAATTGTCCTCGCTGAATATTTAGGATTAAAAGTTAAAGCCGAAATCGCCGACGGAGACAAAATAAAGAACAAACAAGTTCTAATGGAGATTTCTGGTGATGCCCAAACCATTCTTTCAGTTGAGAGAACTTTGCTTAATCTTCTTTCACGGATGAGCGGAATTGCAACCAAAACACGAAACTTAACTGAGAAACTTGAAAAAGCAGGTGTAAAAACTAGAATTGCTGCCACACGAAAATCGGCGCCGGGACTACTTTATTTCGATAAAAAAGCGGTTATCGTGGGAAGTGGTGATCCGCATAGGCTTCATTTGGATGATATGATTTTGATTAAAGATAATCACTTGATAATCGTTGGAGATGTCGATGAAGCTGTTAAAAGGGCAAAAAAGAATGGTTCCTTTACTAAAAAAATTGAAGTTGAAGTTACAAAAGCTGAGGATGCAGTAAAGGCGGCAAAGGCAGGAGCAGACATAGTTATGCTTGATAATTTCTCGCCTAGACAGGCTAAAGCGACAAGTGAAATGTTAAGAAAATCTGGGTTTGATGATGTGTTGCTCGAAGTGAGCGGTGGAATTACAGGGGAAACGCTCTTGGATTATGCGCAGGCGCAAGTTGATATTATCAGTATGGGTGATCTTACGCACAGCGTTAAAGCTCTTGACATTAGTTTAGAAATAATGAAAAAATAAAAAAATATTCTGTTTAAATTCCGAGGTTAATTAACCAAACTTCCACAATCGCGCCTACAATAAGAATGCCCGCACAAATCCCGATTAAGATTGCCGTGTTTTTTAGTTCCATCCACCGATGCTGCAATAATCTTCGCGTCAGCCAAATACTCTCTGCAATTGCAATTGAGTAAGCAGTGAATTCTAGCCAAAACACAGGGGTTAAAACTAAACTTAACAACCCAAGAGCAGCTGGATAGCCCTGCACGTAAGCTATAGCGCCAAGTGCAATACCAGTGTTGAACAATATGCCAAGTCCCAATACTACTCCAACAACGGGTACGAACATTAGCAAACAAATTTCGAAGTTATTTAGGAAAATGTATTCTGTTAAGTTGCCATGAGCTTTTTGTTGATTGAGAGTTGAGTTTAAATTACGGCTAATTGTCTGGGCATCTTGATGGCTGATCGGAATATATGCGCCGATAATTGTAAGTACAAACGCGATTACAAAGATGAAAATGAATGTGTAGATTCTTTTGCGTTTTGATGAAGCATTCTTCCAAATTGACAAGTCAAATTTCATTACAGTCAACCATCTTTAGTCTAGCGGATTAATTTTTAAGGCACGAAATCCCCGCGCACAAGGATTTAATGTTTCTGATAATTTAACCTTTGCCAATACCTTCTCAGCGTCCACTGCGTAACTTCGAACATCGTGCTCGCCGCCTATAAGTGAATGCAAATAGATGCGGTCATCCAAAACTCTTGGTTGACACATCAAAGGTAGACCCAGCAAAATTGGTTCTTTATCATCTACTGCTTTTTTACAGGCGAACAAAATTGCTTCGGCTCCAGCTGTTAACTCAGCAATCCGAACAACCACGCTTTCTTTGCCAATAGCTAACATGTCTATGTCGTAAAGACGTTTTATTTCTCCAGCAATTTTTCTTAGCCTCGGCAAAATCTTTAGAATGTGTTGCCGTCCTGTTCGAGACGCTCTTAAATTAATAAGTTCAACCGGCGATAACTCCTCGATTGAGACGCCACCAAGCGACATATCAAGATGCACAACATCGGCTTTCATTTTGTCAAGTAAACTTCTGCACATCTCAGCCTCGTGCACTATAACTTCAAATCCGCCTTCAACCTCTTTAAAAATTGGCTCAGCCAACCGAAAAGACGGCTCTCGATAAGGTGGATTAACCAACACTGAAACAGAGGCAACAAGAGACAACGGCTTAAACTGTGGATCAAGTATTGCCGCTGCAGAATCCGCTGCGATAACTCTCAAATTCACTGCTCCATTCAATATTTTTAACTTAGCTTTCTTCTTTGCATTTTTTGGATTTTAAGCCTAAAGCCAAAAGATACATTTCCGAACTTTTTTGTCGGCTAGCCTCAGGCTTAACTATTTTAATAGTGTCAAAAACTTCCTTAACAGTTAGAATAAACTCGTTGAACATCTCGCCTTCGAAAAGTTTAACAAAAAAGTTTCCACCAGAATGCAATACGCATTGGGCTATTTCTAATGCTTTAGTGGCTAAATCAATCTGTTTTGCCTGATCAACTTCCCAAACACCAGTGATGTTGGGTGCGGCGTCAGAAATTACTGCATCAGCTTCTCGGGGCAAAAAAGAAAGAATCTGATCTACTATGTCTGGGTCATTGAAGTCAGCAATTATAGTTCGCACATATTCCTGAGTGAAGGGTTCAATTGGTTTCAAATCAATACCTAGAACGTAGCCGTTTTTTCCAGTCATTTTTCTTGCTGCCTGAATCCAGCCGCCAGGTGCAGCGCCTAAATCAACTACAACATCGTTTCTGTTTATAAAACCGTATTTCTCGTTAGATTGAACTAACTTATATGTGGCTCTGGAACGATAGTTTTCTTCTTTGGCTTTTTTGTAGTAGTATTCGCGTTTTCTATCTCGGATCCAAGCTTTCGGCAACGGAATCATCCTCTTCTGAGCTTGGCTCGGCTGATGCCTGCGGGTCGTTTGGTCCTTCAGGAGCAACAGGAGCAGCAGTGGCTTCTTTTCCTAAGCCAAGTATCCAATCGGTAAGTTTGGGACAGCTTTTTGGAGAAAGCGCGGTTGTTGGGTCACATCTTGCATTGTCCGGGCAAAGTAGACAGGGACAGTCAATGATGGTTTCTATTGAAGCTGGAAGCCTTTTGGGGTAAAGTCTGTAGGTCCATCGACCTTCTTGCAGTTCTTTTTCACGACGAATCAAACCCTTTTCTTCTAGTTTAATGGAGACACGTGAGCCCTCGCGACTGCTTGCGCCTAGTTCACGCCATAAATCTGATTGAAGCACGCCTTGATAACCCGTGTTTACCACATAATGGAGTGCTTTCTGTTCAAGGTCATTACGTTTAGGCATCTAAATCAATTCCAGATAATGCAATTAGAATATAAGCGTTGAATCCAAATAAAAATATGTATCCCCCAAAAAACGTGGAATTCATGAAAAACATGCAGAAAGCGCATAAAGATGATGACTCATGCTGTTTAGGGATAGAATCTTCAGCAGACGACTTCGGCATTGGCATTGCCAGGTTTAATGGAGAAATTCTTGCTAACAAATATGACAGCTACATACCTTCGGAAGGCGGAATCCACCCAAGAGAAGCAGCGAGACATCACTCTGAAGTCGCTGACAAAGTCTTACGTGAAGCCTTAAATACGGCTGGAGTGAAACCAAATGAACTCTCCCTAATCGCATTTTCTCAAGGTCCAGGCTTAGGCCCCTCTTTACGTACAGGCGCAACGGTTGCCCGAGCCTTAGCTTCATACCTAAGCATTCCGCTGGTTGGCGTAAATCATTCTGTAGCGCATATTGAAATTGGGAAACTCAAAACTGGTGTTGTTGACCCTGTTACTCTTTATGCTTCAGGAGGTAATACTTTGGTCACGGCTTTTGAATCTGGACGCTACAGAGTTTTCGGCGAAACCCTAGACATCGCCCTTGGTAATTGTTTGGATGTTTTTGCGAGAGCGGCGGGTTTAAAGCATCAGAAGGGTTTGCCGCTTGGGGCTGCCGTGGAGCTGTTGGCGGCTAAAGGCAAAAACTTGGTTTCTTTGCCATATGTTGTGAAGGGGATGGATTTGTCTCTAAGCGGTTTGTTGACTTCGGCGACGGCTCAGCTAAATGAGGGCAAAGTCTGCTTGGAAGATTTGTGTTATAGTCTTCAGGAACATGCTTTCTCGATGGTTACGGAAGTGACTGAGCGGGCGTTGGCTCATACTGAGAAGAAGGAGGTTTTGTTAACAGGAGGGGTTGCAGCTAACAAACGATTGCAATCAATGTTGAACTTTATAGCTCAGGATCATGAAGCGAAGTTTAATGTGGTTCCGTTGGAGTTTGCAACCGATAACGGCGCGATGATTGCGTGGACAGGGGTTTTAGCTTACCAGCATGGGTTAGTTACGCCAATGGATGAGAGTTATGTTAAGCTTCGTTGGCGAGTTGATAAAGTGGATGTGCCATGGATACAGTAGCCCAGCAAACGATGTTTAAGAAGGGTGCAGAAGCCAGCCTCTACTTGGCGGACTGGCATGAACGAAAAGTTATTATTAAAGTACGAATCCCCAAGAAGTATCGTCCAGATGCGTTAGATAAACAGATTCGAAGTTACCGCACATTACATGAAACGCAACTGATGCATGAAGCCAAAGTGGCAGGGGTACCGACTCCGCTAATATATATGGTTAACATCCCAGAAGCTTCAATCATCATGGAATACATAGAAGGACAACAAATCAAACAGACACTAAACGGCACACCCAAACTTCAGCGGCAAGAGTTATGCGTTAAAATCGGCGAATTAATCGGAAAACTTCACGTCCGCGGATTAATCCACGGCGACTTAACAACTTCAAACATGATTATTAACTCTGACGACAAAATCTTTTTTGTTGACTTTGGATTAGGCGAAAAAAATATTGAAGTCGAGGCACGGGGTGTAGATTTGCATTTGATGAAGCGAGCATTGCAAAGTACCCATTTTCAGTTTTGGGAAGAATGCTTCAAAAACGTTTTAGCTGGCTACTCGTCCGTTTTGGGCGATGAGACAACAGAAAAGGTTTATGAGAAAATAAAGGAGATTGAGAGGCGTGGCAGATATGTTGAAGAAAGAAAACAATAATCAAACATGCAACATCGATGGCAAAGTGGTTTTTTTTGCTACAGGTAATATCAACAAATTCAATGAAGCCCGAAGCATCCTAAGCGCCTATGGAATTTCAGTTGGAATGCTACGAATGAAGGGAGACGAGATTCAAAGCGACAGCCTGAAAGAAATAGCCCAAAAAAGCGTCCTAAATGCGTTTGCGGAAACTAAGCTGCCCATTTTTGTGGAAGACGCAGGCTTATTCATCAAAGCCCTAAACTGTTTTCCAGGACCCTACGCAGCGTTCATTTACAAGACTATTCATAACGACGGCATTCTCAAGCTAATGGAAAATATATCCGATAGGGAAGCAAAATTCCAGTCAGTCATAGCATATTGCGATAGCACAATTTGCGAACCAAAATGTTTCGAGGGCGAATCTAAAGGTGAAATTACTTCAACTGAACGCAAACCACAGGGCAAATCAGTTTTCGGTTTTGACCCAATTTTCCAGCCGGTTGGAAGTAGAAAAACATTTGCGGAAATGACAATTGAAGAGAAGAATAACTTTTCACACAGGGCAATGGCTATGCATAAATTTACTCAATGGTTCAAAAACGAAGCAACTTGAGGTATTTTTAAGGAATTTTCGACTTTTTGTTTCTCAAGGGGATTACTTTTAAATATTCGTTGACTATGGTTTAGGTGCAGTTTAAGGTGTAACATTTGCCAAAGCAAGAAAAAGGAAAGTCACATTCGATTCGCCCAGTCAGCAGGCGTCCTCCAAGTTGGTGCAAATATCAGCCTGAAGAAGTAGAATCATTCATAATAAAATTGGCCAAAGAAGGTCATTCAATGAGCGCCATAGGCACCATCCTCAGGGATCAATATGCGATTCCTCTAGTGAAGCCTATTGTTGGCAAAAGCATAAGCGACGTACTCAAAGCCGCAAACTTAGCCTCAACGATGCCAGAAGACTTATCAAACCTAATGAAGAAAGCACAAAGCCTCGCAGTTCACATGGACAAAAACAAAAAAGACCTACATAACAAACGCAACATGCAAATCATCGAAGCAAGAATCCACAAGCTCTCACGATACTATAAACGTGAAGGCGTCATAGCCAAGAACTGGAAATACGAAGCAAAAATTGCCTCCGTAACCTAAAATCCTTCTTAACTTTTATTTTACATTTTCATTTTGTTAGTTGATACACCAGCTTTAAATCCGATTAGGCACATTTTAGCCAAAGAGTGAATTATGAATGGCTATACAGCAGGCATCGATTGAACGCTTCTTAGCTTCAGCGGTAGAAGCATCAAAAGTAATTCTTGAAGTTTCCCAGAAAGACGGGTTTATTCATTGTTTTTCACATTTAGATGCTGACGGTATTGCCGCTGCAGGTGTAATTGGAAAAACCCTTTTTCGCCTAGATGCAAAGATACGAATTAGAATCACTCAGCAACTTGACGAGAAAATAGTAAATGAAATCGTTGCGGATAAGCCTCAATTAGTGATTTTGACGGATTTCGGAAGCGGCGTTCTCGACATGCTAAACCAAAAAATACCCAACTTCAAAGTCCTAATTCTCGACCACCACCAATTAAACGGATCATCCAGCAACCCAAATTTTGTTATGGTGAACCCTCACATGTTTGGAATTGACGGTGCAAGTGATGTTAGCGGTTCAGGAGTAGCTTACTTTGTAGCTAAAGCTGTTAACAGAGCAAATATCGATTTGGCTCCTATCGCCTTGGTCGGCGCTTTAGGAGACATGCAAGATAAATATGAACAGAGAAGTCTCAGTGGATTAAATGAGCTCATAGTTGATGACGCTGTTGCTGCTGGTTTAATTAAAGTTGAAAAAGACTTAACATTTTTTGGGAGAGAAACCAGACCGATCCATAGGACCTTAGCAACTACGACTAATCCGTTTATTCCAGGCTTAAGCGGTGAAGAGGACAAGGCCTTAGCCTTTCTTGCAAGCTTAAACATACCTATCAAACAGGAAGAAAAATGGAGGGCGCTCCGCGATCTAAACGAAGACGAAAGAAAGCGGCTTTGCTCTGCTTTGGCGGATCACCTGTTATCTAAGGGGCTGCATATGGAAGTAGAAAACCTCATTGGATACATTTACGTTTTAACCAAAGAGGAACCAAATACGGCGCTTCGGGATGCAAGGGAATTTGCGGTTGTTTTGAACTCAACTGGTCGCATGGATCGGCCGAGCCTCGGCATCGCCATCTGCATGGGTGATCGCAAAGTTGCACTTGAAGAATCCAACAAAATCCTCGAAGATTACCGAAAAAACATCAACAAATATTTGACCTGGGTCAATGAAAAACCTGAACGAATGAGAGAACTCAAGAACATTTATGTTATATACGGTGAAGACGCGATAAACGAAAAAATTGTTGGGACAGTTTCATCTATTATTGTTTCAAGCCTCGCCAACCCTGAAAAGCCTCTTGTGGCATTTGCTAATGTTGAAAAAGAGCAAGCAGCCAAGTTCTCGGCAAGAACCACAGAAAAAGCAATCCGCAAGGGAGTTAATTTGGGTGATGCAATGCGAGTGGCTTCGGAAGTACTCGGCGGGAAAGGTGGAGGACACAACATTGCGGCTGGCGCAACGGTGCCATTGGATAAGATTGAGGATTTTGTGAAAACTGTGGATGAATTAGTTGGCAAACAATTGAGAGGCGAGAAAGTTGGAAGCGACAATCACGCTTGAATATGCTAATCAAAAAATGGCGAAGGCAGTTGCTAACGCAGTTTCTCCTGATAATTTCAAAACGCCCATTGGGCTAAATGTTAAAACGGTAAGAGAAGAAAAAAAAGTGGTAACCTTTGTTGAATGCGAAAGTAAATTCGCAACTTTCACCGCCACTATTGATGATTTACTTTTTAGTGCCTCAACCGCAGAAAAAACACTTGAAACAATTTCAAAATAAACGACGTACAAAGAGTGACGGCTCCCTCAAACGCAAACGTCATGAGCTTTGACTACAAAAAATGTTCTATCGCTAAGCTGTATCTGCTTTTTAGCTTAAGCTCTAAATACACCGCTGTTTATTGTAAAGTAAATAAATAAGGAATACANNAATACAACATAAAAGAAACTTGACTTGGTGAATTCAGTGAAACGAGTGCATGCAGTCTTCATGATTACGGTTTTCTTCTTATTAATTTTCTTACCGATTGTTTTATCTTCAGGAACAGTTTCAGCTCAAAGTACTGGTTACACAATTGATAAGGTAGATCACTCAATTGAAGTGATGTATTCTGGACAAGTTGTCGTCCAGGATACAATTCATGTTTCAGGTCAGGTTACTGACGGCTTTATGATTGGATTACCCGCTCCATACAGCGCGGATGTCCTCAACGTTGTAGCCTACGACTCAAACAACGTTTACCAAGTAAATCTAGGAGTTCAATTAGGTGATCAAAATGGATTTTATGGTGCAGAAGTAAACTTTAACGGGAACTCCCCAAGCGTTTTCACAGTCGCATTTGTACTCTCTAATAGTCTTATTACCGATCAAACAAGTGGCAACTACACTCTTGATTTTCCAGCTTATCCAAGCCTTACCCAAAATGTTGGTAGCGTCAATGTAACCTTAACACTTCCAGCTATCCCAACGGCAATAACAATTGCCAAAAATGATGGGACGGTAAGTGGAACGAGTTATACTGCACAAAATTTGGCTGCATACACTTACTCGGTAGGTTCAGCAGCGTTTCAAATTTCCCAAGGAGCCATCGAGTTAACTACAATAGACAATCTAAATCGCCAAATAACCCTTGATCCTACAGGTAAAGTCTCGGTCTCTGATAGTTACCATATGACAGACAATGCGACCTCACCTATGAGTTCTTTTGCATTGGACGTGCCAAACACTGCCACAAATATAGTTATAAAAGATGGATTTGGCAGAACATTATCAACTCAAACTATCTCCAACGGTGACATTATACAAGCAAACGCCACCCTTGCAACATCTCTAGCAAATGGTGAATCTATGTTCCTCATAGCTTACTACAATTTACCAAGTGCCACTATCCAAGGCTCACAATATACTCTAAATAACTTTAAGCTTTTCCCAGATTTCAACTACTATGTTGAAGAAGCAACAATCACATTCAACCCACCAGAAGGAGCAACAATATTAACTCCTCAACTCTCAGCTCTTGATTCATCTTCCACAGTAACAAGAAGCACCTTCCAAGATAGCCTAACAATAACCAGAGATAGCATAAGCTACGTGGACTATAGCACTCCTACAAGCACAACAATTCAATTTTCGTATAATTACAATACAATTTGGTCGTCTTTTCGACCGACCTTTTGGGGCGCACTATTAGGAGGAGGATTGTGTATTGCAGCTGTCTTTTATAATAGAAGAAAGCCAAACGAAAAAGCCCCCATTAAGGCTAAAACAGAAAAATTAACTCAAAAAGCAAGATCAAGCACATCTCTCCAACAGATAGATGAGTTTGAACCCGTCACAGGCCAAGCTATTACATCTGAAATACTTAGAGAATTTACCGACGCCTACGAAGAAAAGAAACAGTTGAATGCTGAAATAAAAGCAATGGATGCAAGAGCACAAAAAGGTAAGATTCCAAGACGGCAATACAAAGTTCAACGCAAAGCCATTGAAATTAGGTTGGAAACATTAGAAAGGAACATAAACAAAATAAAAGATAAATTACGAACCTCAAGTAGTTACTCAGACCTAGTAAAACAACTTGACTCAGCCGAAGAAGACTTGTCGGATGCCGAACAAAACATCAAAAAACTTGAATCAGGCCAAAGCACAGGTGAGATTTCTCTTGAAACCTACAAGAAAAACATTGGAGATGCCCAGAAACGAAGAGATAAAGCTGAAACAACCATAAACGGAATTCTGCTGAGATTACGTGAAAAAACTCATTAAAAAACCTAAACCCTTTTATTTTACTCAATAGCTTTTCAAGAAAATCAGAGGTAAACAAAATGGTAAAGATAGTTGTTGACCCTAAATGCACCGGATGCGAAACATGCGTAAACACTTGCCCCGTTGGCGTCTACGAAATCAAAAACGGCAAATCAACTCCAAGCAAAAGCAGCGAGTGTTTAGTTTGCAGAGCATGTGAAGCTCAATGTCCTGAGGGTGCAATTCAGGTAATCGAGTAAATCAAGCTTTCATTGAAATGTGCACATATCTCTCAATCAAATGAGAGATTAATCCCTTCTTTTAATTAATAATTTTAAAGTCAGCTATGTTTTTTGGGTTGAAGTAGAAAAAAGTTTAGTCTTCAATATTTCTTAAGAACTGCATAATTTTTGCAATTTGTTGTACTGTATAAAGATCAATTTTCTGTTCTTCTTCAATATTTTTAAGCGGAATAGAGTTGGCCATAGGCAAAGAATTGGTTGCTTTTGTTATAACAATTATGTTAGCAGTTACTTCGAACTTCGAAGTAAGAAGAAAAGGGCCGTTAAACGTTTTAACACATTTATGTTATTTTTTGGGATGCTCAAACGGCAGATTTAATGGTTAGTTCTTAATTTCACACTAAGACTTTTGAAATATCCTGCTGGAATTGCCCTGCAAACGCGATTTTTTTGTTTTTGCCGTAAGTAAAGGATATATCCCAATGATGATGCTTAATTTCGTTTATGGCGGATAAAGTTCATTGTGCACACATACTGGTCAAAACAGAAACTGAAGCCAAGAACATTAAAGCGCGACTTGATAAAGGGGAAAAGTTCGGGTCTATAGCTAAAAATAGTTCACTTTGCCCATCCTCAAAGAACAGTGGCGACTTAGGTACTTTTACAAGAGGTAAGATGGTTAAAGAATTTGAGAAAGCTGCCTTCGCGCTTGAGAAGGGTCAGACTTCTGAGCCTGTTAAGACAAAGTTTGGGTACCACATAATTAAACGGGTAGAATAATCTTTTCAGTACTAGTGTAGTGTTGAAGAGTTTGGTTTGTTAGGATATGGTTTGGTTTTATTCTCTTTGCTTTTTGGTTGATTGAAAAGATATATCTTTTTCAGACACATTTATACCCATAAACCACAAATAACCATATCTAAAAATAAAGAGCAAAAATTTATGGTGACAGTAAGAGATCCCGTATGCGGCATGGATGTAGATACGGAAACGGCATTAAGCGCCAAAATAGGCGACCGAACCTACTACTTCTGCAGCCAACAATGTCTAGACGTCTACACCGCACCAGAACGTGAACTTAAGGCAATGCAACGAAGAGTTAGCTTCACTTTAGCGGGTGCAGTAGCCGCACTCGCCTTGAAAGTACTAACTTTGTTTAGTCTCATAACCGCAATAATGTATTTTGACGTAGTCGGGGGACTACGAATTTATGATATAGCCATATTTATTGTCTCAACCCCAATCGTCTGGATAGCTGGCTACAAAATCTACAAAGGCGCTTATCATTCCCTTAGAAACCGCAACATAAACATGGATGTTCTAGTAACTGTCGGAGTACTTGCGGGCTGGATATACGGAGTCATAACAGTCTTTGTTCTACCTACCGCTGCCCAACCAGGCACAGGCTACATGGAAGTAGCCATCGGCATCTTGGCATTCGTTCTATTAGGAAGATATATCGAAGAGTTAATTCGACGCCGATCCGCAGCTTCAATTCGAAAACTGCTCGAACTCCAACCAACCATGGCTAGAGTCGTCAAAGACGGAAAGGAAACCGACATTTCAATAGACGAGGTCCAATTAGGTGACATAGTAATCGTTAAACCAGGCGAAAAAATTCCAATTGACGGGACTGTAGTTGCAGGTTACTCGTCGGTTGATGAAAAACTACTCACTGGTGAGAGCATTCCGGTGGAAAAAAATGTCGGAAGTGAAGTTATCGGCGCCACAATTAACAAAACCGGGAGCTTAAAAATTAAAGCCACAAAACTTAGCGGCGAAACCGCTCTGTCACAAATAGTTCACCTTGTTGAAGAAGCTCAGGCTTCAAGTGCGCCAGTCCAAAGATTTGCTGATCGTATAGTCAAATGGTTTGTTCCCATTATTTTGACTGTTGCAACCATTTCATTTGTTTACTGGTTTGTGGCAACTGGCAGCTTTGCATCAGCTTTTTTGGTTCTGTTGGCTGTGGTGTTAATTTCTTGTCCATGTGCTTTAGGCATAGCAACCCCGACAGCTATTCTTGCAGGTGTAGGAAAAGGCGCGGAGTACGGCGTGCTACTTCGAAGCGGAGAGTACGTTGAAAAAGCAAGAAAACTTACGACTGTGATATTTGACAAAACTGGTACTTTGACAAAGGGCGAGCCAAGCGTAACCGACATAAAAACCTACAATGCCTACTCAACACAAAGCGTTTTGCTTTATGCAAGTTCAGTTGAGAAAAGCTCAGAACATCCTTTAGCTGCTGCTATACTAGCTAAAGCTGAGTCTGAGAAGATATTTGTTCCTAAATCCGACAGTTTTGAGGCTCTACCCGGCAAAGGCGTCCAATGTTATGTCGGAGGAGAAAAAGTGCTATTAGGTAACCGCAAGTTGATGCAGGAACAAACCGTCTCTATCAGCGAGTTAGAGACTGACCATACAATGCTTGAAGCCCAAGGAAAAACCGTCATGATACTAGCCGTTGGTGGCCAAAGTGTCGGATTAATTGCAGTCATGGACACCGTAAAAGAAAGCGCCGCAGAAGCCATTGAACAACTAAAGAGAATGAATTTGGAAGTTGCAATGTTGACGGGGGACAACGAGCGAACCGCCAACGCTATCGCCAAACAATTAGGCATCACAAACGTCATTGCGAACGTTCTGCCCTGGCAAAAATCAGAAATCATAAAGAAACTGCAAAGTGAAGGAAAAATTGTTGCGATGGTTGGAGATGGAATCAACGATGCACCAGCGTTGGCTCAAGCTGACATCGGAATTGCAATTGGAAGTGGAACCGACATAGCTAAAGAAACAGGCGGTATAGTGCTCATAAAAGATGATTTGCGTGATGTGGCTTTAGGAATTGAACTGAGCAAGAAGACAATGCGTAAAATCGACACGAACCTTTTTTGGGCGTTTGCTTACAACGCAGTTATGATTCCAATTGCCGCGGCAGGTCTGCTAAATCCCATGTACGCTGCTGGAGCAATGGCAATAAGCAGCCTAACAGTTGTCAGTAATTCAGCTCTGTTGAAGCTTGTTAAGTTTAAATCAAACAAGGTAAATCAATAAAATGTCTAAAGAGAGGTGAAAAATATGGTTAAAGACCCGATCTGTGGGATGATGGTTGACGAGAAAAAAGCAAAATTTAAATCAGATTACAACGGCAAAACTTTCTATTTCTGCGCTGCTTCATGCAAAACCACTTTTGACAAAGACCCAGCAAAATACGCTGGAGCCTCTGGAAAACCAGGCGCGCATAGCTGCGGTTGCGGCGGTAACTGAAAAACCTAAGATTTTAGGTTCTGCGTTTTTTTTCTCTTTGTTTTTTTATGCTTCTTTTTAAAATGCACCCAGCAGTACATGCTCAGCGAATAAGTCTTCGTTGAATGCGCCTATGAACTCAACTTTCTCATTAATCACTATTTTCGGCACTCCAATCACATTATACTTCATGGCTAAATCTGGAAATTCACTGGTTTCAATAACGTCGGCTTTTACCATGTCGCTTTCGATGGCTAATTTATGGGCAACTGAGGCTGCCGCGGGGCAATGTGGGCAAGTCAAAGTGACGAAGACCTTAATTTGAACTGGAGATTTTACTTCTTTTAGAATGGATTTTGTTTTGTCTGAAAGGTCAGTTTGTCCTTTAGAAACGTTAATGATGGCTTCAATTAAGGTTTGAAGTTCATACCCATATGGGATGCCGTAAATTCTTACACCATAATCTTTTTTGCCGATTATAGCGAGGGCGGGGATTTTGTCGATGCCGTATTCTTTGGCTTTATCGGCGTCTTTTACAAAATCATAAACTTCTACTGAAATTTTATCATTAAGAGGCACCATGTCTTGCACAAGTTGTCGTGTGTCGGAGCAGTATCGGCATTCAATCTCTTGGGTAAACATTACAATTTTAACTGGGTCAACCAATTTCTCTTTAAAATCGTTTTTTAATAATTCTTTTTTGTCATCAGGAATTAAACCCATAAAATCACTTCCTTGCATTAAATCTAAATCAATTAAATAAACAGATAATTCAGACATATATTGATTTTTCAAAAATCTATCAGGTAAGTATTGCGTGAGTTGATCGGCGGTTATTTTGTGCAAATTTTGTTCTTTGTGTTTTAGATTGCTTTTTTGATTCAGGTCGTGTTGCGTTTGCAGGTTGCGTCTAGATTCGTCCCGAAAAGTCCCGATTCGTCTTGAATCGTCCTCAAAAGGCCCAATTGAATCAGGTAATTCTGGTGTTTTTTCATTTTTCTTTGTGTCTTAACGTGATTTTTTGTTTTGGGCTTGATTACTGCAGGGTTAATGAAAAAAATTATATTAAGTGAAGAAAAATGAAGATTAATTTTAATTACTAAGTCAGAGATACAAGTTTTAATGAAATTCTAAATCACAATCGATATAAACTATCGTAAACATTTAGAAAAGTGATTTTTAGCAACTAAATTTGGAGCGAAAAACTTGACAACAAAAATTTATGCAAACGCAAAGTTAATTGAAGGCTTCCAAATTCTCCTTGACGATAATGAATCACATAGTTATGTGGTCGATCTTGCGCCAGACTTAGGAACAGGGCTTGGATCTTCCTCTCTTGAACTCTGCGTAATGAGCCATGCAGGTTGTTACGCAACAATTTTCCTTTTAACGGCAAAGAAAATGCGTCTAACAATAAAAGCGTTAAAGGTCAAACTCGAAGCAATAAAATCGGATGAAACAGGCACCATAAGTGAGGAAAACTTTGACATCAGTATTAAGACCGAGGCACCAGAGAACAGAATTGAACATGCCCATAAATTAACAGTTGAAACCTGCCCAGTAGGAATACTTTTTGAAAAAGCAGGTGTTAAAGCAACGTACAAAGTAACAACAAGTAAGGAGTAAAAAAGTTATGGTTAATGTTGTTTTGAAAGAAGGCATAAACTGGGTCGGAGCAGTAGATTGGAACATACGGGACTTCCACGGCTACACAACCAACAGAGGCACCACGTATAACGCCTACCTAATCCAAGACGAGAAAACAGCGTTGATAGACACTGTAAAATGCAGTTTCGCTGACACGCTAATAGAAAATGTTGAGGAACTAATAGGCTTCGACAAAATCGACTACATAATAATAAACCACGTAGAAATGGATCATTCAGGCAGCATCCCACAAATCGCCAAACTAGCAAAGAACGCCAAAATATTTGCTTCTGAGAGAGGTAAAGACGCCTTAATCGAACATTACGGCCACGATTTTGAAAAGGTAGAAACCGTAAAAACAGGTGACGAGCTAAAATTGGGAAAGCGCACACTGCGGTTTATAGAAACACCCATGCTGCATTGGCCAGACAGCATGTTCACTTACATGGTAGAAGACAAAATCCTGTTCTCAAATGACGCTTTTGGCGAGCACTTTGCCAGTAGTGAACGATTCGACGATGAAGTTGACCAAGAGCGGTTATGGGAGGAAGTCACAACTTATTACGCAAACATTCTGATGCTTCTTGCCCCCCTGATAACACGTAAAATACAAGAAGTCGTGCAAATGGGCATCCCGATCGAGATAATTGCGCCAGACCATGGAGTAATCTGGCGAAAAGACCCTTCTAAAATCATCAACGCATATTTACAGTGGAGTGCAGGCACAGCAAAGCCAAGAGCAATAATTGTTTTTGACACTATGTGGGGAAGTACAGACGCTATGGCACGGGCGATAGAAGAGGGCATAGCAAGCCAAGGCGTTGAAGCAAGGCTTTTCAAGCTTCGAAACAGAGAAAACACAGACATAGTAACTGAAATCCTTGAAGCTAAAGCTGTGATCGTGGGTTCGCCGACACTGAACAACCAAATGTTCCCCACCTTGGGCGGGTTCTTAACATACATCACTGGTCTTAAGCCAAAAGGTAAGCTGTGGGGCTTTTTCGGCTCTTACGGCTGGGGAGGCGGCGCAGTTAAAGGTATGGTTGAAATGGCGAAAAAAGCTGGGTTCGAAGTATATGAACCAGGAATCGAAGCCAAATATGTACCTGATCAAGAGGATTTGAAAAAATGTTTTGATTTTGGGCAACAAATAGCCCAAAAAATCAAAGTTTAATTTTTTTTATTCTATTTTCATGAATTTTTCTTTTAGCGTAGAGCAGATTGGGCAAATGTCGGGCGCTGAGCCTTCAAAAGTGTTTCCGCAGACGGGGCAAACATAATAATCTACTTTAGCAGGTTGCTTCTTGGCTTTTAATGCGTCCAGCGCTTTCTGGTAAAGAGCTGCGTGAATTTGCTCAACCTTGTTGGCGAAGTCAAAGCTCATTTCAGCAGGTTTGTTTCCGTCTTTTTTTGCGTCAGCAATGAAATCGGGGTACATTTTTTTGAACTCATATGTTTCACCGGAGACAGCTGTACCAAGGTTATCGGCGGTTGATTTTACTTGGCCCATTACTGTCAGGTGGTTTAGGGCGTGGACAGTTTCCGATTGAGCCGCTGCTTTAAACAGCAAAGCAATTTGGGGGAAGCCTTCTTCTTCTGCCTTCTTAGCGAAAGCTAAATACATCCTGTTAGCTTGGGATTCGCCTGCAAAGGCAGCTTTTAAGTTTTCATCAGTTTTAGTCATTAAAAATCACTAGAAAATAGTTACTGAAAAGCAAGTAATAAGCTATACTAATACCGCAAGAAATTAATTTTGGTTAAATCCGTTTAGGTAAAGTATATTAGTTGTTCTTCCCTTTGATTTGAATTGATTTTTGGTGAATTTTATGGAAAAAGTAAAATCATTTACTCTACCCAAACTACCATACGACTACAGTGCTTTGGCACCATACATTTCAGAGCAACAACTAAAACTCCATCACGACAAACATCATCAAGCCTATGTGAACGGCGCAAACGCCGCTTTTGAAAAAATAGATAAAGCACGCAGCGAAAACGCAGATGTTGACATGAAAGCTATGCTCAAAGAATTATCTTTCAATATTGGCGGACACATTTTGCACAGCGCTTTCTGGGAAAACATGGCGCCCGCTGGCAAAGGCGGTGGAGGACAACCCGGTGGAGCCGTCGCTGACATGATTAACATGGGTTTTGGAAGTTTTGAGCGTTTCAAAAAAGAATTCACGGCGGCGGCTGCAAGCGTTGAAGGCTCGGGATGGGCTGCCCTAGCTGTTCAGCCATGCATTGCGAGACCCTTGATAATGCAGATTGAGAAACACAATGTCAATGTTTTTCCGACATTCAATATTTTGATGGTTTTGGATGTTTGGGAACATGCATACTACCTTGACTACAAGAACGAACGTCCGAAGTTCATTGAAGCATTCTGGAATGTCGTCAACTGGGAAAAAGTAAACAAGAATTTAGGTCTTATAAAGTAAGCTTATGCTTACTTTTTCTAAATTTTTTTATAACGCAGTTTTGATGAGTTTTTGATGTCAATGGTTATCATAGGTTTTTTATGACAAGCTTACCTAATTTTAATTGAAAATCTAATCCATTTTTATTAAAATGAAGTTGGGAAAAACGTTTCTTTTTACAAAAAGCTAAAGAAAAGAGGCAAAAAAGGAATTTTTTCTTCAATTTAAGAGAGACATGGAGCGTTTCAGTGAGGTGTTATTTTTATCGCCACTGCTGGACACTGCATTTCACAAGCTAGACATTGTATGCAGTCTTGCTCCCGTGCGGGGTCAGATTTACGCTCTGAAAGCGGATGCCCAGGAGAATCAGCCCAATCATAAAGTGAAACAGGGCAGACATCTATGCATACACCATCTCCAATGCAGACATCCCAGTCTACAGACGTAGTCGTTCCATGAATTCCAAGGTTTGTGGGGGCTTCAACTGGTCCCCAAACTTTATGTCCGTTATGCTCGCCAACAACTTGGCGTTTGGTTTGAAAATCAGGGTCAATTGGCAAAAAATTCACCAATAAAAATTGGCAGAATGTGCAATATTAGGGTTTCTGCGTCGAGATTTTTCCACAATGCATTTTGGGAAAGATACCCTATATTTGACGAGGGTTTGTATGATTCACTACAGTTTGCCCAGGGGCATGCGATATACCACACTTGAAGAAAGAAAACAATTCTATATTTCAGAATTTAACCTTCAAAAAGTTGCTGAATGGTTCAAAGACGGGCTTAACAGAACCAAATTTGCAGTTATCATGGGCAGGCACACAAAAATTTACCCTCAAAAATACAAAGAAGACGCTGCAACCACAATAATAATCGACGAATACAAAAATTTAGAAGACCTAAAACGACAAATCCTAGAATTTTTGCCCGAAGCCGTTTATTATGATAGAAACATCTATGATGAAAAAGACCACAAGATTGGTCAAGAACTCGCTTTTGACCTCGACCCAGAAAATATAACCTGCCCAATTCACGGCTCTTTGGCGGACAAAATGAAGAGGCAGCAGGGTTTGAGTTTCTGCGAGCTGGAGTTGCAGATGGTTCAGAGGGAGGCAATGTGGCTTTTTGATTTTCTTGAAGATCGCTTCTCAAAGGTCCGCGCAGTATATTCTGGCAGGGGTTTTCATCTGCATGTTTTTGATAAACAAGCTTACATGTTGACCCCTAAAGAAAGACAGGAGATTGCAGAGCTGGTTAAGAAAGAGGGGTTTCATATTGATGAATGGGTCACTGCGGGGGAAATGCGTCTAATCCGTCTGCCTTATAGCTTGAATGGGTTGGTGTCCAGAATCGCGTTGCCACTGAACAAGATTGAACTGCAAACGTTTAGCCCTGTCAATGACAAGCGGGTACTGCCTCGGTTTCTTGAGGCAGCTACTTTTTGACTTCTTTAGCTTTCTTTTCTTTTTTCGCGTAATAGGCTTTCTTTTTCTTTTCTTCTTCTGCTTTTGTAAGTTTAGTTGCTTTTGCCATTAAAATCCTCAAATATATTATCGTTAACTTGCATAAAAAATTTTCCCGCTTAAAAACATCGTTGAAAAGTTTATTTGTTCTTTAACAGTTCACTTTAGTCATATTGAGGATTTATCATGGATCAATTTGACGTCATAGTTATTGGTTCAGGCTCTGGCATGCTTGTTGCTTCTGCTGCAGTGGATCAGGGTTTGAAAGTAGCTTTGGTTGAGCATGGAAAAATGGGGGGTACATGCATTAACGTTGGTTGTGTTCCCTCGAAAATGCTGATTTACACAGCAGATGTCATTGCCTCCATTAAAGATGGAGGACAACTGGGTATCAATGCAACTTTAGACTCAGTTGATTTTAACAATATCATGCATAGAATGCGTGAGCTTGTCCGTGAGGATTCTGGGCATCAGGCATTAGCGGTCGAAGCTACGCCGGAGATGACGTGGTTTAAAGAAGCAGGCGAGTTTATCTCTGATTACACCATGCAAGTCGGCTCACTTATCATCTCAGCAGAGAAGATTTTCATAGCGTCAGGAGCACGCACCGCCTTACCTTTAATCAAGGGTATAGAGAAAATAAACTACTTAACAAGCGACACCGTGCTGGAACTACAAACACCACCCAAAAGCATTCTGATCGTTGGCGGAGGTTACATTGGCATGGAGTACGGCCATTTCTTCGCCGGAATTGGGACAAAAACCACTATACTTCAAAGACCCGACCGAGTTGTGCCTGAAGAGGAACCAGAAATCTCTGAATTGTTAAAGAAAGAAATGAGACAGCGAATGGAAATTTACACTGGCTTTGAAGTAACTGAAGCTAAACAAGAAGGGCAGGTTAAAACTCTGATTGCTAGAAATCGCGAAGATGGCAGCCTACATGAATTCTCAGCCGAAGCAGTAATGATTGCCACGGGAAGGGTTTCCAACGCCGACATATTGAAACCTGAAAAAACAGGAGTAAAACTAAATGATCACAATTTCATAACGGTCAACGAATATCTTGAAACCAGCAAAAAAAACATTTGGGCTTTCGGCGATGCAATAGGTACTCAAATGTTTAAGCACGTAGCCAACTATGAAGCAGGCGTCGTTTGGCATAATTCCGTTCATGATCACAAAGTTAAAGTGGATTTTTCAGCCGCTCCTCATGCAATTTTCAGTCACCCACAAGTTGCCTCAGTTGGCTTAAAAGAGCAAGAAGCCAAACAACAAAATCGCAAAATCCTTGTTGGACAATCCCTATACAAAGATACAGCTATGGGCGCAGCTATGGGGTTCCCAGAAGGCTTCGCAAAAGTAATCGTAGAACAACAAACAGGCAAAATCCTAGGAGCCCACATAATCGGTCCAGAAGCTTCAATTCTTATCCAAGAAATCATTAATGCCATGGCTTCAGAAACAGGAACCTTCGCACCAATCGCACAGGGAATGCATATTCATCCTGCTTTATCGGAGGTTGTTCAAAATGCTTTTGGCAGCCTTAGGCCAGCATAAAAAGTTATATCTCGCCGAAAGCAAGTGTTTCTAGCAGAGTGTTTTGTTATGAATATTTCAAAGGTTTCTGGTAAGAATAGCAAACATAAAGTTTTCGTGTACGCTTTAAGCACTTGCGTTTGGTGCAAAATGACTAAGCAATATCTAAATGACAATGGAATCGAATACGAATTTGTTGATGTTGATTTAGCTGACGAAAAAGACAAAGAAAAGATTCATGAAACAATCCAATCCAAAGGCGGCATGCTAAACTACCCAACTACAATTGTTGACGATAAAGTCGTAATTAGTGGTTTTCGCAAAGACAAACTCAAAGAGGTACTTGAAATTTGACCACACTTGAAGAAACGCGTCAAAGGGCTGAAGCGGACGCTAAAACCTTCGGATACTATCTGACCCCTCAGCCGGAACTTCTACAGGGATTTCTTGAAGGATTAAAAACAAATGAGGACCGCTACGGCTATCCCCTATGTCCATGCAGGTTAGCCTCTGGCAACTTTGAATTTGACAGAGACATAATTTGCCCCTGCGACTACCGAGACCCGGACGTTGCTCAATATGGCTCATGCTACTGCAGACTTTATGTCAACAAGCAAGTTTTCGAAAGCAAAAACTTACCAGAAGTTCCCGAACGCAGACCTATAGAAAAACAGCAAAGAGCTTATGGAATTCAAGCCACCGCTAAAACTGCATTTGCATCTGCTCAAGGAGAGCAACAAGCATCTACATTGACAATGCAAGCTCCAAAGCCACAACCGACAGTTAAAAAGAAATTATGGTATTGCAAACAATGCGGTTACGTTGTTTTCCGTGAGGACCCACCTTACGTTTGCCCAATATGTAAAGCTAAAAAGGAAATGTTTGCTGAAATCGAGAGTAACATTGAATTTAATGGCTAATTATTTTTCTATTTCTATCTCGATTTTTTTCCAATCTTCTTTTATTCCCTTAAGTGAAGTAATTGCTCCAGTTATGCTTCCGCTAATAAATTTTTCAACAAATTCATTAAGTGGAACATCTTTTCCATCAACTTTAAGTTTCAAACTCAAATTCCTTCACCGGTCATGGCTTAGTATAAGTGACAAGTAAAAAACTTTTCTGCAATCGCTAAATGCTTACGCAAAAAAAATAAAAAATGTTTACCGTAATGCAGTGGGTTTAACCAATACTCTAAGTTTTGTTAGGTTTTCTTTTATTTCAGCTTTAACACCCATAGCCGCAAAGTATTCCTCAAGAAATATTCTTATAAAGTCTTTTGAAATCTCGGAAACCAATACCAATGTGTAATCGTTTGGAGCATTCTTTGTTAAACGGTAAAAATTGCATATCTCAAGCCGCGTTAACATTTCTTCTGGAGAATGGACTTTTGTTTTAAGTTGTTCCCAGTGCGCGCGAGCCACTTCTTTGTGGTCGCTCCAAAACTTCTCTCGCTCAGGCGATGAAGCAATTAAACCTAAGAACATAAGCCAATGGTCAACATCAATGATAACATGTTCACCGTTAAGAAGCATATCACTGTAAGCGAGAACTTTTTTCTTGATCGCTGGGTCTTCGAGGGCTTTGTTTTCGTTGTAGAATTTTAGGGCCCGTCGCATGACTTCGCTTTGTGATACTTGTGCTTCGGTGCTTATTTTTTCTAATAAGTCGGCTGTTGTTTTGTCGAATGCAACCGTTACTCTAGTAGGGTTCACCATTACGCTCACTTGTATAACACATTTTCAAATTATTTGAAATTATATAAACATTACGCAGTTATCCACAAATAAAGCTTTGCAAATTTGAAGTAACCAGCAACATACCTAAACAATTGTTAAGGTGACAATGGAAATGAAGTAAACTTTTATTCTCACCCGTCTAGTCTTTAACGTGGAACAAAAGCCAAGGAGAGACCCCAAATGAAAAGCCCAGAAATATATCTTGACCCAAAACAAAGAAATGCAAAAGTAATCGAACTACTCGAAAAACAGTATCCAAACGCAAAAACAGCCCTAAACTATTCCAACCCGTTAGAAATACTTGTCGCTACCATGCTTTCAGCCCAAACAACCGACGAAAGAGTAAACATAGTAACCCAAAAACTGTTCAAAAAATACCACAAACCAGAAGACTATGCCAATGCGAACATAGAAGAGTTAGAACAAGATATCCACTCAACAGGCTTCTACCATAACAAAGCTAGAAACTTACAGAAATGCTGCCTACTCTTAGTCGAAAAATTCAATTCACAAGTACCCAAAACAATGGATGAATTATTAGAGCTCCCCGGAGTCGCACGAAAAACAGCCAACATCGTGTTATTCAACGCTTTCGGCATAACGGATGGCATAGCAGTGGACACCCATGTTAACAGACTTTCACAGCGTCTTGGGCTTACGGACAACGATGACTCAACTAAAATAGAGCATGATTTAATGTTGATTACGCCAAAAGAGAAATGGATGAAACTAACTGACTTACTAATTTTTCACGGAAGGCAAGTGTGCATGGCAAAAAAACCCAAATGCGAAATTTGCGTTTTGAACAAATATTGCCCTTGCGCCTTTGCCTTCGACTAAAAAAAACATCACGCATTTATACAAGCGTACGTTTTTTTCTATAAGCGAGGACAATTCTCATGTCAACCAAAATCAAAGTTGGAGACAATACACCTGATTTCACCCTTCCAGACGTTAACATGAAACCCAGAAGCCTAAAAGATTTTTTAGGGCAAAAAATCGTTTTAGCTTTTTTTGTGGGCGCTTTCACCTCAACATGCACAAAAGAAATGTGTGAATTTCGAGATTCAATGTCGCGGCTTATCGATTTGAACTCTCAAGTTATTGGAGTAAGCGTAAACGATCCGTTTAGCAACAAAGGATTCGCAGAGAAAAACAGGCTACCCTTCCCCATACTTAGCGATTACAAACGAGAAGTTATCAAAACTTATGGTTTGGAGTTACCTAATTATGCTGGGCTTGACGGTTATACTGTTGCTAAACGATCAATTTTCATTCTTGATCAAAAAGGGATTGTACGGTATGTTTGGGTTTCAGACAATCCAGCTGTAGAACCAAACTATCAAGAAATACAAAATATGCTCAGACAAATTTAGGCGGAATCCATTTCACTTGAGATTGTCGAAAAAACCAAGTACTCATTATCCATCCAACAACTG
This sequence comes from Candidatus Bathyarchaeota archaeon, assembly GCA_003164295.1. Lineage (GTDB taxonomy): Archaea > Thermoproteota > Bathyarchaeia > Bathyarchaeales > Bathycorpusculaceae > Bathycorpusculum. The sequence goes on from PLTA01000039.1 coordinate 65,566, forward strand.
GTAAAAACAGCTCATAAAATTTTGGAGCGCACAAAAGTTATTAGCCAAATAGTTAGCGTACTATAGACGTGATTATTTAAGTGGCATTTGAAATCCAAGAATTACCAGACGTTATTCGAGTAATAGTTCTGTTAAACCTTAGCAAAGGCGCTAAAATAAAAAAGTCAACCCTGAAAACCCGCATTGACCGTGTTTGCGTTAGCTAGCCTGTATAGAAATATCTGAGTTGGATAGAGCCCTAAAAGAAATGGCCACTGAAGGCTTGATTGTTGAAAAAGACGCCATGGTGCAGTTGACTCCTCAAGGCCAAAAATTGGGCCAAGAATGGGAAAGTCTTCTATTAAAGAAAGAACCCATCATGGAAGTTGTTGCAGGCTTAGTTGATGGGTCAATAACAAGTTTAGTCGTAATTATCTCAGCATTCATAGCAACCTTAACCGATAACAAAACCATCTTTTCGGACACCAGAACAATCGTTTTTGCCGCCCTCTTAACGCTTAGTGCAGTTGCCGTAACCAACTTCTCAAGCTTTCTGCTTGGCGGAATCACGGAAGATTTAGCAGATATCATGACACTTCAGAACTTAATGAATTATAGCTTAAGCGACATACCTGATAAGAGAGAACGTGATAAGTCATTATTGTTAGTGCAGAAATTGTTTACTTTACTTGGGAAACAAATACATAGGTCTAACATTTATGTAGCAATAATTTCTGGAACAACGACGTTTCTTGCAGGAATCATTCCAATTGCAACTTATTTGGCACTTCCAACATACTACAACATTGTCGTTTCGCTTCTTGAAGTCAGCATTATTTCGGGAGTGTTTCTGGCGCGGTATCGTTCAAAGAAGACGAGGGTAAATTGGAGAATAACATTAGCCGAAACAGTCGTCATTGTAATAATCGCTGTTGTTGTATCGCTGCTGCTTGGTGCAATATAAAATGTTAAGATAATCGACGATGTTCAACCATTAAACATTTATCCATAACTACAACCAAACCCGCTTGCTCAGCCATTTTGGCAGCCTGTTCATTTACGATTCCAAGTTGCAGCCAAACCACTAGTGGCCTACCATACATCTGCTTTAATTTTATGGCTTGCTCAACTATCGGTGGCACATCTCTTGCTGGTCTAAAAATATCAACGATATCGATGGTTTTCTGGATTTCAAATGGAATATCAAATAGACTTGCGTAACTTTTCTCGCTAAGAATTTCAGAGGCAAAAGGATTGACAGGTATTATGTTGTACCCATGTTGTTTTAGATAAACGCTGACTTTGTGGCTATCTTTTTCGGGATCTGTAGATAAGCCGACAACAGCGATAACCTTGGTTTTTTTTAGTATTTCTTTAATTTCGTTTTGACTCAAATTACCCACCAATCCAGTCAGCAAACAGTGCTTAATGGTGCTTCGCTTAGTTTTAAATCAAAAAAGTGCTCTTTACCGTTTCGTAAAGCTAGGATTCTAACAACATCATCGATTTTTCTCTTCTGAATTTCGTTAACTAAGTCCTCGATTTTGTTTGTTTCTATCTTGTTTATCTCTAGAATGATGTCGCCTTCAGCCATGTCGGCTTGTTCTGCAGGGCTGTCCTCAGCAATTCGGGTTACTAATACGCCGCCATTAACTGGTAAACTGTAGTAGCGAGCGATTTCCCGTGTTAAGGTTAATCCCACTATACCAAGCCAAGGCCTCTTTACGCCCGCCTTCCGTGATAATTTCGTCTGTGCATGTTTTCGCTGAGTTTATGGGAATTGCAAAACCGATGCCTTGGGCAAATGGTATGATGGCTGTGTTAATTGCTATAACTTTGCCCATTACATCTACGAGGGGGCCACCACTGTTTCCAGGATTAATTGAAGCGTCAGTTTGAACAAGGTTCTCTATTAAGCCTCTTTCAGAATCTATTGTTCTGTTAATGGCACTAATTACTCCTGATGTTACGCTGGGTCCACCTGTTAAACCAAAAGGATTACCAATAGCATAGACCCTTTGCCCTACCCTTAACTTATCTGAATCACCTAGTTCTGCTGCCTGAAGATTTCTTTTATTAGCATTAACCTCGACCACCGCTATATCGTGGATGGCACAAGCCCCTACAATTGTACCCTCAAGAACTTCATCATTGCCAAGAGTGACATTGATTTTTTTGCGCCACCTACAACGTGATTATTTGTCAAAATCAACACTTTGGAATCTATAATAGTACCTGACCCCATTCCCCCAACAGGCACCGCTTGATAGAAAATATTGTGGACAAGCTTTAAGGTACTTATGTTAACTGTACTTTTGCTAACTTTAGCAATAGTTTCCAAAATAGCCTCTTCATCGTAAGACAAGAAGTTTTCCTCAAAACCAGTAAAGATTCGTTTTTAATAAATCTTGATTGCCTTGTTTAGCGGCAAAAAAGACAGTTTTCTGCCCATTCGGTAGGCATTTCTTTTTGGCAAAATGGACACATTAAGCCTTTTTCTCGGATAGCTGTGCATATTTGGCAGAAGAGTGTGAGGACTTCGGTTTTGTTGTTTGGATCTTTTATGAGTGAAGTTACCATTTGTTCTATAAGTGCTAAAACTTCGGATGATCCGTTTATTTCGAGCAGGTTTCCTCTTTCTTTGCTTATGTATCGGCTCACTGCTGATTGAGATAATCCGAGGAGTTCTGCGGTTTGTTGCTCGTTGAGTCCATGTTTTTCAACGATTTGTCTTGCCATGATTGCTTTTACTGCTGGTAAAACGGTTTTTACTCCTACTTCGCACGGTAGTATCAAGTTGAGCACCAATTATGGATAAATTTGAGAGAAACTTATTTAAATATGCCGATTGTCATAACTTATGACGCGTGTCATGATGAGGGATCAACCACCAAATAATCATCCGACACAAACAATCGCACACAGCTACCCGATAGGGCATACGTCAGGAAGAATAAAAATGGGCAATGTCCAAATACCAACCCAAAAAACAGAAAACAAACGTGATTTAGTTGGAATGTTGAAAACACTTGACTCTGAGTGCCGAAACTGCGCTCCGACATCACCCTTGCAATGCATAAACAGGTGTCAAGTATACCAACTTAAAAATGAGTTAAGAAAACTTCGGGAAACAATGGATAATCCAAACTACATAAAAGAACTTTTCAATGTGCTAAAAAACGAGACAAGACTTCACATTTTACAAGCAATTGTAAATGGCCGATACTCTGTGAGCCAATTGCAGCAAGAACTCAAAAAAACTGGACACAGCCACAGCCAAGATACAATAAGCGAAGAATACCTGCGTCCATTAATGTCAGTTGGGCTTGCTACGGAAGCACGAGACGAATATCACGCAACGACATTTGGCGGTCGCTTAACAGAATGTATAGGAGTTTTTCCTGAATTCATAGAAATGTTACCTGCTCATTCTGAATGTTACGAAGAAACATTATTACAATGTTTGCTTTCTGGACCAAAAACTTTTGAGGAAATTGAGATACTTATCCCGCCAAAAATCGCTTCACGCATACTTAAGCGCTTACGATCAACCAATTTAATAGAAACTCCAACCGAGAGAGATTACATATTTTTCTTTAAATCAAAACGTGATTCAGCCAAAGAAAACTTATCATCAACAGAACAAAAAATTTATGAAACCATCGCTAACGAAGGAATCTCAGCTGGAAAACTTGCAAAAGAAACAAAAATCTCCATGCGAAGAACCTACAAGTACCTAAGAGGATTGAAAGGGAAAAAACTAGTTTTCATCAGAAAAACACCAAAAGCTTATGCGTTAACCTGCAAAGGTGCAATGTTAGCATCAGTGCTACAGGGGCTCCAGCAAATTGTAGAAGAAACATGGAGCTCTTCCCAGCATGTTGTGAATGACAACGTAAACTCTTAGCAAACTGAGATTTATTCTATTTTTATTTTTTATCCTCCACCAGGCGCGCCATGGAAAGGAGCGTTTTCCCAGAGAAGTTTCCACCAATCTTCCTCAGTAATTGTTTCGCCTTTGACAATTATTTCTAAAACCATTTTTAACATTTCGTGGTGCCTTTTCTCATCAGCCAATATTGAGTTCAAGAGAAAAACAACTTTCTTATCTTCAATTTTGGGAATCATGGTTTCAAGCTTAATGATCAATTTAGATTCTATTTCAATATGCTTTTCTACAAGGGCTTTATGTTCGTCAAGATGTTCCTGTGTTAACGCTGTGGAAGAACTAGTTAATAGTGTAACAGCAGCCATGTAGAGTTCCGCATGTTTTATCGAGTCAAGTGAAACTCCCTTCAGAACCCCTTTAACAGCAGGATTTTTCATGTTAGACAATGGTTTTTGAAGGGAAGCGACTATTTCTTTTTCAACGGTTATTTGATTTTTTAGAAATTCTAGAAGATCTTTTTGTTTTTCCATAGTTTTTTCCTTCTTGGGTTATGTTAAATCCTATTCATCAAGTTTTCGGAAACCTTTTTCCCCAGTTCTCTACAAGCGTCGAGCGTTTTTTCGTCAGGAACATATTTCGCAAGTATAGGAGATTCGACCTGCATTTCAAACCTATTTTTCATTATTTCCAAAATAAGCTTAGGCGCTTCACCGCTCCATCCGTAAGAACCAAACGCTGCACCTATTTTGCCCTTCAAAGTTATACCCTGTACCGCAGCCTCTTCGAAAAGCTTTTTGAAATCCATAGGCATCTCATGATGATAAGTTGGTGTCCCCACAATTATTGCATCAAATAAATTAAGTTCTTTGGGTTCAACATGAAAAGTTAATTCTACCTCAACTTTATCGCTGATTTGTGCACCCTTAGCTACAGCTGAAGCCATTCTTTCAGTATTCCCAGTTCTACTATAATATAAAACAAGAACTTTTTTCATAAACATACTTGGATTTCAGGTTATTTCAATATTTTGTTTTAAAAATAAATACTAAATTAGAAATAATATGAGAAAATAAATAAACTTGTTTAGGCACGTGTTCTTGCTTTTCTTCGTTCACGTTGCCCGACTTTTTCAGAGAGCCTTCCATTGCCTCTGCTTTCCCCGCCTTTCTTCCCTATTTCCCTGTAGAATTCTGTTCCGCGTTCCTCCGCCACTTTTTGGCCGCCTTTGCGACCTATTTCTCTAAAGAATTCTGATCCTCGTTCTCGCGCTACTTTTTGTCCACCTTTTCTGCCGGCTTCTTCACGAGTCATTTTTCTTTTTTCTTCGCTTTTATCTGTCAAGAATTATCTCACCTCCAAAGTTTTCTAAAAATGCATTAATTTGTCTTGTTAATTATTCCAAGAATAGCCCTTAAGCGTATGTGATTATCGAGAAACAATCACAGACAAGAGAGCTAAAGCTCACTTTTCCATTTTCATTTTTTATGCATTTTTAATGTAAAAACTGAAAATAGGGAAAACGAAAATGCTCATTGCCTATTCTATTTTGCCGATCTCTTTTGTAATGTCAATTGGCGATGTGTAGGTCTTGTTTGGTAGTTTGACTAATAACTCCATAACATTGCCGGGAGCATCTTTTTTCTGAGCGTTGTCGATTAGCTTGTATCTTTCAGCTGGATAATGAATGCCACCTAGAAATTTTTCTACTATAGCTGGGCTGACGTGACCAGATTTCCGGTTTTTGTTTATATATTGACGTCTTTCTCCTCTACCTTCACCTATTTTTTTGGGCTTTGTTACTTGGATGCTTTGTTTATTCGTTTCCTTTCACCTCCAAGATTTCTTAAAAGTAATTTTTTAGAAAAAACTGTTAAGTAATTATCGCTTTATTCTTCTTCGTGCGCTTTTCCTTCTTGAATTAGCCTGCGAACCTTTTGTCCACCTTTGCTACCAATTTTACTGTAAAATTCGGGACCATGGGTCTGAGCTGTTTTTTCGCCTCCCATGCGTCCAGCTTCTTCAACAGTCATCTTTCCCTTTCGCCTTTCACTCATAAATTCACCTCCAAAAATAACGTCAAAATCACAAAATTGACCGTTTATTCCTAATAAATTAGGAAACATGCCAAACTTAACCAACTCATTGCTTACCGAAAATTAGCACAATTACAAGATGAAAATAGTTTTTGTTTATTCCTCCTCATATTGTTTTCCAGCTTGAATTAACCTTCGAACTCTTTGGCCACCTTTGTGACCAGCCTCTTCTAAGCTTGTTTTTCCTCGAGCTTCAAATGAACCTTCATGTTGCTTGGCACGTTGGGAACCGCCTTTGCTACCGATTTCACTATAAAACTCGGGACCATGAGTCTCAGCTGTTTTTTCTCCACCTCTACGACCCGCCTCTTCAACAGTCATCTTGCCCTTTCTTCTATATTCACTCAACAAATTCACCTCCAAAAAATCCTTATCGCTTCTTTCCTGCCTTAAGGCTTTTCAAATTTTCTAGCCTAAACATAGTTCATAAACATATGTGGCTGTCTTTGTACAATAACAATTAAAAAAAAATTATCTAAACTCATAACTATATTACCGATAAATGCAGCCCAACGTTGACTCAAAATTGAAAAGAAGCTTCAGCTTTACCTATCTTTCTTCATATTCTTTTCCTTCCTGAACAAGCTTACGTACTCTTTGCCCGCCTTTTGGTCCACCGATCTTTCCGCCTTTGCGTCCTATTTCACTGTAGAATTCTTCGCCATGAGTTTGAGCAGTTCTCAATCCGCCTTTTCTCCCAGCTTCCTCAACGGTCATTTTACCTTTTCTTTCCGACAAAAATTTCACCTCCTTTAAAAACCGCAAAAAATAGGATAAAAGAAAGGGAATTTACCCTTGGTTTAAAAAACAATAGAAAACTAAGACTCTATTCTTCTTCGTGTTCTTTTCCGGCTTGGATCAGTTTCCGGACTCTTTGTCCTCCTCTATGACCTGCTTCTTCTAGGCTTGTTTTTCCTCTTGCTTCGGTTGAGCCTTCATGTTGCTTAGCACGTTCAGAACCACCTTTGCTACCGATTTCACTATAAAATTCGGGACCGCGTTCTTGAGAAACTTTTTCTCCGCCTTTACGGCCTATTTCCTCGTAAAATTCTTTCCCATGAGTCGAAGCGGTTTTTTCTCCACCTTTTCTTCCTGCTTCAGCGACAGTCATTTTTCCTTTTTTATTTTCATCACGCGTGCTCAAAACTATTCACCTCCGCAAAAAACTTCGGAAAAGTCAACATGAATAGTGCCGATTTACCACTCATAAACTTATGTGACTGTATTATTGCTGTAACATACAAACTAAGCCCTATATTATTTCAAATATATGAACAAATAAACGAAAATCGATAAATTTGGAATTGTTATTTATCTATTTCACATTATAAGTTAATTTAAATATGGCCCAAATGTCAATTTATAATCATTGGTTTACCTGAATGAAAGTACTTCTCATTAATCCGCCTCAAACGTTTTATCCAGGTTCAGACTTGCCAGCGGGCAATTTACCGTTGGGTTTGATGTATATAGCGGCGGTTCTTGAAAAGTCAGGTTACAAAACAGAGATTTTGGACGCTTTCATGACAGATGCCCCCTTCAAAAAAGAAGGAAAAACCACAACCGTTGGCATGCCTATTGACCTGATAAAGTTACAAATTCAAGAGCGCAAACCAGATATTGTTGGAGTAGCGGGGCCCTTTACTTGCCAAATCGAACATGCACTCAAAATAAGCAGTCTTGCCAAATCTGTTGACTCAAGCATTTTAACTGTTGTCGGTGGTCCGCATGTTACTGTGATGCCAAAAGAGTTTCTTGAGGTAGCAAAAGATGTTGATATTGCTGTCACAGGTGAAGGCGAATATGGTATGCTTGACATCGCCCAGTACTTTGAAGGCAAAAAAAAGTTACCTGATATTTTAGGCATCGCTTATCGTAAAAATGGAGAAGTCGCAGTAAATTCACATAGACCGTTTATTACAAACATGGATGAGTTGCCCTACCCAGCCTATGACCACGTTAACATAGAGAAATATCTAAGTCCCAACAAAATAGGTTACCGAAGCTTCCGCAACAGGGCAATATCGATGATTACCAGCCGAGGGTGCCCCTTTAATTGCTGTTTCTGTTCAGTTCATCTACATATGGGTAGAGGATTTAGAGCAAATTCTGCAAATTACGTATTAAATCACATTCAATACGTCGTAGAAAAATTTAATGTTAAAAATATTTTTTTCGAAGACGACAACCTTACTTTTGATTTAGAAAGGTTCGAAAAGATTTGCGACGGCTTAATTGAGAAGAAAATTAAGATTGGTTGGGAAACGCCAAACGGTGTCAGAGCAGACTGCTTAAACTTGAATTTGCTTAAAAAAATGAAAAAATCAGGCTGCCAAAGCGTCTTTTTTGGAGTAGAATCAGGCGATCAACAAATTTTAAGCAATGTAATCTGTAAAAGCCTTGACTTAAACCGAGTAGTGGAAGTTGCGAAAATTTGTAAAGATATCGGTTTAAAAACCGGCGGTTTCTACATTATTGGTTTCCCTGGAGAAAAAAAAGAAAACATGCAGAAAACAGTCGATTTTGCTTTAAAGCTTAAACGTGATTACGATGTGGGAATGCACCTTTTCGCTGCCACTCCATCTTATGGCACAAAATTGTATGAAGAGTGCAAGTCCAAAGGTTACATTAAAGAAGATTTAAGTTGGAACTCCTTTGCTGAAGCGCGTCAAGCAAAAGGTGTGCCATTAATTTCTACAGAGGATTTTACCGCTGAAGAAGTGAAGGAGATTGCAGCTAAAGCACTTGAGAAATACAAGAAATTATCTTTATTAAATCATATTAAAAATCCCGGTAAAACATTAAAGACTGCGTTTGATCAGCCTCAACTGATTTTAAAATATATCAAAAATTTGCGGTAGAAAGAAACAAATTTGACTTCACCAAAAAACGAAAGACAAAGTAATTATCTACCGACCCAAAGTGTATGATTACAAGACATTTTAAGTGTAGCTAAATTTAGGTTCGTACCTTTGATTCTTGGATTTCAATTAATTTAATATTCTATTTTAATATGAGCTGTGAGGTAAGGATGGCAATGCGAAAACACAAATGGATTCTAATCACGCTTATTGTTCTCATTGCTTTGCCAACATATTGTTTTTCTGTAGCCTCAGCCAGTACCAGCAGTAGTTTAGACACGAATAATTGGACAACGTACCGTCAAAACCCTGACCACACTGGCTACGTAGCGAGCTCTAATCTGTCTGACTCCGTTAAACTCTTGTGGAATTACACAACTGGCCGAATGGTACAGTCTTCCCCTGCAATAGCAAACGGCTGCGTTTTCGTGGGTTCTAGGGACAGCCAATTGTTCTGTCTTAATGCTTCAAACGGGAAAGTTATCTGGAAATTTCCATTTCATACGGAAGTATGGTCTTCTCCCGCCGTTTATAATGGCGCTGTCTATGTAGGTGCAGATGATGGTTATCTTTACAGTCTAAACGTTACCACAGGAACACCAATGTGGAGGTCGGAAGTTGGAGGCGCGGTGCGGTCTTCTCCAGCAATTGTCGATGATTGTATTTACATAGGATCTGGCGATCAAGGAGTTTTCTGTTTTAACGCTACCAACGGAAAAACAATATGGAACCATCCAACTTCATATCGGGTAGATTCATCGCCTGCGGTCTCAAATGGCATAGTATACGTCGCCACAGACGACTTTTGTATTTATGCTCTTAATGCAACGACAGGAAATGAAATATGGATCCGCCACACAGGAAGCACAGTCTCTTCGCCGAGCGTTTACAACGGTTATGTCTACATAGGCTCATATGACGGTTATGTTTGCGGGTTAAACGCGTCTACAGGTGACCAAATTTGGAAATATCAAACTGGAGATGTTGTTGAATCCTCGCCAGCCGTAGCTTATGGATACGTTTACATAGGATCTGACGACGACAACCTGTACTGTCTTAATGCATCTACCGGTGAAAAAATATGGCAAAGCCCGACTGGATATTGGGTCACTTCTGCGCCTGCAGTTGCGGGTGGCAATGTGTATGTTGGTTCAGAAGACTTTAACATTTATTGTTTTAATGCCTCGACAGGGGTAAAAGAGTGGAGTTTTGCAACGGGAAATTTTGTGGAATCTTCACCGGCAGTTGTTAACGGGATTCTTTATGTTGGTTCTGATGACAAAAATATTTACGCTCTTGAATTAAATGATTCAACGGCTGAATCGTTACCATTATTGGCTTCAAACTCTTTTCAGTGGACCACAATTGCTTTTGAAGTAACCGCACTTGCCGTAGTGGTCATCTCCATCTTGGCAATCTCACAATACGTTCGTACAACTAAACGAGCTAAAAAAACAGTTAACAATGATAATTCCGGCAAAAACTACCCATGGTATTTAACGCACGCCGATGCGTTGTTTATTCTTGCCATTCTAACTTTTTCAATAATATTCTACTTGAATTTAGCAAGCGGGCATCTTTGGGCTGCCGACGAGCAAACGTATTCTCAATGGGCTTTCCATATGTTTAAAACAGGGGATTATCTGACACCTTGGGCTTTTGGTGATGTATCATTTTGGATAGCGAAACCCCCGCTAAACATGTGGCTGATGGCTCTTTCTTACCAAGCCTTCGGCATAAGCAATGTTTCATCAAGACTTCCAAGCGCCATATTTGGCAGTTTATCTTTGATTCTTGTTTTCTTCTTGGGAAAGAAACTGTATAATTCGTATGTCGGTTTTTTGTCAGCGATAATTTTAGGTACCTTTACAACGTTTTATGCATTTTCAACACATGCCATGACTGATGTTCCTTTCGTCTTCTTTATCATGGCAAGCATCTACTTTTTTGTTGTAAGCGAGAACACAGAAAAACCCGATCGATATGCGGTTTCAAGTGGCGTTTTCTTTGCACTGGCGTTAATGACAAAGCAACTTGAGGCTTTAGTGATTCCAGTGATAATTTTGACATATCTTATAGCGACAAAAAGAAGCATCAAGTTCTTTTTCACAAAACAGTTTACTCTTTTTTGGGATTTTGGACTGCTGCTTTTTTCTCCATGGTTAATCTACATGGGCATCTCGTTTGGATCGCAATTTTGGAATAACTATTTCATTTATAGCGCAGTTACCCGTGCTGTTACGCCAATTGAGGGGCACGCAGAAAGTTACCTTTTCTACTTCAATTACATAATCAATAATGAATTGTTGTGGGCGGTTATGCTTCCTTTTGCAGCGGGGCTCTGCACATTCAAAGCAATTTTTAAACGAGCAAAACCAGAAACGTTAATTATTCTTTGGATGGCACTTGTGCTTTTAGTATTCACTTTTGCTCAAACAAAACTGTACTGGTATATTCTACCAGCTTTTCCAGCTTTCGCAATTGGAATCGGTAGCTTTCTATATCAACTATTAGAGAAAATACGATCGCTCATCAGATACCACCGAAATATTAAACTTTGAAACGGAAATTTTTGTTATATGCTAAAACGTGGTTATTAAAAGAAAACATCAGTTTGGCAGAATTTGTTTTTCTTTTTCTCGGTCTTTCTTACTTTGGGCGCAACTTCAAGAGTAGAAGTAGGAAGGTTGGTGGTAGCACCGCATCCTAATTCTTCTAACTCCAAAAGAAGAAGAAGCCCTGAAAATTCACACTTCTTCTTCTGCTTTTAAGCTTCATATTGTTCAAACTGTATTTGTAATTCCAATTCATGGCTTTTGCTAGGATTGGACTATAGATTGAGTGCTTTATCACTGTGGTTAAAATATCTGCGCTGTAAAGTAAGATAGCGTATGTTTGAGTACTTGGTATTCATTGCCGCTGCTGCGACATTGATTGGAGCTTCTGTTTACATTCGTTCCATGTTCAAGGGCCAAACCAACCCAAACAAGATTACCTGGCTCATGTGGTCAATCGCGCCTTTTATAGCGACCGCTGCCGCTTTATCCAATCATGTTGGTTGGGCAGTCCTACCAGTATTCATGTCAGGTTTTTCCCCATTTCTTGTCTTCACAGCTTCATTTTTCAACAAGAAAGCATATTGGAAACTGTCATCGTTTGATTACATTTGTGGAATACTATCAGGTTTAGCCATTGCTCTTTGGTTTGTAACCAATAACCCGAATTTAGCCATAACATTTGCGATAATGAGCGATGCACTAGCCGCAACGCCAACTCTAATAAAAGCATGGCATAACCCAGAAACAGAATCCATTTGGCTCTTCATAATTGGAGTATTTAGTCCTATAACAAGCTTCATCGTCGCCACAAACTGGGGATTTTCAGAAATAGCTTTTCCGACCTATCTGGTAGTGATAAATATCCTACTAGTTTTTTCAATGTCTAAGAAAAAATAATGGAATAAATTTTCTTGTTTAGTAATAGGTATGTTATAAATGATGGCGGGCCCGCTGGGATTTGAACCCAGGATTCCCGGCTCCGGAGGCCGATGCCTTGTCCGTACTAGACTACGAGCCCCACTTTACAAACCAAATATTCCAATAAATTTAAAGCTAACCTTACTATTCCTGGATTAATTCCTCATCTATCCACCAAGCCTTCTTTTTCCCAGATCTTTCGCCAGCGTAATATTCGATTATAGGTTTCCCACTTTGTTTTTTGGAGGTTTTCTGAATTTTCCTAAGCCTGCTAAGAATAAGCCATCGGTTGGTTTTAATGTAATCTGCCAATTCAGGCGTCGTACCGCTCTTATAATGAAGCAAATAATCCATTATTTTATGATCAACCTCATCGATACAATAGGAGTGAGGATTAATTTTGCCGTGTTGAAAAGTGAGAAGTTCCAAATCGGCCAAATATTTTCTGATTTGCCCAAATTCCTGCTCTATATTACTCATACGCTCTTCTAAAGCCAAGAGCTTGTCAGCTTTAGGTGTCTTTTGTAGTTTTTCGTTTATGGCTTCCCTGATGAAAGTACTTCTGTCGCCCTCTGGAATACGTAACGCCATTTCTTGGTAGACTTCCTCAGGCAATTTTACTGAAATTATCCTATTATCGCTCAAATAATTCGCCGCTAATACCCCACTATTTACTTTTGACGTATTTCATTTTTTCCATGCTTGCCTGCCTGATTTTGTGAAAAACTTAAATGCAATGAGCTCCTCGCTTTAAGTGGGATTATATGTGGCCAAGAAAGTCACTACAATTATCTTTAAACTTTGGAGGAAGCAAATTTGATTGATTGGTCTCAAAAAGAGTTATTGATTCTGGCTTTTGATCATAGAGGTTCTTTTCTTGAAAAAATGTTTGGAATAAAAAACCGTCAACCTACCGCTGAAGAAAAAATACAGATAGAAGATTTCAAAAAAATTATTTTTGAAGGCTTCAAACTGTCCCTCAAAAAAAATGTTCCAAAACAGATAGCTGGCTTATTAGTAGATGAAGAGTTTGGAAGCAGCATTCTCAAAGAGGCTAAAGCTGAAGGATTAACGTTTGCTATACCCGTAGAGAAGTCGGGACAAGACGAATTCGACTTTGAATATGGAGATAACTTTCCAAAGCATATAGAAGAGTTTGACCCCACTTTTGTTAAAGTACTGGTACGCTACAACCCTGAAGGAGAAAACGCTTTAAACAAGAGACAGCTGCAAAAACTGAAAAAACTAAGCGATTATTTGGCAAAAACAAAAAGACCCTTCCTATTCGAACTCATTGTACCTTCAACACCAACTCAATTATCAAAACTTGGAGGATCAAAAGAATCCTACGACACAGAGTTACGCCCTAAGCTAATGGTTCAAAGTCTCAAAGAAATTCAAGCCGCCGGAGTGGAACCTGCTATTTGGAAATTAGAAGGCGTCGACAAACCTGAATCTGCAAAAGCAATTGTAGCTCAAGCTCAAAGTAATGGAAGGAAAGCGGGAGTCATTACTCTTGGACGAGGCGAGTCAAAAGAAAAAGTTCAAGAATGGCTTAAAGTGGGCGCAAAAATAAAGGGAATTATTGGATTTGCTGTGGGAAGAACAATTTTTTGGCAACCATTAGCAGATCATAAAGCAGGTAAAATCGCCAGAAAACAAGCCATTGATCAGATCGCCCAAAATTACGGCGAGTTTACAGAATTATGGCTAAACGAATGTAAAGGTGGTAAACAATGACCTCACTACGATCGTTATCGCCTTCATTAACAAGAATCACAACTGCCGGAGCTGTAGGCGCGGCACTGCACATAGGTAAAGGAGATCCTGACAAAGTTGACCAAACCGCATTGGATTTTTCCAGAGCAGTTTTAAACCAAACTGAAGTTGACGGTGAAGTTATTTGTTGCGAGGGACCCAAAGACAATGCCCCTGCTTTTAGTTACAAAGAAAAAGTTGGCACAGGCAACGGTCCTAAAGTTGAATTTATTATTGACCAAGTTGACGGCACTACAGCAACTTCCAAAGGAAAGAAAGACGCTATCTCAGCTTTAGCATGTGCTCCATCAGGTTGTTTACAAGTTCTTCCCGACGATGGATATTACTTCAAGATAGCAACAAACGGTCTATCGAAAGGCAAAATTTCCGCTGATATGTCCATTGAAGAAATCGTGCAGACTGTCGCTTCTATAAAGAAGTTACCTCTTTCAAATTTCACTGTAATCATGCTTGAGCGCGAGAGACATAAGGACATGCTTTCTAGGTTAAGAAAAATGGGTGTAAGAATCATCTTGATAACCGATGGAGACATTGCTGGTTCAATCGTAACTTGTCTACCGAATTCGGGTGTTGACTTGCTCCTCGGTGCAGGAGCAGGCGCTGAAGCAACTATAGCTGCCGTAGCGGTAAAATGCTTAGGTGGAACTATGCTTGTTAAGGTTTGGAAAGATCCAAAAGATGATGCAAACCGCATGAAAAGACTAAAAGCTGCAGGCGTTGACGTTGAAAAAACATACACTCAAGACGAATTAGCGAAGGGAAATGAAATGATTTTCGCTGCTTCAGGTGTTACCAAAGGTGAAATGCTTGATGGTGTAAGGTTTATTCCAACGGGCGCAATCGTTAATTCTTTCTGCACAAGGCTGCCCAGCGGAACTATTGAAAGATCAGAAACTATTTTGAAGTTCAGCGGTCACCCAGTGTACAGTCAAATAACTTAACTTTTTTTCTTTATTTATTTTTTCAGCGATAGGTTAAGATAGTCTCAAAATTGATGGTTAATGATTAAAGAAGAAATTTATTGTTCTGTTGGAACCGGTTGACCCGCCAGCTTGGATAAATCAAGAAAACGTTGCTCAACCATACTTCGCAGTTGATTTCGCATTTCTTCTCCAGCATAATTTTTCTTTTTCAACAAAGCTGTTTTTTTAGCTAATTCTTCATCTCCCAGCATTTTAAACCAAGCTTCAAAGTCGCCCCTTTGTAAATGAAATTCTGCTGAAGCTAAATCAGCTTTGTCGAGTTTGTTAGCAAAATCTCGCAGGTTATGAGCATGCAAACTTAAAGGTTTTCCAACTGTTACATAGAAATTGAAGGCTTTCTCATGAGCAGCATAAGATAAGATGGCTGCTGCTTTTTCTTTGGAGACTTCGGGAACACCCAAAACACCTTTTCCTCGTTGGGTTATGACATATAGCCCTTTTTCAGGCGAACTTACATACCCCATTTTGGTAAGACCTAAAAGATGCATCATAGTCGGCGGAAACTCTTTTTTGCTTTCGCTTGCGATTTCGATTGCTTTCATTGGTTTTTCATTAAGTAGCATATTTTCTAGTATCTCTTGTTTAATTGGTGATAAACTCATTTGTTGCACCTTGTTAGTGGTATTGTTGAAACGTCTAATCAAACTTTTCGCTAAATTTCACTGTTTTTTCAGCGTTAAGTTTGTTTAGAATAATAAGTAAAGCTTTTAGTACATTGGTTCCCAATTCTAGTGTTAATTGGTGACGGTACAGAATGAAGCTTGCAGTTTTCGTTTATGAGTATCCGCCTAAAATTGTCGGTGGATTAGGAACTTATGCCGCCGAGATAACAAGAAAGTTTGTTTTAGAAGATCATGACGTGACAGTTTTTACCATGAATGATGACGCAGGTTCTTTGCCTACAAGGGAAATTTGGCGTGGAATTGAGATTCACCGTCCCTTGCACATTGACATTTCAGATTCGCTTCCAGATGTAATCGCCGAAGACATCAAAAAATGGGGCAGAGGATTACATTTTTTTGGCAAACTCATGGTTTACAATTATTTGTCAGCGGCTAAACTCATCAATGAGCTAATCAAAAAAGAAAATATGAAGTATGATGTTGTTGTTGCCCATGATTGGCTTTCAGCGATGGGTGGAATTACAGTTAAAAGAGAAACCAATTTGCCTTTTGCATTTCATGTTCACTCAACTGAGAAAGGCCGAACATTGGGAAACGGTTCAGGCGTAGTCAGCAACATAGAATTACGAGCAGGCAAAATGGCTGATATGGTTGTTACTGTATCCTACGCTATGAAAGACGAGCTTATTCAGCTTGGTTTTCCAAGAGAAAAAATTCAAGTTAGCTATAACGGTGTTGACCCCCAAAAATATAATCCGCAAAACATATCAGCTGAAGACATCAAACGCGTTAGAAGCAAGTACGGCATCAGCGATAATGAACTCATGATTCTTTTCTTGGGCAGACTCGTAGGCGTAAAAGGCGTTGATAAACTCATAATGGCGATGCCTCACATAGTCTCAAAAATCCCAAACGCAAGACTCGTAATTGTAGGTGTAGGCGATCTTCAAGAATACTTGGCAAACTTAACTCGAACAATTCGTCTTGATCAATACGTTAAATTCTGTTTTGACTTCATCCCAGAAGAAGAACGAATAATACATTATGCAGCTTGCGACATTGCAGTTTTCCCAAGCTTCTACGAACCATTTGGAATAGTCGCGCTTGAAGCAATGAGTATGGAAAAGCCGGTTGTTGTTGGAGCTGCAGGAGTCAGTGGAATGCGTGAAATAGTAATCTGCTGCGGAGAAGAACAATGCGGGTACCACGTAGACCCAAATAACCCTTCAGATATTGCATGGGGAGTAATCAGCGCTTTAGAAAACCCTGAAAAACGCAAGTTGCTTGGTAAAAACGGCAGAAAACGTGTCTTAGCTGAGTTCACGTGGAGCAAAATCGCTAAAAAAACCATAGAGCTTTACGGAACAATAGTAAAACGCTGATTAGCGCTTGGTGCCTAATTGAGTGCTGATTTAAAAACCAAAGTTGCTCGTGAAGCGGCCACTTTGCTTTATTTTGGCGCGGAAAAAGAATACAAACAAGCAAAAGACAGAGCTGCAGAAACGTTAGGTACTCACTTTTTGCCTTCAAATCTTGACATCGCTTTGGAACTTGATAAAATAGCTGAGGAAAACGAAGGCTTAGAAAGAAAAGAACGCTTAATTGAAATGCGAAAAGAAGCCCTAAATATAATGAAGCTTTTTGATGGGTATTGCTCAGTTTTAATCGGAAGCGTTTGGCGGGGAACGATAAAACAAGGAAGTGATATTGACATAGCCGTTTATGCAGATGACCCCGAAGTGATCATTAAAGTTCTTAGAGCCGCAAACGTAAAGATTTTGAAAACGGGATGGACAACCATTAACAAGCGTGGAGCAACTTCAGAGTCATTTCATATTTACGCAGAAACCTCAGAAAAATATGGACTTGAAATCGTTGCACGAAGTCAAGAGGAAGCGGGAAAGAAAAGAAAATGTGAAATCTTTGGCGACGAAATGAAAGGATTGAACATTAAAGAACTAAAGAAAGTCCTTGAGGACAACCCAACACAGCAATTTATTCCATCATAATCCTTGGCAAAACACTGTTTTGCATCAAAAAAGAAAATAAATAACGATTTCAAATAATATTTTTTATACCCTGATGAAAAATGGCAATCGACAAAAAAGCTATCAAGAAAATATTTCCACATCTTTATGAGGAACTTGAAACTGGAGAAGCCAAAGTTCCGATTAACGCAGTGCGGAAAAGCCCTGAAGCTATCGAAAATGCTGAATGTGAAGAAGAAGAGGAATTTGCGCCATCAGTTCCTCTGGACAAGTTACGCCATTTTAATCCGTCTGTTGTGGATTTCATTCGCCGATGTGACACAAATGCTCAAGCAGAAGAGATAATCGTTTACTTAGAGAAAAAATGTGAAATAACTAAAGAGTATGCTGATGAACTTCGTAGTCAACTCAAGAAGAATGGCGTAAGATGTTTTGGTCCCAAAAAAGAGGAGTACTATTACTTCAAAGAGGGCGGAATTTATTAATCATTTAAATCTCACATCTAATTAAAATTAAAGCATTCTTACTTGATTTTAAATTAACAAATCAGACTTCAAACACTAAGCGTTACTGACTATACGATTTCCTCCTGAATCTTTGTCGGAAAATTAATAAATGGAGAGACGTTTGTACAGACTTAGTAAATGGTGATTTTATGACTATCAAAGTAGGAATTAACGGATTCGGAAGAATCGGAAGACTCCTTTACCGAGCAGCAATAGAAAAAAACGCTAATATCGATTTCATGGCAGTCAATGATCTTGCGGATGCAAAAACTAACGCTCACCTATTAAAGTACGATTCAGTTCACGGTCACTTTCCAGGAACAGTCGAAGTTCAAGGCAACGACTTAATTGTCAACGGCAAAACCCTCAAATGTGTCCAAGAAAGAGACCCAGCCAACTTGCCTTGGAAAAACCTTGGCGTATACCTGGCAGTCGAAAGTACAGGTTTATTCACAAACCGTGAAGGTGCAAGCAAACATCTAACAGCGGGAGCAAAAAAAGTCCTTATTTCAGCACCAGCCGAAAACCCAGACGTAACAATCGTCTTAGGCGTAAACGACAAAAAATATGATCCAGAAAAACATAATATTCTGAGCAATGCAAGCTGCACGACAAACGGTTTAGCCCCAATCAGCAAAGTCTTATCAGACAACTTCGGAATAGAAAAAGCTCTAATGACAACATGCCACAGCTACACAAACGACCAAAAAGTCCAAGACCTCGTCCACAAAGACCCACGCAGAGCACGCGCAGCAGCAATCAACATCATACCCACAAGCACAGGCGCGGCAAAAGCAATCGGCGAAGTCCTACCAAGCTGCGCTGGAAAAATGAACGGCTACTCACTACGTGTCCCAACACCAGACGTATCTATTGTTGACTTAGTTGCAGTTTTAGGCAAAGAAGTAACTAAAGCAGAAATTAATGCAGCCATGAAGAACGCAGCTGAAGGAGAACTGAAAGGAATTCTGCAATACACTGAAGACCCCATTGTAAGCACTGATGTACTTCACAGCACATACAGCTCCGTTTTTGATGCAGGATTAACCATGGTTTTAGGCGAGAAAAGCAACTTCGTTAAAGTCTTTGCATGGTACGATAACGAATGGGGCTTTAGCAACCGCATGGTCGACTTCATCGAAATGGTCGGCAAAAAAGCCAATCTTTAAGCAAGGAAACAAACTTAAATCCATCATTTCTTTTTCTTTTTTAAACGAACCGAGAAGGATTAATATGGCAAAATACAAAACACTTGATGATTTCGACGTTAAGAACAAGGTTGTCTTAGTAAGAGTAGACTTTAACTCAGAAATTGATCCAGAAACTAAGAATGTTACAAGCGACGTTCGAATAAAGGCACACGCAGAATCAACTCTGAAGGAACTTGCAGAGAAAGGCGCCAAAACCGTTGTTTTAGCCCATCAAGGACGAAAAGGAGACCCAGACTACACATCGCTAAAACAACATGCTGAGATTCTACAGAAAATTCTCAAATGCCCAGTAAAATACGTTGATGATCTTTTTGGTGAAAAAGCAAAAGCTGCAATCAAGGATCTGAAAAGCGGAGAAATCCTTGTTTTGGAAAACGTACGCAGTTGGGATAAAGAAACCAAAAGCATGACCCCTGAAGAAGCAAGCAAGACAGAATTAATTCAGAATTTAGCACCGCTAGCAGATTTATTTGTTAACGATGCTTTTGCTGCTGCACACCGCGGACACGTTTCAATGGTTGGGTTTACAGCGGTTTTGCCAAGCGCTGCCGGGCGCATCATGGAACGTGAATTGAAATCTCTTAGTAAAGCATTGGAGAAGCCTGAGAAGCCATCGGTTTATGTTATGGGTGGAGCAAAAGCCGACGATAGCCTTGAAATTAGCAAGTATGTTTTGGGTAACGGCATTGCGGATTATGTGCTTACTGGCGGTGTAACTGGCCAATTATTTCTTGCAGCAAAAGGCAGTGACCTCGGCAAGGGAAACATGAGTTTTCTTGCCAAGAAAGAACTCACAGGTTTAATCCCGGGAATAAAAGCGTTAATTGATCAATTCGGCGAAAAGGTAGTTGTTCCGATCGATTTCGCTTTGGAAGTAAACGGTAAACGTACAGAAATTTC
Source organism: Candidatus Bathyarchaeota archaeon (assembly GCA_003164295.1). Lineage (GTDB taxonomy): Archaea > Thermoproteota > Bathyarchaeia > Bathyarchaeales > Bathycorpusculaceae > Bathycorpusculum. The sequence continues at coordinate 85,854 of PLTA01000039.1, forward strand.
AATCAATAAACTGCCAACAGAAAATAGCATTATGGATATAGGCTCTAAGACCGTCGAAAAATACTCAAGGATAATTGCAACGGCAAAATCTATAGTTGTAAGCGGACCAATGGGAGTTTACGAAAACAAAGAATTCAACCAAGGCACCAAAGGAGTCTTCGAAGCAATAGCAAACAGCAAAGCGTTTAGCCTCGCAGGCGGCGGAAACACCATTGCAGCCATACAAGAATACGGCTTAACCAAGAAAATCAGCTACATAAGCACAGCAGGCGGAGCACTCATTGAATTTCTAATGGGCAAAAAACTCCCGGGTGTAGTTGCATTGGAAAATGCTGTAACAACGAAAAAAATCTAGCCCCTTTTTCATTTTTTAACTTCTTCACATTTCAATATGAAAAATGGCTTTTTATTTCGGAATTGAATGGATTTAATTTAGAAATCAAACTAAATTGCTTTAAATTTATAACTGACCTGTTAACTTCATTACTGGACGTTTAATCATGACACGAATCGCCGTACTTAACGAAGACAAGTGCAAAGTCAAAAAATGCAATTTGCTCTGCGTTAGCTTTTGCCCTATGGTGCGTAGCCGAGTTGAAGCAATCAGGGTTGAAAGAAACAAAGCGGTCATAGCAGAAACTCTTTGCAGTGGCTGTGGCATCTGCGTGAAAAAATGTCCGTTCAAAGCCATAAACATCGTTAACCTCCCTGATGAGTTGGAAAAAGATTGCAGCCACCGTTTTAGCGCAAACAGTTTCAAACTTTTCCGGTTACCTATGCCTTCGCCAGGAACAGTGTTGGGTTTACTTGGTCAAAATGGCATTGGAAAAACTACAACGCTCAAGGTGTTTTCAGGAGAAATCAAGCCAAACCTTGGCAAATACGATGATCCGCCTGATTGGCCTGAGATTATTCAGTATTATCGGGGATCAAGTCTTCAAGATTACTTCCAAAAGATGAGTGAGAAAAAACTCAAGGTCAGCAGCAAACCCCAATATGTGGACAAAATCCCTAAGGCGGTTGCGGGTAAAGTCGGAGATTTGCTTGAAAAAGTTGATGAAAGAAAACAACTTGACTCGCTTGCTAAAGAGTTTGAGCTCACAAAGATTTGGGATAGACCTTTAGATGTGTTAAGCGGAGGCGAACTTCAGCGTGTGGCAGTTGCAGCAGCACTTAGTCGTGATGCTGATGTTTACCTTTTCGATGAGCCATCAAGCTACTTAGACGTCAAGCAGAGGCTTGTGGTGGCAAAAACGATTCGCGGCCTCAAAGAACAGCAAAAAACAATAATCGTAGCCGAACACGACTTAGCAATAATCGACTACTTGTCCGACCAAATTTGCCTGTTCTACGGAGAACCAGGCGTTTATGGTGTTGTATCTCATGTGCATGGCGTCCGAACAGGGATTAATATTTACTTGCAAGGCTACATTCCAGATGAAAACATAATGTTCCGAAAAGAGTCTATAGTTTTTCACGAGAAACCACCCACAGCAGGCACCAACCTAGGCGAACCATTGCTAAAATGGGACAGCATGACGAAAACTTTCAAAGGCTTCAAACTAACCATTGAGCCAGGCGAAATTTTACGGGGCGAAATCATCGGCATTCTGGGACCCAACGGGATTGGAAAAACAACATTCGTAAAGATACTTGCGGGTTTAGAGGAGACTGATGATAAAAGAAAACTTGGCGAGTTAACTGTAAGCTACAAGCCCCAGTACATAGCTCCCGATTATGTGGGCACTGTCGGAGAACTTTTAATGAGCGTTGCAAAAGACAACTTTACGTCCAGTTGGTACAAAACTGAAATTGCGCAGCCACTAAGGCTTCAGGTTCTAATGGAGAGGAATGTAATGGAGCTTAGCGGCGGCGAGCTACAAAAGGTTGCTATCGCGGCTTGTCTTAGCCGTAAAACCGATTTGTTCCTTCTTGATGAACCAAGTGCATATTTAGATGTTGAAGAACGCCTTAACATGGCTAAAACGCTGCGCAGAGTTGTGGAAGCACATGGGATACCCGCATTTGTAGTTGAACATGACGTGGTAACCCAAGACTTCATAGCTGACCGACTTATGGTTTTCAACGGCGAACCAGGCGTAAGTGGCTTAGCTAATCCGCCAACTAGCCTACGAAAAGGCATGAATACGTTCCTTAAAGAAATGAATATCACTTTCCGACGAGACCCAGCCACAATGCGGCCCAGAGTAAACAAAGAATCATCTCAGATGGATATGTTCCAAAAAGGAATCGGCGAATACTACTACACCAAAACGACAAAGCCAGAACCAACCAAAAAATAATCATTAAAAAATCCACTTTTCCATTAACAAATAGACATTTTTATTTAAAAATTTACCATTTCCCTAGCTATTGCAGGTTTTGGAAATCTATGGTTTTATTCTTAGAGTGCAGTTAACTTAAAGAACAAGCAACAAATATACTAAGAACTCGCAAGAATAAAAAAACGGGGAAATGGGTGTAAGCAGCAAGTGGCTCAAGCAACCTTCGAAGAAATTAGTGCGTCTGATTTTTTTTACAGAAATAGAGACATTGCAGGCTTAACGAATCCTTCACGCGCCATATTCGTTGCTATACGAGAAATTGTTGAAAACTCCTTAGATGCTGCAGAGAGCCAAAAAATCACGCCTGACATTTACGTTCGCTTATCGTATGAAGGAGAAGCTACCAAAGAAACCCAAATTTACAAACTCAGGGTAGAAGACAACGGAAGCGGAATTCAACCAAGGTTTATTCCTTCTGCTTTTGGCCAAGTGCTTTATGGTAGCAAATACAAACTTAAACAGACAAGAGGTACTTTTGGCTTAGGCGGAAAAATGGCGGTGCTTTATGGGCAAGTCACAACTCATCAAGCAGTCTACGTAACTTCTTCTACAGGTCAAGAAAAAATTTATAGTTTCAAATTAATGATTGACATCCAAAGAAACCGGCCAATAATTCTCGACCGCAAAGTCCTAATTAATAAAGATAATTGGCGCGGAACCATCGTTGAATTCACTCTTGAAGGCGACTATCTCCGAGCTATGCCAAAAATTCTTGATTATTTTAAGCAAACCGCTATGGTAAATCCATATGCAAATTTAACTTTTGTTGATCCCAAAGGTAGACTATATAAGTTTACCCGGGGCACCTCAACGATGCCTGAACCGCCCACAGAAATACTTCCACATCCATACGGTGTTGATGTAGAACTGCTCCAACGTTTGATCCAAATTACAACTTTCAATAACATGTCTGATTTTTTAAAAGGACATTTTCACCGAGTCGGAGAAATAACAGCGCAAAAATTCTTGGAATTCAGCCAACTAAGCCCCACCAAGAATCCAAAGAAGCTTTCACATGAAGAAATAGTTCGGTTAATGCAGAACTTGAAGAAGTACAAGGATTTCTTGCCTCCAGACGCAAGTTGCCTCTCACCATTAGGCGAAGATTTACTCAGGGCAGGTGTTATGAAAGAGTTAAACCCTGAATACCTAGTCGTTCACCAACGTAAACCATCCACTTATGCAGGGCACCCATTCATCGTTGAAATGGCAATCGCCTATGGCGGCGGAGTTCCGAAAAGAGGCACATTTGTAATTTACCGCTTCGCCAACAAAATCCCATTACTCTATGACGAGGCAAGCGACGTTTCTTACCGCGTTATTTCAGCCATGAATTGGCGACGCTACAAAGTTGCCCCTGACATGCCCATCGCCATTGTCATTCACATTTGCAGCACAAAAGTGCCCTACAAAACAGTTGGAAAAGAATTCATCGCAGACCGCCCCGAAGTGCGACGTGAAGAGGCAAATGCTCTACGTGAAGTTGCACGGCAGCTTCAGCATTTCTTGTCACGCCAAGAGCACGTACACATGGAGAAGAAACGTCTGGGAATCTTCAGCAAGTACCTGCCTAAAATCGCAGAGTTCTCTGCAACCTTGGCTGGAGAAAAGCGTATTCCAGATATTGAAAAACTATTGAAGAGTGTGCAAAAGTATGGCTCAGAAGAAAGCTAAGATACTTGAAAGACAAAACGAAGTCATCAATGGTCTTCATGAATTCGGCAGCAGAATCTACAGTCAGCTAGATCAAGGCGTTTTTCCAACTATTGAAATGCCAAGCCGCGGCACCGACAACATCGCTTATGACCCAACTCTTCGACAGTACATTCTAGGCGAAAGAAACGTCAGCAGAAGCGCCCGCAACATTCGACACATCAAACCCTTCACACAGCTCGCGTGGTGTGCCATGTTTAGCAATGAATTAACCACCAAACGTAAAACCTCAACCTTAAGAGACGTTTACTACTCGGCGCAAGCCTACGAAATGACCTTCACAGACCAACAGGAATCAAACAACATAATCACTGACCTAGAAACGTTAACAGGTTTTGCCCGAGAAGACTTTCACATTTTTCCAGAAGAACGTAGCGCAATCTTTGGCGACTTAGACATCGGCTACACAGTTCCCGGTTACGAAGGAAAAACGTTGAATTTAACCAGCCACCCAGACGGGGTGCTAATTGGTCCAGCTTTAACTTCATCCGAACTCATTAACACCCGCGCCGACAAAGTCATCGCCATCGAAAAAGGAGCCCTCTTCACAAGATTCATAGAAGAAAACGTACACAACAAACATCATGCGTTGCTGATCTCGTGCGGCGGACAAGCGCCAAGACAAACCCGCAGTTTCATCCGACGACTTCACGATGAATTGAACCTGCCAGTTTACATTCTGACTGATGGCGACCCATGGGGCATGCACATTGCACAAGTCATCATTTCGGGCTCAGCCAACGCGGCACACCTACGGGAGCTAAATACACCCGACGCAGTTTGGAGCGGAGTGTGGGCAAGCGACATAGTAGAGTACAAACTGCCAACCGACCCATTAGACGAAGTCGACATCAAACGCCTGTACGAGCTGGCTAAAGATCCAAGATACCAAAATGACCCCATCTGGCAAAAAGAAATAAAATTGTTTTTAAAAATTAAGAAGAAGGCGGAACAGGAAGCTTTCAGTCGATATGGATTAACATATATTGTGGACGAGTATTTGCCAACTAAACTTGAACCGCCAGCTGAAAAGAAAAAGTAAAATTTAAATTTTTTCTTCTCTTAAAAAATAAAGTGTCAGGCTAAACAATATCGTGCGAAAGCATCAAATTTGGCGTGAAGAACTAAAAGCTAAAGCTAAGAGCGGTTTGCCGCCTTTGCCTCAATAGGCTTTTCTGTTCTGTCTAAATTTGGTTGTTTTTTTCCGCATTCAGGACAAAATTTTGAGGCAGCAGGGATTCTGGTTTGGCATTTGGGACAGATTTTAAGTAATATTGGTTGATGCAACGGAGTGCCGCAGAAATTACAGTAGTTAGAGAACGAAGTGACTTGCGAACCACAATTTGGACACTTCAAATATTGAGTGTAAATTGGAACTGGAGCCATAATAAAAGCAGAAAGAATAGTTTAACACCACATTAAATTATGCGTTGCTTGCTTTTTTATTTTATGTGAATATTTCCAAAAATGGTTAGGACAAAACACTTATGCTTCTCAAGTACAATACGTTATAACAATTAAATCGTAAACGAGGAAGATGCACTTTTAGCCCAAAAAAACGAGCTCCAAGAAATGCCAAAAACCGAGGCAGAGGAATCGATTACCCATTTGAAATAGGAGACGAATACGAAGTAGATATTTCAGAAATGAGTCCAAATGGGGAAGGTATTGCAAAAATCAAAGGTTTCCCTGTATTCATCGGCAACGCAAAACTCAACACACATGTAAAAGTAAAAATAACAAAGATAATCAGCGGTTGTGCAGACGCCGAAATAATTCCCCAGTAGTTAGTATTGAAAACTTTAGTTTCAAAACATATAACTTTTTTATTAAAATCGGGCAATCATTTGATTTTTAACCTAAATGGTTCAATTCAATCTTTGAATTTACTTTCTTTTCAGAAAAGCCAGAATTGTTCTATCAACTTGAAACAGATGGAATATGCATAATTCTTTATTTAAACTTAATCAAAATTGAAAACGCCTTTCATGCAGTACATTAGGTGGAGGTTTAACCCGAAAATGACTGAGTTTCTATCTTTGTCCAAGTTTTCTGAAAGACACTAAATAAGTACCTAGTCCAAATATTTTCGAAAGATTTTTAAAAATTAAAAAAAGGGAAAAGTTGTTTTGTTTTCTTTGTTTTATGGCTTTTTTCTGAGTATTAGCAATCCGACTATTGCTATAGCGATTATTATAGCGATTATTGCCACAACGATGTAGGTCATTAAGTCAGTTGTAGTTGCTAGGTTTGATGGTGCAGAAGAAGCGATTGGGGTTGCTGTTGTTGTGGGTTGATCTACTACGAAGCTGGTTTCTGAGTATGATGGCCAGTAACCGTTTGTGCCGTGGAATGTTGCTACGACTGTATAGTTGCCTGCAATGTCTGGTTTCCAAGAGAGGCTGAACATGCCGGTTGCATCAGTCATTGCGGTACCTATGTTTCGATAGTTGTTGTTAGAGTCCACAACGTCTATTGTCACTGGAACGCCTGTGAAGTTGTTTGGAATTGGTTGTTGCTGGTAAACGTAACCCATCCAATCTTTCATGCTTGCGTCAGATGCGACTGGAACGCCGTTTGGAAAATCAGCTGCTTGTTCATTTTGTTTTGTTCCTGCTGAAACATCCATCACTGTGCCGTCGATTACAAGCGATGTGCCGAGGGCGACAGAGGATTTCGGTGCTTCGACAGTTAGTGCGCTTGGACCTCTGCCTATACTGTAAATTTGGTTGTCATAGCCATTGAAGAATGCTGCATACCCGTCTGCGATTGCAGCTGTCGCGGTGTTGAATGCACTGCAGTAATCTGAAACAGTAAAGATTTCTGATCCGTCAGTAGCGTTAATACCACGTGCCAATGCACCTTTGTAAATTGGTGGTTCGACTGTGTGCTCAGTAGTAATTGTATATAATATTCCGTTGCCAACAGCGTATATAGTGGTTGGATAATTACCACGCACTCCATAGCCCATACTTGTACTGTTGCCTGAGCCGCCATTGCCGTAGGTCCATAATAGATTTCCATTTGACAGACTGTAGCAGTAGATTATTCCTCCGAATCCAGCGCTGTATGCATTACCGTAAGCAAGCACAACTCCGCCGAATCCACCACTGTAGTATCCCAGTGTGCTATAGTATTGGAATGCAACTTCGTCCATGGGTGTAATCCAAAGTTGTTTGCCTGTTGCCATGCTGTAGCCTACTATTTGCATAGTTTCTTTGTATTTTTCAGTGAAGACACCAGAGCCTCCGTTTGCGGTTGGATCGATTCCTGCGAAGGAGACAGTGATGTTGCCTGCTGGTGGTTGGATAGTGTTCGTCCATAATGATGTACCGATTGCGCCATTAGTTGAGTTTAGGTTGAGAGCAAAGTATTTGTATGGGGATGAGCCGCCTACGGTCAATATACCAGGAGCTCCTGGATAACCGCCGCTCATGCCAAGTATCATATTACCAGATACAACATCAACAATGGAATTTGCGTAGGGCAAGCTGTTAAGTGATGGTATTGAAATGTTCCAGTCGTACATTAGTGGGTTGCTTCCGTCAGTTATTGGTGGAACTACAGATGGAGTTGTCGATGCACCGTTGTATTGACCGTACCATAAATTAGATGAGTTCCATTCAGCCAAATAGTATTGTGGCTTTGCTGCAGTGCCATCGTTCGCTAAGACATATATCAGGTATTCACCACTTGAACCCCAAGCTGTTGCGCCTGAAGGAACGTTAGTTACATTGAACAATGCATTTCCAGTGTCTCCATCGAACGCTCGCCAAGTTGTTCCACTAGCCGAAAATAGTATTGGTTGATATGTTCCATGTTGGTTGGGTTCTTCAACATCGTAGACGTAGCCGAAGGTTGGCCATGGCACATCAGACCGAGACCAAATAACTTGTCCAGTACGTAGATCAACGCATTGAGTTGGACCATATGGGTTCGGGAGAAATGTTCCTGGAGTACCAGCGAATGATAGTGGAAGGGTGTAGTAGAGCATTCCGTCAAGTATTATTGGGTTTTCGAATCTTTGAGCGTAAGCAGAACCTTCGAAGTAAGAGGATCCTTGAACTCCCGAGAGACCGCCGACTACTCCGCCACTGTCAAGAGGCTTGGTCCACATGATATGACCAGTTTGAGGACCAATAGCACCGCCTGGATTACCTGAAGTATATCCTGGTGAGAGGTAGCCTAGCCAGTTAGATGAAATCGCGTACCAGTTAGAGTTTTCTCCGTATATTGGGCGTGTCCAATAAGCTTCTGGAAGTGGACCATTTGGAATTGAAGGTATTGCTGTTTGCTGCACTGTTAGTGTCGTTGTTGCATTACTTGGTAGATATGTGTCGTTTACATATTGACTTGGTGCTGGAGGACCGAATAAGCTTGGAACAGCCCCGGTGTATGTGTAGATGTATCCTGGGAAGTTGAAAGTGAGAGTGTAGGTACCAACTTGGTCGGGTGTGAAGGAATATGCTTGATTTGAAGTCGGGTCTTGAACTGTGGCAAAAGTTTGTGTTGTTACTACTCCCTTAGGGTCAGTAATTGTTAGCTTGTAGTTTTGGAATCGAATATTGTTGCCCAGTTCTGCGCCATCCGCTATCTTGTCAATCCACATATACACAAGTGCTGCTTGACCTACACCCACTGGGTTAGGTACAGCCTGAATATATGCGTAGGTTGGGATTGACCATGCAGGTGTATGTGCGTTAGTTGGTTGTAATGAAGCCAATGAAGCGCCTATTGAAAGCGTTAATATTACGATCAAAGAAATTGTTGCAATTTTGCTTTTATTTTTGTTTGCCGTTTTTCTTTTCTCTCCTTAATTTTTACAGTAACCGAGTCGACCCTAAGCGCATTTAAATCTTGCTAGATTATACCAAAACAATAAAAATAATTGCCAATTTTTTAAATAAAATGGCTAAAATACCCAGTTTGTTTCTTGATTTTCGAAGAAACGCCAAGAAGAATCTAATAAAGCAAATGATTTTTTCTGGAAACAGCTTATTGCGCCTTTCAACATACTTTAACATGCTTTAGTGTAACTCTGGAAAAATACATTTTGGAACGTGAAAAGATTAGAAAAATCGGTAAAATGATCAGAAAATTCTAAAGACAGCCTAATAGCGTCAGAAAAGTTTCGCAGAATTAACTTACTATGCAGTCGAAGCTTCCCTTCACTAAGAGGGATACGATCACTCAATAAGATCGGCAAAAAATGGTTTTGACACTGAATTATGGTGCGGTCACCGGGATTTGAACCCGGGTCATCAGCTTGGGAAGCTTACACAACGTTACCAAAGGCAACGCTTTGATGTCCTACCAAGCTAGACTACGACCGCAAACATTTTTGTGTATAAGCTTGTTTATTTTTGGCTTTGCCCGATATATTGGTTCTTATCTGCGGAATGCTTAACACACTTTTTACCGCTTTTTTTAGCCCAAATTAACTCTTAATTTTAAAAAAATTAATTTCTTTCCTTTGATATCCGAGCAAGCATAAGCGTTATCTCTAACTAACAAGAAAGAGTACCGAGGAGAACAGCTTTGCCGAAAAATTACACTTATACAGATGCAGGCGTAAACCGAAAACAACGTGTTGAATCCAAAAAAGCATTAAAAAACCTCCATGAAACCTACAAGTACAGCCGCTTTAACGGCGTAATGCATTTACCATATGGCAACATTTTCCCGATCTCAGAAAACTTGTTTATGGACCTTGAAATTGAGGGAGTAGGCACCAAAGTTCTCTTAGCGCAATTAGCCCAGAAATATGACACAATAGGGATTGATGCAGTTGCTATGGTTGTTAACGATGTAATTCGATCAGGAGCTAAACCTCTTGCAATTGCAGATAATATACATGCACAAGAAAGTAACCCTCAGCTTGTAAAAGAATGGCTGAAAGGAATTATTCAAGGTGCAGCTGAATCGGAGTGCCCAGTCACTAATGGAGAAACAGGCGACGTAGCTGAAATAATAAAGGGCTTAGCTGAAAATGCTGGGTTTGACATGGTTGTTGCTTCAGTGGGTCAAGTTGAAAAATCAGAGATCATAACAGGAGAAAATATCAGACCAGGTGACCCGATCATAGGACTAGCCAGTAGTGGGTTGCACAGTAATGGCATAACAATGGCGAGAAAAATTCTGTTTAAGCATTGGGGTGGAAAATTCTTGCCCAACGATAAACCAGCAGGTTTAGACAGAGAAATAGTTCTTGAAGCTCTTGAACCAACAAAAATCTATGTAAAACCGTTGCTTAAACTAGCCAGTGAAGTAAAAGTCAAAGCAGCTGTACACATAACAGGCGACGCTTACATGAAATTTAACAATCTTGCTAATGTCTCGCCAGGGATAGGTTTCGAATTCAACAACTTCAAACCACAGCCAATATTTGGGTTACTTCAGAGGACAGCATCTGAACTTGGTTTCACAATTACGGATGAGGAAATGTTCAAGACTTTTAACATGGGTTGGGGTTTTGGCATAATTGTCGATAAAACAGAGACTGATAAAGCGATGAACACGCTCGAACAAGATATTAGCACAAATAGCATAAAGGCTGAGATAATAGGCAAAGTAACTGACAAACAGATGGTGGAAATAAAGTACCTAAATAAAAAGATGGTTTTAACCTAAAGTTTTGCTTTTTTTCTGTGGAAAGTCTTTAAATCTTGTAAGCAAATTAAAGGCATTATGAAATACCGCGTGAAAATAGAGGTCAGATTAAAACCAGGTCACAGCAACCCTGAAGGGGAAACAACCGCTCATTTACTAAAAGAACTCGGCTATAAAGTAGAAACCGTCGACATTAGCAAGGTTTACGCTGTAATTCTTGAAGCAGAGTCAGTCAAAGAAGCTGAGGCAAAAGCTGAAGAAATGAGTAAACGCCTTTTAGCAAATCCCACCAAAGACAATTACATCATTACTGTTGAGGGGCAGAAATGAACTCTAACCTCTTCATCCACCGCGAAGCAAGCTACCAACTTTTCGAAGCAAATTTAGCTAAAGCCACCGATCAACAGCTCACCGAAATCAGCAGTGAGTTAGCGTTGGGTTTAAGCTTAGAAGAAATGAGAAATATCAAAACGTACTTCGAAAGAGAAGGCAGAAATCCAACAGATCTGGAACTGCAAACCATCAGCCAAACATGGTCAGAGCACTGCTGCCACAAAACCTTCAAAGGAAAAATCAAAGTCGACGGCAAAGAAATTGACAGCCTATTTAAAACCTATATCGCAAAAGCAACAAAAGAAATCAACTCGCCCTGGTGTTTTAGCGTTTTTGAAGATAATGCTGGTATCGTAAAATTTGACAAAGGCTATGGGATAGCCGCTAAAGTTGAAACCCACAACCATCCTTCTGCAGTGGAGCCGTTTGGCGGCGCGGCAACAGGTGTTGGCGGTGTAATTCGAGATATCCTTGGAGTATGGGCTGACCCAATTGCATGTACAGATGTTTTAGGCTTCGGACCACTTGATTATGATTATAGTAAGCTTCCTGCAGGTGTTAAACATCCAAAGTACGTCTACATGGGTGTCACAGCTGGCATCAGCGCATACGGCAATAACATGGGCATCCCAACCGTAAATGGAGCTATATATTTTGATGAAAGCTACACTGGAAACGTCACTGTGTATTGCGGGTGCATCGGACTTTTACCTTTAAACAAATTCACAAAAAATGCTAAACCAGAACACATCATTGTTTTGGCAGGAGGAAAGACTGGACGCGACGGCATCCACGGCGTAACCTTCGCCTCAGCTGAGTTAACAGAGAAATCGGAGGAAATTTCCCGTCCAGCTGTTCAGATTGCAGATCCAATTGAGGAGGAGAAAGTTAAGCGGGCAATAATAGAGATCCGGGATTTGCAACTGGCGTCGGCGACAACGGACCTTGGCGGAGGCGGCTTGTCTTCTGCTGTTGGTGAAACTGGTGAAAGATTTGATTGTGGAGTAAGCGTTGATCTTGGAAAGGTGCCGTTGAAGTATCAAGGTTTGGCTCCATGGGAAATTTACATTTCAGAATCCCAAGAAAGAATGCTCATAACCGTGCCGCCAGAAAATCTTGAAAGGGTTATGTCAGTTTTTGAGAAAGAAGATGTTGCGGCCACAGCAATTGGCAAATTAACTACTGATCGGCGTCTACAGTTGAATTATGGCGGTGAAAAAGTTGCAGATATGGATATGGCGTTTCTGTTTAATCCATGCGAAAGCATGAAAACTGCAATTATTGAAACCCAAACTTTTGCGGAACCTGAGTTTTTAGAACCAGAAAATCTAACCGAGGTCCTAAAGCAACTTCTATCCGCGCCAAATATTGCAAGCAAAGAAAGCGTAATACGCACTTACGACCATGAAGTAAAAGGGAACACCACTCTAAAGCCTTTGCAGGGAGAGTATGCGGGACCAAACGATGCCGCCGTACTTAAGCCGTTGGATGATTCTTGGAAAGGCTTGGCAATTTCTTGTGGCATGAATCCGAATTATGGGAAGATTGATGCTTACTGGATGGCAGCTTCAGCTATTGATGAAGCAGTGCGAAATAACATAGCTGTGGGTGGAAGAAGAATTGCATTGCTGGATAATTTTACTTGGGGAAATCCTGAGAAACCAGAACGCCTTGGCTCACTGGTCAGAGCTTGTGAAGCATGCTATGACTTTGCAACTGCATTTAAGACGCCGTTTATCTCAGGAAAGGACAGCCTCTACAACGAATCTCCTTTGGGTCCCGTCACACCAACACTTCTCATTACAGCCGTAGGCGTTATTCCAAATATTGAATCAACCACCTCTATGGATTTGAAAGCCCCTGATAATCTACTCTACATTATTGGGGAAACGTTCAATGAACTTGGCGGTTCAGAATACTACAAACTCAAAGGCTACTTAGGCGCAAACGTACCTAAAGTCAAAGGCGGTAAAGCCAAACGAACCTTCAAAGTTGTAACTAAAGCAATCGATGGAGGATTAGTGAAATCATGCCATGACCTCTCAGAAGGAGGATTGGCAGTGGCGGCGGCAGAGATGGCTTTTGCAGGTGGCCTTGGCTTAGAAATAGATTTGAGCAAAATGCCGGGTAAACCATTAGAGCGCAATGATTTTACGTTGTTTTCCGAGTCAAATAGCCGTTTCCTTATGGAAGTTGCAGAAAAAGACAAGAAAAAATTTGACTCATTAATGAGGGGCAAAATGTGTGCTCAAATCGGCAAGGTAACCAAAGAAGAAAAACTGGTTATACACGGATTTAACCAGAAAACAGTAGTTGTCGCTTCAATTGCTGAGCTGCGATCCTGCTGGAAAAAAACCTTAAGTGGGGAAGTCTAAATGAATCAACAAGAAATCAAAGTCTGCGTTATGCGCGTGGGTGGAACCAACTGCGATGCAGAGACTCAACGAGCTTTTCTGGAGTTAAGGGTTCAATCAGAGATTTTGCATGTTAACGAACTTATCAAACGCAAAAACCTCTTGGATTATCACGTGTTGGTTTTTCCAGGGGGCTTCTCATTTGGAGATTACGTGCGTTCAGGAGTTATTTTTGCAAGGCACCTATCTGCCAAATTGGGCAAAGAAATGGAAACCTTCATTGACGAAGGTAGACCAATCCTTGGCATATGCAACGGCTTCCAAATATTGGTTGAGTATGGTTTACTTCCAGGCTTGGAGGGATTAAGCATCTACCCAGAAGCTACATTGACTACCAACGAACCAGCGGGTTTCAAGTGCCAATGGATTTATCTCAAACAAGAAAATAAGGGCAAATGCATTTTTACAGACAAAATTACTACAGGCAAAGTGCTCAAGATGCCTATTGCCCACGGAGAAGGCAGATTACTGTTTCCCAAGGAAAAAGAAAAAGAAATGCTTACAAAACTAATTGATAATGACATGGTGGTTTTCCGGTACTGCGATCAAAACGGCAACATTGCAGACAACAAATATCCAATCAATCCCAACGGCTCCACTTACGACATTGCGGGCATATGTAACAAGGAAGGAAACATTTTTGGTTTAATGCCTCACCCAGAAAGGGCTATGTATTGGTGGCAACAGCCCAATTGGACACTTAAGCAAAAGATGCTGCAATACGGCGATGGAAAATTAATCTTCCAAAGCATAATTGATAATCTAGTAAAGAAATGCTAAGTCTTTAGCGTAGGGCAAGCCTGCGCGGGCACCCATCGCCATAACGCTTCTGGAAGCCACAAAATTCGCTATCTGCCCGCATTCGTAGAGGCTTTTTTTGTTGATTATGCCATAGAGGAAACCAGCGCAAAAAGCGTCGCCTGCACCTGTAGTATCGACTGCTTTTACTTTGAAGGGTTCTACTAAGAGCTGCTCTTGGCCATCCGTGAGGTAACAACCTTTTTCGCCGAGTTTAATTGCTACAATTTTAACGCCAGCATCAAGCATTAAATCAGCGCCTTTTCGGTAATCTGGTTCTCCAGTTAAAAGTTCAAGTTCAATCGCGTTAGGCATCAAAACATAAGAACTTCTTATTATCGGCTCAATAGCTGCAAAACCTTTCTGCGCATATACTGAGCCTGGATCAAAGCTGATTTTTATATCGTTGGGTAACGCGGCTAAGAGCTTTTTTTGTGCTCGAAGTGATTTTTCTCCGACAAATGACGAAAAATGCACAATTTTTGTTTGAGAAAGATAGCTGTAATTGATTTCTCTAGGTTCAATTGTGTCGTTGACACCTGAGTTAATGTACAAAGCTCTTGCGCCTTTTTTGTCCACAAAACCCATTACTGAGCCGCTTCTGCCTTTCGTTGTCTCAATAATGCCAGTGGTATCGACGTTTTCTTTGGTGAAACAGTCAATTTGCATTTTGCCTTCTCGGTCATTGGCTACTTTTCCGATGAATCCTGTTTTGCAGCCAAGACGGGCTAGTCCAACTATCGTGTTTGCGGCTGAGCCACCGCATACCTCAGTATAATCTTCGGTGAAGCTTTCTTCTTCGGGTCCGGCTAGTCGATTCACTTTGAAGAGCATATCAACATTTAGCGCACCAAAACCGACCACGTCAAATTTGGTCATTTAAAATAACTCCTTTAAAGGGATTTTGTATTCGCCTAATTTGCCGCCGTAATTACCAGCGGAAATCTTCACCACACCTTCAATGCATAAAACAGCTTCGATTCCGGCTTTTGTAGCCTGTTTAATCGCATCTAAGGATATGCCGTCATAGACTATTTCCGCTATGTATTCGACGCCTTCGGGAACAAGGGATTCTTTGCCAAGTAGCTTCTTGAGAGAGGGGCAATAGAGGTGGTTAGTTGTTGGTCCGATTTTTGGAAAATGGGTTTCTGGTTTTGAGCCTGCCGAGCAAACATCAAATGGTGTAACAACCCCCTCCACGTTATGGATTGCCGCTAAAGCTTTCTCTCCTGCTAGTTTTAGCGCTTGTTTTGTTTTACACATAACCCAAAAATTTCCACCCATAATTCCTTTTGCATAACCGAGATAATGCTCTATGATAAAATCTGGAACCATTATGGGAACTACGATAATTTCTCTGTCATATCTTTTTTCTACCCATTCGTAGCCGTCGCCACAATGTCCAACCGTCTCCATCATATCCAGTTTGCCTTCCGCCTTTGGCAGAGCATCATACACGGCTGTAAAGGGCTTAACGAGGATATCTTGGCGGATGCGATATGAAAGTTCGGTTTCGAACTTTTTTAGGGATTGCTCGAAAGTTTTGTTTGGGTTTATTTCTCCCCAGAACTGCAAAATTGCACCGTGGCGTTTGTCGGGCGTTTCTTGTGGTGTAAGGTATTTTTCTACTCCACCTTCCGTTCTGCCTATAACAACAGAAGGGGTTGCAGTTGAGTCTTCAGCTGCCTTTTGGAGAGTCTCTTGGTCACCTGCAGTTACGATTACTCGACAAAACAGTCCAGTAAACGCTTCAGCAAACGTATCCTCTATTGGCGCTTTTGTCATTTATCCAAGTCTCCCAATGGCTACTCCACGAACCTTCTTTCTAAACTCACTGCTTTCCTTCACAAGTGATTCCATATTTTGAGATGTTACTATTTGAACTTTAGGCAACCCATCAGGATACACACTTGACAACTGTTTAAGCAAAACAGTATCTGCTTCACTAAATTCTAGTGCTGGAAACCCCCAAGATTGCAGAGCATTGATTGCTACTTCTTTCCCGAATTTACAGAACAAATCAGCAATAACCGCTGTTACAAGGTTACTTTCTGCGATAACTGCTACTTCAGCATTCTTGATTGCATAGTTGTTGCCGTTAAAAGATATTGTTAAGCCGCCGTTGTCACGGACAAATTTGAATGCTTCCACATCGGTTATTGAGTCGCCTACATACATTACGTCCGCTAAATCTGCATCTAAACGCTTAACAACATCACGGATTGCCTCAGCTTTCTGTTCCCCACCAACCGTAACCACATCAGCAAGGAATTTGCCAACAAACATCTGGGGGATTTCGCTCCAGAAAATCTCGTCCAAACGTTGAATAAGTGCCTGATCGCCTTGCGAGAAATCCTCAATTGTTCTTGCGGACTGTGGCAGGTCGATCAGTTTCATGTTCGAAATTTCTTGCGCTATTTGTTTTAAGCGATCTTTTTCTTTCGGAGTAATTGGGCATCTATCGAGGCTTACTTTGGTGCAGTAAGTGTTTTTGTAGGGAAATTCGGTTGCTTTGCAGAGAGCTTTGATGTAGTGTGCATAGCTGGTGCTAACAATGAAGGCTTCGGCTACCGTTTGAACTTGATGCAGAGTGTGTCTACTGTTAGCGATCAAAACGATGTTGTTTTCGGAGAACTCATCCATCTGCTTATCAGTGACATTATAAGCTTTAAAGAAAGGCAAAATAAGCTTCAAAGTGCCGCCGGCTGAGTAGCCTGGCTTCTTAAGAATATCCGCTAAAACATCATCATATTTGCTGATGTTAGAAAATAGTGTGTCGCCGTTTGGAATAAAATTTGCCGCTAACTCAAAAGCGTTGTCGTTTTTTGAGATTGGCCCTTCACAGTCTGATATGAAAATGCGTTTCACACTTTGTGCCTCAAGTTCTCCATATGCGTTACACTTTTGGCAATATGATGTTTAGAGGCAATATCTGTTCGATTCCATAATGCTCCGCCCTTAATTGCTTTGGCACCTTCTTGGCTGATTTCGCGAGCTTCTTCGATGCTTTTGCCGATGCCTAAAACGCCTATGGCACGGGATGTTAGAGCGTAGTTTTTGCCATCTCTGATTTCCAAAGACCCGGGATAAATGCGGATGTTGTTACCATATTTTATTCTTAACGCGTAAGCTTTGGACAAATCGACTGGAGTTTTGACATCGTTTCTCTTAAATTTTTTGTAGAAAACATCTGCGTGACCACCGTAGCTGGATGGAACCTTGTAGGTCAAGACTGAAGCACTCTTTTCCATTTCTACACCTGCCAAGCTGCCTTCAATCATGTTTAGACATAATTCGACAAAGTCGCTTTTGATTAATGGAAGAAGGTTAATTATTTCTGGGTCGCCTGGGCGGCTATTGTTTTCCAGGATTTTGATGCCTTCACCTGTGTGCATAAACGCAAGGTAGATGGGCACGCCTCTTAGCGCTAAATCATCGTTAATTCTGGATTCCCAGCCTCGAAAAATTTTTTGGGCCAAAGCCAATTCCTGTTCATGCTCTTGAGCGGTTAAGAAAGGTAGTTTATCGTCTGCGTCCTTATAGGAGCCCATGCCGCCAGTGTTCGGACCTTTATCGGCATTAAACGCTCGTTTATAATCGCGGGTATCTGGCAAGGGTATGAAGTGTTTGCCGTCGCAGAAAGCCATGAAACTGGATTCTTCCCCATCAATCTTTTCCTCTATTATAACTGAGCCATACTGAAAGTTGGACATGAAGTGTTCAAAAAGCTGTTCTCGATTGGAAAAGTGGTCTCCCCAGACCCCGACGCCTTTTCCCAAAGCGGTCTTGTCGGGCTTAACTACAGCTTGGTTTTTTAATTCGTCTAGCCAATTGTAAACATCAGTTTTAACATCTTTGCCTTTGTAGTCGGCTGGGTGGAAAACTTTGAAGCGCGGGTTAGCTTCTGGAGCGATCTCTGCAAAAAGTTCCCGTTGCGCAACTTTGCTATCTTCAATGGCATACTTTTGTTTTGGACAAATAACTGGAATGCCTGTACGTTGCTCGATTATGTCGCGAAGGCCTTCAATGATAGGCTTCTCGGAGCCTACCAAGACGAAGTCAATGTTATCTTTGTTTGTTTCAGCGAATTTAGCGATTTCTTGAACGTCAAGGTTTGGGATGACTAAATGTTTAGTGGCTTTTTCTGCGTTGAATGGGTTAAGTTGTTTATCGGCTATGTAGAGGTCTACTAGATATTTTGTGCTTTGCAATAGTGCGTCAACCATAGCAACTTCTCTTGCACCGTAAGAAACAACTAGGACACCTATTTTTTCCATTAGAGATACACCGTTATACATAGAAAATAGATAGGACGCTTAATTTGCTTTGCCACTGTATTTATGCCTGAACTTCTTCTGATTCATAGATTCTTGATTTTTCTTGATAACCAGCTAAGAATCTTTGTTTCATAACGTCAGCCATTTTTTGTGCACAAGGAGTTGGGTACTCTCCGTTGATGCAGGCTAAACAGAGGTGGTCCTTTGTTTGACCTGTTGCTGCAATTAATGCTTCGTGGGATTGATAGCATACGCCGTCTGCACCTATGATTTTAGCTATTCCTTCTGCATCATGTCTTGAACCTACAAGTTGACCATAGGTTGACATGTCAATGCCGTAGAAGCATGGCCCAATAATTCTGGGGAAAGTGACGAAGACATAAACTTTTTTGGCGCCAGCTTTCCGTAATTTGTCAATTATTACTTTTGTTGTGTCGCCTCTGACTATGCTATCTTCGGTTATGATTACTCGTTTTCCATTTACTTTGGAGCCTAAAATGTTAATTTTTTTATCAATGGTGGAGAAACGCTCGACATTTAGAAGAATAAAAGCTCGTTCAGTAACATAGCGGTGTCGTCTTGATGCCCGTTCCCATCTTAAACCTGAAGCTTCATGGACACCCATTGCGGAGTCATCGCCGGTTTCGGGCACAGAGAGAATAATGTCACTTTCTTTTACTACGTCTGGGTTTTCTTTTACGATGTTTCTGCCGAAATCTTCTCGGATTTCATATACGTATTTGCCGTTGAACCTTGAATCTGGTCTGGCAAAATAAGCGTATTCAAAAGTGCAGAATGCTGGGCGAGGATTTTGTATTATTTGGATGCGTTTGAAACCGTCTTTTGAAACTGTTACGAGTTCGCCTGGTTTTAATTCAAAATCTCTTACAAAACTGTTCATGTCTAAACTTACTGTTTCTGAGGAAAAAGCGTAGGTTTTACCTGCAGGGTCATGTCCTGCACATAAGGGTTTTATTCCATGAGGGTCTTTGAAAGCGAAAAAGTCGCCTTCTCCCGTTATGCCTGTTACAGAGAATGCGCCGTCTAAACTTTCCATAACCTCTTTGGCTGCTGACGGTAAGTCTTTGCCTTGTTTTAGGGCTAGAAGCATTTTGTTGCATACAATGTCGGAGTCGCAACTGTAAACAAAATCTGGGAAGTTTTCGAACATTTCTTTTTTCAATGGCACCGTGTTAACTATGTTGCCGTTAAATGAAAGCGCAAGTTTTATGCCGTCTATTGTGGCTACAACTGGTTGGGTGCCTTGTATTATGGATACATCGTCGCATTTGCCTGAGGTTGTGTATCTGACGTTGCCGATGCCTATTGATCCAGGGAGACGACCAAACCATTCTTTTATGGCGTCATTTTTTACTTTAGGAACTAAATCTAAGTTTTTGTATGTAAAAAATTCTTTATCACTATAAGTAAGAAATCCATGCGATTGGTGCCCTCGATGGTTTTGAGCACGTAACCCCCAATAAACATATGGAAAGACAGGTTGATTTTCATAGTTTATTGCGCCAAAGATACCACAGCCCATTTTTGGTCCCTTCCCGCGTAATAATGCATGGTAGTGCAAGAAGGGGTTTATCAGCTTTTAGTACATATTTAGCTAAAAACAATGATGTTTTTGACATAATAGGAACTAAACCACATGAATAATGTTGGGGAGGTTTCTGCAGATTTGATGCTTCATAGATCGAATGTCCCTGATGCGCCTCCGCCCAAGATACTTTTGGATTACAGATGAGCATTCATTACATCTGTTGCGGAAGTCAGCGGTTTCTATTGCTTATTAAAACACGAAGAAGTCTGAATGGACTCATCTTGTTACTATTTCAACAATCCAAAAAAGCATTTTTCGTTGGTAGAACAACAACAGTTGGTGGTAGCACCGGGTGTTGTTCTTCTCTTGGTAGAAGAAGGAAGGATGGCAGGAGCACCGCGTCCTCTTCGTCTAACCTCATGAAAGAAAATATGTTCGAAAGAATTGCCCTTATTTTTGCTTGTATTCGAGTATGCCGAAGTGGTTGCCTTCAGGATCCAATGCCAAAGCCCACCAGCCTAACCCTGGAATCTCCATCTTTGGCACAACAATCTTTCCCCCAAGTGCTTCAATCTTTTTGCTGTATTCCTCAACTGATTCAACCGAAATGTAGTTTATAGGTTTAGCCATGTCAGGCATTGTAGCGTCTTTTTTGTTGAATAATCCGCCATTAACGCCTGGTCGAATAGGCATCATTGTTTTTTCATCCACAGGAACAGTTCCAATAAGGTAGTAGGTCGTGGGTCCGGGATACTTATTCATGGTCCAACCAAACAAGTCTATATAGAATTTTTTGATTTTTTCTATATCGTTGGCTGGAATTTCAAAATGCACAATTGTATGATCCAAAAAATCACCACTAACCCAATTCTCAAACTAAAATAAAAACTTGATTAAAACTAATTTGCTGCACCCAGAAACGTACGTCCCATAAGTTACTTACGTCACGTAAGTAAAAATGAAGCAAAATATTAAAAAGCTTACTTGAATGGT
This sequence comes from Candidatus Bathyarchaeota archaeon, assembly GCA_003164295.1. Classification (GTDB taxonomy): domain Archaea; phylum Thermoproteota; class Bathyarchaeia; order Bathyarchaeales; family Bathycorpusculaceae; genus Bathycorpusculum. The sequence goes on from PLTA01000039.1 coordinate 106,885, forward strand.
CTCAGATTTTCTTTTTTATAAAGTGATTATTACTTCGTTTTCTACAAGGTTAGAAACATAAAGTAGCGCTGCTTTGATATCTTCTTCTTTTAGTCGCGGATATTCTTTGAGTATTTCGTCAGTTGCTATACCATTAGCTACAAGTTCTACGATAAAGTATACTGGAATTCGAGTTCCCCTTATAATGGGCTTTCCGAATAGAACATCGGGATCAACGGTTATCCTATCAAGCAACTCTTCCATTCAGATCACCAGATACCTTTACTATGGAGTTACATTCAACGTGCACTTAAATCTCTTGTAAAAAAAATTTCATTAATTAACTAGTATGAAAATTACAGGTTTAAGCTAAAAAATTAAAAAATAAAGAAAGAAAAGATTGTTTTTTTTATGGTTGCCATTTTTCAATGAGATATTTGGGTATCTCACTGCTGTCGCGTGGACCAACCAGTACTTTCCAGCCGCTGAGTTCTTCGATTTCGCCGCTGATTCTTGATGCTTTGCCTGGGATGATGAGTTTGCGGTGTTTGACTTTGCTTTCTATGCCTGATGCTTTGATTGCGTCTGCAACTCGTTCTGCTGTTAGTTTGCGTCCTGCAACTCCGCTGTCGATTGCTGAGCCTTCTGTTTCAACCACAATTAGATAGGCGTTAAGTTTGTTGCTTTCGATGTCTGAGGCTACAGTGTAGTATGTTAAGGCAAAGTTGGTGGTGAACATGACTGGTGAGTTTTCGTCTGGTGTACCGTACACTTTGAGTCCTGGAGCAACTGCGACTGGTTTGCGTGGATCAGTGTAAATGTTCTGGCGCAACACTGTAGTTGGAAGTAATGCCCATCCGTCGTTACCATGCATTATAAGAACATCTGCATAGCGAACAATAAGCATTGAAGCTACGTATGCTTCTCGCCATTTGATCAGGTCGTCTGCTGTGTCGCCTTTGTCCATCCAAGCAACCATTGGAACACCTAAGAGGGGTAAGCCGGCTAATTCGTCGCCGCCTTTGGTTGCTGCTCTGCGAAGCATTGTAAAGTTGTTAATTGTGTCAGGTAGGCCTTCGTTGATAAAAGTGCCTGGGTCTAAAACTATGTCTTTTACGCCGTAAACCATCAAGGTTTTTGCAATCGAAACCAGAGTGGTTAGGTCGTTCGGTGAGGATGCGACTAGTGGGCAATCATACATCATGGCGAGTTCTGCCATATCTTTCCAGTTAGTTGCGTTTGCCGCGTAAAGGAGTGGTCGTGCTTTTGGCGCTGCCATTAAGCCTACTTCAGCTATTGCAGGGTTTAAAGTGCAAAGTATCATAGGTAGTTTGGTGGTTTCTGAGACTTTTTTGACGGCTGCTTTGAATTTTTCTGGGTCTTCTGAGGTACATCTGACGGCTACCATGTCTAGTTTTAGTGTGTTGCCGATGTATTCGAAGGTAAAGTTTTCTGTTTTTTGTACACGTGTAACTATTTCTTGTTCAGGCATTTCATCGGTTACATCAATTGCGATTGCGGTTGGGTTCTTATATGTGAATTCGTGGCGGTACATGACAAGTTTGCCGCCGATTTTCTTTGCTTTGTCGCCGATGCCAACAATAACTTCTTTCACTGCGGGTTTTAGTAGTTCTTTGAGTATTGCATAGGATTTGGCGTTTTCTGGTTTGAGGAGTGGTTTGCAACTGTCAAGTTCAACTTCGCGATTGACTATTTTTGTTGCAAATGCCATGCAGTTGTCGACGCCGCATTCTTTGCAGTTAATTTTTGGCAAGCTCTTGTAAATTGTTATAGGGCTAAGTTCTTTTAATCCGCCTTTTTTCTTTTCTGCCATATCAATCATGTCTCCTTAAGCTTTTATCGTGACCCAATTTGCGTATTTTGATGGGTCTGCTTTTTTAGCGCTTGTCAGGTAGTTTGTGACGTCTTTGAGTGTTTTTACGGCTGCTGGGTGCATCATCATGAATAAGTCAACGCCAGCAAGCAATAGCGTTAGTGCAGTGGTTACTTCCCAAAGTGGACCTCTTAACTCGCGTGGTTCCCATTCAGCTGACATTTTTAGCCATGCTTCACGTGCTGCCCAAGCGTTTGTTGTACCTGAGGACATTGGTTGTGCTAGCTCTACATCGCCCATTAAGCCACCTATTCTTGCGCGTTCCATGTTTGTAAATGCATAGTCTAAACCGTAGCCAAGTGCTGCGGTGGTTAAGTCCATGATAATGTCTTCTTTACCAACATAGTCGTAGAGGCGTCTATTGAGCTCCCGTGCTAAGTTGAGGTCCATGGGTGTGAATGAAAGGATTGCGTGGCCTGCTTTCTTGATGAATTTCGCACATTTTTCGACGTCCATGTCGCGTGTGACGGAACTGATTAAGAAGCGTTCACCTGGAAATTGTGCACATACTTCTTCGAAGACAGCTGTGTCTTTAACTGGGTCTCCACATCCGCCGATGACTAAGGGTACATCTACCGCTTGAAGGACCTTCTCGATTGTTTTGCATGCGTCTGTGGGTGATGCATCTTTGAGTAGTGGGTCAACACTGATTAAGTGCATAGTAACCATATCTGCACCGAATTTGTCGACTGCAAGTTTTGCCCAAGCCGCTGGGTCACCGACGACGTCTTTAACGTGCATCTTGACTGCTTTGCTTAGTGGAACTTCCATGTCGAAAACGTCTAAGGTGATGATTGGTTTGTGTGGCATTGGACGTTCAAAAGTGTAGAAAGCGGGAGAAACTTCTCCGCCGATGGTGAGTGATTTTCCGCGTGTGCCGCCGTCTTTTCTTGTTGCCCCAAGTGTTACTTCAGCAATTTTGTTTGGGTATGTTTCAATTGGTGGAATGAAAGGTACTTGTAGCATTGAGAGCGGCTTTCCGCCAGCTATTGCTCCTGGAAGCTTAAGTTTAGGCATTATTTGCCCAGCCATTCCAGGTTCAAAGAGTATTTCTAAGTCTTTGACATCCATCTGGAAATCTTCCAGCTCAATTTGTTGGAATTTGGCCAGCGCTTCAAGCAGGTCGTCGCTAAGTTTTAGAGCCTCATTGTCTTTCTTTTTGTCGTTGTCGTTTTGGGGCGTAGCGATCACCGTTTGTCTTTGTTCTCTTTGTCGCTTTTGACGGTTGTTATAATTACTTTGTTTGCGTAGATTTTTGCGTCTTTAAGTATGATTTTGAATCCGCCGGCCATTATGGGCAATGATCCTGCAGTTGCTACTGGCATCATTGTGCCTGCTGCTTCTTCGTTAACTTGGATTGCTTGTGCTTCTGGTTCAGGTGCTGCTTCTGCTTCCCATTTTGCTACTACTGGGTGATTCTTTTCCTTTAGGAATGCTTTGAGTTCATCAATGTTCTTTGCAGTTTCTTCAGTGGCTATTTTGTCAACGAGTTCTGCGGGTATGAAGTCTTTTACTTTTTCTTTAACTTCTTTAGGTACCCAAACGATGCGGTTCCATCCACCGTCTGCTGCGAAGAATTTCTTGCTTCTCATGTATTCGATGGACATCCCATGGAATCCGTCGATTTGTCTTCCGCCTGCTGCTGAGTCGGCGATTGTGCTGAATGGTAAGCCGTTTACTGCTGCGCCTTTGAAGCTTCTGTTAACCACTGCTAAGCCGTCGACTTCAGGGATGTAGAAGGTTACTGCTTCGAAGCATCCGCATGAAGTGTGTGGGTGATCAAATGCTGTGTATAGCCAAACTTGCTGAACTTCGCCCATGGTGCGTTTCTTGGCGGCTTCGTTGACGCCTGAGAATTCACCTTTCTCTTCGTTGATCATTTCGCCTCTTGGAATAGCGAAAACTGGGCCTTTTGGATCGATGCTTGCTGAGGCTTTGCCGTCAAACCAGCTGATTGCGCCGCAGTTGCTGTATCTTTGTGGTGTTATTATGCAAACGTGGCTTGGTGCGAATGATTGACATAGAGCACAGCCGTAGAATGTGTCAACTTCTGAGTCTTTGAGTCCTCTTGCTTTTGCGTCACGAGACTCGTATGCTTGGAGCGCTTCGGGATAGAATTCATCTATTTTTGCTGGGTCTGTTATGAAGGTAATTTGTACTTTTTCAATAATTGGCAATTCACTTTTGAATAGGCGGTAGAGAACTTTGCCGATTGGTTCAAAGCTGTTTAAGCCTTTTTGGAAGGATTTTTTGCCTATGCGTATCCAGAGGTCATAACGTTGGTTTAGGTGCATGAAGCCCTCGATATAGTTTAAGTAACCATGGATACGTCTTTCAATGACACCTTCAAGGCCTTGGTCAAGTTTTGATCCTGCAGCTTCAACAAGGATTCCGAATGGATAAGCGCCGCCTTCTTTTAGGTCTTTTAGGTCTGGGCCGATGATGGTGATTTTTCCATCTTCGACTTCATTCATGGGTTTTACTTTTGCCAGCTCAAACTTTTGTTTGACTGTCGGACCGCCGAGTTCAACTTGCATGTCATTTCTTCGGATACGTTCGCCTTCGAATATTACGCCAACTTCAACAGGTATATCTTTAAACATAGACATTTTTTTTAATTTCCTCCATTAAATTTCTGTGTCATTACTGTAAGGTTTGCAGCCCACTCTTCTAGGGTTGCGTTGGGGAAAGACCAACTTGCGTGGACATGGTACATGTTGTCAAGGGTCATTGTTTTGAGGTCTGGTGCAAAATGTTTGAGTCCCGCAAGGATAAGTGCTTCCATGTAATAGGGCATGCCTACATAGATAACAAGGTCTGGGTGTCCTTTGCCGTCTAAGCCTTGCCAAGATGGGTCTCCGACGCGTTGACTTATTTCCATTGCATTCATGAATGCTGCTGGGTTATAGCCTCTTTTTATGAATTCACCGACCATGTGGGCTGTTGCTACTACTGGAATTTTAGATGCGTTTGCGAGGTCGATGATGTATTCGATTGCTTGTTTGCCTTCCATCCAACGTTCGGTAACGTTGCTGCCTACAATAAGCAGGGGGCGAGAGGCTTTTTTGATCATTGCTACGGCTATCTCGGGTTTTTGAATTGGATTTGCTTTTTTACTTGTTGCTACTTCTGCACATTGCCATGGTTCACAGGACATATCTTTTTCTCCTCCATTATTCCTTCATTTTTCGGACCATTCTTGGAAGCAACGTTGGGTCCGGAATTATTGTTTCTTTCCAGTTGTGGTCTGCAAGTATCTTTGCGAATTCATCCTTCATCGTCATTGGGACATCAGCCATTGTTCTAACGAACAGATGTAGGTCATCTGGCATAACTCCCATGTATCGTTTGCTCAAGTCAACATAGTGGCTTAGTTTTATGCTGCGTCCTTTCCAGGTATCGTTTGGTCTGATGCAAAGTTTTGCGATTGCAACCATACATTCCTCTTTAGTTTCAGCTACATTAAAGAGATGTTCTGGTGCTGGACCAACATTCACTTTATCGCCTGTACGTGCATCGTAAACCATCCAGTTTTCTGGGTCTTCTTTTCTGCCAAGAAGCATACGTCTGTATTTGCTGCCATGTGGACCGACCAGAACTGGTATACCTAAACGCCAGAAGCCTGCGCCGATTGCAGCTGCTTTCTGTGAATATGCACCCCAAGCTAAACCGACCGCGCCAAGACGGTTGTGTATGTAATCTGCGATCTCTTCGTAGTTGCCTTTTAGTGGGCGTTTTGCGAAAATGTTTGCTACTTTGATTGCTGCTCCTGCGATGTGTGCGTTTGATACGCATGAACCTGTGTTGAGGACTCCTCCAGCTTCAAACCCGCCTGGGAATTCTTCATAGAGTGTTTGGCCGTCGCTGTTGCGGTAGCTACCTGCGGACATTGCGGAGCAACCTGATAATGCTACGATGTATCTTCTGCTTGCAAATTCTCTCGCGATGTCATACACGTCTTTGCCGCCTTTTGGATAGTTACTGCATCCTACGATTGCAACTATGCCTGGAATTTCTCCGAGGACAATTGGGCTACCGACGTTTCGTATTTCGACGTCTGAGACTTGGCCTCTGCCTACGCGGCACAGGTTATTTTCTGCGTACATTGCTTTTTCGCCGGCTTTAATGGTGAGGCTGTGTATCATGATTTTCTGTGGGCATGCTTCTTCGCATCTTCCGCATCCAATGCAGGTTTCATAAAGGTCTTCAAGTAGGCTTAGGTCGCCTTTTGCAGCTGCGTTCATGGCTGCTGGAATTGCGAAGTCTTGTGGGCAGTTACGTTGGCAACTCTTGCATTGTGTGCAGCTCTTAGCAATTTGTGTAATTTCCTCAATGCTTGGGAGAACGTTCTTTCTCTTGCGTATTGGAGCAACTTTTTGAGCTACGCGGACAGCGACTTCGCCGACTTTTTCTGGGTCAAGAATCAATACACCTGCTACTTTGCCGCTTAAGAGGTCAGAGACGATTTCGTCTGCCGGGTCGTTAGTGCGGTTCTTGAAGCCCATGCAGTTCTTTTCTGATGCCGCAATTACAGGAGCATTTACCTTTTGTGCTTCTTCAAAAACATCTGTTCTGATGCATTGCTCATCGAGGACAACTACATCTGCTAATCCTGCGCGAATAAATCTGAGCTCCCAGCTGATTGGACCGACAATTCTTGCTTGTTTATAATACCTTGTCATGTCGTGGGAAGTGCAGCATAATCCGACAATTTCGATTTTATCGTCAACTTTGTTATCTTTGGCATAGTCTATTATTCCGACTGATGGGACAACGTTGTGCCCGATTGTCATAATGACCGGTTTAGTGCGGTCAACGCTACCTATGCCGAGTTTAACAAGAGGTGCTTCGGGGTCAGCTTTCGGATATCCTAAAGTTGAGATTTGTGCTATGTCGCCGACTTCCATGCCTACGTGGTCAACCATACCAACGTGCATGGCTTTGGATTCAAAATCTAAGTTGTTGCCTTCCTGACCTGTGTGTGCCACAGCAAGGATTTGGGTGATTTGTTCTTCAGTATAAGTTAAGACTTCATCAAGGTCACCGAGTGTTTCAGGCTTTATACCGGTAACCAAGCGTGTGACTGGTGCTTCAACTTTTACATTTAAGCCGCCGACGTTTAAGGGGTATCTGCGTCCATATTTCTCGATTAAGTGATTGAGAAGATGTCGTGAGTGGGCTGTGTGGCAGGCTGCTCCAATTGCACAAGCTATCATCACAATACGAGAAGATTGGGTTGCGATGTCTATGCCGCATGCGCCATGTTTTCCAGCTGTCAAGTCGCATTTGCCAAAAGTGCAAAGACAACAAGAGTCGCAGTCGGGCATGTAAAAAGGTTTGTACTTGGTGAGGAGCTTCATGTCCCAGTCTCTGAGGGATGTTATTGAGGGCATTGGCGTTGGACCCATTGGTTCTTCAGTGTAGTTATCGTTCATAACTTTGCCAATGGAGACTTCAAGATTTTTTATTTGACCATTACTGGTCTTCATTTCGTCGATTTTAATTTGGACGTTTTTACTTGTCAAATGTGAAACCTCTGTAAAGGTTTAGGTCTAGCCTGCATTACTATCTTTTTAAACCTTTCCAGATTTTTGACACAAAAATCACGGTCAAATGTTAAAATGGAAGGTTTCAAGAAAATTATGTAAAAAAAGCGTGAGACTGTGTAAAGAAAAAGGAGCTATAAATAGTCCAAAGTTTTTAGAATGTTCTTCACTGAAAGATATGCTTTATTATTATTTGGCAATTCAAGTAAGGATTTTCCGTTCAGGACATATTCATCAAGCTGCTCATCAGCCTCAATTTTACCAAGGTACTTAAATTTTAAGTCAGCTTCAGCTTGCTTACCTAATTCCGCTGGAAAACGGTAGCCACCGACCAAATAGAAATTTTCAAATTTCATATCAACTTCGTTAGCAATTTTAACAGCTCGTCTAACATGATCCTGAGATTTTTTTGAGTGGTCAAGAATATCAAATATGTCGTTAACATTTGAGGTAATACGTCTGTTGAGATTTTCCAATCCAGCCGGTGAATCTACGAGGATGAACTTGTAATTTTTAGTTAACGATTCTAAAGCACCTTTTAGGGCAGAGTTGGGCATGCAATAACAACCTTCAACCCATTTGGTCCCAACAGAGAGAAAATCGAAATTTTTGCTTTCATATAGACCTTTTTCCCAAATGCGGCTTTCAATTCTCTGAGTTGGTGGAACTCCGACTGTAGTGCCTCCCTGCTCGATGAATGTGCTCACGAGAAGATCAGCTATGGTTGATTTTCCAGCTTCTTTCAGGTCTATTCCTAGCATTTCTGCAAGGTTTTGATCTGGGTCAGCATCAACCAAAAGTAAAGGTGATTGTCCGGCTTCAATGAAACTTTTTGCCATTAAAGCGGTGAAACTGGATTTTCCTGTTCCACCACGACCAACTGTAACAAGAGTTTTCATCTAATAAAACCTCAAAGTATTATGCTGTTTTCTTTAGCAAAAGCTCACATATATTATCTATGGTTTTAACGGCGGGCATTTCCTTGTTTTTAAGCGGAGTTTCACCTAGCATATCTGCTTCGATTACTTTCTGGTCGTAAGGTACAAAAGAAAGCAGAGAAAGCCCATTTTTGTCTGCGAAACTTTGAATTGCCTCTTTTTGAGTGTCATTCATCACTCTGTTTCCGATAAGGTAAAGCTGTTTCATTCCAGCTTTTGATGCAAGATCATGAATGTGTTTGGCGATTTCAAGTGATTTCAAATTAGAATCTGCGATGATAAGTAATGCATCGACTTGTCTTGCAGTTCCTCTTCCGATATGTTCTACGCCCGCCTCCAAATCCATAACAACCGCTTCATTGCGCTCAACCACAAGGTATCTTAGTAATGCTCGGATGACAGCGTTTGGGGCACACATGCAGCCTGCCTCCATAGCCTGCACGGTTCCCATAACAATCAAGTTTACTCCCATCGGAGTAGCTATCGAGTAGTCTTTAACGATATCGTCAACTGTAAAATTTAAATTAAAAACACTATTGAAACCGGTGCTTGTTTTAGATTCTACTAGAGGCTTATTCTCTGTAATTGGCACTATTTTACGGGTTTCTTCAGCAGACAAACCCAAAGTTAAACCTAAATTTGGTGAGGAATCTGCATCAATCGCTATGGTTTTTAAACCGCGTTCAGCAAAACCTTTGGCTAAGCCACCTGCAATTAGGGTTTTGCCAACTCCGCCTTTACCAGCAACAGCAACTTTCATAATAACCACAAACTAACAAAACATGAGTTTGCCAAATTAATTTACGTTTCCTTATATTTTCGTTGAAAAATGCGGTTGTGTGAGTGGACTGTGACGTACATGATGTTATGTTCTAAGAAAACAGATTTAGCCTGAAGGTTGACGAATTGAACGATAGAAAAAAAGCTTCCATAGTTGTTTTTATTATGGCGACTTTATTGTGTGCTGTAATGTTAACCAGGCTACATTTGTGATGCTCTTTATCAACCAAATATGGGTCACTACCATGAGGAAAGTTTGTACTTAGATAATTGCCACATCGTTGAAAACGCTGGATACTTAAACGCATCCCTGAACATAATTGGTACCCCCGACATAACCTCAACAATCAACGAATTAAAAATTAGCAATTTCACGCTAATGGAACTTCCAGGCGTAACCATTTACCTAAACGGAACAACAGTGAACTGTGCATCATCTCCGTTCTACATCCTTGAAAAGGGCGACACAGGCATAGTCCCATGGTTTTTTCGTGCATAAACAGCCTTTTATCTCGAGCGCATGATGTGGAGTATGTTAGTATGCAGGTTCAATCAGTCAAATGGTTTGTGTAAAATGCGGGTTTTTATCTGATCATTAAGCAATAACCCAAAAACAAAGAACCATGCCAATGCTAAAGCCACGTACATGGGCGGTATAGGTGCTAATCCAGGTACTCCCGTAATTGAGATAATCGATGAAACCAGAATGTCTGCGATTATTGCAATTAGAAGCGGTCGGCTTGGTTTTGACTCCCAGAAATTGCCCCTTTCTCGCACAACAAAGATAGTGAATAATCCGCCGAATAATAACATGTCAAACGAGAAAGTATTTAATGCTGCAGTATTTGATAGCCCAAAGTAATTAAGTCCCAAGAAAAGAAGCCCCAGAGATTCGAGAACACTTGCAACCCCTAGTATTGTAGCGCCCTTAACAAGGGGCGTAATATTCCATGTTTCAGGTTTTTCGGATGGTCGTACATTATCCGTCGAAAGAGAAATGGTGACAAAGTCCACCAAGAAAAGCAGTAAAACTACTTGGAAAGCGCTTACAACGAACAAGCCAGTAAGTATGAATGCAACGATAACAAACAGGACTACTTGGAAAGTTTTTACTATCTTATTAAAAATCCAAGTTAATATCCGCTGATAAATCATTCTGCCTGTTACAACTAAATTTACAACGTTGGATAAACCTTCTTCAGTTAAAACAACACTAGCTGAACCTTTTGCCACATCCGTAGCGTTGCTTACGGCAATTCCAACCTCCGCCTGCTTTAATGCGGAGGCGTCGTTTATTCCGTCGCCAGTCATTCCAACAACATGCTTTTCTGCCTGCAAACCTTTGACAATACGATACTTGCCCTCCGGATAAATTTCAGCAAAGCCATCGCTTTTATCAACAATCTCTGCTGCAACCATACCGTCTTGGCTTCTGGTGCTCTCAACGTCCGCCATACGCAAAACCTTATCGCCTAAACCCACTTCTTGCGCTATTTGCTTCGCAATAGGTAATGAATCGCCAGTCAGCATTTTAACCGAAATTCCCAGAGATCGTAGCTTAGCAATCAGTTTCGCAGAGTCCTTCCGTGGTTTATCATAAAGCCCAACTAAACCAACTATCTCCGTTGCAAGCGCTTCTTTGCCAATAGCCACAGCCATAACCCTGTAGCCTTTATTTGCCAAAACACCCATTTTCTGCTCAATGGTTACTTTTTCATCTTCTTTGGTGCCGCAAGCTTGCATTACTGCCGACACTGCACCTTTGATAACCCTAAAGGTCTCACCTTTCTTCTCAACAATCGCTTCCGTTTTGCGCGTGGAAGGATCAAATGGGATGAATTTCTTCTGCTTGTACTCGTCTAACTTGATTTTCTTATCCTCAAGGGCAGTAAAGAATGCTAGATCAATTGGGTCCTGATTCGCTTTTTGGGAAGCTAAAGCGCCAAATATGAGGGCTTCATCTTTCGTGTATTTATTCAGCTCAGCGATGTCGGCTATTGATAGTTTGTTTTCTGTGATTGTTCCGGTTTTGTCAGCGCACAACACATCCATGAGCGCAGCATCTTCAGACGCACTAAGCCTAGTAACCAATACTCCCTTTCTTGCAAGTTCAAAGGAACCTAACGCCATGGTAATCGTAAACATGGTTGGCAAAGCTACTGGAATTGCAGACACAAGCAAAACCAGAGCCAGGGACACTACATCTAAGAGGTTTACTCCTCGAACCCAAGAAACTACAGCGGTAACAACAAGCAAGGAAACAACTAAGAAAAGAAGCCACTTCATGAGGCTAGAAATAACCTCTTCCATGTGCAACTTGGGTTTGGCCAACTGAACCAGCTGAATAGTTTTACCAAAATACGTGTGGACGCCAGTAGCTGTGATAACGCCTGTAAGCTCACCCTGCCTAACAAGCGACCCAGAGTAAACAATGTCGCCAGTCTTTTTGTCGATAGGAAGGGATTCGCCGGTTATGGCTGACTGATCAACTGTGGCTTCAGCATCAAGTATTTTGAAATCTGCAGGGACAAAGTCACCTAATCTAACCCTGATGACATCGCCAGGTACAACTTCAGCTGCATTTAATGTCTGCCATATACCGTCCCGCAAAATGCGCGCCTTTAGTTGCAGTTTCTGCTTGAGGGCTCCAACGGCTCGTGTAGCTTGCCATTCTTGGATGAACCCTAAAATTGCGTTTACAAGCAACAGGGCCGTTATTATGTAAAGATCCAAGTATTTGCCTAAAACAAAAGACAGCACTATGGCAACTTCAAGCATCCAAGCAGTTAAGCCCCAGAACTTCTTTGCAAAAGCCAAAACAGGGTTTGGCTGTTTTTCCGCTACTTCATTGCGTCCATAACGCCTTTGCTTTTCCTTAACCTGATCAGACCTCAAGCCTTTTGCAACATCAACGTTTAAAGCATCGTCTACATTTTTCTCTGAACTATCAGAGTCTGACGCTGTAACAGGCAATTTTCAATCTGACCAGTCAATTCTTAGATACACGTTGGCTTACATATTAGCTCATAATGGTAGGGGCCTGCATCTGTCTGCTTTATAACACTAAAGCCGTTCTCTAAAAGAACTTGTTTAGCCTCATCTTCAGAGAGACGTTCTTTTAATGGCGGTCCATGTTCTGTTTTTATCTTCTTCCAGTCAACATCAATAATATATGCCGTTGGTTTAGATATACGCCTAACCTCTTGAAAGAAAGCCTGCCTATCTTCGACTTCATGAAGAACATTGGCAAAGAGGACAATATCAACAGAACCTTTAGGAATCCCCGTGTGAGAGACATCACTATTTATGATTTCGATAATTCTGGAGTCGACACCTGACATGGCTATGTTTTCTTTCAAGGCATTCAACATGGAAACGTTCGTGTCAACGGCATATACGAGACCTTTTTCGCCGGTTGCCTTAGCCATTGGTATTGTGAAAAAACCAGGTCCAGAGCCCAGATCAGCCATCGTCATTCCCTTGACAACTCCGACATTTTTTAAGATCGTTTCTGGATTGTGCCATTGTTTCCTCTCTTCTGACATAAAAAATTTGACCCGGTCGCCATAGTCTTCCATTTATATTCCTCAATTATTACCTGTTGAATACGGTTCCCCCACACCATACACAAATAAAAGCCTTGAGTCCAAGCTCTTTGGGACTAAGTCATAGCTTTTAGCTAACTATGGGTTGGTTTGAATTGATCATTTTCTGAATTTCCTCTTGTGCCTTTGTGCTGTAATATTCGCCAAAGGTGACCTTTGATCCGCTGTTTAGATATGCTTCAACTAAGTTAGCTAAAGCAAGTTTAACTTGTTCGGCGTTGACTCCGCGTTGAATTAGCTTCCCTAAGGTAGGTGAGGTTTTAGGAGGGTCTCTGAAGTAAATATTGTAAGCCGGAATGTTTCTTCCTTCAATATTCAATGCGGTACCCTGCAACCCCACATCAGCAATAAGGTGCCTAGCACAGCCATTAGGGCAACCGCTAAAGCTGATTTGCAACTTTACCTTTTTGAGGTTGTCTCCAAAGTGTTTCTCAAGGTAATCCATGCTTTCCTTTGCCCGGTTCTTGGGATGGTCAATTGTTTTACCACAAAAGTTGCCTGCACAAGCAATCGTGGTCCATCTCAGATATGGGCTTTCTAATTGATACCCGATCTCTTTGAGAGCCTTTGTTGTTTCATCTACTGAATCGTCTGGGATACCGGCAAGAATTATGTTTTGGTAGGGAGTTAGACGCATGTCTCCATTTCCCAATTTCTCAGAGAGATTGGCGATTCTTTCCATTTTTTCGTTATCTAAGAGGCCACTAGAAACTGGTATGTTAATGAATGAGTAACCTTTCAGTTTTTGCGGTTGAGCACCTACGTGCTCAGCTTTGAAATACTCTAACTGAGCGGCGTTATAAGGTTGAAGTGTTTTAGCCATTTTTTCTTCGATGGTTTTTCTGAGCTTTTCCACGCCCCATGCCTCAACTAGCCATCGAAAACGAGCCTTTGCCTTAATTTCTCTGCTTCCAAAATCCCTAAACACCTCAACAGCACACCTTGCAACGTCAAGTATTTCCTCCTGCTGCACTATCACGTCTAGAGGTTTAGCAAGTTGAGGAACAGCGGCAATAGTTCCCCCAGCATAAACTACAAAACCTATGCGCCCTGATGTCTGCTTAACCGCTACAAATGATAAGTCTTGCATTTCATGGTTGCCGCAGTTTAGTGTGCATGAAGAGATTGAGATTTTGAATTTTCTTGGTAAGTCAAGAAAATCTTTGTTGCCGTTGAAGAAGCTATCAAGCTGTTTTACTATTGGCCCGGGATCAACCAACTCATCTTTGTCTATTCCTGCGGCTGGGCAGCTTAATATAGCCCGTACGTCACCACCATGAGCTGTTGGAATTCCCTGCCCACCATGATCCGTAGAAAACCCTATCTTTTCAAGCCTTGAGAAAATGTTTAGTGCATTTTGGGAATCTATCCAGTGTAACTGGATATTCTGTCGATCGGTGATTTCAGCATATCCTCTACCGTATTCTTGAGATAGACTTGCGATTTCTCTAAACTGGTCAGCAGTTAGGCGACCATTTGGAATCTTTATTCGCAAAAAATGTTCGGATCCTTCGCACTTATCCTTACCCAGAACATACCGATTACACATGGCTTCAATTTCTTTAGTTGGCAATATTTCGGTCATAAACTTTGGCCTCTTTGGGCGGATCTAAAATTTAGTTTATCATGATGATAGTAATATAGCACATCCCTAAGATTGAAAGGTTTTTCTCGTGGAAAAGTGGAAAACTGGCTTAATAGCGTTTTAATCGTTTTCTTCGTTTAGCGTGTGTATCAATAGCTAAACCGAAAATTTCAGGCTGCCAAGCTATCGGTCAGCAACTTCTGAAGGCTTTGTATATGTCTGCGGCATATTGCTCAGCACCGCTTCAATGAATCAATGACCGAGTTTCCCCGCAACCCGCCATGCTTCCGTGAAGCAGATAGCGTCTTTCAAAAACTATCAGTAAATGGTTTACTCACTCGAAAAAGACACTACATATTAATGCCAGTTTACGCAAGAAATAATTGTCTTAGGCAGTGTTAGTTAGGAGGTGATTTTGCTTGTTATATGAAGCCACCTCGATGCCCATTATTGTCTACTGAAGGTAAAGCCATGCTTAAGCAGCTTTTCTCGGAGCAGAACATGAAAAACTCAGGCGTCAATCTGGTAGCCGCTTATTTGAGTTGTCCGCAAGATACCTCAGTCGGACCATAAAGGTTTTTTCACTATGGATGCCGAAAACCCCGAAGCATTTAGAAGATTTTTCTGGCAAATGGCTGTGGAAGTAAGACCGTTCAAACCACTAAGCGAAGTTGCCAAAATGTTATAATCTAAGGATATCATGCGGTCTTTAATATGATTGCTGAAAAATTGCACCCAAATATGCAGTCGCCACACCCTCTGCAATATGTAGCGTCAACAACACTCGGTTCATTGCTATCTATTCGAGTAATTGCCTTATGTGGACATGCCTTGGCAGCCTTGCATTTAGCGCAATGACCACACTTTTCTGGATCAATAAACGCCTTATGCATAGCCCTCACTTGGAAGGTTCCATAGTGCCTTATTGCGATTTACAATTTGGATAACTATTGAAAACATCGAAATCCCCTCGTAAGCTAACAATCAAGCGGCATGGGTTCGACATCCTACCATAAACCCCTATATACTAATTATTGGGCTTTGGCTGTATTACCTCTTTGGGGGTTTTTGGTTTTCTTGGTCGCCATGTTAAAGCACTATAAATTGTAAACACTAAGAGAGATACAAACACTGCTGCTTTGATGACCGTGAAATCCACGATGGCTGAGTAAAGTGCGAATGCTGCGGGAAATCCTCCTATGTACAGTGTGAAAAAAATTGCCGTGGGCAGTTTGTAGTTGTACTTATAGTCTTTAAAGATGCGTCTGCCAAAATACAAGGCTGCCAAGCGCCCCATGCCATGCGTACATTTTATGCAATTGTAGCATGGACGTAGGCAACCCAGAATATGCAGTACACCATAAATCAAAATAAGAGTTAGGACAAAAAACACAATACCAGTTATGAAGTTATATAGCAGAAAAGCCACTGAATCAAGAACAATCCATAGAAAAAGCGCTAGGTTACCAAAGAGAACCAGGTTTTCTGGAAAGAAAATTGGTCGACCGTTTTTTGGTTCTATCATGCCAGCCTCTTCCAAACGATTGACATATAAGGTTTTTTTAGCGCAACAAATTCGCGCGCGTACATTAAGCTGTTCCAGTGAATATCCAGGAGGTTGCCGCTAGCACACCGTGATTTTACTGCTCCTATTTTTTCTTCAACACTCGTCATGTTCTATCCTCTGTGACTGCTATGCCAGATACCTTTTGATCATTGCTTCGATGTGTGCTTTGGGGTAAGCGCCAACTAATCTCTCAACTTCTTTGCCATGATTAAAGAGGATTATAGTTGGAATGCTCATTATTCCAAAGCTGCTTGGTACCATTTGATTCTCGTCAACATTCATTTTTCCAAACGCTGCTTTACCGGTATATTCAGCTGATAGTGCCTCAATTATCGGTCCTACCATTCGGCAAGGGGCACACCAAGGAGCCCAAAAATCCACAACCAGAAGGTAATTTGTTTGTACAGCTTTATGAAAAGTATCATCCGTTACTGTCATGGGCTGATTATTAGCCTGTTCTGAGTTCTTGGTTTGGTCAAGCATAGCTTGAATCTTTCTTAATCGAATTTGATCTAAATCATTCTCTTCAGCCATAATTTATCGCCAACGTTTGTAGAATCATGCTTGTTTCTTTGCAGCCTCTCTTAATTTCCAAACCTCACAGTGAGGTGCATGATCGCACATTTCTTCAGGTATGCCTCTTGGGCATTCAAATTTTTTCTCCATAATCATACTTCCCGGATAAGCCAATGAAATACAAGCCCAACTAAATATATCTTACTGTATTGACAATACCTAACAATACCATTTATATGCGAGATTCTACAATCACTTTTACATGGAAAGCATAAATCAGCTGACAAGGAAAGGGGCATCTTGCGCCGATTTGCTCACTTGTCTATACAACCTAAAACCAGCAGACCTCCAGGTATTCCGTGCTGTTGCAAGAAATGAAGACGGCTCCCTCGACCAAATCGCAAAGTTGCTACACAAAGATCGCAGTTCGGTGCATCGCTGTCTCGCCAAACTAGTGAGTCTAAATCTCGTAAACAAACAGACAATGACTCTAAAGGGCGGCGGATATTATCATGCTTATTCCATACAAAACCCTGCTACAATTAAAGAGCATGCCCAAGAAAAAGTGAGAGAGATTACTGCGAGCCTTAACAAACTGATCGACAGGTTTGAATCAGACTTTCAAAACCATATGAATCAAGGGTGATGAAAATGGATTGTGAACGATGCAAAGCACCCTTACGAGACGAGGAAGCCTATGACCTACACGGGAAAGTCCTATGCGAGGACTGTTATATGTATGAAACCAATCCACCGAAGGCTTGCGATCCCATGGCTGTAGCCTCAGCTTTATCCGTTCGAAAGCAATTAGGCCAAACTGGGAATTCAGGGTTAAATGAACTCCAACAAAGAATCTATGATACAGTTGAGAAACATGGTAAAATAACTAAGGAAGATCTGGCCAAAATTCTAAATGTGAAGCCAGAGCAGTTAGAACAAGAGTTTGCTTTCTTTAGGCATTGTGAATTACTTCGTGCTTTTAGAGAAGACGGAAAGGTCTACTTTACAAAATGGGAAAACAAGAATCTCCATAACATACTAAAAGATTAATGTGCTAATTGTAGCTCGGAAATTCTTTTTTGGACTATCTGCTTCAATTTCTCTAGCAAAGGCTCTTCTGGAGTTTTCTTTTCAATGCCGTCAACCTGTCTAGCAAGTTCTTCGTCACCAAACGTAAGTTTTATCCATTTTTGAAAATCTCCACGGTCAAAATGGAATTTTATTGATTGAACATCTATGGCGCCCAGTTCCCTTAGGAAAGAGCAGAGAGATATCGCTGTTTCTCCTGTATAGTGTCCATCAGGCATAAAGAAGTGAAAGCCTTGGGAATAAGGAACTATCTTGAGAATTTTTTGGGCATCTTCAGGGCAGGTGTTAACCAAGTCGGTCACCAAAATTTATTTTAAGTTAACTAAAGGATTTTTTAACAAACAAAGAGGCATTAGATTAATCCGCCTACTCGATTTGAATCGTCCTTAATGACTTTTAATTGTTCAATAGTTGGTTTGCCCCTAATATCGCCCATTCTTCCTTGAGTACTATGCTCTAATGAACCGTGGAATTCGCTTAAAACATACCACTCATCTATTACGCTGAAACCTAGGTGTTCGAAGTACTGGCGTATATCTTTGCCAACTGGTATAGCTTCGTCAATGCCGGTATGCGGTCCAGAGTAAGTTACAAAAACTAACGCGTTTTTGCCTTGAACTTTAGGAGCAGAAGACTTGATTTTGCCATTTTGTCGATATTGAGCAAATTTTTTCTTTAAAAAATCGGTCATCGGTTCTGGCGGATGCCAAGAGTAAGAAGGGCATCCCACGCAGACTAAATCATAATCAAAGTAATCAAGCGTTTCCGCCTCTTCCGGTCTTTTGACCGTGACTTGTAAATGGGCCTCTTCAAGCCCCTCTTTTATGGAGTTGGCAACTTTCTCTGTATTACCTGTTTTGGACCAATATATTATCAGTGCAGTTTTCATGTCAGGCGCCTATGGTTTATCTGTTTGTCCTTCAAATTCTACCTTTACCGGTGTTGGCTCTTTGAATATGAATAGGACTGGGCAGTTTGCTTCTGTTCTTCTCCAAGCTGCTTCCAGCAACTCTTTTCTGGCATCTGAAGAGGCGTTTACTTTTAGGCTTACATTGCGTATTATCGGTGAATCAGGGGATTTGTCAGCCTCTGCAGTTACTTCGACCTTTTTTAGCTTTATGTTGCTTTTTTTACAAACATCTGCAAAGATCGTTATCCCGCAATCGGCTAATGCCATCAAGCTAAGTTCAAGTGCTGTTGGGCCACAATCCGTTCCGCCTGCAGCCGTGGAGAGGTCACATTCTACGCTGTGGTTTCTTTGATTATCAACCTTTGAATGTACGTTTTCAATCCAAGTTGCTTTTGCTTTAATTTTAGGCATTTTTTTCATCACCTATATTTTATTTTAACTTTGAGTTAATGTTCGTGTTCGTGGTGATGGGCGTGTTCGCATCCGCCTACCAGCTCTTTGAGCTTGCTTTCTTTGAAGGATTCAATATTGCCCTTCACTGTATTTTCATTTGCTTTTAAAACTTTGATGCCAGCATCTTGGAAAGTACTTAGTGCACCTGGACCCATTGCATATGCCACTACAACATCTGGTTTTAGTGCAAGAAAACTTTCATGTGAATGTCCTGGTGCGCCTCCCATGTGTTCGCTTCTGTTTGGTTCAGTTTTAACTTTTGAGGTTTTTTGGTTCTCGTCGAGTTCTACTATGGCAAAGTAGGGTGCTCTTCCGAAGTGGTGTGCTATTTGAGCGTCTAATCCTGCTTCATCTTCAACTGGCATCATTATTCTTTTTGTCATTTTCATAACCTTTTGTTTTAATGATAAAATAGTTTAATAGATAAACAATATTAATAGGTTATGTTTAGAAAGTAAACGGGATTGCTAATGGATGAGGTTGACAAGAAAATAGTAGCGCAACTTCAAGCAGATGGTAGGACGTCTCTTGAGGATTTATCAAAACTAACAGGCTTTACAAGTATGGGAATAAAGAAAAGACTTGAAAAACTCATTGAAAACGGTGTAATCAAAATATCCGCTCTGATCAACCCAAACGTGCTTGGTCTTCATCTGGCTATCGTAATGATGGAAATGGAGAGCGCAGAAGCGATGCAAAACGTCCTTGACCGTTTCGAAGAATGCCCTAGGATAGTTCAGATTTTTAAAACAATAGGCGGCTACAATTTAATGGCACTTGTTGTTGCAGAAACAAGAGAAACCTTAGAAAGCATCTCGATGGAGAAATGCTCCTTAAGATGCAGCAAAGGAATCCGAAGATCAGAATTCTATCCAGTAAGCGCCACCTATTTCTCACCTTTCCTTCAAATAAGAGAAAACTTGGCAAATAAAGAAAAAAAAGTCTCACCGTGCAATATTGAATGCAACCCCTGCACCAGATATGAAACCAAAAAGTGTGTCGGTTGTCCAACCACAGAAAATTACATAGGAACTTTATAGTTGGATCAGTATTTGGTCGCAGACGCCGTAGACTTGAAAGAAGCATCAAAGATTGAAATCGTTTCCTTAATGGACAACAATATAGATTTTCTCTCGAGCATTAATAGAAAAGAAGTGAAATCGCTTTGGCACTTGACTAAAGAGCAATATAGACAGGAGCGTGCGAAAACTCACACAGAGTTGCCGTTTGCGGAGCACGGTTTTTCTATGCTCGTTCGCATTTTTAACAATCAAGAGAGTTGGAGCATTCTTTTTGATACAGGCGTCAGTTCCAATGGGGTCATCATAAATGCTAAGCGTATGGGAATTGACTTAAGTGAAGTTTCTTATATTGTCCTTTCCCACGGCCATTATGATCATTTTGGCGGATTACAAGCAATAGTTAAAGCTGTTAACAAAATCGACTTACCAATAATAACTCACGAAAACATGGTTAAACGTAGAGGAAACGCCAGTCTTAGCGGAAATATAAAAGAGTACCCACTTTTCCCAAATCTAAAACAGCTAACTCCAGCAAATATCATTAACACAAAAAAGCCGTATTTAATTGCCAATGATTTGGCGTGCATTACTGGAGAAATTCCAAGAAAAACAACTTTTGAAAAGGGGTTAACGCAAAATAAAATTTATGGTGAAAACTCTTGGAAGACCGACCTATTAGTCATGGATGACCGCGCCTTAGTCATTAATATCAAAGACAAAGGCTTAGTTATCATTTCTGGGTGTGCACACGCGGGCATTATAAACACTATACGATATGCTCAACAGATTACCGGATTAACAAACGTTTACGCGATATTAGGCGGCTTCCATTTGGCTGGAAAAGAATTTGAGAAGAGAATCGAACCTACGATGGAAGAGCTAAAAGTGATTAAACCCGAATTAATCGTACCCTCACATTGCACGGGATGGCGAGCATTAATTTCAATAGCTCAAGCCTTCCCAAACGATTTTGTCTACAATAGCGTTGGGAATATTTACCAATTTGAATGACCCAACTCAATCTGAAAAATAACGCGGATTAGATAAACGCATACAAAATTCGAGCGAGACAAGCAATATGAGTGAAGAAAAAAACAAAAAAATTGCCCTCAACATCGGTGGCATGAGCTGCATAAACTGCTCGCTCACCATAGAGAAAACACTATCTAAACTAAATGGAGTAAAACATGCAACCATCAACTTCGCCGCCGAAAAAGCAATTATAGAATACACCCCAGACCTAGTCGACCAGAAAACCATAGAGAACACTATCACCGAAACAGGATACCGAGTTATTCATGAGAAAATCATGATTCAAGTAGACGGAATGAGTTGCATTAACTGTGCCCAAAGCATAGAAAAAGCATTAAACAGCAAAGATGGTGTCTATAATGCAACTGTCAACTTTGCAACGGAAAAAGTCTCAGTTGAATATAACCCAGAGCAAATAAGCCTCGCTGGAATCAGCAAAACCATACAAGACGTTGGATATCAAGTCATTGAACCAGAAAAAACTGTGCAGGATTCTGAAGGCAAAGAGCGCCAACATCAAATTCAACGGCTAAAAATCCTTTTGACAGCAAGCGTTGCATTGACTATCCCCATCATCCTCTTGATGTTGTTCCCAGTTTTGCCTATGCGACAAAATAACATTTTATTGTTTATTTTGGCTACTCCAGTGCAATTCATTGTAGGATGGACCTTTTACGTTGGCGCATACAAGGGCTTACGGAACAAAAGTGCAAATATGGATACATTAATTGCCATGGGAACATCCACCGCTTGGCTCTATAGCACCGCAGTTACCTTTGCACCAAGCATATTCCCAGGCGCTGGAGTTTTCTTTGATACAGCCACAATGATCATGAGCTTCATTTTGCTGGGAAAACTCTTAGATGCAATAGCAAAAGGTAGAACCTCAGAAGCCATCAGAAAAATCATGGGTCTGCAAGCAAAAACTGCCAGAATAATCAGAAATGGCGAAGAACAGGAGATACCGATTGAAGATGTCCAGGTAGGTGACATTGTGGTTGTTAAACCGGGAGAAAAAATTCCTGTTGACGGCATCGTTATAGAGGGATATTCAGCAGTCGACGAGAAAGTTATCACTGGCGAAAGCATCCCCATTGAAAAGAAAAGCGGCGACCAAGTGGTTGGTGCCACCATGAATAAAACTGGGATGATTAAATTCAAAGCAACCAAAGTCGGTAAAGACACAGTTCTTGCCCAGATTATAAGCATGGTTGAAGATGCTTTAAGTTCAAAAGCGCCTATTCAAAGACTGGCAGATATCGCGTCAGGCTATTTTGTTCCTGCCATTATAATAACTGCCACGGTCTCAGCGTTGGTATGGTATTTCATAGCTGGCGCTACCTTCATTTTTGCCCTTACCGTTTTCATCGCTGTGTTAATTGTCGCTTGTCCCTGCGCTCTTGGACTTGCAACTCCCACAGCCATTATGGTTGGAGTTGGGAAAGGAGCAGAAAACGGAATTTTAATCAAAAACGGCGAAACACTGGAAGCAGCATATAAGCTTCAAACGATAGTTTTTGATAAAACAGGAACACTTACAAAAGGCGAGCCTGAAGTCACAGATATTATCCCAACAAAAGCGTTCAAGGAAGACCAACTTTTACAGCTAGCCGGTATCGCCGAGAAAAACTCAGAGCACCCACTTGGAGAAGCCATAGTAAAAAAGGCTAGAGAGAAAAGTCTCCAGATTGATGAGCCTGAAGTCTTCAATGCCCTACCTGGATATGGAGTGGAAGTGGAGCATAAAGGCTCTAGAATATTGTTGGGCAATCGCAGACTCATGGAAGTAAACAACCTGAACATTGGTACGTTTGACGTTAAGATGAAGGAGCTTGAGGAAGAAGGAAAAACCGCCATGCTTCTTGCTTTTGACACCCAACTTGTAGGATTGATAGCCGTGGCTGACACCTTAAAGGACCATTCTGCTGATGCCGTAAAAACCCTTCAGCAAATGGGCTTAGAGGTGATCATGATTACAGGAGATAATCAAAGAACAGCCAACGCTATAGCAAAACAATTGGGTCTTAATGGCGTATTCTCTGAAGTTCTTCCTAGTGAAAAAAGCACTGAGATAAAGCGGCTACAATCCGAAGGCAAAGTTGTCGCTATGGTTGGAGACGGAATAAACGATGCACCCGCATTAGCCCAGGCAAACATTGGAATTGCTGTAGGAAGCGGAACAGATGTAGCTATTGAAACGGGAGATATAGTGTTAATCAAAAATGATTTGAGGGATGTAGTGGTAGCTATTCAGTTGAGCCGGGCTACGATGAAGAAAATCCGGCAGAACCTATTCTGGGCATTCTTTTACAACATCATCCTCGTTCCTTTGGCAGCAGGCGCATTCTATCCAATTTTACATGTGCTATTTAATCCAGTGTACGCAGCAGCCGCCATGGCAAGCAGCTCAGTAACCGTGGTTACCAACGCCTCACTCCTCAGAAGATTCAAACCAAAAATCTAGTCACAAGACAATAAGCATTGGAGGTGAAAAAAAGTATGGCTAAAGATTTGGTATGCGGTATGGAAGTTGATGAGAAAACTGCAAAGTACAAAACAATCTACCAAGGCAAATACTACTATTTCTGCGCTCCAGGATGCAAAAAGTCCTTCGAAGCAACCCCCCAAAAATACATAGGGGGTAACTCGTCTGATCACAATTGCAATTGCGGTCACGACCAATGCTAAAATCCGTTAAGGTTTAGGCTTTAACGTTCTTCTTTTTGTTTCTTTACGCTTTTCGTTCGATAGAATTGGTATTTTAGTTTTCACTTAATTACAACGTTGAAGGCTGGAAAGCATAACAATACCTGTTCTGGGCAAAACGTTCTTCTTGAATTAGGGTATCCCTCCAAAACACTTGGTCACAAAAGAGTATGTTTGCTCATGAGAGGTAAGTAGTTAGAGTGTCTAAATTTCCTCATTTTTCCATCCTGTAACCAAAAGTAACAAGCCGCGCGGCGCGCTCCCGACAAGACTTAATTGCATCGGTTAAATGATGCACTAATTAAGCCTATTATCGAGAATCAAAACCTGGGGAGAAATAGAATGTTCAAAGAGTTTAGCGATTTACGGCATATTATTAATTTCAAGAGAGTAATCTTCCCAATTTCAATCGCGTTTTTTATATACACTTTCGGCTGGGGAATCACATCACCCATTTTTTCGATTTACGTGCAGAAAGTTACTGGAAACCTATTCCTCACCGGAGTTATTCTTTCGGTGACAACCCTGATGGGGATATTCCTGAACATACCATTCGGCGTTATAGAGAACAGACTGAACATGAAACGTGTTCTGCAAATAGTATTGCTCATCTATGCTGTACTTGCACTGCTCTATCCTGCAACGAACAGTTTCATTTCGTTATTACTGGTTAGTGTTGCCCGAGGGGTTGCTTCGTCATTCCTGTGGCTGACATCGTGGGCTTATGTTTTCGCTTACACTGAGAAAAGGGTAAAAGGAAAGGAAACGGGGTTCTTCTCGGACATGAATGATTTCGCCTCAGCCCTATCGCCAATTGTAGGAGGCTTAGTCGCGATTCTTTCGTTTTTCTTACCTTTCTATCTGCTCAGCCTAACAAGCTTAGCCGCGTTCGGTGTGGTTTCACTCTATCTGAAGGAGACGCCTAAGCCTGAGAAAGCGTCGTTGAAGCTTCAGATGACCACGTTGTCTAGGTATATGCGTAATAGTCGATTCGTAAAAACTGTTTTCCTTATAGTCGTATTTTACGCGTTAATCAACGTTTACTATTCGTTTCTTTCGGTGTTTCTTAACGGTGAAGGGATCCCTATTCCGCTGATAGGCGTTATACTTACGGCAGCGTTGCTGCCTGCAGTCGCTCTTGAAGTGCCGATGGGGAATGTTATAGACAAGCATGGAATACGTAAAACACTGGTTATAGCCGCTTCCCTGACGGTGGTAACCGGAATTTTGATGCCATTCTCAAGCAACTTCTTTTACGTATTGACGATCGTGACCGCCTTTACGGTAAGTTATACAATGATCTTCATAGGGTTGTATTCAAGGATGTCAGATATTATGGGTGAAAGCAAAACCGCAATAACAGGAGCCATAGCCACATTCAAAGACTTAGGCTACACGCTCGGTCCACTGATAGCCGGTACACTAATAGAATTTACCAATATCAGAGATACTTTTTTCGTAACAGGCGCATCCTTTGCACTCTTAATACCAATTGCTCTTCTGTTACATGATTGACTTTATAGAATTATGGAATCATAGATTGAGTGGTTTAGGCTGTTCTTTTTGCTCCGCAATCTTGACAAACGTAACGTTAATGAAAATGAACGTTCCCCAGTATCTGCAAGGGAGTCAACAACTTCGCGGATAATTTCTATAAATTGCTTACTTGAGAAAATTAATTCAATACTCTTTTGATAAATCTTTCGACTACCGTGTGCCAATGGTGATAATGCATAAAAGAAACACAGTGTAATGTTAGTTCGGGAATTATTTTGGAAACTACTGATGAAGAACGTGTGGAAAGACAGAAGCTTCCTAAAAAAAGAATATTGAAAAAGTTTCAGAACCGAAGGAAAAACTAGCGCGCATGCGCTATTCAAACTCTCGGATAACCACTGAAAATCTCGCCCTGCCTTGTCCCGATATTACGTTATGTGGTCTTGATATTATACTTTCTTTAATGTAGTTGATATATGGAAACCTGCATCATTTGAAAAATCGGGTCGTGCTATATTAAAAACTTAAAGGAAACTTGGGAATTTTCTTAGGCCTTCGAGACTGAGACCTTAAAAACAAACGTCTAATATCACTTAAATGTTGTTGATCTTGGATTATGAAGGAAATATGACGCCGATTACCGTACAAAGGCTTTATGATAGTATCTTAATCGGAATCTGACTCTACTTGATTCTGGACGGTAGTGGCGCAGACCCTTCCTCCACATTATAAATGGATCACTCAAGCGGAAAGCGATTAAGCAGTGGGCCCGTTCGGATACATAATGACCATCAACTTCGTCAACCGCGGTCTCTTGTCTCTCGCATTCCTATTCACCTTCATGGGCACCATCCCGCCTAACTGAAGAAAAAATAGCCCAGTACAGCTCAGGTTTCTTCCTCTTAGGCACATGATCAATAGGCGCGCTGTTACTAGCTTTTTCCCCACAGATATTCCCTCTACACCAATCTCATTGCATGGAGCAGTCTACCTTGTGGTCGCGCTTCTCGCGATCCTAACAGGTGCAATAGGCGCACTCGTGCTATCTCTCAAAATGCGCGGAAATCAAAACCTCCAAAACGTAAAATGATTCCCTTCCAATCGCGGTACTGGTGGTTGTCTTCTGTATACTCGAGTTGCTGACCCCCTTCTTCGCTCCTAACCTCGCTGCTCACTTCAGAGGATTCTTCGAAAGGATATTCCTTGGAACGATGCTCATGTGGATCGCGGCTATATCGGCTTATGTGGTCATGCGTGAATCGAGGCCCCACGCCCCCACAAACCTTCCCGATAGCCCTCTTTTATCAGCTTGAATGTCACCAAGAACATGCACACAATTTCGATCATTGCAACAAGAATAATCGGTACGCGATTGAAGCGCAACTCCCCTCATTTAAAAGAATAATATTACTTACTAAAGTCCCATGACATGAAGTTGAGGAAACATTTATGTCGAAAACAAGGAAGGGCTCGACACTCAGCTATCTAATCCCGTCGAATGATCTGACAGCACATATAGATTCTTCCTGACCATTTTTCAGCCAATGGATTGAGAAAAGGGCATGGTTTAGAAATAGAAATTTGTAGA
Source organism: Candidatus Bathyarchaeota archaeon (assembly GCA_003164295.1). Taxonomy (GTDB): domain Archaea; phylum Thermoproteota; class Bathyarchaeia; order Bathyarchaeales; family Bathycorpusculaceae; genus Bathycorpusculum. Next base: position 133,592 of record PLTA01000039.1, read on the forward strand.
AAAATAGAAAAAGAGGCTTTGCTTATTTCAGAACCAACTTAATGGATTCTTCAATTGTTATCACTGGTTTGATTTCGGTGGTTTGATATCCTAGCCAATCCATGACTTCAGGTTCCATTGAGAGTTTTGTTAAGGCTTCCATGTTTGCTGCATCGTAAACTGTAACTTTGAGATGTTCAGGAATCGAAACCCAGCTTCCTACAACCTTTATCTGGTATTTTTTAAGGAACTCCCCGATTTTAGCGTTGAAGTTTTTTTCTGATTTAGCCGCATTTTGATTATGCATTGGACAACTTTCAGAAGTATGTTTAGAAATCTGCAAAAAAAGCATAAGAAAAATTCTCCTATAATCCAGTTTCTTACTTAAAGTTTAACTCAAAGCTTATTGGAACAGCTTCGCCCCAAGATTGACGGATCGGGCAAATCTTCTGCGCCATTCCGTACACGGTGTTAGCTTTTTTGCGTTCTCGTTCATTATCGTTTTCTAAGGCAATGTTCATGTTGAAGTGGACATTGGTGAAAATCAGTTTCTCCATTCCTTCCACATTCATCTTTACATTTGCAATGGTTTCCAAGTTCTTAAGTCCCAACTGACTATTCTTAGCAATCAATAGAAATAGCGTATTGATGCATGAAGCTAAAGCCGCGGCGAATATGTCTTCAGGTACGCAGTAGCCTTCTTTTCCTCCAAACGATGGAGGAGGACTAACAGTTACGAGTTTTTTGCCTTTAATTGAGAGTTCACATTCTGTTCCGCCTTTCCATGTGGCGGTTCCTTCAAAATTCATTTCTGGCATAAAATCAAATGGTAAGTATTGTTTCGGTGGAAATTTAATCTTGTGGAACTTTATCGAAGGATAGCGAAGTCTTCTTTGTGCTGATGCTCTTAGGTTTTAGTTTTTATTTCGTAAACCATGTCACAGTCGCCTACTGGACCTGGTTTGCGGATTTCTTTTAAGCGGACATTGCGGATTTTTAGGTTTTCTGATAGTGCGCCTACTGGGAACAAAGAAATTGCGCAAGCGGGTGTTATGCCAAATCGTTCTTTCACGAGTTTTCCGTGGCAAATATAGCAACCTCGGAATTTCAGAAGATATTCTTCCGCCTGCTTTTCAAAAGTTACGCTTTGAGCAATCTTAAGGTCGTTTTGAATATATTCTGCAATATTCGCCATTAATATTTCTGGCGTTTGTGCTTGTGGAATGGATTTGCCCCAGTTTTTTCCCAATGTCATACTTGCTTTCGCGAATACTCTTTGATTTTCCTCCCCTAAAGCTCCTTGAATTGAACACATAATTTCAAGAACAGGCTTTTGTGGAATCATTTTTTCGTCTGTCATTTATTTCTCCTCAAAATTCAATTATATTGATCGAGAAACGGAACGTTTGAGGTTTTTGTTCTTGCCAAATCATCAATGAAAGAGCACGTATGTTTGAAAGAAGCAAACTTTAATTTCGAGATCTAAATAACCCTAATTACGTTCGACAAAATCAACTTCTTATTCTAATATCGTCCACCACTTCTGCTATTTTGTTACTTGTATTTTACTTGTCAGTTAATTTCAGTTTTGCCCAGATGATGACGAGTCCTACTCCTGCGCCTACGCCCACTGTAAATAACGCGGCAATAATAGAATCCTATCATTCATCAGCCACTCCGCTATCCTTTCCTTCTTGATGCTTTTCCTTTTTGAAGAGTTGGTTTTGAGCAAAGTTGTTGGTAATAATTTTCGGTTTTTTACAATAAACCTATAAGCAGGGTTAGTATATATATTCTAATATTAGAATGTATTTGATTTGGTTGGTTTGGTAAGAAACTCTTAACAAAAGCTCATTCGTGAACGTTTCAAATCTGTTTCACATCTGTTTCAGCCAACTATCATATCATTCGAATACTATAATATCACTAAAGGCGAAATAAAAAAATGAAAAACTGGAAAATAATAACAATCATTGGCGTTGTAGCAGTTTTAGCTGCTGCATTGCTAACAACATCTGTATTCGCCATGGGCATGATGGGAGGCAATTACGGTGGCTATGGCGGAATGATGGGCGGAGGCTACGGAACAGGCTACGGATACAACAGCCCGCCATACACAACAAGTACAACTAACATAACAACAGCCACAGGCCAGTACTATCAGCCAGTTTACCCCTTCATGTTTGGAGGCGGAATGATGGGCGGATTAGGTAACGGCAACGGCTTTAGAGGAATGATGGGCAGCTACGGATACACAGCACCTATCACAACAAGTGGATCGCAACTAAGCATCAACAACGCAGTAACCATAGCTCAAAACTATGTCGCTTCAATCGGCAACCCCGACTTAGTCGTTAAGCAAGTTGAAGAATTCACTGCAAACTTCTACGTCCAAGTAAACGACAAAAGCACAGGCAACGGAGCATTCGAACTCTTAATCAACAAATATACAGGAAGCATCTACCCAGAGATGGGACCTAACATGATGTGGAACACCCAATACGGCATGATGCGAAGCGGAATCTTAGGCGGAATCTTTGGAGCACCAACCACAACAATGCCCGTAACACCAACTCAAGCAACAACAGACGCCCAGCAATACCTCAACACTTACCTACCTGGAAGCACAACCGGCGATGTCACAACATTCCCCGGCTACTACACAATCGAAGTCCTAACCAGCGGAACAACATCTGGCATGCTAAGCGTCAACGGCTACACTGGACAAATTTGGGTTCACACCTGGCATGGAACCTTCATACAAGAACTGCAAGTTAGCTAAAAGAAACATGAACCCTCTTTTTCTTTTTCCCAATTATTAGGTGAATAGAAAACTAAAAGGATGAAAAAGATGTTAGAATATTCGAATTTACAGGAGAAATCAAGAACGAAAGCAAATTTCGACATGACTATCTACGAGATGCAAGCAGAAATTTCAAAAACGCTCGCTCACCCACTCAGAATAGCAATTATTCATTATTTGAAAGAAGGAGAAAAAACAGTGACGGACCTAACTGAAACGTTGGGTGCAAGCCAATCAAACATATCCCAACACCTCGCGTTACTGAGGCAACGACAAATCGTCAAGACCAGAAAAGAAGGCTCTACAGTTTACTACAGAGTTGCAAGCCCAAAAATAAGCCAAGCCTGCGATATGGTGAGAGAAGTCCTTTTAGAACAACTCAATCAAAAACAAGAAATGGCAAAAACCTACACGCCCTAAGAGATGTCCTGAAAATGTGCCCTTGTGGATGCGGTTGTGGTTCAGACAAAGAGGAAACTGTTGAGAAAGCAGTTCAAGTTGTTATGATTCCATGCAAGTACTGTGCAGCCCTTTTCCCGCAAACCGCCACGTTTTGTCCAAATTGCGGAGCAAAAAGAACCGCATAATTATTTAAGATAAAAATAATTTATACTGTAAGGAGGATAAAGTTTTGTCAAGTTTAAAGAATATTATATCATTCATGTTTGCAGTTGTTATTTTGGTATCTTTAGTGCTTCCAGTTTTTGCAATCCAATATAATCCTGGAGTTTCTATAGGCCAGTATGTAAAATATGGGAATTTTGCTGGAAGTGGTCCTGGCTATGAAGCCTTCAATGATTATGGTTTTCTAAATCTTCAAGTAGTAAGCGTTTCCGGCAACGCAGTGACCTTGCTTACGACTGATCAGTTCAAAAATGGGACAGCACTTCCGGGCAATGGCACAGTAGACGTTTGGAATGTAGAAACTGGAACAGACAACGGAACTCCAAGCACCCAAGGCCCAATAATAGCGGCAAATCTCAACCAAGGAGACGCCATACCACCGCCCAACACTTACTCAGTTAACCAAACGGCAGACCGAACATACCTCGGCGCAACTAGAAGCGTTAACATTCTCAATGTTACAGTCTCTACCCCAGATTACAATTCGACACTAAACTATGTCTACGACAAAATATCAGGAATGCTACTGGAATCAGCGTCAACAACAACCACCCAAGCCCAACCTCAGCCAATAACCTCAACATACTCATACAGCATTACCGCAACAAACATTTTCGGTTCAACAACTCCATCACCAACCGTTCCAGAATTTAGTCCTCAAATACTAGCATTGATTGCCACCATTATCTCAATTATTATACTAAGTGCTGTCGTTATGCAAAGAAGAACTAAAAGGCCAACCACTGGGAAAGAGTTAAGCACAAAATAATTTATTACAACTAATTATCACTCAACAAAATAAGGAAAGAGCGAAAATGTCCGAGGAAACATACGAAGGTATCCCCAGAGGCAAAATACCTTGGGACCCAAAGATAGATTATGAAAAGTGTGTGACATGCGGTAAATGCGTTGATTTTTGTCATACGAGTGCCTTTAGAATAGAGGAAAAGGATGGCGAAAAACGAACTGTGGTAAACCCAAACAGATGTGTTGTATTTTGCAGAGGTTGTGAGGACATTTGTCCTGCCGGTGCTATTACTCATCCCTCGGAAGAGGAAACACAAGCGATAATTGATAAACTAAAAAAGACCTCACCTTAAAGTCAAGCCTTAAATAATTTTTCATATTCTCAACTCCCCTTAAAACCAGAAAGAAAGGTTAATTGAAGAAAATGAGTGATGGGCACGTTAGGGTTAGAAATTGGGATGAATTCAAACGCGTAGTTAGTGAAAAGAAGCCAAAGTCGCTTGTGTATGTCCTTGAACAAAATGCCCTCTCTCCAAACAAAGAGCTTACAACATTGAGAATAATATTGATGGACGACAAGCGCTACTACATCTTTCTTGACTTCCCCAAAGGTCAATTCCTAAGGGAAACGGGAATTCCTCTGCATAAAGACAAAAATGGCCTCTGGAACCTAGACGAAGACGAAGTCAAGGGTATTCTGAAAAAAGTGTTCGAAAAAGAGAACTTGGAGATTTTTTCTTTCTGGACAACGTAGGTTTTGAGGTCAAAGACAATAAACTTTTGACTTATTTCAACAGATAGTCTGTTTTTCCCTCATGGAATACTTTTTGTGTCGAAACATTATTACTACAACCGCGAAGGCTACAACAACGATTACAACAACTGTTAAGTAAATGCTTTCTGTTGTAAGGGAGAGCATTGGCTGAGTTCCTGCTGAAGGTGTGGAATCTGTTGCCAGGTTACCAAAAGCATAAACATTATGATCCCACGACCCCACATAAATGACCCCGTTCCAAACAGCAGGAGAAGAACTCACATGATTTCCAGTTGTGTACGCCCAAATGTTTGCTCCACTGGACGCATTCAGACAATAAACATTTCCATCCCACCCTCCAACGTAAACGTACCCGCGAGCCACTGCAGGGGACGAATCAACCCCGTCTTGCGTGGTATAATTCCAGATTTTAGCCCCAGTTAACGCGTTGAGGCAGTAAACGTTTTTGTCGGGGTTCGCGGATTCTCCGGTTCCAATGTATACGAGTCCGTTGGCTACTGCAGGGGAAGAGTCAACCCAACTCAAAGTTGGATAGCTCCATATTTTAATTCCAGTTGTTGCGTTAAGGCAATAGACATTATCGTCTTCTGACCCAATATAGAGACGGCCATCAACAACAGCAGGAGAAGACTCCACAACGTTTCCAGTGGTATAGCTCCAAATCTTCGCGCCAGATAAAGCGTCAAGACAATAAACATTGCCATTTGCTGAACCAACATAGATGAGGTCACCGACCACTGCCGGTGAAGACTCGACAAGTCCACCAGTTGAATAATTCCAAACTTTGGCACCGGTGGTTGCATCGAAACTGTAAACATTCCCATCCCATGACCCAACATAGACGTACCCATTAGCAACTGATGGACAAGACTCAACAGTGTTTCCGGTTGTGAAATTCCAGACTTTTTCTCCTGTTAAAGCGTTCAGGCAATACACATTGCGATCATAACATCCAAAATAGACGTAACCATTAGCAACCGCCATTGACGAACTAATTGCGACAGCTTCTACGCCATGAACACTTTGGGCTGTATTAGCGACTGTGAAGTTCCAAACTTGGGCTCCATCTGATGCGTTTAGGCAGTAAGCGATTCCGCCGTCAGAACCGATATAGACAAGGCCATTAACGATTGCAGGCGAGGCGCCAACTGGGCTGTTGGTTCTATAACTCCATCGTAAAGTGGCGTTAGTTGTATTTGGCGTGTTGGTTGAGTAACCTGAATGGGTTAGATCATGGTGAAACATCGGCCAATCAGACGAGGAAGAACTAGCGGATGCCACTGGTGCTGGAAACAATACAAGACCGAAAAACGCCGATAACGTCAATACAAAGGTAAGAATGACCATTACATCGTTGGATTTTTTCATTGAAAACAATCCTGACAAACAAATGCTATATTGTTATATTTACTTAATAATATTGTTCATTCTTTTCGGGCAGGTCAAGCCTTAAGGATAGTTTTGCCAGAGTTGCGTATCCATTTGGCAGTACTATTTAACGCTAGATCAAAATGGAGCGTTTTGTCCAAGCATTAAAAATGTTCGACATAATAAGAACTTTCTATTTCAATCATGGATTTTGAAGCCTTTCCTGAGCGCCTCTCATTGTCTCCCCAAGATTCAAATGCAAACTTGGTAAGCGCCCAATGCCAACCGCTATGCTTCAGTTTTTCTCCGCTTGGTTGTGCATCTCTCATGTTAACAAGTCGCATTCCCGACTTTTGGGTGAAGGGGGCGAAACTGAAACGAAGTGGAGCTAGCGCTCGCCCAAATATCGAAGCCAGAAGACATAGCGTTTTTCTTAAAGAACTTTCCAGCTAATTTTGTAGGCTATCTACCGTTTATTCTTGGTTGAGAAGTAGTGACTCCTAAAATTTCTTCACCATATTTACAAGGTTAAATTAAGTAGATTGCTTATAAACAGTATTGCAAACCTTAGATGAAAGATAAGCCTAAAACATCTAGATTTAACAATTCTAAGCCCAAATCAAACCCTTATTGTCAAAAGTACTCCCCTAAAATTGCAACTTTCTTGCAAATGAGTGTACCCAAAACAACTAGTTTAAAAAATTATCTGTCGCTCAGCAAAACATGTCACCTTTACCAGCAACAGCAACTTTCATAAAAACCATAAACTAACAAAACATGTTTTGCCAAATTAATTCACGTTTTCTTCATTTCCATTGAAAAATGGGGTGTTTGGGCAAAATATTACGCACATGGAGTAATGTTCTTAAAAAAAAACAAGATAGATCCTGAGGGTTTAACGAATTTGGATGATAGAAGAAAAGCTTCCATAGTTGTTCTAATTATGGCGACTTTATTGTGCGCTGTAATGTTAACCAGGCTACATTTGTGATGCTCTTTATCAACCAAATATGGGTCACTACCATGAGGAGAGTTTATACTTAGATAATTGCCACATCGTTGAAAACGCTGGATACTTAAACGCATCTCTGACCATAATGGGTACCACCGACATAGCCACAACAATCAACGAATTAAAAATTAGCAATTTCACACTAGCCGAACTTCCAGGCGTAACCATTTACCTAAACGGAACAACAGTGAACTGCGTAACATCTCCGTTCTACATCCTTGAAAAGGGCGACACAGTCCTAGTTAACATGGTTTTTCCTTGCATAAACAGCCTTTTATCTCGAGCGCATGATGTTGGGTATGTTAGTATGCAGGTTCTGACGTCTCAGGCAACGTATTATATGGAATGTAATATACAGAACTCCACTAACTAACAAATTATCGTTGAATCTTTAGCGCCATCGTTATTTGAATACTAATTTCCAGTGGATTAAAGCTTTATTTGCCTGAAAACCTCACCTAAACCAGCAAAAACGGTTGCACTTTAAAATGTCCAACAACCAAGCAGAAAAAACCCAAACATCCAAATGTCAAGATGAAGCTCTCGAAAAGCAGTTTTTAGAAGAAAAAAAAGACGAAGACCTCGGCGTTTACTGCGACTTGTTCTCTGCAAAGACCACCTTTGAAGGCCAGGATGGCGGAGTAGTTTCAGCGTTGTTGGTTAAGGGTTTTGAGGAAGGACTATTTGATGTTGCTGTAATTGTCCGCCGTGGGGAAGGCTACAGCGCCAAAGCAACCGTGGCATCAAGCGCCGACGAAGTTTTAGCGGCGAAAGGAACCAGATACCTCAAAGTTAATGTCACAAAGAAACTACGCGAACTAATCAGCCAAGGCAAAATACACATAGCCGTCGTGTGCACACCTTGCGAGGCAAAAGCAGTTAGAAAGATTCAGCAAACCTTCAAAGGAGAATGCGAGATTACGATTATCGGGTTATTCTGTTTTGAAGCGTTTAACAGCGCCAGATTAAAAACAGAAACAGCTGTGCGTTTAGGCATTGATTTAGATAAGGCTCAAAAAACGCAGATTCGCCATGGAAAATTTTCAGCTTTAGTTGATGGGAAAGAGTATAGTTGCAAAGTAAAAGAACTTGATGAAGCAGCAGAAAAGATATGTAGTTACTGCAACGATTTCACATCACAACTAGCTGACGTTTCGGTAGGTTCAGTGGGAAGCAGAAAAGGTTACTCAACGGTTATTGTAAGATCAAAGGTTGGGGAAAAACTGTTGAAAAACTTTGATGCGGTAAAGGATGCAGTTGATAAGGAAGAAATCGTTAGATTATCTAAATTTAAGTGTGAACGTGCCAAAAAAAGCTTAGCTTTACTAAAAAGCCACAAATAAACCTTTTTTTTGGATATAATGCATGATAAATTGTTAGGCTGGAAGGAAGATCTTTGCGGTTGCAAAAGCCTTTTTAACCCAAACCTCTCATCCCTTTAACCTGAGATGAACTTTCCATGAAAATACTAAATGAATTTGTGCCAACACGTAAATTCTTAAAGCTCGCAGATGAACTCAAAGATTTAGTCGACGGATGGAACGTAACTGACGGCGCAGCAGGTTATCCAGCTCCAAGCGGAGTAGTCGTTAGCTGCTTGCTCAAATACAAATACCCAGAAAAATATGTCTGCCCAATCTTCATTCTAAAATATAAAGGCCCAGTAGAAGTAGGAGGCTTAGCCTTAGCATCAGACATCGTTGGGTTGGATGGCTTAGCAGTCACCATGGGAGATAACCCCAAATTTGGTCAACCAATAACAATGCTGAAATCATCAGAGGAAGCAAGAGACTTCATACGCACCCAAGTCAAAACCAAAAATCTAAAACTTGGTTGCCTACTAACCGCAAGACGCTCCATAGAAGAAACTCTTGAACGAGTACGTGAGCCATGGGACTTCGTATATTTCATGAGGCTAACGGACGACTCATTCGAAGCACTCAAAGCAGTATCAGCTGAATGCAAGAAACTAAACAAGCCACTATTTGCATACTTCCTAGTTGGAACCGCCAAAAACGTTGAAACCGTCAAAATGATCGGATGGCCAACCGCTGCAACTATGGAAACTGTTGAAGAGAAAGCAGCAAAACTTGTCGGATTAGTTGACGGCATCATTGCAACTTGTGCAGGCGACGCTGAAGGCGACAAATTAATGCTCCAGAAACTGCAAAAGTTCAGAAGCTAAAAACTTTTGAGCTTCTTTTTATTATTTTTTTAGCTTACTTCTAAACTATCATTTTTACAAGCCAAATTTTACTGGATTCTTTACGATAAAGCAAGAGATATAAGCTGAGTCTCATCGTCCGCCTGTTCAATCTTAAACCCTAAACCGCTACATAGGTTGAGCATCTTGTAATTTTCCGCCATTACATACCCGTAAATTTTATCCAAATGCCTATCCTTTGCAACTTCAACAAGTGAACACAAAAGTTTAGCACCCAACCCAAGACCTTGCCAGTTATCTCCAACCAAAACCGCGAATTCGCCGTTCTTTGCGTCAGGATTGATGATTAATCTAGCAACACCAACTATTTGCTTTTGCTCTTTAAGTTCTCCCACTATTGCAATTTCCCTATCGTAGTCTAAATTGCAATATCGTGTCAGAGTTTCGTGTGAAAGTTCTTTTATTAGCTCAAAGAAGCGGTACCTCATGGTTTGAACTGAAAGTGATTTAAATAGCGCGTCAAACTTCAACTCATCTTCTGGTTTTATTGGTCTAAGCTGGATCATGGCACCATTTTTCATTTTCCAATTCGAGATGTACATGCTTGGGTAAGGTGCTATAGTTAAGTGGTCACGGGAAACAGCTTCTTCCGTTGTATAGTCTGTGTCAACTACTATTCTGGCGTCAACTGCAACAGCGTTGTTCTCATCCACAATCAAGGGGTTAATGTCAACCTCTTTTATTTTAGGAAAATCAATGATTAACTGAGAGAACTTTACCAGCACTTCCTCAATCACCCTGATGTTTAATGGAACGCCAAGTTCAGCTGCTTGTTTGTAAATTTGTGTACCCTCTATCAGCCTTCGGGCAAGCACCTGATTTAAAGGCGGAAAACCTATTTTCACATCCTTAAACAACTCGGCGTCGGTTCCTCCTTTCCCAAAAACAATAACTGACCCAAATTGAGGATCCCTTTTTGCACCTACAAGCAATTCATAACCTCTCATGCACACCATGGATTGAATTGCCACGCCATTAAACTCCGCATCAGGCAAATTTTTAACTAAATTAGCAAGTTTGCAAAAATAAGTTTTAACCTCTGATTTTGAGGATACACTTGGTATGACGCATTCGTTTTTAGACTTATGCGTAATTTGAGGAGATAGGGCTTTGAGAACTACTGGAAAACCAACTTTTGCCGCTAAAGATTGAGCCTCATGAACCGAAGATGCAACCACAGTCTTAATCGTTGGAATATTGTACGTTTCTAAAAAACGAAAAGTCTCAGCATACCCCAGAACCTGCCGTCTTCTAACATAGGCTTCATCAATGATTGACTTAAGAGCGGCTGAATCGGCTGGTTCTATGGGGAGCTCTTCGGGAGTTTGGTAAAGAAGCTCCAAGCCCTCAGTATAATGGTACATTGCCATGAATGTAGAAACTGCTTGTTCAGGAGTCGGAAATGTTGGGATCCCACATTTATGCAGGAGTTTTCTGGCTGCGCGACATCTAGAATCCTGACCCATCAAACAGGTGAGAACTGGTTTGCTTGTTTGACTCGCAAGTTCTGTTATTACGTTAGCAACAGTCATTGGATCGGCTGCCACTTGGGGCGCATAGATTAGGATAAAACCGTTACTGTTTTGGTCTTTAAGGCATATTTCCATAACATCTTTGAATCTTGTAGGTGTCGCTTCCTCCAAAATATCTATCGGGTTAAGAGTGCTACAATAAAATGGCAAAATATCCTTCAGGGCTTGAGTAGTTGCATGGCTTAGCTGAGATAATTTTCCGCCCTGTGCAACAAGTTGGTCAGTTGCCATAATTGCTGGGCCACCAGCGTTGGTTATTATTGTTAAGCTAGAACCTGTAGGATTAGGCTGCATGGCCAATGCCTCTGCGCAATTAAACAAATCAATCATTGTTTCTACTCTAACGACACCTGCTCGTTTGAAAGCTGCATCATAAACTGCGTCTTCTCCACCTAGAGAACCACTATGAGACAAAGTGGGATAGACACTTTCTTGGAAGCGCCCAGCTTTGATAACAACGATAGGCTTGGTTCTTGCGAAACTTCTTGCAGCGCTCATGAATTTCCTTGCGTTCTTGATGGATTCAAGATATAATACGATGCTTTTGGTTTGGGAATTAGCACCAAAATAATCGATTAAGTCCCCCAAATCAACATCAAGCATTGACCCTGTAGATACAACTGCGCTAAACCCGACTTGAGCATCTACGCCCCAATCCAGTGCAGAAGCACACAAGGCGGCACTTTGGGAAATAAAAGCGATTTTTCCAGAAGTAGCTTTTTCATCTGCAAATGTGGCATACAGATTTATTTTCGGACGAATAACACCAAAACTATTCGGACCTATAATTCGAATGCAATATTTTTTTTGTAGGTCGATGATGCGCTTTTCGATTAAAATGCCTTCTTCACCTACTTCTCCGAAGCCTGCAGAACAGATTATTATTCCTGAAACGCCCGCCTCACCGCACTCCTCAACAATCTGCGGCACCGTATGTGCTGGTGTAGCGATTATGGCTAAATCCACTACTTTTGGGATTTTGCTGATGCTTGGGTAAGCCGTTATTCCCTGAATGGTTTCTCTAAAAGCGTTAACTGGGAAAACCTCACCTTTATAGCCTACACCTATTAGGTTTCTAATAATTTTGGCACCGATAGAACCTTCCCTATCGCTGGCACCGATTACAGCTATACGTTTGGGATTAAATATCTTGTCGAGTTTTTCGATGCCCATCGGTTTATCCACTAATCCAAAAGCTAACTACTTAACTTATGGAAGTGTAGCGCTTTTAAATTTGCCCTAAAAACGGAAACATACCGGCTGAACATAGATAAGCTTTAAAGTTATTTTGCTTTAGCCATCTTAGCTTAGAGGCAAAAACATGAACCCGATTCAAATCATCGCCGTGGAAGGTTTACCGCTAATAAAACCAGGCGATAATTTAGGTGAACTTATCGTTAACGCTGCCAAAAAGCAGAAGACACCTTTACAAAACAAAGACATTATTGTCGTAACGCATGTGGTGGCGTCAAAAGCTGAAGGAAACATCATCAACCTTGACGAAGTAACGCCTTCCAAGAAAGCAAAAGAAATAGCCCAGCAAACAAACAAAGATCCCGCTTTAGTTGAAGTTATTCTCAGAGAAACAAAAGAGATAGTTCGCTTGGGACAAAACAGCATCATAACAGAAACTAACAGCGGAATAATTTGCGCGAATGCAGGGGTAGATAGGTCTAACGTTTCAGGGGATAGAAATGTGGTTCCCCTTCCTAAAAATCCTAATGCTTCTGCACAAAACATAAGACAAGAAATAAAAGAGTTAACAAGCGTTAACGTGGCAGTTATTGTTTCTGATACTCATGGAAGGCCGCTTCGTTTGGGAGAAATTAATGTGGCAGTTGGCGTTGCAGGAATCAAGCCTATTAGAGATAGACGAGGCGAAAAGGACCTTTTTGGGTACACTCTTCGCATTAAACAAACCGCTATCGCCGATGAATTATCCTCAGCAGCCGAACTTGTTATTGGTCAAGCTAACGAGGGAATACCAGTGGCTATTATTCGAGGATATACCTACCAAACAATTGAGGGCGAATCAACAACTGAACTTATCAGGGCCAAGGAAAAAGATCTCTTTAGATAAAACATTGAATAAAGTTCAATAACCCAACTGTACAAGATACGTGAAAGCATGAGTTGAAAATGATGGAAGTTAAAACTCCTGAAGAATTTTTTGAGAAACAGCTCCCTGCAAGATTCAAACCCGAAAACGCCTCAGGCGTCGACTCTGTTATTCAAATAAGCTTAAGCGGAGGTCAAAAGGAACAAGACTGGGTGGTTAGCATTAAAAACCAAAAGCTGCAAGTATCTAAAGGAACTAACACCTCAGCGTCATTATCTCTTAGAGTTACAGAAAGCGACTTCTTAGATATGATAAATGGAAAGTTAAGCGCTGAAAAAGCGTTCTTTACTGGAAGAGTGCGTTTTAACGGAAATATAAATTTGGCTTTGAAATTGAGAGATGCAGGATTATTTTAAACCCAGTTTCTTAACAAGGTCAATGGGCAAATCGTCCTCGTCAACTTTGAATGTTTGAGGCTCATCAATTTTCACAATCGCATGCAACTCTTTGGCATCCAACTGGCAAACAAGCTGAATTAACTGTTTTTTGGCTTCTTCAAGATGAGTTTTGAAGGCAGCTTTATCCGTGTATAATACTCCTGCGAAAGCGCAGATTTCTGATTTTTTAAGGAAATATTCGATTTTTTTAGTCTTGAAATTTATGTCAAACGTGATTGGCCCCGACACGCAAGTTTCAGGCTTAACCGAATGCACGGAGCATTTTTTTGTTTCTTTGTTGAAAAAATTGCAGTAAAGAAGCGCGTCAACTGCTGGATAGGAATAATTTTCTCTGGCGAAGGGCTGGTCAACTTTTATTTTCTGTTCATTTACATATTGTTTTATGATTTTTTTGCGTGTCTCAGTTAGTGGCGGTTTTGCGTCTTGGCAGCAGTAAACTTTGCATTGGCTGCAGACATCAAATGAGTAAGTTTTTCCTTTCTTGTCTTCGGGCAAAGTGGTTTCACCTTTTTTAGAAGTAGGGTTCATTATCCGAAAGGGACCTAATAAGCGTTAAATAGACATCGGTGACTGCTTCATGAAAATCGGTTTTGTTTGCGCGCTTCAAAACATGGTCACGTATAATTTCTGAGAGGCTGCCGTTTTCTACGCGTTTTTTAATGAGCCATAGATATTTTTTCTCATCTTCAGTTGCATATTCAATAGCCAAGTTAAGGTAATATTGGCATACTTGTCTAGCTGTTTTACCATGGGGATTTGAAACCTGAGCGTTTAACGCATCCTTAACAACCATGTTGAAGTCTCTGGCTAGCAAGTCATGCTGTAAAAGATCAGTCTTCAACGCAATTAATCCTCTAAGAGCGGAACGTACAAAACAGCCCAGTGCCACATCCGACTTAACGCATTCCTGCTCATCCATCACTCGAACCTCAATTGCGCAGCGGTCAAACCGGAAAATTACTCCCCTAGAATTCACCCATTCACGATGCAGCAGTGTTTTGCTTGCGCCAGCCGCCGCTAAGTCCTGTGAGTACCGCTCAATAACGTCATGTTTGTACTGGCTAAATGAGGTAGCATACTCTGGAATTACATCGGCGGTTACAGATGGGATTTCTTTTTGGTTAATTTTGTAAAATTCTAGTCTATTGTCTATATCGCATCCATTTTTTCCTTCATAAATTGGGGAGGAAGCGGCAATTGCTGGAAGATAAGCCGATAGGTTTGCGAGTTGATTGTGGATTTGGATGCCGTCGGTTTCTTTTTGATATGGGAGGTTTAGGTGAAAGCTTTGTATGTTTAACCATCCATGCTGGGTTAGGTTGAAAATTTTGCCGTATTCTTGGTAGATTTTTTTGTGGTAGTGTGGCCAGATTGCGGTATCTTTTAAATGCATGAGCGGGTTCATGCCTGTTCCAAGAAGCATGGCGCCATGTTTCTGCACGATCTGGTTTAATGTTGAGACTGCATTCTGCATGATTTCTTCAAATTCGATAGGAGATTTGAAGGGCAAATTCGCTTTTACCTCCATTACATGCATCTGCAGCTCTTTTCCAAACGTGAAAGATGGTAATTTGACGAAGTTGACAATTTTTCCGCAATAATCTTTTATTATTTTGTCGGAGATTGGCAGAACCTTTAATTCTTGATTAACAAGGGAAAATTCATGTTCAGGTCCCATAACTTCAAGCGGTTTATACGTAGATTAAGCCTCTAGCTGTTTAGCGTTGATTTTAATGCGAATATACGAGTAGTTAATCTTAAATATAACTGCACTAATAACGAGTTTTAATTAACCTGGTGTCTCATGACCGTGTTGGTCGTCTCAAATTTCGACCTAACCAATAATATACAAGTAATGAAGCCCACAACGTTTTTAGATTCCACAATCAAAGAATCGACCCTCAATCTCAACAATGAATATCGATACATGAAAACGGGCTATTATGTTTCAATGCATGCTGAAATTTTAGGAAACAACGTTATCCCTTCATGCGAAAACATTATTGATTCCAGCAGAACCCCAATTTTGCTTCTTAGAGCAGCCAGAGCAGGAGTTCCCACCTTATCCTTTCTTGTTACAGATTCAGTTAAAAAAATAGCAGCTGAAATCGGGTACCCAGCCATCATTTTTGCAGTAAACCCGTTCATTTACGATGGCTACAAAATCGCCCAAAACAAAAGCTCACTTTACCGCGCCATGAAAAGCCTAGGCATGAACTATAAATTCGCTGTTTGTGCTCAACCACTTAAAGGAGAGCTTTTCACAATCAAATCGTTCTTTGGCAAAACAACAAATCAAGAGCCAAAAACGCAGAAAATTGCGGAAAAAATCTACTCAATCTTCAAAATTCCAGTTTGCAAACTGCATATACAAAAAAGCTTAGACAAAGCTTATTTGTGCGGTCTGCAACCCGTAACTAAAGAGGAGCTTACGGAAGAAGACTTGCAACAGATCTCAAAAGAGGTCTCGCTCATTTCTGAGCAGGGTGAACACTTCGGTGTCTAAAATCGCATGTTTTGTTGAGAAATACAATTTTACTGACCCCCGTGAGCAAGGCGCGCTTCAAAACTTCAAGTTGGCAGCAGAGAAACAGGGCAGTGAATTCAGTTTCCTTTTCCGCGAGGACATTTCCAATGTTCCTAAATACGACGCTGTTTTTATCAGGGCAACAACTGACCCGTTGAATACGGCTTATGTAGTTTCTAAAACCGCTTGGGAACTTGGCATGAAAGTTATTGATGATCCTGAATCAATAACTATATGCGGCAACAAAATCCATCAATATGCCCTATTCGAAAAATTTAACGTGCCACATATACCTACGATTTTTCTGAGCAAGGATGAGCTGCACCACAAAAAAATTGCTGACGTTTTTGACGAATTAGGCAAACCTGTGGTCATTAAGGCACCTTACACGAGCTTCTCACGTTATGTTGAGAAAGCGGCTTGCGAAACAAGTTTTAGAGATGTTGCTAAACGGTTCTTTAAAAAATCTGACGTTTTAGCCATTCAAAAGTTTACGCCGACAGCATTTGACTGGAGAGTCGGCGTCTTAAACAACGACATCCTCTACGTGTGCAAATACATGATTCCAAAAGGCAAATGGAAACACGGCGCCAAACTCCGAGGCAAACCAACAGTGGTTTGGGGCAGAACAGTATCCCTACACAAACAGGAACTGCCAGCAAAGCTTAGAGAAGTGGCTTTGAAAGCATGCAGCGTTGTGGGTAAAGGACTCTATGGCGTTGACATCAAAGAGGTAGACGGCGACTACGTTGTAGTAGAAGTTAACGATAACCCAAGCATTTACGCTGGCTACGAAGACTCAAGTGACCACGACATTTACCAACGAATCATCAGCTATCTATCCGAATAGCCCACACGGTTTTCGACAACTATTTATCTTGACGTTTCTTAACAAATGCATCGAGGATTAGCTATGATCCATAAAGAAACAGATACACATAAGGTTCCGGTGGAAGATTACCAATTTACCGAAAAAATGACCGTTGATGAGCTTGTTGGGCAGATGGATAAAGCTTGGGGTTTCACGGCGGGCAAGCTTTCGACAGGCGTCGGCATTATGGAATCCATGATTAACTCCAAAGGCTGCGTAAAGTTTCTTTCATTTACCGCCGACATAGTCGCAACTGGCACACGAGGCGTAATCAAAGAACTCGTCAAACGCAAGCTCGTCGACGTCCTCATAACAACATGTGGAACATTGGATCATGACGTCGCTCGCTGCTGGAAAGACTACTACAAAGGCAGCTTCATAATGAACGACCCCAAACTGCACCAAGAAGGATTAAACCGACTTGGAAACGTGCTTGTCCCAAATGACAGCTACGGCATAGTTATTGAAAAGAAAATTATTGGACTTCTTGAAGAATTGTACAAGGAAGGCAAACGTGAGCTGTCAACAAGCGAATTGTGCCACGAGATTGGGTTACGTTGCTGCAATGAAAGCTCGATTCTTTATTGGGCAGCCAAAAACAACATCCCCGTATTCGTGCCAGGCATAACTGACGGTTCAGTAGGCTATCAACTCTGGTTCTTTAGCCAAGACCACCATGACTTTAGAATTAACTTGCTTAAAGACGAAGGTGACCTAAACAACATAGTTTTCGATGCAAAGAAAAGCGGGGCATTGATTGTGGGCGGGGGCATCTCGAAGCATCATACGATTTGGTGGAACCAATTCAAGGATGGCTTAGATTACGTCGTCTACATTACCACAGCAGATGAGTGGGATGGCAGCCTTAGTGGCGCAAGACCTCGAGAAGCAGTTTCATGGGGAAAAATCAACGAAAAAGCTAAACGCGTCATGATTGAAGGCGACGCCACAGTAATCATGCCAATAATGACCAGCGCACTAATTGATAGACTAAGCAAAAAGAAAAAGGCAATAGCAAATTAATTAGCGCTAATCTGGGATAGATAAATGAGAGTAATCGGGCTTTCAACTATCTGTTTAACCGCCAGTTTTCTTATTCGGTTTAAGAAAGAGGGTGCTTCAGTCGTTAACTTATTGTAAACAAATTGTTTATATTTTTATGTTTAACATAATGTAATCTATGAGTGACGTAATCGCAATACGAGTACCAAAAAAGCTCAAGAAAGAACTCCAAGAACTGAATATGGATTACGCTGACGACGTCAGGGAATGCCTGGAAAAAAAGGTTAAGGCTGAAAAACTAAAACGGCTAATGAAGGAAATCGACACATTCAGAAATGAGCTGGCCAAAAAAACTGGGATTACCACATCCTCAGCCGACATTATCAGGGAAGACCGAGATCATGGCCACTGACGCCATCTTAGATTCATCAATTATAGTAGCTCTTGTAACACCCGAAAAATATTCCGAATGGGCAAGAAAAAGAATACAAAACTACGAATATTTCCATGCTTTAGACTTAAGCTTTTACGAAGTAGCCAATGCGATAGAATACAAAGTCCCAAATGAGCTTGACGCCAAAAATGCCGTGGAAGTCTTCCAAAAGGCAGAACAAATGATGAATCTCCACACAATTCACCGCTTCTCTGAAGCGACAACTGACTTGCTAAAAAAAGCATTAGAGTTGAAAATAACAGCTTATGATGCTGCTTTTCTATCGCTTGCAGATAAGTTAAAAATGCCTTTTCTCACACTTGACATGAAACTGGCAAGAAAAATCGAGCACACAAAATATTACGAATTGATTGAGTACCCTAACGAAGCTTCTAATAGTAGCGATATAACACCAGCGAAAAAGCCAAACGCAAAATGATAGAAGGCGACGCCACGGTTATCATGCCAATAATGACCAGCGCACTAATTGACAGGCTAAGCAAAGAAATCTGCTTAAAAGAGCAGCTAACGACTTTTGTTAGCTGCATCTGAAAAGATACGGCAACTATTATTTTTTTTATCGTTTAGCTGTTTATTTTTTTCTGTCTTTTTCCCACACTACAAAAATAGCAATTCCAATGATTATGATGGCAGCTATGGATACTAGTATTTTGGGGCTGAATTCTTGGACGAACGGCGAGGGCGTTGAGCTTTCGTTTGGACTTGCTGGTGGAGATGGTAAAAAGGCATCTGAAATCATTGAGACGTTGCCAGCGTTATTGTTTACTATGAATATGGTTCCTTTGGAAGAATCGTATACGATACCATGAGGACCAGCCCCAGCATATCCTTCGGCTGTGTAAGCATCGCTAGGGTGTTTGTCAAGATACACGGGAAATATGTCGAGAGGAGAAGAATAATAAACGTGTAGACCTGTCGGAACAGGCGGCTGAGTTAGATTAGCAATGACATTTTTGTTACTGTCTGAAATAACGAAAACTGTACCATCCGTATCAACATTTCCGCTAGTGCAGAAGATTATGTCTTTGGCAGAATCATAAGTTAGAGCCCATGGCTGCTCTACTCGCCCCGGCAAGACAACATTACTAATTACTGTATTATTTTTGTCGGAGATAACCGAGACCGAGCCGTTACCCTCATTGGGTACTAAAACTTCACCTTTACCAGAACCGTAAGCAGGGTAAAATGGATCTTCTCCTACAGGCACAGTTGCAATGACCTGATTATTTCTGTCCGAGATGATAGAGACCGATCCGTGACCATCGCGGGTCCAATATGAATTTGCTACAAATATTTCGCCTTTAGCAGAATCATAAGCTACACCTACAGGATTGATTCCAATAGCCACCGTTGCAACAACTTTGTTTGTTTTGTCAGAAACTATTGAGACATTGTCTGAGCCCCAGTTGGCACGAATATTTCATGTTTATTAGAATCGTAAGCAATGCCGTTGGGATTACTTCCCACAGTTACGTTTGCAACCACGTTATCATTGGTATCTGATATAACTGAAACCGTATTTGAACCATAATTAGCCACAAATATCTCATGCATACCGGAATCGTAAACTATACCCTCAGGATTTGCTCCAACAGGTATGGAAGTGCTAACTTCTATGGCTTTAACTTCAAAGGTTAAGGAAAAAGTGACTACAACGGTTTAGTGCAATAATAAGGAATGCTTTAGGCAGATTTTTCGTAATTACACCCTGATTGAGTTACCTTGAATGGAACAACTCGACGCGTCTATTCTATCTCACCTCAATTTACATAAAAGCTTTCGTTATGAGCAACAGGAAATAGGGCATTGCCTCAACCACGACTACAAGAAAATACTTTAGCAGCTGAATAAAACAAAAATAAAGCGTTAATTGGACGCTTTTGATAGCCAGCTCAAGTTTAGTTTCTCTCACTTTAAAAAAAGGCGAGTGCTTCAATAGATTTGATCCAAAAGAAGTTCGAAGGTTGTTGTAGCATCACACACCCTTATGAAGTCAGGTGCAATCCTTTAAAATTGGAAGGAAAGTTTTCTTTTGCAGCAATCGTCTAATGAAAAAAGCAGAGACGAACAGAAAAATTCGCTGCCCACAGAAAGGTTAGCGAAAAACCGAAACATAATTCTATCGGTTATAGTTGTCGGCACTTTGATGGGCGCCGTCGACAGCACAATTGTACTTCTAGCATTTCCTGCAATAACTGCCAAACTGCATACTGATTTTATAACAGCTGTCTAAGTGATCTTGGCATATCTTTTGGTTCTGGCAGTAACTACAACCCATTTCGATCGAATGGGGGACCAATATGGCAGAAGCAAAATGTTCAATATCGGATTCATCATATTCACCGTTGGCTCAGTGTTGTGCGGCTTTTCAACATCAATTGTTTTGTTAATTGGATTCAGAATCGTGCAAGCCTTGGGCGGGTCGCTGATACAGTCAAACAGCAGCGCCATAATTTCAGATGTCTTCCCCCGAGAAATACGAGGCAGAGCATTCGGATTCAATGCCGTAGGCTTCACGGTCGGCGCAATTGTTGGAATCGTCTTAGGAGGAATTATAACAACTTTTGTGGGTTGGCAATACATTTTCTTCATAAACGCACCCATAGGAATAATCGCCATCGCAATCGAGTTAAGATACCTTCAAGACACTTACCGAGCATTAGCGAAAATTGACATAGTTGGAATGCTGATATTTGGCAGCGCTCTCGGAGTTCTCTCTTATGGCGCCACAGGCTACGCTGCCTCAGGAATAAAACTTGATAATGCTGTCGAAATGGCCTTTGGAGCTGCTTTAATCCTAGTCTTTCTTGTTTATGATCATAGTAGAAAAAATCCAACCATCGATTTTCCATCATTCAAAAACAAAGTCCTAAGAAATTCCGTAGCAGCCTTGTTTTTTACCTGTTTGGGATTACTTAGCGGTTATTTTTTTGGTAATCATGTATCTTCAGGGAATAAGGGCTCTTTCGCCGTTGAACGCATCGTTGCTTCTTGTGCCAGGTTATGTGGCTGGAAGTTTTCTTAGTCCAATAATGGGACGATTGTCTGACAAATACGGCACAAGAAACCTAACAACTTTGGGCGCGATTTCATTGATTATCGCTACATTAATATTTTTAACAATAAAGGTTGACTCTTCCTTAATTATCGTCATTCTCGCTTCTGCAGTCTCTGGAGTTGGCGCCTCCATGTTTTTCCCAGCAGACTTCAACGCAGTTATGTCAAACGCAAAACCGGAGCCTACGGAAGCCTCTCTGGGCTTTTGAGAACCATTCAAAATGTCGGGCTCCTCGGAAGTTTTGTACTAGCCATATCTGTTGCTTCCGCCACGATCCCCAGAGGCATCGCCTTCCAAGTTTTCATTGGAACAACAAATTTGTCGGGAGGCGTGTCCCAAACATTTCTGACGGGAATCGACTCTGCGTTTGTTTCCTCAATTTTACTTCTGCTAATAGCAGCAATTCTGTCGTATCATGGTGGAAAAGACGCATGGAGACAAGCTCAAAGGAAAAGCGAAGCTTCTCCAGCTTAGCCGTCTTCGCTTGTCTGGAAAAAACAAATTCTGGAAGTTTAGGTTACACCTTTGAATAGCCAGTTCATATCTGGGCCTTTGCGTTTTTCGGGCATGCGTTCGCAGAGTGCGTGAGCTATTAGTGGCAGTGCAATTGTGGCGTCGCAGTAGCATACTGCTCGTGTGCCTTCTTTGCTGTTTATTTTTCCCCAGCTGATTGCTTCTTCTAATGTACAACCAGATAAACCTCCCCATTGGGGGCTATCAGTTGTTATTTGTATGGCGTATTTGTGTGGGTAGTAGTATTCTTGAAGTCCCTTGCGTAACCCGCCTTTTCGTCCTTTTACGCCTTGGTCACAGGTTTGTGGCGAAACAGATATGGCAATTAGCTGTGTTAAGTCTTTAGGAACTCCACCGCCGACGTAAACTACGCCGACTTCTTTGGTTTTTGTTCCTATACTGATAAACTGGTCAAATTCCTTAACCGAATCAATTACCACGTTGTGACCTTGGTTTTTAGCCATCAAAAAGGTTTCGCCGTACGCGCTATCAACCATAGCTGGGCTGAAGATAGGAACGCCGTTTGCCGCAGCAACTGCTGAGATGGCGGGAATCTTTTTCTTTCCCAAATATTTGCCAAGCAAATAGAGGAACTCTGCCGAAGTGTAATTGTAATCGGTTTTTACAGTCATGATGAATTCAGTGACTAATTCTTCCATTTTGCGGTAGTCTGTTTCTTTGCCATAAACGTCGTAATATCGGTTAACGTCGTCGTGGAGTAGCTGCTCATCGTTTACCATGGGGCTACCTTGATAGTACCCTAAGCCCATAGCATCCACGATATCTTCAGAAACGTTCGCACCAGTAGAAACTAGCACGTCGATGAAACGATTTTCGATAAGCCAATTAATAATTGTCCATTGCCCCGCTGTACTCATGGAACCTGCAAAACCCATAGCGATGGTAAGGTCTTTTTCTTTAAGCATATTTTCCCAAACATCAACGGCTTCACCAAGTTTGCGTCCTTGGTAAGCGGTTTTGCTCATTTCAGCTAAAAGTTGTGAAATACTTTTTTGTTTAACCTTAATTGGTTCAAGTTTCTTTTTGAAGTATGAGTCGCTCATTAGTGTGCACCTCGTTTTAAGTTAATAGGCTAATATATGAAATTTGTTATTACAAAAAACGGGCAATTATGAAAAAAATTCAGCCCTATGATGAAATCAAAAAGCATATTTGAAAATGTTCTTTTTCCGATTCAACTTAAGTTTTGATAAACAATCATCTAACTGTTTCTCACAGCCTTTTGTAATAGCGATACAAAGGGGAACCGCGGCCCCCTTTGATTTTCCTTTATACATAAATCTGCATGCAAAAATTTTAATCTGTACTTCAGTTTGCTCTTTAGCAAGGTCTGTGCAAGTTTTTGCCAAGCCGAAAACTGCAAATTCTTTTTTGCGATTATATGATTTAACATCAGGAAAACAGCTTTCTATTTCAGAGCACGGTTCGTAGCCATCAGATTCAGCGTTGAGTATTTCGAAGCCCTGATTTTTCAATTCCTGAATTAACGCTTTTACAAGTCTTCGGTGTTCAGCGTTCTCGCCTTCATTTTCCATGCTTGACATGCCCATCACCCTAAAAAGTATTACATTTTGTCTGGCGCAACTACACCAATCAATGTCAAAGCATTATGAATGGCAATTTGGATGGCTTGCGTCAATGCAATGCGTGCATCACTGAGCTCTTGTGAATCAGCTTTGATAACAGGCAATGCATTATAGAACGTGTTGAATTTGTCCGCTAACCCGTTGGCATAATCAGCAATCAAATTTGGCTTTAAGTATTCTGCGGCATCCATGAATGTGTCGGGGAAACTTGCAAGATTCATAATGAGTTCGCGTTCAAGCTTTTCAGTGAGCAGCTCATAGGATGGTTTTTCCGGTTCTCTTTCTGCTTTTCGTAAAATGCTACATGCCCTCGCGTGAGTATATTGTACATAAGGCGCGCTGTTGGTTTCGAAGTTCAGTACCCTTTCCCACGTGAAAATAACTGGTTTTGAAGTATCAACATCCACAAGAGCATAACGCACCGCACCTAATCCAACGAAGTTGGCGATTTTACGTTTTTCGTCCTCTGAGAGCTGTGGTGAGCGCTTCGAAACTTCTTCGTAAGCCCGTTGAACCGCTTCGTCAAGAACTTGGTCAAAAGTAATGTAGTGCCCTCTGCGGCTACTCATCTTGTAACCGGGCAAAGTAACCAAATTGTAAGCAAAATGAACCAGGTTCTCGGCGTATTCGTTGAAGCCTAGGGCATAGAGCGCAATTTTTAATTGTAACTGCGCAAGCGATTGCTCCATTCCGATTACGTTAATGATTTTTCCTGCATGTTTGAATTTCCAAAGGGTATAAGCCAAGTCGCGAGTGGTATACAATGTGGTGCCGTCAGCGCGCCCCAACGTCAAAGGTGGAACCTCATTATTTTCACTCAGACCCAATTTAGGTTTCAACTTAAGGACTTCAACAACTTTTTCGGCGTCAAATTCCACCACCCCTTTTTCATTGTAAACAAACGGAGAGGTCTTGAGCTTCTGCAAAACCTCACTAACCTGCCCACTCCATACAAAGTCGCTTTCCCAATCCCAAGAGTCATAAATAACCTCTACTCGCGCCATGGTTTCTCTAAAACCTTCAAGACACAAATCACTGACTTCACGGATGAGCTTTTTAGCTTTAGGTTCGTCATCTTCGTAGGCGCGATTTAATCGGTTTATTTCTTCCTCAGGATTTTCGTCTTCACCGATTTTACTCATTAACGCTTCAAAAAGAACAGGAAATTTTTCTTTAAGTTCAGCAGCGATAGACATCCATTCATCAATTTCTTTGTTGGCTTTTGCTAAATCATCCGCTGAATTGACGGCGACAGCCAAGTCACGTATTCTTTTTAAACGATTAATTTCAACAATGCAGCTTGTTACTGTGTAGATTTTGCCAACGAAAAGATCTGATTTTTCAGTTGGTTTTGGTCTGCCAAGTTTTTCATAACCATAAGCTACCACGGAGGATTGTCGTCCAACATCATCAATGTAATAGTGGGTTGAAACTGTATGTCCCCTGCATTCTAGAATACGTGCTAACGCGTCACCGAGCATTGGGTTTCGGGCTTGTCCAATGTGGATTGGGTGAAGAGGATTAACACTAGTATGTTCCACAATAATTTTAGTTGACTCAGTGGCTTTAACAAAGCCATAATCAAATTTCAACTGCTTAACCGACTGTAACGTTAAAGCCGAAAACTTTGCAAAATTTACATGAAAATTTATGTATCCAGCGCCTGCGCAGGAAACCTGTTCAATCAGTTTAAAACTAGATTTATCAATGGCGTCAACAATAAGCGTGGCAATCGTTAGCGGTTTCTGATTTAGTTTCTTTGCAAGTTCAAAACAAAGCGATGAAGCTAACTGCCCATATTCAATGTTTGGAGTTTTATTTAGCGTTATAGTCGGAGCCTTTATTTCAGGCAAAGTTTTCTTGAGCGCGTTTGCTAATGCAGACTGGCATTCTTGGCGGAATTGATCAAATGGATTTTCTGAAATCATCAACTTTTATTCATCCTTTTCGTTATCGCTAACTTCTTTAGTTATGTTTTTTAAATGTGTAAGCGTATTTATCTGTCTAATGGATGCAGTTTAGCGATGAAAACAAAGATAGTCTATTCAGAAAAATGTTTAGGCTATGGCACTTGGCACATTGAAGGACCCCAAAGAGTAAAAACCGCGCAGGAAATTTTGAAAGCTAAAGGCTACGAATTTGTACTACCAACACCTGCAACAGAAGACGACTTGTTAAACGTTCATGACCCAGAATACATTTGGAAAGTCAAAAAAGGCTTAGTCGAAGACACAGATACTCCTGCATACGATAAAATCTATGAGTATGCAAGTCTTTCAGCAGGCGGTGCCATATTGGCCAGCAAAATCAATGGGTTCTCACTTATGCGTCCGCCGGGACACCACGTCGGCAGAAATGGCTCTGCATTAGGCGTTTATACGCGTGGATTCTGCTACTTCAACAACATAGCAATAGCAGTAAAAGAACTGGGGAAAAAAACTTTAATTTTAGATATTGACGGACACCATGGAAACGGAACACAAGAAATCTTTCAAGGCGACGAAAAAATAATGTATGTTTCGGTACATCAATCGCCGAATTTTCCCGGAACTGGAGCTTTTACTGAGGAAAATTGTATTAATTTTGCTTTGCCGCCAGATTGTGGAGGAAAGCGTTATTTGGAAACTCTTGATGAAGCGCTAGCCATGGTTGATATAAAAAAGTTTGAGGTTGTTGCGGTTTCTTGTGGTTTTGACACGCATCTTGGAGATTTAGCATCTTTGGGCTTAGTTGATGCAGATTACCTTCAGATTGGCAAAAGAATCGGATGCTTCAAAAGAGACACGTTTTTTGTTTTGGAAGGCGGGTACGTGGGCGAAAAAGTTGGGTTAGATATTGATAATTTATTGAAGGGTTACGAAGAAAACAAATAATTGGAAAAAGAAATTATTGTTTTTGTTTTTGCGCCATTGCCTTCTTATTTAAGGCTTGAAGCTTCTCTGTAACTTTTTCGGATCTTTTTTCGGCCTTTGCAAGCAGTGGTTTCCAATCTTTATTTTTGACGGTTGTGGTTAACTGTTCAGTTTGTGTGGGCAATTTTTCTAATGCTTCGTTGAAGAGTTTATCTGCTGCTTCGTCTGATTCAACTATTTCTAAGGCTTCTTCGG
Organism: Candidatus Bathyarchaeota archaeon; assembly: GCA_003164295.1. Lineage (GTDB taxonomy): Archaea > Thermoproteota > Bathyarchaeia > Bathyarchaeales > Bathycorpusculaceae > Bathycorpusculum. The sequence continues at coordinate 160,312 of PLTA01000039.1, forward strand.
GACATGCTTCAACGCATTTTGGTTCGCCTTGGCAGAGGTCGCAAGCGATAGCTTTCCCTGTATCAGCATGTATCGTTATTCCACCATGGTCACAAGCCTGAACGCACCAGTCACAACCTTTACATTTTGCATCATCGATAATTAGCAAACCTGTACTTTCTGATTGATTAATTGCACGCTCAGGACATGCTTTAACACATTTAGCGTCTGAACATGCACGGCAAGATAAAGCGAAATTGAAAACTGGAGCCATTCGGACAACTCGGATTCTGGACCTTATTGGATTCCAAACGCCTTCGCCCTTCTCTACCGTACAAGCATATTCACAGATCCCGCAACCAATACATTTACCAGGATCAACGGAAACGAATTTTCTTTTTTGTTCGGTTTTAGCAGACTGCATTTTTAACCAAACCCTTGGGTTTTAGATAGATTGTGCATCATTTGCTTTTAACCGTTACTTAAGAAAAAAGTTTTTTTGATGGAAAAAATGTCCTGCAAAATAATTGATAACAGTTTTTGCTTATTTCATAATTTCTTTGAAGTGATCTGAAGTCTGGTATCCGCTCTTGGGATAGTAGCCCAACCTGTTTTCTGTTCTTCTTCCATTGCTTTTGCTAAAAGCTTCCATACAGCCGCGTCCTCTTTGCATAGTTTGTCGGCAAGTAACTTAGCATCCGCTTTTTCGTCATACTCTAAGTGGAGACCGGTAAAGTTCAAAGCTGAAAAGCCTTTTCCCTCTGCAGTGATCCTGTATAAGAATTGGGAGTATTTGTTTGGACCTGTTAACTGCGTTGATGTCCATGATAACCGGTTCGGATAGAGCTGCACGAGTTTTTGCTTTTCTATAAAGCCGGATGGGGAAAGAAAAACATCAGTCAAGATTATAGTGTCAGGGGTTATGTGACTTATTTGCCGCTTAGCATTCGCGTCGCCCATTAAATCGTGGTCTTTTGGGTCAAAGTCAATGCACCAGTCGAATGCCCTCTGGGCAGAGACATTAAAACGCTGGCTAAAATAATACCTAACCGATAAAGCCATTTGAGTCATTAGTGGTTAGAATGTAAAAAGCAATTATATTACATTTTTGCTGTCGCAATTACAGTTAGTTTGGTGCGGAGGGTGGGATTTGAACCCACGAACCCCTGCGGGATAGGAGCCTCAGTCCTACGCCTTTGGCCATGCTGGGCGACCTCCGCTTGAATGTTTTTTTGAGGCGGGTGCGAAATATAGAATTAGCCTTGACATTTAAAGGCTTTACTTTTGCAGTTGGCAAGTGCTGTGTTGTTAGATTTGTTTATTACTGTGTGTTTGATGATTATTTTTTGGGACAGTAAGGTTTATTTTCCCAAGTATTATAACAGCGTTATAATTGGTGATTTAAATGGCAAAAATCTACAACAATGTTCTCGAAACAATAGGAAAAACACCACTAGTAAAACTAAATAAACTAACCGAAGGTACAAACGCCACCGTAGTTGGTAAACTTGAAGCACGCAACCCTGGAGGAAGCGTCAAAGACCGCATTTGCCTAAGCATGATAGCTGAAGCAGAAAAACAAGGCATAATTAAACCCGGGGCAACTCTTATTGAGCCTACAAGCGGCAACACCGGCATCGGCTTAGCAATGGTAGCAGCCGTAAAAGGATACAAACTTATACTCACCATGCCAGAAACCATGAGCGTAGAACGGCGCAACCTACTCAAAGCCTACGGTGCACAACTTATACTCACTCCAGGTCCTGAAGGTATGGGTGGAGCCATCAAAAAAGCCGAAGAACTGACCGCACAAACACCGAACAGTTTTATGCCCCAACAATTCAAAAACTTAGCTAATCCAAAAATTCATAGAGAAACAACGGGTCCTGAAATCTGGGAAGATACAGATGGCAAAGTTGACATTGTAGTTGCAGGTGTTGGAACTGGCGGTACTATAACAGGGATTGCGCAATACATTAAACCGCTTAAATCGAGGTTCAAAGCCGTGGCTGTGGAACCAGCAGCTTCACCAGTCTTAAGCGGTGGGCAGAAGGGGCCACATAAAATCCAAGGAATAGGTGCAGGTTTCAAACCCGACGTGCTTAAACTTGACTTAGTGGATGAAATCTTTAAAGTAAAAGATGATGATGCGATTCAAACTGCTAGACAACTGGCTCAAAAGGAAGGGTTACTCGTCGGCATATCGTCAGGTGCAGCAGCCTATGCAGCCATTGAAATAGCGAAAAGACCAGAAAACAAAGGCAAACTCATAGTTGCAATCTTTCCCGACACAGGTGAACGGTATCTCAGTACAGTATTATTCCAAGAACCTCCAAACATAAATGCAAACATCTAAGTTTTCATTTCTAAGACGCTTCTCTTATATCCTTCTTTTTTCAATAATGAGAGAAAGGTAAGCAAGAATGTCATCAAAAGCCGACCAGCCTCGACCAAAAAACTGCGAAGAATGCGCAGAGCAGAATCGGGATATTGACTGCTGGAACCCAGACCGTATGCTTGACACACTCATGCGTAACCACGATAAGGTAGAGCAGGACTGGGTTGAAAAAGGCTTACCGACATTAGTTGACGAAATGATGGCTAATTATGAAGCCTTCGGCGGCATGGATCATCTTGAAGGAAAAGATTTGCCTTCAAAAAAAGTTGTCATTGAAGTTTTAGAGGATTTACTCACAGTTCTTTTTCCAGGATACCTTGGAAAAGAAGAGATGACGAAAGCTAACATAAAATATCAGTTAGGTTCCACATTAACTTCAGTCTATACGCGAATGACAGCCGAAATTGAAAAAAGCCTAAAATATATTTGCAGAAAAATAAGCAACTGCCCCCAAGATGTTTGCCAAAAACGAGCCCATGTTGTGGTAAAAGAATTGCTGGAAAAGCTACCGCAAATCAGGGCAACATTAAGCGGCGATATCCAAGCAGCTTACGCAGGCGACCCCGCAGCCGTAAGCACAGACGAAGTAATCTTGAGCTATCCATGCGTACTAGCCATTACAACATATAGAATAGCCCATGAACTCTACCTTGAAGGCATCCCATTAATCCCAAGAATAATGAGCGAACACATGCATTCTTTGACAGGAATAGATATCCACCCAGGTGCAAGAATTGGCAAAAACTTCTTCATCGACCATGGCACAGGTGTCGTTATAGGAGAAACTGCGGAAATAGGGGATAATGTGAAACTCTACCAAGGCGTAACATTGGGTGCTCTTAGCTTTCCAAAAGATGAGAAAGGAAACATCATTAAAGGAAGGAAACGTCACCCCACAGTTGGAAACAACGTAGTTATCTATTCAGGGGCAACCTTGCTTGGAGCAGAAGCAGTTATTGGCGATAATGTTGTTATTGGTGGAAATGTCTGGATAACTTCAGCTGTGGCTTCAGATACAAAAATAACTATTTCTGCGCCGGAATTAAGATATAAAAAAGAAAACCATAAATCGTAAAGAAAAAGGTCAGGTTAAACTATAGTAGCCGGAAGTTTTCTTTAACCGTCGTTAAAACTACATGTGTATTTGTTCGTTCAATGTAGGGGAGTGACAAAAGTTTTTTAGTAAAAGCGCCAAGGTCTTCTCGACTTTTAAACTTTGCAACAATAATGGCGTCAGTTAAACCTGTTACATCGTAGACGCTGCATACGTTTGTGATTTTCGCTATTTCATTTTCAGTTTCCACAAGCCTGCCCTTTGAAACTGTGATTTCAGTAACCACTGTTAATTGGAAACCAAGTTTTTCATGGTCCAAAAGGACGGAGTAGCCTTTAATGAGCCCTTCATCTTCCATTTTTTTAATTCGAGACAAAACTGTGCCAACTGACACGCCTACATTCTTGGCTATTTGCCTACTTGAAAATCTTGCATCCTCTAAGAGGGCTTTAAGAATTTTTAGGTCTGTTTCGTTTAACTCCATAAACACAGCTTCCTGCACATTCTTTCAATTAAATTGGCTTTTTTGAAACATTAGTTTCTATTATCACATGATTATGTTAATAAAAGTTTAGCTTTTCCCTCTAGTCAATAATGCTGAAAACAGAGTAAAAACTGTTTATGATTTAAACTGCTGTGGCTTTGACAAGAAATAGAGGGCAATCTTAAATTACTACTCAAACCCCAATAAATTGTGCCTTAAAATGCAAGTAAAATATGATACGATATTGGTTCTTGACTTTGGTGGGCAATATTGCCATTTAATTGGGAGAAGAATCAGAGAAAACGGGGTTTACTCAGAAATTGTCCCGCATGATATATCTCCTGAAGAAGTAAAAGCTCTAAATGAAAAATTCAACATTAAAGGCTTAATTTTCTCTGGCGGACCCTCAAGCGTTTATGATGCAAATGCTCCTCAGCTTAATCCACGTATTTTAGAGGTTAATTTGCCCATCTTGGGCTTATGTTATGGGCATCAGCTTTTGGCTCAATTAACAAATGGCAAAGTCAAACCGGCTATCTGCAAAGAATATGGAATAGCCCAAGTAACCGTCGACAAGCCAGTAGGTGTACTTGAAGGGTTAAGTAAAATTGAAAAAGTTTGGATGAGCCACGGGGACACAGTTTGCTCCTTGCCGCCAGACTTTGAAGTATTGGCTCACACCGATAATTGTCCAGTTGCAGCCTTTAGACATAAACAAAAACCGATTTACGGGTTACAGTGGCACCCAGAAGTAATCCACACCGAAAAAGGCGCTCGCATGCTACACAACTTCATTTTTGAAGTCTGTAAGTGCGAAGCTAACTGGAAAGTAGAAGACATAATTGAAAAAATGATCAAAGAAATAAAAACTGATGTGGGTTCAGCCAAAGCTATAATTGGATTAAGCGGAGGCATAGACTCAAGCGTCGCCACCGCGTTAGCAGCCCAAGCGTTAGGCGACCAACTTACCGCCGTTTTTGTTGACCACGGATTTATGCGGGAAGGCGAACCAGAAGCCATCAGAGCAACCTTTGAGAAATACCCCATAAATTTTGTTGTTGCAAACGCGCAAGAACGCTTCATGAACAAACTAATAGGCGTATCGGACCCAGAAAAGAAACGGAAAGTAATTGGAGAAGAGTTTATCAGGGTTTTCGAGGAAATCGCGAAAAAGTCAGGTGCTCAATACCTGCTTCAAGGAACAATTTACCCTGACCGAATTGAATCAGGAATCAGAAAGAATTCAGATGTCATAAAATCTCACCACAACGTGGCAGGATTACCAACCATTATTAGCTTTAAGAAAATCGTGGAGCCTCTCCGTGATCTCTACAAAGATGAGGTACGCAAAGTTGCAACTATGCTTAACCTGCCCAAAGAGCTGGTTAATCGGCAACCATTTCCTGGGCCAGGTTTGGCAGTTCGCATAATAGGTGAATTAACTTCGGAGAAAGTGAGTGTTGCCAAGAAAGCTGACGCGGTTGTCCGAGAAGAAATAGAGAAAAACCATTTAGAAGAAAAACTGTGGCAATATTTCGCGGTGTTAACTGATACTAAAGCAACAGGAGTTAAAGGTGATTCAAGAGCTTATGGATACGTGGTTGCGGTTCGGGCAGCAGAAAGTCGAGAAGCCATGACTGCCAATTTTGCTCAGATTCCATATCCTATACTTGAAAAAATCTCAACTAGGATCACCAATGAAGTCCCGCAAGTCACTCGAGTAGTTTATGATATTACACATAAGCCACCGGCTACCATTGAATGGGAATAAGACATCGCCATAACGCTTTAAATAAAAAGAGCCAATAACATTACCTTAACCACAAGGTGACACGTCTGAAAGCAGTAATTTTAGCAGGCGGCTTCGCAACTAGACTCAGACCGCTCAGCTGCGCTAGACCTAAAACGCTCTTTCCAATAGTAAACAAACCCTTACTTGAATGGATTTTTCAAGGTCTATCCGACAACGGAGTCAATGAAGCCATATTGGCAGTGAATGCTTTAACCCAATTTCACATTAAACAGCAACACCCACGAAAACATGGTTTAAAATTAAAGTTTTCAATTGATCCACCCAAAACACCTCTGGGAACAGCAGGACCGATAAAAAAAGCTGAGAAATTAATTGGACACGATGCCCCGTTTATTGTTTTAAACGGTGACATTTTTGCGTATTTGAACTATAAAGAATTGTTTGATACACACGTAAAATCTGGTGCCCTGGCAACAATTGCCCTATGCAAAGTTGATGATCCGTCTAGATATGGCGTAGCTGAAATGGGAAAGGGCAATTGCATTAAACGCTTCATTGAAAAACCTCCCAGAGATAAAGCTCCAAGTAACCTCATTAATGCTGGTGTTTATGTTCTAAGTCCTAAAGTCTTCGATTATATTCCATCGGGAAGACCTGTTTCAGTTGAGCGAGAAGTTTTCCCTATACTTGCGGAAGAGGGTAAACTATTTGGTCACTTTGTAAATGGGTTATGGATGGATATAGGTAAACCAGAAGAATACTTGGAAACAAATAGAATAATACTTGATTCTTTAACAAAAAATATTAAACAGAAAAAAGCCAAAAATTTTGAGTTAAACTATCCAGTCGCTCTTGATACTGGAGTTTCAATTGGAGAAAAGTCAGTCATTGGACCATATGCAATTTTGGGAAAAAACGTTAAAGTTGGCAAAAATGTGCAAATAAATAATTCTGTAATTTTTGCGGATGTAACAATAGATGATTGTGTATCAATTGATGGCGCAATAATTGGGGAAGCAGCAAAGATTGGAAAAAACGTCAAAATCTGCTGTGACTGCATAATCGCAGACCATGCAAAAGTAAGAGACAACCTTGAACTTTCAGGCAAAGTATGTCCAGGCAAAGAAGTGTCTGAAAACGTTTTAAAACCCAAGGTTCACTGTTAATTATACTGAGATGCAAAATTTATGAGCGAAAGAAAGCTTTTTGGAACAAACGGAATTCGAGGATTAGTTAATATAGAATTAACGCCTGAAATGGCTATAAAAGTTGGATGTGCAATTGGAACCTTTTTTGGACGAAAAAATTTGCTATTAGGATATGATGCTAGAACCAGCGGTCCCATGCTTGCTAAAGCGGTCATTTCCGGTTTAACTTCTGCAGGATGTAACGTGTTTTTCGCTGGAATGGCTCCAACACCATCTTTACAATTCGCCGTTAAAAATCATAAGATGGATGGCGGGGTAATAATAACGGCATCTCATAATCCGCCTGAGTATAACGGTATAAAGGTCATTTGGAGTGACGGAATCGAGACGTCGCATGAGCAAGAAGTGGAGATCGAAAACATTTATTTTGATAACAAAATAGTTTTCGCGGAATGGAATCAACTTGGAATGCAACGTGAACTTTCTGGAATTAATGATGAATATGTTCAAGCTATAAAAAAACATGTTAATCAAAAAAAAATAGCTGAAAAACATTTTCATGTGGTTGTGGATGCTGCAAACAGCGTGGGTGGACTTACAGCGCCAACTTTATTGAGAGAACTTGGCTGTAAAATAACTACTATTAACGCAAACATCGATGGCACTTTTCCAGGAAGAATGCCTGAACCTAGACCAGAAAGCCTGATGGATTTATCTTCGACTGTGAAAGCAATCGGTGCAGACATGGGTGTTGCTTTTGATGGTGACGCAGATCGATCAATATTTACTGATGAAAATGGAACTATTTACTGGGGAGACAAAACTTTTGCAATTGTTATAAAACAATTTCTCCTCGAAAACCCTGGTGCAAAAATAGTTACTCCTGTAAGCTCGTCAACCCTTATCAAAGATACCGTTCAAGCGTACAAAGGTGATTTAATCTGGACCAAGGTTGGAAGCGTCACTGTCTCCCAGAAAATGAAAGAAGTAAACGCTAAACTAGGCGGAGAAGAAAACGGCGGAATCTTTTATGGACCTCATCAAGCCGTCCGTGATGGTTCAATGACGACGGCGTTATTGCTTAATATAATGGCTGAAACTGGACAAAAACTGTCTGAACTTGTAGCTGAACAACCTCAGTACTTCATTGAAAAAGGAAAAATCGAGTGTTCCGACGAGAAAAAAGAGCCGTTACTTAAGAAACTGTTAGAACAAGTTAAGGGCGAAAACATTAACACGCTTGACGGAGTAAAAATTTGGTTCAGCGATAACAGCGCGATTTTGATTAGACCAAGTGGAACAGAAAAAGTATTCAGGCTTTATGCTGAGGCGAAAAACCAGGAAACAGCACTAAAATTAGTTAAAGACTACAGCGCTAAACTGGAAAAAATACTTGAAACTTTATAGCAAAGCCTGTCTTGGAGAACCTTTAGCCGATGCCCACAGTTCTAAACTTAAAACCCGAAGACCTGGACACCAATGAAAAACGCTCAAATTACACTATAAGCGTTATAGGATGTGGGCAAAACGGAATTCTTCTTGCAACAGCCTTTGCAGATTCTGGATTCAAAGTAATATGCACAGATGCCAATCTAAGTGTTATCAAAAAAGTTACAAGAGGAAAAACTTCTTTTGCCGGAACAGAAATTGAACGCAAACTAAAAAGCTTAATCACTTCAGGAAAATTGAATGTTACAAGCGAATTAAAAAAAACAATCATACAAAGCGACATTGTAATTATAACCACAGCAGCAAAAATTGATAGTAAGAAAAAAATCGACTATTCAGACCCAATAGCAATATGCAAACAAGTTGCAACATCCCTTCACCCTGGTGTATTAGTCTGTTATTGTAATATCTCCGCTTTAGGTTTCAATGAGGGGATAATGAAGGAAACCCTTGAAAACACCTCAGGTCTCAAAGTTGGCCAAGAGTTGGGTTTAGCATACGTTCCGTTGCAAACCTCAGATGCCAAATACGTAAATCAAATAGCAAACTTAGAGTTGAAAGTTGCAGTCGTTGGAAAAACAAGTATGGATGCAGTGACCAACATTTTAAATAAAATAACAAAAACTGTCAAGCAAATAAATGATGTAAAAATTGCAGAAATAGCAACCCTTTTCGCAGTTGCAAAAAAAGACGCAAGCACTGCATTAGCTAACGAATTGGCGGTTTTCTGCGAAAATGCAAATTTAGACTACTTTGAAGTTTTAAAATTGCTAAATTTCAACGAACAAAGTTTTTGGCCAACAACTGTTGAAGAAGAAAATAAAAATGAAGCATACCTTTTACTGGAAAGCGCCGAAAACCTGAATACTAAACTAAGGATTCCAGCGTTGTCTAGGCAAATAAACGAAGATATGGTTAAGCACGCGGTTAATTTAACTCAAGATGCTGTTCGAAGCTGCAATAAAACGCTTAGAAGAGCATGCGTTGCAATTTTAGGAACAGTTAACACGCCTACAGGCATCTTTGTTAAGATGCTGGAAGCAAAAGGCGCTAAAGTAAGTGTTTTTGACCCCCTATCAAGAAGAGAGGCCGTAGATTTAGGAGTAGTTAAAAGTAGCAACTTAAATGAAACCGTGGAAGGCACAGACTGCATAGTGGTGCTCACTGGAGACGACCAGTTTAAAAATTTGAACTTAAAGAAACTAAAGGCATTAACAAAGACTCCAGCCGTAATTGTGGATTTAGCAGGTGCTTTTGAACCCAAACAAGTGGAAACAGAAGGTTTCATATATCGAGGATTAGGAAGAGGTATAGAATAATGAAAAAACTTGGCGTTGCAGTAATCGGGACTGGTTTTTGGGGAAAGAACCACGCAAGAAACTACAAAGAACTGTCTTCAACTGAGCTTGTTGCAATCTGCGATGTAAACCCTGAAAGAGCAAAAACTGTCGCTGACCAATTTGGTGTAAAAGCTTACACCAACAGCACACAAATGCTGAAAAACAAAGAAATAGAAGCCATAAGTGTTTGCACATGGTCAACGCACCTTGCAAAAGAAGCACTCAAAGCTCTCAATGCAGGAAAACATGTTCTTGTTGAGAAGCCCATGGCTACTAATACAAAACAAGCGCAAAAACTTTGTGATACTGCAGAGCAAAACGGGCTTCACTTAACTGTAGGTTTTCTAATGAGGTTTATTCCCGGATTACAGGCCATTCGTGAATCAGTAGAAAACAAAAAAATCGGTCAATTAGTGTGTGCTAACGCCAAACGAGTTTCCCAATGGCCAGAAAGAATAGGTGACGTTGGAGTCGTAAAAGATACAGCGATACATGACATAGATGTGATGCGATTCATTTCCAAACAAGACCCAATCACGGTTTACGCAAAAATGGGAAACATGAAACACTTAAAATTCGAAGACTATGCACACATAATGCTAACGTACAAAAGCGGAGAAAGCGCGTTCATTGAATCTAACTGGCTTACCCCATATAAAACCCGCTTATTAACCGTCACAGGCTCTGAAGCCATAATGAGATTAGATTACATTACTCAAGACTTATGGATTGAAATGCAAAAAGAAACAGTGCAACCAAGATACCAATTTCAAGAACCATTAAAAGCTGAACTTCAACACTTTGCAGATTGCATACTTGAAAAGAAAAAACCGCTTATAACAGGGGAAGACGGAGTAAAAGCATTAGAGGTCGCTCAAGCTGCTATGCAATCATCAGCCAAAAACAGAGCTATAAAATTGGAATCATAAAAAAATTATTTTAAGTTGAATGGTTTTCCTTCAGTAACTATTTTTTCGGGAACTTTTGCTTTCCATTTTTTTAAGAACGGCAAGTCATCAGCTTCTTTTCGCAGTTCATCAGGTAACATTTCTGGAATTTCATCTCTTATTGGATACCAGCGTAAACATTTTGGGCAAACGATTAAGCCTTCAACGATCTCGTCTTTTTCTTCGAAAACGTGAAGTTCAAGAGGATGGTATTTATCGATTGGGCAAGCTAAAATTTCCATCAGTTTTCGCTTCATTGTTCATCACGAATTAAATAGTTAACAACTTAGTTATTAAAACTTGTTCGGCAACGAAATTACTTGTATATCTAGAACTGTTTGGTACCAGTTAGGGCCTGTACTTCGCACAATCCGAGAACCGCCCCAAACGTAACCTGCACCAAGACTACTGAGTTTTTCAGCTACCTTCAACTTAGTTTTTTCAACTGGGTCTTCGTCGCCAACCGCGTGCTGGAAATCGTAGTAATGAATCCAACCGCCATGTTTCTTAAGGGCACAAAGAGCATAAGGTAGGTATTCCAGAGCCTTTTCAGGTAAAGGCATCAAGACACGATCAGCTTTGCCCTGCAAGTTAACTTTGATTATTTCCTTTGAATCTCCAAGCAATGGAATTACTTTACCGAAAACCCTGTTAAGTCTAATATTCTCCTTCATATATTGAGCCGCTACAGGATTAACATCTATAGAGAAAACTAAACAATCAACAACAGTTTTTGCAATAATCACGCTAAAACAGCCAACGCCGGCAAACATGTTAACGATGGTTTCGCCGGGTTTAACTAAGCTTGCAATCCTTGATCTTTCACCCAAAAGTCTAGGAGAAAAATAACACTTCTCAACATCAACCATAAACACGCAACCGGATTCTCGATATTTAGTTAATGTTTTGTTTTCTCCAGCTAACAGCTTTAATTGGCGAACTCTAAAATCACCCAAAATAGGACTAGTTTGAATAAGAACAGTTTTTACGCCTTTGTGGGTGATCATTATTTGGGTGGCTACTGCTTGTTCGATTAAGTTGTCTTCATTTTGAGTTTTAATGATTGCAATATCGCCCACTATGTCAAAGGAAGTGTAAACTTTCGCTAACTCTTCTGAACTGAGGACCCTGGAAAGTTTTTCTCGAAACAGTTTAGTCAAACCTGTATCCTCATTAATGTCTAAGTATTGGAAATGTTTAAAAGTAAAATGCTTTTCTTTGTAGGAAGAGGCGTTTCTAATGGAAAAGTCAGGAATTGTATATGAATGCATGAGATGTGGGGCAAGAGTGCCATCTGAAGAGCTAGAGCTACGTGGCGGGGAAACAAAATGCATCATCTGCGGCTACAGAATTCTAAAAAAGGTTAAACCACCAGTAGTTAAACGTGTTCAATCAAAATAAGAAGAAAATACTCGTTTTTTATGAGTAGCTTAATTTTTCAATTTTTTCAAATAAAGAGTTTAATAGATTTCTTTGTCTCCGAGTTTCCGCAGCGCTTTACCTTTAAACCTTATCGATTCACCTAAGAGGTCATCGTCGACATCTTTTTCAACAGTTTTGCGTTTAACTGTTTCACCGCATACTCCTCCAGGTAACAATCGCCTTTTCATGCACATTGAATATGTACAATTTGCAATGGTGCATTTTTCTTCAGTTAATCTGCACCCAAAAGAGTCTCGTCTGTAGAAAACATTGTTTTGAGCGCATTTAAAAGAGCTGCATGTTGGAGAACAAGCTTTTGATTGATCCAATAGGTACACCTCAATCGTTAAATCAAAATCTTAGATATTTGTCCTTGTCTTTTCTTTATGTTAATTGAAAGCAATATAAACTTTCTTCTAATAAAAGTTGAAACAACGCATTAAATTCCTGCAGCATGCTTAACGGTTCTTCGTCTATACACTTCAATAATAGCCAATAAGATTACAGCTACCAAAATTATAAGCAGCGCAAAAAATGAACTGACCGAAATCAACATTGACCCAAGAGCAATGAATCGTCCAAGTTTTAGTTCAACTGAAGTAGGTTGATTAACGCTAAGAGCCAAAGATTGATAATTGTTTTGAGCGCCCTGAGCAAATGCGATTACTTGCATATCGCCACCAACAATATTATTGAACACAGCGGTTCCATCGCCTTTTGTATTAGCTGAGAAATGCTCCGTTTCTGGACCGTTTAATGTAACATTAGCGTTTGAGATTGGATTTCCGAAAAAGTCAACAACTTTTACAGTTACTTGTATGCCATAAAGAGTGCAGGTTACTTGTTGCTGGGTAGGACCGAAAACGTTTATGTTTGTTTGATTTATCAAAATATTATCTTGATAGAATCGTGCTCGGTACATTCCAAAACTTACTTGGCTTGAAGTTGAGCCTGAACTATCTGTCGTTGCAGAGTAAAATAAGCCATTTGTAACTTCAACCAGTTCAACACGCGTATTAGGAATTGGTTCCTGATTATTGCCAACAACATTTATGCTTAAGGTTTCATTTGGACAAGTTACAACTATAGTTGTAACAGCTTGTGCGGTAATATTGTTAAAAATGTCATTGCCTGAGTTGAAAACTTTATTGTACATTGAAGCATCCACAGTGTAACTAATTCCAGTTAAGGTAGAATTTAATGTGAAGGCTCCTGAAAGATCTGTTTGGCCAGAAGCGTTTTCTGTTTGAACAGAACCACCGTTTGTGGGTTTATATTGATATGTAATTGATAAGTTAACATAGGGCAATGAGACAGCATTTTGGTTTTGAACTACAATTTTAAGATCAGTCAGTTGGCACTGAAAACTAAAAGACCCCACACCTGTAACTGATATGGTGGAGGCACCGACATTAACGCCATTAAAAAATGCTGTCAAACCATAGGATCCAGTTTCAAGATTAAAGTTTGATACCCCATCAGTTCCTGATGTGCTGTTATATACTACATTAGCTGCTTGATCTAAGGCTTGAACTAATATTCCAGGAACAATCTCGTTAGCTAAGTTAACTGTTTTAATGCTCACAGCATATCCGTTGATCAAAAAGCTCTCTACATCTGCTATCGATTTCGCAGTTCCTTGCGGAGTTATTGTAACAGTATAGTTTCCAATCGCCGCATTTGAGGGAACCACCCATGCTTTACTAATAGTGCCATCACTTGCAGCTGTCACCGATTCAGAATCGAGAGCCGCTCCGCCCGAAACACTTGCAATAGTCAAAGTTGCTGCTTGATTAGGCTGGTAACCTATCGCACGTATTGTTACTGTTTGACCTCTATGATAAGCAGATGAATCGAGAAAATTGACTGAAAACGTACTATTTGCATTAGTTATAGCCTCAGCTGACTGATTAAAATAAGCCATGTAATTACCGACGAAATTGGTGGTTGAACCACTCGGTTGGAAGCTGCTACTTGGAAAAGAAGCTTGGGCGGTAGCTGTTCCTTTTTGGCTAGTCGCACCTAACTGTACTAGTTGCGAGTAAATAGTGTTAAGAGGACTTGGAAGTACAACAGAAACATTAGCTAAGTAGGAAACACCTGGAACTCCTCCAGTGACCCCAAGATTAAGCGTTACATTGCCGCCCTCCTGTATTTGTGAAGGTACCGCTTGTATGGTATTATTAGTTTGAATTTGAAAATCATCCTCAGTTGAATTTACATTTATTGCAACATCTTGAAGCACTAAAGCGTAGGTGCCACTTGGAAATTCAGGTATCGCAAACGTTGAATTAACATAATATCCTTCAGAAATACCACTTGCAATTACCTGGTTTGAAAAATCGACTTGGTAAGAACTATTTGCAGTGTAAATGGTTCCTTGAAGATTTAATAAATCACCCACAGAGCCTGTCGATAGAATTGTTCCATCGTTAAGTGTGGATCCTGACGGAACTAACTGAATAATACTGACACCAGTGCTAGGATTTTGTCCCGAAGCAAACTCGATTGGCGTAATTGCAACGGCAATCGACATTAAAACTAATAGCGTAACTGCAACAATTTTTTTATTCAAACCACACCGCTCTCCCGATTTATAGCCTTCCACATGTGTAATGACTGATGATTTAACTAAAAGATGATTTTAAACTTTGCCATATAACACATGTATATATTCCTCATTGAACTCAAACAAGTTCACTCTAGTATATTTTTGTGCGAAAAGAATGGTTTAACCAATGTCTTTTTTAAACACATATGTTTAAGTTTAGCTAATTTCGGTGAAAACTTGGAGAAAAACCCTTCAACAGCCCTTTCTGGAGCTCTAAAAAAACAAAAATATCACTTAGTGGGCGATCATTCAGCCGTTAAAAGATGCAAGTGGCTCTACGAATCAATAGTAAATGATAGACCGTGCTATAAACAGAGATTTTACGGAATTAAATCTCACAGATGCATCCAAATGTCACCCTCCCTCTATTACTGCACACAAGAATGCTTGTTTTGTTGGAGAGCTCAAAGCGGAGATTTGCAAGTTACTTGGAATGAGATGAAAATTCCAAAAATAGACACGCCAGAAGAAATTGTAGAAGGATGCTTCAAAGCTCAAGAAAAAATTTTAACAGGATACAAAGGAAATCCGAAAACAAACTGGCGCAAATTCCAAGAAGCCCTAATCCCAAAGCAAGTTGCTATAAGTTTAACGGGTGAACCGACGCTTTATGATCCGTTGGGAGAGTTGATTCAAATGTTTCACCGAAGAGGCTTGACAACTTTTCTTGTTTCCAATGGCACTTTACCAGATAAACTTTCAAAATTAAGTGAGGAACCGACTCAACTCTACATTTCCGTTTGCGCACCCAATGAAGAGGTATACAAGCGTGTTTGCCGTCCATTGTTTCCGAACGCTTGGACTAAATTAAACGAAAGTCTCGATTTATTGCAGAGCTTTGAGTGCCCAACAGTAATTCGAACGACTCTAGTTAAAGAACATAATATGGATCATGTAGATCAATATGCAAAGCTTATAGAGAAAGCCAATCCTACATACGTTGAAGTTAAGGCATACATGCATATTGGTTTTTCAAATCTTCGCTTAAGTTTTGAACGAATGCCTATGCATGGCGAAGTTAAGGATTTTGCTTTCAAGTTAGCTGAGAAAACAGGATACAAGATAATTGATGAAGCCCCTGAGAGCAGAGTTGTGCTATTAAGTCGATTAGAAAAGCCTATTCAGGTTGGAAAGAACTAACGCTGTTTTTAGTTAATTTAGTCGCTTGGTACTAATTCAAGAAAACTTTTTAGGAAATTGAAATAAACAACTTAAGCTTCATTTGGTACGAGGTTCGATTTTGTCCGCTTTAGAATCTGTTCTTCAAAAAATAAAAAATGACCTTATGCAAAAAAACGAAGTTCGCGAACAGACACACGAAAGCATGCGGAAAATTACAAACCAATCCAAACAGGCGATACTGTTAATTCACCAAAAAAAATATGTTGACGCCGAAAAACTTATTGAATGCGTCAAAGAAAAAATTTCAAACCTTCAAAACTTAGCCAAAGAGTATCCCGAGATTGTTTACGGTGGTATGTTTAGTGCAGCGCTTCAGGAATATTCAGAGGCATGTATATTTTTAACATTGATTAAAGAATCGCGTTTCATAAAGCCTATGGAGATCAATGTTCCTTCTGTTGATTATGTCCTAGGTTTAGCAGATGTCATAGGGGAATACAGACGTTTAGCGCTTGACGATTTACGTGAAGGCGAAGTCAAAAAAGGCGAAGAATGTTTAGAAATTATGGATCAAATATTTATTCAGCTACTTGCGCTTGACGAAGCCTATATGCTTGTCCCTGGGCTTAGGCATAAATCTGATACAGCAAGAAGAATAATTGAATCTACCCGAGGTGACGTAACAGTTGAAGTTCGCAGAAAATCACTTGAAGATTACCTAAAAAAGTTTGATCCTGAACTTTCAACTAAACGTAAACCAAAAAAAGCAAAGGTTTGATTAAACCTTCCAATTAAACAAAGAATTTTTCAGCAAAAAAGCACACGCACTTGACTTCGTCTTCCACAGAGAATTATTTTAGGAATTTAAATTGCTTTAAAAATCAGATGTGTAGCGGGCGTTGAGTTTCATATCTTGGACATATAGTAGTCGTAATTTAGTAGAATGCACGATTTCTAAACCGCATTCGCTGAAGAAAGCTTATTTTATTTTCTACTAATAAATTAAGAATTACGCAATCGAGCAAGCGAAAGCTTAATTAAATTGAAAATATGCCCTGAAAGGAAAGGTCAGGGAATGTTTATGAAAATCAAAGTTTGGAAATTTTTAGGTTTAATATTAATTATGGTTTTTGCTTTGTCAGCCTCAAACGCAGTTCACGCAGCCGTTACACAACTTGCAATACCCCCAACCATCCCAGTGGGAAACAGTCCTGAATGGGTAGCTTATGACTCTGGTAAGGGAGAAATTTTTGTTCCCAATAATGGCGATGGCACTGTTTCAGTTATATCGGATAGCACTAATGCGGTGGTTGCAACAGTAACTGTAGGACAGTACCCTGTTGGCGTGGCTTACGATTCCAACTTGGGCGAGGTTTTTGTAACTAACAGCGGCGCCAACTCAGTCTCAGTCATTTCTGATAGCACCAATCAAGTGGTTGCAACAATACCCGTGGGTTCAGGTCCCGAGGGTGCAGCTTATGATCTTAGTAAGGGTGAAATCTTCATAGCTAATACTAATTACAATGCTGGCCCTACCGCAGGCACTGTTTCAGTTATCTCAGATAGCACTAATGCCGTTGTTGCAACCATAAATGTTGGAGAAGGACCACTTGGCGTGGCTTATGACTCTGCAAAGGGCGAAATATTCGTATCCAATGAGGAGTCTAGCGGCAACACTATTTCAGTGATCTCAGACAGTACCAATAAAGTCGTTGCAACTGTAAACGGGGGGAGTGCTCCCGAAGGCTTAACTTATGATTCTGCCAAAGGAGAAATATTCATAGCCAATTACGATTCAGCCTCGGTCTCCGTACTATCAGACAAAAATAATGATATCGTGGCAACCGTAGCACTATCAGGTTATTCAGGAGATCCTACAGGATTAGCTTATGATCCTGCTAAAGGCGAAATATTTGAAACTAGCTCTGCAGGTGCATCCGTCTTTGTTATATCAGATAGCAATAATGCCGTGGTCGCAACAGCACCCCTCGTACAGTTACCTATAGGAGGAGAAAGTTTTGGACCTCTTCCACTGGGTATAGCTTACGATTCTAAAGTGGGTGAGCTATTCATAGCTGATAGCGGTTCTAATACCGTCTCGTATCTATCAGATTCTGCCAGCACCTCCGCCTCTGCTAGCCCAACCTCATCTACATCTGCTGCCCCCACCCCAACAGTACCGGAATTCAGCAGTGCAGCACTTATTTCAATAGCCGCAGCAATGGTAGTTGTCACCGCAGGTGCCGTTGTAGTGACAACGCGAACAAAAAACAATTCCAAAAGTAAACATATACAAAACTACAAGTAAGACGGAAAATCTTAGAAGTCCTCTTCTTTTTTTCTTTTTGAGAATTAGTGACAAACAGAAGAATCGTTGTTATTTGAGAAATATTTGAGAGCCGAAAAGCGAGACTGGATTCCAAGAATCCCAAGATTTAGAGTAACATAGACGGAAAAAGAGGAAGCAAAGTAAATATCAAAGAAAATTAAACTAACGATAGAGCGTGAAGTGTTTGGCCGAAGAAGTAACATATGATGAGTTCCAAAAACTTGATTTACGCATAGGAAAAATTACCGAAGCAACCCCAATACCAAACTCGAAAAAACTAATTAAAATTATTGTTGATTTTGGTTCTGAGAAACGACAGGCTGTTGCGGGTTTGCTTAAGTATTATCAGCCTGAGGAGTTGGTCGGGAAAAAATGCGTTTTCTTGTTGAATCTCCAAAAGCGAATATTGGCGGGAGAAGAATCGCAATGTATGGTTTTAGCAGCTGAAGATAGCGAAGGAAAAGTTGCCGTGCTTGTGCCGGAAAAAGATATTGTTGAAGGAAGCAAAATCGGATAATTAAATTACCGTAATTCATAGTTTGTCCAACTAAACAAAAATTGCTGGGGAAAAGTTAAATTATTAAATTAAACCACTTTAACTGTATAATTTATTGTGGAAGGTTATCTTATGGCAGTTAATGAAGAAGGACTTATGTGGGTTGAGAAGTACCGCCCAAAAAACTTAGATGAAGTTGTAGATTTACGAGACATCGTTACAAGTCTCAAAGCTTTTATGAAAAACCCAAAAATAATGCCACACTTGATGTTTGCCGGGATACCAGGCACTGGAAAAACCACGCTTGCATTATGCATCGCTCATGAACTTTTTGGTCCAAACTGGAAAAACTTTACACTTGAGCTAAACGCTTCAGACGAAAGGGGAATCGACACTGTGCGCGAGAGAATTAAAGATTTTTCACGTTACAGCCGAACAGGATTTGGAGATGCCCCGTTTGGTCTAATCATTTTAGATGAATGTGACCAAATGACAGGCCCTGCTCAAACAGCATTAAGAAGAATAATGGAAATCGGCTCTCGAACATCAAGATTCATTCTGATATGTAATCAATCAAGCAAAATTATTGAGCCTATACAGAGCCGATGTGCAATATTTCGTTTTTCAAGACTGGACAAACAAGCAATGAAGGAGCAACTGCAGTGCATAGCAAAAAAAGAAAAAGTAAAACTCGTACCAGAAGCGGCAGAAAGAATAGTGGATTACTCTGAAGGAGATCTTAGACATGCAATTAACGCTTTACAGACAGCTTCAGCCTACAAAGAAGGCGAAGTTGATGAAAAAACAGTTTCTTTGGTTATCGGGGAAGCCAGCCCAATGCAAATTCAAAAAATGATCCGAAAAGCTTTGTTTGGCGACTTTATGGAAGCAAGAAAAGTCATGTATGAAATAATGGGATCATTTGGTTTTTCAGGGTCTGAAATAATCCGTCAAGTGCAACGAGAAATCTTTAAAATGTCTGATCTGACACCTGAACAAAAAGCAGAATTATCAAATGTCATAGGCGAATACGATTATCGCTTAACACAAGGAGCCAACAGTGACATCCAGTTAAGTGCGTTACTTGCTCAATTCGGAAAATTCGGTAAAGCCATAGGGGAAACCTATTGAAAAATGATCTTTTATTGGTTGAAAAGTACCGCCCAAAAAAGATAGAAGAAATAATTGGCAATGAAGAAGCTAAAGCTACCTTTGTCGAGTGGCTAAAAGGCAAGCGTAAGAGCAAGAAAGCCGTGTTACTTTATGGTCCGCCAGGTGTCGGCAAAACTGCGTTAGTTAATGCTGCTTCAAAAGAATTTGGATTTAGCGTTATAGAAATGAACGCCAGTGACACACGTTCAGAAAAAGCCGTAAATGAAATTGCTAAACCGGCCACTTCGTACCTTGCCTTAGACACGTTCACCTCTGAAAGCAAAGGTAATGTTCTGTTTCTTGACGAAGTTGACGGAATTGCTGGCAATGAGGATAGGGGCGGAGTAAGCGCCATAATAGAAATCGTTGAAAAAGCTCAAGTACCAGTAATAATGGCTGCGAACGATCCAGAGATTGACAAGTTAAGACCTTTAAAGAAAGTTTGTTTACTGATTCGTTTTCATCAAATCAGATTACCACTTCTTATTTCACTATTGCAAAAGATTTGTTTGCTAGAGCATGTAAAAGCAGATTTTGAAGCGCTTGAACATATTGCACAAAACAGCAAAGGCGACGTACGATCAGCAATAAATGACTTGCAAAGTTTAAGCGAAGAAAACCATGTTTTAACACTCCAGGATACTATGGCATTGTCTTCAAGAAATAAAGACATAAGCCAGGATGAAACACTTAGAGGCTTTTTCTCTGCAAAATCAGTAGAAGAAGTATCATCTCTACTTTTTCGCTCAAGCGTAGATTACGACGAATTTATAATGTCAGTAAGCGACAACCTGCCGAGGCGTTACACAAACCCTGATGAACTTGCTGCCGCCTACGATTTTGTTTCCAAAGCAGATGTTTTTAGGGGAAGAATTGGAACGGAATACTGGCATCTTCTGAAATATTTCTTTAACGCATTATCCGAGGCAGCGGCTGTTGCTCCAGAATCGTATAAGCCCTTCGAATTAATTTCACCACCCATCAGAATAATCACTTTGTTTTGGACCAAAGGAAAAAGAACTATGCTTGATGGTATTTGCGGAAAAATTGGAGCTCAATGCCATGTTTCCCATTCAAAAGCTAAACACGACTTTGTTCCATTTGTCAAAATGATTATACAAAAGCAAAAATCAACCGATTTAATTTCTTGGCTTGAACTTACTCCTGAAGAAGTTGATTTTCTAGTTAAAATGAACAGGTACTAAGAGGAATCCAAAATGGTTATAGTTTTGAATCCGAAGGGCTTCAAACTTCCAAGGGTTGAAAAAGAAAAATTTTTGCTCTTGATACGTTTGGGCTTGGACTATAACCGTGAACAATATCTATATTGCACTAAAAACTACAACAATATTGAAAAAATCATCGATACAATCTCGGGCATTCTAAATAGTGAAGTAGTGTTTCTTCAAAGCTGCATTCGTTGTGGAAAAGACTTCCCATGCTCCGAATGCAATTATAACGAGTTATGCTCCACGAAAGATCTTCCGTTTAGTTGTGTTTGCCCCCATTGCCTAAGAGACAGAAAACATTTTGAAGAATATCTCGAAAAACTCTAAGTTACAGTATCTCTTAACTTAGATTCAATAGTTAAAAAATAATCCATTTCTCTATCTTGTGCATTTTCTTACTAACTTAATGTAATTACTTGATGTGCTTACCGAGTGTGAACTGACTATTTATTGAAATTCAACGGTTTAGCCTCAAAGAAGTGAATTAAATGAAAAATAAAATAATTGAGGCACAAAACCTTACCAAAATATATAAAAAATCAGTTAAAGCTGTGGACGACATTTCTTTCTCGGTTGACGAAGGAGAATTATTCGGTTTTCTTGGTCCTAACGGAGCAGGAAAAACCACAACCATAAAAATGTTAACCACACTAGCAGCCATAACTACAGGCAAAGCCAATATAGCTGGATATGATGTTGGCAAAGACCCCGCTGCAGTTCGCAAAGTCATAGGAGTAGTCCCCCAAGAGCTTACAGCAGACGATGAACTCAAAGGCATAGAAAATCTGCTCCTCACAGCCAAGCTTCACCATGTCCCAAACGCTTTAGCCCGCGAGAAAGCCAAGAGTTTGCTCAAGCTTTTGGAGTTGGAAGGCGCTGCTCAGAGGCAAGTTAAAACTTATTCTGGTGGCATGCGTAGAAGACTTCAGCTATCAATGGGGCTAATTCATAACCCCAAAATCCTGTTTTTAGATGAGCCAACCTTGGGGTTAGATATTCAGACAAGACAGAACATGTGGGCGTACATTCGGCAATTTAACCATGAAGAAGGCATCACTGTTTTCATGACCACACATTATTTGGAAGAAGCTGACTCGCTCTGCGACAGAATCGCGATTATAGACGGTGGGAAAATCAAACTTTCAGGTTCACCCTCAGAGTTAAAAAACAATTTCGGCGGCATAATTTAAACTTTGCAACTGACTGAGGGCGTTGATATATCCTCCATGCTGATGGGAATTCAAGATGTTACAGAAGTCGCGAAAGAAGGACAAGCTTACAAAATAAAGCTCACAAAAACTGAGACAGCTATACCTGCGATAGTGGAAATTGTAACAAAGAAAGGATTCAAAATTTCTAACCTTACGTTGGCTAAGCCGACATTGGACCAAGTCTTTCTACAAATCACAGGCAACAACATGCGTGACGGAACAGCAAACGGCGATTCATATGGACAAAAAGTTTTACTTGAGAGGTTGAAGTAAAATGTTCAACGACACAATCGCTTTAACTGGACGGTCCCTCAAAAAATGGATCCGTAACCCAGCCGCCATAATGCCAGGTTTATTCATGGCAATATTTTGGCTAGCACTGTTCGGCAGCTCCTTTAACCCAATCAACCTCATCCCCTCACAAATCGGAGGCACCGCACTCTCACCGGTTCTAGTTGGGCAAATTAAGTCAGCAATGACTTCGGTATTTGGCGGCGCAGCAAACTACATAACATTTCTCACGGCTGGAGTCATTGCCTTCATAGTCATTATCAACATGGCATACGGAGGAATAGACATAGTCATTGACAGGCAACTTGGCTACCTAAACTCGCTGCTAAACGCACCTATATCGAGGGCATCAATATTCTCAGGCGTAACACAGAACTTTGTCAAAGCAATGTTCATCGCTGTCTTGACATTCGCAGTGGCGTTGTTGATCCCCAATGGGGTGCAACTTGGATCAGGCTTTAGCGTACTGAGTTTTGTTGGAGTATTTGTAGCGTTTGGGCTTGTAACGTTTGGGTTCGCATGCCTTTTCACTGCAGTCGCTTTCTCTGTTAGGCAAGTCGATTCATTGGTTGCAATCATTAACTTCCTAGCTTTCCCATTGGTGTTCATGAGTAGCGCCATGTTTCCGCTTGGCACGTTTCCGTCATGGCTCAAAGGCATCGCCCAAGTTAACCCAATCACAAAGGCCGTCGAAACAGTTAGACTACTCATAGTATACGGCAACTTATCCTCAGCGCAACTGTCAACGATAGGATGGAACATGCTGTACTTAACTGCCTTCGCTGTAATTCTTGCCTTAATCGGATATTTAATCGCCCGTAAAGCGTTAAAGCCCGACTGAAGGGAGCCACAAAAATGATAGTAACACAAAGTTAATTACCCTTAAAAGCTCAGGAGGCGACTAGAACTATGTCAATTTACATATTTCACGCGGACAAACCGCAAGAATCGACGTAGTGGATGGTACACTTGAACTTGGCAACAATGCAACTTTAGAAGCCAGCGCCGGCAAAAAAGTTACCGTTAAAGGAGGCGTCTTGCTTGAAGGCAAAGCCTATGTGAATGGAGATTTGGAATGTGATTTTCTTGAATCGAGAGTTTTTCTCTCGAAAAACAAAGAAATCAGCTCAGGCTCCAACAGAGCGAGACTTGATTTGACAGGCAGGTATGTCGGAAAACTAGAAGTAAACGGCAACTTGACTTGCATAAACAGCTCAATGCAAGTCACTCAGTGCAAGTTAAAGGTTTAATCGACGCATTAGATATCGATGTCGGAGGAAAAAATCAAGCAAGCGACATACACTGTAGGAGAATAAGAGTTGGCGGGGGTGCAGACATCCAAAACCTCTATTTTGCCACACCACGCGGCTTAGAA
Organism: Candidatus Bathyarchaeota archaeon; assembly: GCA_003164295.1. Taxonomy (GTDB): domain Archaea; phylum Thermoproteota; class Bathyarchaeia; order Bathyarchaeales; family Bathycorpusculaceae; genus Bathycorpusculum. The sequence goes on from PLTA01000039.1 coordinate 184,102, forward strand.
TTCTTGGACACATACTGGAAAATGAAGGTTTTTCAAGAAATATTTAGCAATAAAGAACGTAAATACATCAATAAATAGCATATTTAGATTCAATCACAATATTACTGCATAAGTATATTGTAATAATTTCATCACAAAAATAGTTCGTATATGAAAGCATAAACCAAAACCCACAAAAATTTCAAGGCAATTCTTATTTAGCCATTTCTAATTAGCGTTTATTGTAAAGGTTTTTGTTTATGTCTGAAGAACATACCCCGTTAACCGTTGCACAATCTCAACTTAAACTTGCATGCAAAAAGTTAGAATTAGATTCTGGCATACATAAGATGTTGAGTTTGCCCAAACGTTCCATCAGCGTAAGCATCGACATCCGAATGGATAATGGAACAGTCGGAGTTTTCAATGGTGTCCGAGTTCAACATTGGGATGCACGTGGACCATTCAAAGGTGGAATCCGCTATAGCCCAAATGTCACTCAAGATGACGTTATCGCTCTGGCAATGTTGATGACGTGGAAATGTGCAATTGCAGACATTCCATTTGGAGGTGCAAAGGGCGGCATATGTGTTGATTCTAAAAAGATGAGCAAACATGAACTTGAGCGGTTAACCCGCAGATATGTTAGCTTAATCTTTGAGTATTTGGGACCACACCGCGATATTCCTGCGCCTGACATGTACACTGACGCTCAGACCATGGCTTGGATCATGGATACTTACAGCCAACTAAAAGGCTACAGCATACCCGAAAGCGCCACAGGCAAACCCGTAGAGATCGGAGGTTCATGGGGACGAACAGAAGCTACAGGCAGGGGAGTCATCCACTGCGTAAAACAAGCCGCGGAAAACAACGGCCTAAAACTCAAAAACGCTCCCATAGTTATTCAGGGCTTTGGCAACGTTGGCTATAACGCAGCTGTCGCAGCTCAAGAAGTTGGCGCTAAAGTAATAGCAGTCAGCGATTCCACTGGCGGCATCTACTGCCAAGATGGCTTAAACATTCCCGATGTTTTAATGCATAAGGAAAAAACAAATTCTGTACAGAACATCAAAGACTGCAAAAACATAACTAACCAGGAACTGCTTGAACTTCAGTGTGATGTACTGATCCCTGCGGCTCTTGAAAACCAAATAACATGCAAAAACGTTGATAAAATTAAGGCAAAAATGGTTGCTGAAGCTGCAAACGGACCTACAAATCCTGATGCTGACAAGGTATTGTTTGAAAAAGGAATCTGCTTAATTCCGGATGTTCTTGCCAACTGCGGTGGGGTTACAGTTAGTTATTTTGAATGGGTACAAAATCTAACTCGCGAACAATGGCCGCTTGACAAAGTTAATAGAAAACTTGAAGAGAAAATGACCAAAGCATTCAACGATGTAGTCGGTATTGCAGAAAAAGAGGAAAGTGACATGCGCACAGGCGCCTTGATGCTTGGTGTCGGAAGAGTGGCGAACGCTATAAAAACACTGGGACTTTGGCCATAAACAAGTAAAAATCTGCAAATACGCACATACATTTTGCATTTTTTTCTAGTGCAAACGCTTAAACCTCCCCTTAGCATACTTGTTGAACCCCACGAAAGGAAAAATAAGGGACTTGAGAGGAGAAAAAAGAGCGTTGGCAGCCAAAATTTGTACCTTAGACTTCGACTTTGAGAATTCACTGGTCAAGATTGTTGCTAACAGAAATTGTTCTGAAATTAAGCTTGCTGGATTAACAGTTGGTCCTTTTGATGAGGGAAACGAGTATGAAGTTTATTTTTGGGTTTCTAAAGAATTAGCTTCTTCAGGAATGGTGCATTTCCGAGAAGACGACGTTTTAGATGCTACTAAATTGTTTAAGGTGCAATGGAAAGAGGGCGTGCAAATTCCCGGGCAGATTTCTGAGTTACCAGATGATTTTTACCCTAAACTCCGCAGGTTTCTCGGTGACTTAAAAGAGCAATCTTCAAAACCTGAAAAGTACCAAGAACATTTTAAAGCAACACAATTAGCTCGGGACATTGTAAATTCTCGCTTAAAAAAAATTGTAGCATTATCATCAGCACCTGCACAAACTGAGCAGGTCCTGAAAAAACTTACAGGTGAAGAAAAAATTCTGTTTATGCAACTTGTTAAAATAATTTCTAAGTGGAAAACCGAAATTTTAGAGACTGAAGGAGAAAAGTAAAAGTGGCTAACACTCAATTAACGGTCGATCCTCAGCAGCTTTTTCAAGAGTTCTTCAAGAAAGAAAAGTATCGACAGAGAATCGCTCAGTTAGCCATAACAGGAAAAAACTCTGTAATAATTGATTTTGAAGAGCTCTATGGGTTTGATCAAGCACTCGCTGAGCAATTACTCAACCGACCAGAAGAGTACTTACTACATGCGGGAAAAGGGGCTTATGAGCAATTACGTATCGAAGATTCGGAATATGCTGAAAAAATAGAAAAAATCGTGGTTAGAATCATATTGCTTCTGGGCAAAGAGCAACTTAGAAAACTTGGCTCAAGACAAATGGCTAAGTTAATCATGGTTGAGGGCATAGTGGTTAGAGCCACTCCAGTTCGACCAATGGTTTTGCAAGCAGCGTTCAAATGCAAACGTTGCGGAACAATGAATCAAGTTGAACAAACGGGACAATTTCTTAAAGCACCAGCTATATGCGCTGCCCCTGATTGCGGCAGAGATGGACCCTTTGAGTTTACGCAGGAAGAATCAACTTTTATAGATTCTCAGGACCTTCGGTTGCAGGAAAAACCTGAAGATTTACCGCCTGGACAATTGCCCCGTACATTAGCTGTAAAACTTATTGGTGATGATATAGTTGATGTTGCAAGACCAGGCGATCACGTTTCTGTTGTAGGCATAGTTCGCGCTTTTGCGCCATCAATGATGGGGTTGGGAAAACTTCGAACTTTCATTTTGCAACTTGACGCTAACTCAATTGAAATATTGGGCAAAGAACCAGAAACTTCGCCGCCTACTCCTGAAGAAGAAGAAAAAATCCGCAAACTCTCCCAAGATCCAGAAGTTCACAGAAAAATTTTGCAGTCAATAGCGCCATCAATCTTTGGGTATGAGCATATCAAAGAAGCAATAATGTACTTACTTTTCGGCGGAGTATCAAAAAGCCTTCCAGACGTTAACATCAGAGGCGAGATGAACGCTTTATTAATTGGTGACCCTGGGACGGCCAAAAGCCAACTGCTCCAGTATGTTGCCAGAATAGCGCCAAGAGGCTTGTACACGTCAGGTAGAGGAACAACCGCTGCAGGCTTAACCGCCGCCGTAGTTAGGGAAAAAGGCGGAAGCATGTCTTTGGAAGCGGGCGCGCTGGTGCTAGCAGACAAAGGGATTGCTTGTATCGATGAAATGGACAAAATGAGGCCCGAAGACCGAGTTGCCATTCACGAAGCCATGGAACAGCATACAGTTTCAGTAGCAAAAGGCGGAATCGTAGCCACTTTAAACGCTAGAACTGCAGTACTTGCAGCCGCGAACCCTTCGTTAGGCAGGTATGAGCCCAACAGAACAGTCGCTGAAAACGTTCCATTACCAGTAACTATCCTTTCCCGTTTTGATTTAATTTTCGTTTTACGAGATGTACCGAATAAAGAATCAGATGGCAAAATGTCTCGGCACATTTTAGAAATTCATCGTAGAGGAGTAAGCCCGGTAGAAGCTCAAGTAGATGCGGAACTGTTGCGCAAATACGTTAGTTTCGCAAAAGGAGTAAAACCAGCGCTGACCGTTGAGGCAGCAAAACAGCTTAGTGACTTTTATTTAGCTATGCGTGCTGCAAGCGAAACAGAAGGTTCCCCGGTAGCAATTACGGCAAGACAGTTAGAATCCCTTGTTCGTATTTCAGAAGCCCGTGCAAGAGTAGCATTGCGAAAAGACGTGACACCTGAAGATGCCTCAGCAGCAATAACTATCATGAAGAGATCTTTGGAAGAAGTTGGAATTGACTTATCCTCATACAAAGTAGATATTGACTTAATTATGACGGGCAGACCAAAAAGCATGCGTGACAGACTACACATCATCCTTGCAGCATTAATGGACATGGAGAAAGTTACAGGCATAGTTGAAAAAGACGCACTTGTCACTGAATTGGAAACCAAGCATAAGATACCCAGAGCAGAAGTTGAACGCATGATAAGCCAACTGCTACGTGAAGGCACAATTTACGAGCCCAGAGAAGGATGCCTGAAGAAAACATAAGGTTGAGTATGAAGCCAGTAAGGTTGTTGCAGAAACCAGACTTGGAATGATCAAGATGGCGGCAATAATTTGTTCAACTGAACAACTAGAAGCTACATAAGCGGATTTCGACAAAATAGGCAGCACCGACAGCCAAAAAAATCAGGATATCTTCAAAAAAGGAAATCAACCTGCAACTTACTTCACCTTTTGATGACGACTTGCAGCAGAAAAAACTGTTTGAAAAAATAGAGAAAAACTTTGCCACTTAAGAGATATAAGTGGTCTTTTTATCATCTTCTTTGCGGGTTTCTTCAGCTTGCAAGGCTCGTTTTTCTTCAATTTGTTGAAGACGAGCAACCATTGTTTCCGCCCGAGTAATTTCCTCATTCAAACCCGCTAAATCTAATTCAAAACTGAAAGTGGATTTTAAAACCTCTAATATGCTTTTAGCAGCAAGAGGATCAGGGAGATACCCACGCGTTTCACCAAGCAGACAGAGAGCATTTATTTTTTTGAATTTAGCAAGCCCAAGAATTAAACCTGCTGTGCCAACAATGGGGCTGCCTGAAGTGCTTAAAGTTGCGCCTGCATGAATTGCGTTGTCTAAGACTTCCTGTGAAGTTGCTGCTATGAAGACTTTTGGTTTTTCTTTTGGTTCCATTCGATAGCCGCCGATTGTTGCGATTGTTTTTACGCCGTATTTTTCTGAGAAATTTAAGATTTGATCAGCAATTTCATATTGACCTTCAATTGTTTGTGATTGGCTATCGCCTGTGAATAAGAGTAAGTCGTTTGGACCGTTTGGATTTTTGTAATAGTAAAATGCGCCTCTCAAAAGCCTTACATTGCCTTTTTTGTTAACTAAGACAAAATATGGAAAATGAGGCGAATATAGGTAAGCAATTTTTTTGGCTTTTAACTGCTTAATTAAGTAGCGTAGAGCAATCTTACCGACTAATCCTAAACCGGGAAGACCTTCAATCAGAACTGGATTGTTTGGTTCTATTTCTGCGAATTGTTTAATGTAAGTTTCTTTCATTCACAGGTACTCCTTTTCATTGTCATGCGATATTTCAAGTATTTATCGTCAGGTGAAAACTTTGGCGGATGAGGAAGTCTAACTGGTCCACCACAGTAGGGGCACTTGTCCTTATGTAGAGTATATTTTTCACAGTTTACGCATTTGCGAAGTTGCCAAACCAATTATTTTTCCCTTCTAAAAGCGTAAGAATCGTAAGCAGAAACAGTTTTTATGTTGACAACTACTAAGTCGCCAGCTTCTGGCCACTCGAGCTTACGCGATGCTATTAATTTACCTCATCCCTTATTCAAGAACCGCTTGTACGTCGCCTTTGATTTTTGCTCTTCCACCAGATGGTTCAGCGAGGACTTCTCCACATACATTGCAGGTTATTTTATTAACAGCATTGCTAAAGATTTGTTGTTCATTGCCACATTTTGGGCATTTAACTCTAAGGAAGACGCTTCTTGGTTTTGGAATAAGTTTGCTCCATTCAGACATAACTTTTTTTCTCCTATTGTATAACTAGTTTTCTTAGACGAATACCGTCTTTGTGCCTCTGGAAATTGCAAACTTTACATTTAAGTTTCAATGTTTGTTTTTTGGTGGTTTTAGCGAATTCTCTTTGAAGCGCATATTTTTGTCCACCGTACCCTTCTTTTTCTCGTGCGTGGGCGCGCTCACCGTGAGCTAATGCTCTACGTTTTCCAGGCTTGTAAAGAGTTACACTGTGAATTTGATGAGCTTTACATTTGGGACAGTATGTCTTTACTTCTTTAGGAACGTTCACGTTCTTCACTACCAGCTTTGCATAAAAGAAACATACGCATTCTTATACTTTTTCACTTATATGCTGAAATCCTTAGCCGTACAGTCCTATTGAACTAGTTTTTAGCGTGAACTATAGGTTCAATTTCAATAAATAATTCTGCTAACCCTCCACAACAAACAAACATCTCCAGAAATGCATAGTGTTTTTTAAACCGAAGATTTCTTACATTATATCTATCTACAGGTTTGAATGCATTGACATCACAACTTTTTCTGAAAATCAAAAGCCACTCAGATTTAATTATAAAGTTACTCCCATTATTTGCATTCGTCGCTCCGCTAGCCATTCTGTATTTCTTAAACTTGCCAGATCCCTACCTTGGACCAAGTTCCCAGTATTCGTTTCAGTTAATGTGGAAAGGTAGAACCTTCCAATTGTTCTTTGTTTGGTTGATGGCATTGGAGTTTATTCTCAGTTGGGAAACCATTAAGACAAAAATCAACAAACAGAACAAGACAGGACTAATTGCAGTTGCAATTGCCTTGGTCCTTCCAACGCTTTATGTAATTTCGGAGTATTTTTTTGGGTTAAACGCAGCTATCGCAAACTTTTCTCACCAAAGTGGTGTTACCTTTTATAATTCAATGCCGATTGCAATGGAGTATCTTGTGTTTTCAATCATCTTTTGCTTTATCATTGCCCTAAACTTTGGTAAAAAAGGTTTACGTGGTTTCGCATTGCCCGGATTATTTGTTGCGTTAATCGGAATTATTTACATGATCGATAATGTTTTTCCGTATGGTCAATTTACTCCATTTCAATTATTAGTTCCAACTACCGCTGGCCTTGCTGCAATTGTTCTACGTTCATGGGGTTACGTTGTTTTGCCTGGAACAGATAGCGGCATGCCGACATTGCAGGTTACAGGAGCGTTAGGTACTGCCAAATTCGCTATAGCTTGGCCTTGTGCAGGTATTGAAAGCTTATTGATTTTTACTGCTGTTGCTTTATTGTTTTTGCAAAGGATTCCTATGTCCTGGAAAGCTAAAGTAGGGTACTTTGCATTTGGAGCGGCTGTTACTTACTTCATAAATGTATTGAGAATAGCCTTTATGTTCATTATTGGCACACAAAATCTTGGAAATATAAATGCCCAACCAGTGCAAGATTTTCACGACTACTACGGTCCACTATTTGGTATCGCATGGATAGTTTCTTACCCGCTAATTATTCTTGTCAGTCAAGGTTTATGGCGTAAAATAAAATTAAGAAAACCGGATTTAGATAAAAGTTAGGAAACCTCAATTGACACAGCTAAACCTTGCTTAACGAGCATTTTAGCGTTTTCAACTGGCAAAGAGGCAACGTCTTCAGCTATAAATGGACCGTATGTTTTCATGTCAGCGCCAATTATGGTTGGGATATTTTTTATGAATCTTAAAGCTACCCGTTTATGGCTAACTTGAGGTTCAACTTTTACAACTTGAGCTTCAACTTTAACATCAAATTCTTTTACTTCTATTTTGGCGGCTTGGCCTTGCATTAGGCTTTTAGCAAACTTATGGTACGAGTCCGTAAAAGCGACAAAACTTTCCGCCATCTTGGCTTCTTCAACGGTCAATAAATTAGAAGGTATTTTTTGATTTTGGGTTATTGTTTTAACAAGTTTTTTGTATCTTGCCTGCAGTAGCTCATTGAGCATAAGGTGTACGTTTTTTGCTTCATGTTCTAGCAAAGTTACTTTGATGGATTTTTTATCAAGAATCTTGTTGTCCTCGTTTAGATGTCTCAGGTAATCTGCTATTTTACTGTAGAAGTCAGGAGGTAACCCTCCAAGCGAAGCCTCTTCATTTTCTCTTCGCCAAGCTGCATAAAGCTCTTTATACATTTAATTTGCCACCTTAGCTCTTCCTTTGCAAATAAGCATTACCGCCGCAGCAACAGGCAACTCAACTGTTTGATTCTTGTATGGACCCAACGTTTCTCCACTCAACTTAAACTCTGGCGCGTCAGAGACCAACACTTTCGCGTTACCCTTTTTAAAAGCTACCGCTCCAATAAAAGGATCGAAATCCTGAAGGTTTTTGGCTGGAAACTCTACTTTTTTAAGCCCTGTTTTACCATGTAACGTCCCGTTCATCCTGATTAAGCGGTGAATATCTGTTGTGACAACTGTATCGATATTTGCCGCTTGCAGCTCTCGCACATGCTCAGCTAGTTTTAGCCATGTCTGATCTTTTACCCCATCAACGCTATCCCATAAACCGGCATTTATACATCGTTTAATTATAGTGTCCCTATTTTCTAAAACTGAATTATTCCTTAAGTCGATAGATTTTAGGTCTTCTTTTGTTGCAGTTTGCAGAAAGGTTTCCATACCATTTTTTAGACGTTTGTTCCAACCAAAATTGTTTAAGTTAAATTTTTTTGCTGTACCTTTTTTAATTTTGCGCCTGGCGTCTTTATCCAATATGACTATACCTAATCCAGTTACGTAATCAACAATCTCTTTTCTTGCCATAGCATCTAACGAGCGTACAGCTTCATCCTCAACATGAACATGGTAACCTCGATGACCAGAAAAAAACACATGTAATTCATCCAAAGAAAAACCAAAATCATTCGTCAACATATCAATGAGTTTGGCTGTCTCATCGCGAGCAGATTTAATACAAATCTCACACGGCCACGTTTTTGCCTCGAATTTTGTTGCCTCACAAGCAGGACAAACTTCTAGAAGTAATCCCTTTCCGCTAAAACCACATTTGACACAGGTAAATTCATCATGAATTTTATCACAAGTTGTTGGAATATGATCAGCATCAATATCAAAGACTAAATCAGCGCCTAACCAACCTTTTTTATCCATGTCAAAATCTGGATTTTCATAATAAGCGCATGAATGATAAACATCTGACGGAACAGTTTCACTTAGCACTGACCGCAGATTTCTGATTCCTTCGAATCGTTTGTGCCTAACCATGAATCGTTCTTTGAAAAGAAGATAAGCGAATTCTCTTTGGTTAGGGATAATTGGAGAAGGAATAATTGTTGCAGGGTCTCGATAGTATTCGCAGAATTTTTGATAAACGAATTCTCGAGAAGCCTCCAAGTCTATCCCTTACCCATTACGAAATTAATATATGATTTACTCTTCCTAAATTTAACTATATAGCGCAAAGAAGAAAAATTTAAAAAAATCAAGGGTATCACACAAACTATCTGTTGAAGCCTGCCAATTCCTGCTGTAGATTAAAAGCCAAACCGTATCGTTTCATTAAATAAGGAATGCTTAACCTAACGCTAAGAACGTGAAACTGCTTTTAAAGTGTAAGATATGTAACTTCGGATTTCAGTCAATGAAAGTTTGGATTTCCCGATTTTTCGATTAACAAATAAAACAGGGGTTTCTTTTACGTTAAAATTTCTCAAAGAAGCTTGCCTTATTGTTTCAATTTGAATTTCATAAGTATGGCTGTGCAGATTACTTATGATTACAGTTAAAAACTTAGTAGAGTAGCAACGAAAACCGCTTGTGCAGTCGTGAAGCTTTAAGCCAAGCGAAAATCTAGCAATAGAATTAGCGGTTCGACTAATTACTTTTCTAGTGAAAGGCCATCCTTCTATTTTGCCGCCTTTAATGTATCGACTGCCGATCACTACTGCGCAATCAGATTCATTCATTTTTGATAAAAGCTGCGGGATCTCTTTGGGATTATGTGAATAATCAGCATCCATAGTAAAGACGTATTTGGGCATTTTTTCTAATGATAAAAAATATTTGAAGCCGTCAGTAATAGCTGTACCTAACCCACTTTTTTTAGGTCTAATACATAGAAGAATATTTTTGTATTTTTTTTGTTTTTCTTGCACAATTTCAGCCGTTTTATCAGGGCTGGAATCATCGATTACAAGTATTGAAGCGTCTAATTTTAAGTCTTCAATTGCATCAATTAATTTAGAAATATTATCTTCTTCTCGATAAGTTGGCAAAATTATTCCAATCTGAGAATTGATCTTGTTATTGCCAATTAATTGATAATTCATGCGAGTTCAACTTATTTTATAACCAGTCAATTAATAAATCTATAGCAACTATTGAGCCTGTTTAAGCGCAAGCTGTTGTTTAATTTTATAATATTTCAGCGGGTGATAGATGCGACGGCATAATTCATTTCTGTTTTTGCATACTCCATGCGTTTGCAAGATAGAGCATTGTGGAGGGATGTAGTGTGTTCCTGACCCTCTTTCTCCTGCTATGTGCTCGATTTGATAACGAGTTAATCTTTCATTATAATCTGAAAAACTTTTATAGATTTCACTAACTTTTTCCGCGTTCAATCCAATGTTCAAAAGAAAAGCAGTCAATGTGAACCGTTCCATCTGCGAAAGATGATGCGTTGCTGATGCTGCCTCGTAAATTGCGTTTATACAAGGCGGAAAAGCTGTTTGTACGACTTCTTTGGGTATATCCTCAATTTCTTCGCCCATTATTTCTTGAGCTAATTTTATTAATCCTTCAGCGATAACGGTTATTTCAGGTGGAAAGTTTTTAATTTCAGGAACATCAAGCCTTTTCTCTATCCGATTCTTCACTTCTTCTTGTAACAAGCGAACAACCTTATCTTTATTCAGATAGACCATGCCTTTATCCATGATTTGATTGACGAGCTTCCACTCTGGACCATGCATGTGAGCAGCATTCTTCAAATAGAAACTAAATCTTACACGAAAATCTTTTCCAAAAACGCCTTCGCCGATATCCCAGTCAAAATCTTTGGCTATTGCAAGAATTTTTCCTTTATCTTCAAGAAGCATCTGTGCATGAGCTGTTTTTGCGACGGATAAGGAATATCTTTTCTTTATCCACGAATTTTTGGTAGCTATTACCAAAATTAAGGCGGCGGCAAAGGATGAAATTTCTGCTCTTTTATCCTTGACAACATTGCCTGTGTTCACTTCAAAGATTGCTTTTTCTACTCGATTTTGGGCACGGTCAAAAATTGTTTTTTCTGAAGGTAAGGTCTCGATTGTAAATTGAAGTTCTTCTATTTGTTTTGAGGCTTGTTTTAAAAAAGGATATTTGGCAAAATCTTCAGAGGATAATGCCGATTCCAATTGCAATTTGAAGTCCTTACTCTGTTTCGATTCTTGGCGCCAAGAAGAAGGTTAATTTTCCCTCTTTTGTCTGTTGGAAATCTATTTTCACTGGCATGTCACTTGAGAATTCAAGTGTTGCAATATCTGAGGTGGCTGATGCAGCTTTGATAATTTCAGATAAATAGCTTAGGCTAAATGTTGCCTTTGCGTTTTCTTTTACTTCTAAATCCAGAAGAGCATCGTTGCCTTTTTGCAAGGTTATTGTTGCACCCATCAAATCGCCTGACGCACTCAAGGTTAGTTTTTCGGGTTCAGCTTCGATGCGTACGTGGTCGCTTACTAGTTGTGCGTCTTCGATTGCTTGGCTTAAGCCCTGAGTTGTTGTTTTAGCTTTTACGTTGAAGGTTATTTTTGGAGTCGGAACTTCTTCTTCTGAGGCTTCAAGGGTGGGCATTGTAAAGTTGCGGCTGTATTTGCCGGTTATTGTTATTTGTAATCGTCCAGTTTTATCATCAAGAGATAATTCTACGGCTTCATCTCTTCCAGCGCGTTTAAGAAGTTTTAAGAGTTCACTTATGTTAATGCACATTTTTGATGGCTCGGTTGCCAAATATTCTTGAAAGATAGATTTTGGCCATTCAAAATCAATCATTGCAACACGTGAGGGATCCATCGCGCGAAGTTTCAAACCTTCAGAGTCAATCTTGAATGTAGCTTCATCTACAAGGATAGATATGGCGGTAGCCATGTCTCTTAATAGTTTAGCATCAGACACTTTAAGTTTGAACATGTTACTTCTCTTCCTCGCTATTGCATATTACTGTAAAGTTATATAGCTTATGATTACACTTTGAGCTAATAAATAAATTGTTCTAGCAAAAAAATGAAAAAAACAGCGTTAGTAAATCGCTACTAATAGACAAACAGTTTAAAACAAATAGCTAAAATGGAAAAAAATTTAGCTGTATTCTCTAAATGTGTAGTTACATTTGGTGCAACGTAGAAACTGAGTTGAAGATTCGTCAGCTCCTCGAGTTTGGACTTGCCAGACATAAGCCATGTTGTTTCCACATCTTGAACATTCCATATGTACGGTTGGCAATGTGCTTAATTTCTGCTCTTCTTTGCCGATGACGGCGACTAACTGCTGAGGACTATGTTGGATCACTTTCGGCAATACTTTTGTCTCTCCTTTTTCGTCGCCCTCGGGCTTTTTATACCCGCATTTTTGGCAGGCTAGAACTAAAGAAGCATCTTTACCGCTTTTGGATTTCTTTGGTTCGAGACGAGATCCACATTTGGGGCAGAATTCCATATACCGACACTCTCTATATGTTTCGGATTCCTAAGCAAAGTAACTTTTAAACTTTGTCCAACTTGGATTCAACCAGAGCTGATTCCGGAAGCAATGAGATGTGCAACCCGCAAAGGTTCAGGAAAACTGCTCCTTGTAGAAGTTAACCCTACAATTTCTTTGGCGTTAGCTTCGGAAATTCCAGCTATTTCCATATAAATTGTTTTAGACCTACAACTGACCTCCAAAATTTTTCCTGCTTCAACAATTGTTTTCCAACGTTCCTCACTTTCAGGTAAATTTTTAAGGGCTTTTTGAATGGCTTCTAAATCAGGTTTGTCACGCATTAAGACAGCAACCGGAATTTTGGTTAACGAATTGAGTTTTTTAATATCAACTACATTAAAACCGCCAAAAGTTATTCCATTTAGCATTATCAAACGTAATTGTTTGCAATGTGGTGAACTGTTTATCATTAAAGCAATCTGTTCAGTAGCGTCCAAACCATCAATTGCAATATTAGTATGCATCACTCCATCTAGCCAGCTGCCTCCTCTGAAAACAACCCCAACAACAATTACGCTACTTTTTGTGTGAGGAGTAAATTTTCCGTCATCAACGCCTAACACGCGGATTTCAGGTTTTATAGCTCGAAAATCTCTATCTTCCAAAATCTTACCTTAAGAAAATATAAACGAAGTTGTGCTTTTAAATTTGAAAACAACTGAGGGCAAGAAACTAAAAAATAGTGAAATTTTATAGGAAAAGAGGATTAAGCTTTTAGAGCGCGGTCTAACTCTTTGCTAAAAGCATCATTGCTCTCTCGAACTTTCTCAACTGCCTTAAGCAATGCATCTTCAGGCTTAGCATCCCCTTTCATTCTAACATATATGATTGGGCTTGACACTAAAGGATGAGGAACATCATAACCTGCAAACTCTACAGTCTTATCCTCTAGAAGTCTTTTTTGCATAAGATTGCAAATACCGTGCGTGCCGCCTTCGATTTCAATTTTTAGCTCGTTTTCTGATTTAGTAAGTATTTTTACTTTCATTATTATTTCTCCATTTGCTAAATTTGTACTTGTCCGTAGTCAGGAGCAACTTTACGTTTTTCTACATTGCCGCATTTTGGGCACCGTAGTTCGTCATAGCGTAAAGATTCTAGTGAACCGCCACAGCGAGAACAGAAAGCATAGAGCACTCCCAGATTCTTGTCGTTGGTTGATAGATGGTCAATGCGGTTTTTTGTGCTGATTACTTTGGCTCGGATAATATCACCAGGTTTGCATACATCATTCATTGAATCGATGTATCGGTCAGAAACATCAGAAATATGTAAGATGCCGCTGAATTCACCTGATATTCTGCTGTTTGTTTTTTTGAAGATTTTTACTAAAACGTTATCAGATTGGGGGTTACCAATTTGCCCTATAATCTCAGTTCCAACTTTTGGAACCAATTCACTGTTAACTAGTGGGTAAACGGAAACACGTTTGTTCATTAAGTCAACCAGTGCGCGACCAACAATTTTGGAGTAAATGACACAGTCTTTAACAAATGTTCCTGCATCTGGAATAAACTCTTCAATAACACCCAAGCGTTCTCCAGGAACCACTAAACGACCGGTTTTTTGTTCAGGTGATTTTAGACTCATGATGATTTACCTTTTATGTCAAATAAGATAGACAAGCGTAATTGATAAATGCATATGATTAATTTCCAGTCCCATCAATAAACCTTTTGATAAATAAACAAAATTAATCCTGACTGTCACTGCCAAAAATTTTATTTAACATTTACTTTTTTTATAACGTAAATGTCAACGACAAAGTCATGCTTGAGTTTTGTATGGAAATCGAACATCTTTGGAATAGTCATAAGCATAGCGTAAACGCACTTAACAACGCCGTTATGCTGCAAAACAAACCTTTCCAAAAACGGTGAAGGTGGAACTTCCAAAAAACCATTAGTTGCCTTAAGTTGCTTGATTAATTTCTCATCAGTCACAGGATGGTTATGCAAAGAATAAACTGAATTCCCGACTTCCAAAGCCTTAGCCAGAAATGCTCTATCAGCCGTTCGGGTTTGCACTCCAAAAGGCGGATTCTGCAAAACCGTGTCAAATTCTCCAACAATGCAGGAAATATCTCCCAAAATCAACTGAACTTTCTCAGCTTGCCCAGTTTTTGAGACGTTTTCAACGGCAGTTTTTACGGCTAATTCGTCAATGTCGATTCCTACAACGGTTTTAGCGCCAAGATAAGAGGCGCCTAAAGCAAGCCTGCCTGTGCCACAGCCTAAATCAAGTACTTTTTTGCCCACAATATCATTGTCTGCGTAGGCAGCGACGTAGAGCATTGTTGACGCTACCGATTGTGAAATGGTATATTGTTCAAGATGAGCCTGAGGAGTAGGTTGCGGAGAAATCTTTGAGAGAAACAGCTCTAAATCTAATTTTCGAATAATCCTTTTTTGAGCAAATTCTCCCATGAAACCTCGTCCATGGTAACCATAAACTCGTCAATAGTTAATACAGGCTTTGAAAACTTTTGCGGCGCTTCAAGAGAAATCCTGGGGCACGCAGTGTTAACATACGCGTCAATGGATGGAAATTCTAGAAGAGTTTCAGGGACAATTTCCTTTGCAATCAATAGATATGCTGTTTTCTCATGTTTTTTCGCAAGTTCTTTGACGCTTAAAGCTTGTTCAAAATGTTTTTGGCCCGGTTTTGAACCGACAAGAACTCCGATAGTTTTTGCGTTTCTTGCTTCTTGGATGCATGCCCATCGTTGTTTGAGGATTTTTTGAGCTTCATCGTTTATTGAAAAAGCCCGGTTATCATAGGGGTCCGCTATAATTGTTGGTTTAGAAGTGCTTAACGCAATTCCTAATGCATGGAACATTCCGCCGCCGACAAAAAGAAAAGCATCCACCTCATCAGCGACTGATTTTACATTGCTGTAATTGCAACCTATGACTTGCCCTGGATAACTCAGTTGACCACAATTACCCACAATTACGGTTTTTCCAGCTTTAACCAACATAGCTCTTGTCTGTTTTAGTGTATCTAGGTGTTGCGTTGTAGTTGCCAAACCAATTATTTTATATTTACCTAAGATCGGTAAAGATTTCTCCACAGCCTCTTTAACCGCTACCGTTGCCCTTGCTTCGATATAAATCGTCGGTATTTTCTCTTGCAATACAAGTTTAGCATGGCCAAAATGCACAATCAAATCAACCCCTAAACTTTGGGCTTCATTAACAGCTATGTCACAAGCGCCATAGCAGGGATCAGCGGAAATTATTGAAAGCGCACCTTGTTTCTCAATTATTTCCACTATCCTAGGAGCATCAGGCTTTAATCCTTCGGGCATTTGAAGCAAGACTCGTGTGGCTCCAAGCCTAGTTATCTCCTGCTTTATTCGTTCTTCTTCAAAATCAAACCCTTTCAAGACAAGCCCTCACATAATATTGTTTACATTAGAATTGGAAGAAAAGAATAAGGCTATCGTTACTTTGAGGCTGCTATTTTCGGTCAGAATCTATGAATTTTTTCTCTTTTTTCAGAACTATCTTAAATTTCTAAAATTTAAATGTCCAGTCGTTAGTTTGAACGAGATGATCTTGGCAATTCTTCAAACAGAGTCCCAAATTTTGTGATTCCTTATCTATTTCAGTTGGAAGAGGATTTCTTCTTGAAAATGATTGGTTAGCCCATAACCAACACAGTCTGAGCTCTTTGATTTCGTGAGAGTCAAAAGTGCTAAGTGCACAAATACGTATCCATTTATAGGTCTCCCGCATCTCGGCAGGAGAAGGCTTTACATTTAAATCTGAATAGATCCAAAATTTTTCACAAAATAATCAAATAAGAGTTTGAGTAATAATCTCTTTCAAGTCTTTTGTTTTTAAGAGCGCGACTCATTTTTTTCTCTCCTTAAATTATTCTTGATTACTTGTGTTTCCTGCCCGCGGAGAGTCACCTTGTTACGGGGTATAAATTAAAGAGTGAAAGAAAATTTTAGTGTGGCCATTCCCAGTCTTGGGTTGGTTTCTTTATTGGTTGTCCGCGAGCTA
Source organism: Candidatus Bathyarchaeota archaeon (assembly GCA_003164295.1). Lineage (GTDB taxonomy): Archaea > Thermoproteota > Bathyarchaeia > Bathyarchaeales > Bathycorpusculaceae > Bathycorpusculum. The sequence goes on from PLTA01000039.1 coordinate 200,564, forward strand.
AAGCTGCTTGTTCTGCTAAGCGTTCAAGTAGTATTTTTTGCTCTATTCCAGCAACGTTCTTTCTTGTAGTTATTACGGCGTCGTTGTTTACCGAGATGCTGTCGATTCCAACGCGAACGAGGAATTCTGCGAAGTCTGGAAGGTTTGATGGTCCTTCACCGCAGATTGAGACTGTGCATCCGTTTTCGTGTGCAGCTTTGATTAAGTGAGCAATAATTCTCTTTACTGCTGGGTCTCTCTCGTCAAAGTATCCCATTTGACCTAACCGTTCGGAGTCACGGTCAATCATTAGTACTCCTTGGGTCATGTCGTTTGATCCTATTGAGAACCCGTCAACTAGTTTTGAGAATTCGTCAGCCATTATGCCAATTGATGGGGTTTCAGCCATGAACCATACTTTGAAGTCGCGTGAGCGTTCTAAGCCTTCTTCTTTCATGATGTCAAGAACTTTTCTTGCTTCCCAGAGTGTACGAACCATAGGAAGCATGACGTAGACGCCTTTAAGTCCCCATTCTGTGCGGCATTTTTTGATGGCTTGGCATTCAAGTCGAAAGGCTTGGATGTACCATTTGCTTATGTAGCGGCTGCATCCTCTCCAACCCAACATTGGGTTCTCTTCTACGATTTCGTATTTCTCTCCGCCTTTTAAGCCTCGGTATTCATTAGTTTTAAAGTCGCTTAAGCGAACTACAACAGGTTTAGGTTGAATTGCCCTTGCTACGACTGCTATGCCATCTGCAAGTTTGTCGACGAACTGTTGGCTCTGGCCTTCTTCAATAAACGCCATTGGATGCTTTCCTATAGCACTCGCTAAGATGAATTCGATTCGCATTAAACCAATGCCTTCAAACGGCAGATTCTTATACTGCTCAATCATCTCAGGCGTTCCCAAATTCATGTAAATTTTTGTGCCTGTTACTGGAGCTGAATCTGCGTATTGCATACCATTTGCAGATCCGTTTGATGTAACTGGAGTTTGAACAGCTTGCGCCATTATGCCTTCGTAAATTACGCCATTTCTTGAATCAACAGTATATTCTAGGCCTGTTTTCATAACTTGGGTACCTATTTCTGTTCCTACAACGCATGGAATGTTAAGTTCTCGACTTACGATTGCCGCATGAGAGGTGATTCCACCTTTGTCCGTAACTATGGCACTTGCCATTTTCATGAACGGTACAAAGTCAGGGTCAGTCATTCCCGTAACGAGGATGTCGCCTTTTTTCATGTCTCTGTTTGCGTCGTCAGGGTTGAGGACAATTGTTGCTTTTCCTATGCCATAGCCTCTTCGTCCAGCGGAGATGCCTCTGACTACAACTTTTAATTGTTCGTGTTTTGATTCTTCCATTTTAGGCGCTTCCATTTCTTTTGTGCCAAAAACTGTTTCGGGTCTCGCTTGAACTATGAACATATTTTGTGGATACGGAAGGTCTTGGTCAATTGCCCATTCAATATCCATGGGTTTGTTGTAATGTTTCTCGATTCTATTTGCGAGTTCTGCTAGTGCCAAGAGTTCTCGGTCGTCAATACAGGTTACTTTTTGCTTTTCCTCTGGTATATCTAAATGAATTGTCTTACCTGTTTTAGGATCACGGATGTACTCTACGGTTTTTCGTGAAATTCTTCGTTCCTTAATTGTAGTTGTGACTTTGTCAATGACAAAGTCATCAGGGTTAACTGCGCCTGATACTACAGTTTCGCCTAAACCGTAATTGCCCTCGATAACAATTTCGTCGCGGTTTCCGGTGACAGGGTTTATTGTGAACATGACGCCTGCGCATCCAGAGTTAACCATTTTTTGGACTCCGACACTGATGAAGACTTTTTCGTGTGGGAACCCTTTTTCGTTTCTGTAAAAGATTGCTCGTGGTGTAAATAGGCTGGACCAACATTTTCTTACTTTATCGATGAGGTCATCAGGTCCTTTTACGTTCAGGTAGGTTTCTTGTTGACCTGCAAATGATGCATCGGGTAAGTCTTCAGCTGTTGCGCTTGATCTTACTGCAACAAAAGTATCTTTTAATCCAAGCTGTTGGTTGAGTTCTTTGTAGGCATTTCTTATTTCAGTTTCCATGTCTTTTGGCATTGGAGTTTTTTCGATTAGTTCACGAATCTTCTTTGACGCGGCGTCATATTGTTTGGGATCGTTAAGGTCTGTGACTGTTTCTGTTATTATTTTATAAATTTGGGTAGCGATATTTTTTTCTTGAATGTATCGCTCATAAGAATAAGCAGTTACGGCAAACCCTGGTGGAACAGGTAAGCCAGCGTTAATCATTTCCCCTAAGCTGGCGTTTTTTCCGCCAACCAAAGAGACATCAGTATTTCTAACTTCAGTAAACCATAAAACCAATGCTTGTGCTTTGGTGCTCAAGCCGTCTCCGTCTCCGGTTCCGCTTCTGCATCCTCAGCTACATCGGTTAATTCTTCAGCAACATTTGGAGAAGCTGCAATTTTGGAGATAACTATTTTGCAGGGTATTGGAAGTTTTGCGCTTCCTCTTTTGAGAGATTCTTTAGCGGTTTCCTCTTGACCTGCTTTAACTTTGACGGTCATGAGAACTTGATCTACCTCGACTTTTGCTGCAGTGCCGACGGCTGTTCCAAAGGAACGTCTCATTCCCTGTTGAAGTCGGTCAGCATGAGCGCCGAAGATCATTTTATTTTCTCTTAGAATAATGTGAGGATAAGGATGAACAACCATAAGATAATCATTTACGACTTTATCCATTAAGACGCGATTTGTAGCCACGCGCATTGCTTCAAGTGCAATATGACGTATTTGAGCTCGCTCTAAAGCGATAAGTTGACCTTGAACTTGAAAGGTTCCCTTTGTATCACCCATAGTAAATTTCACTATTTTTGGCGGTGGAAAACCTCTAGCATATTCTTTTCTTGTGTAGGCTCGATTTTTAACGTGCCTATAATTTTTTGCGTGCATGCCAAACGTCCCTTTTTAGCATACCCATTCAGCGGTATTTAAACGATTTGTAACGTTATGCTTAACCTTACATTATTTTCACACGTATAATTGTAAAGTCTGAAGCTGCAATTCTAGTCATAACGGACTATAGATTTTATATACTTAGTAAGCAATTCATCTTCCAGATGCCCATAGAATTATTTATTTCAGGAAAAAACTGGAGACTTTCCTTAGCGGAGCTTACTGCTTACCTCAAAGCAAGAGAAATTAAGTTTGAAATAAATTTTTTTTCTAAAGAGTTTTTCACGTTAACTTTCGAAAATCGCCTTGAAACTTCTGTTATTGACGCTTTAGGCGGAACCATAAAAATTGGGGAAGAAAAAACAAAGTTTTCAACAAAGATTGTTAAAGAAGCTTTTTTTGATAGAAAAAAGCAATCTCAAAAGCAACTAGCTGAATTGTTAGCGTCAAGCGGTTTAGTAGATGAAATGGATAAATCAGCTGAGAAATTGTTTTTCGGAGTCAGCATCTACAGTTCCGAAAATATGTGGCACCCTTTATCGGGAAACATTCAACGCTTTATCGGAAGCAAAGTAAAAGATGAGTTGTCGGATCACGAAAAGAAATCAAAGTTCATGGGATTTGGCAAAGATAGAAAATTAGCGCAACTTAGTCATGTTGAAGTTTTAAAGAAGAATTTGGTCGAAACTAAATCAGAAGTTTTGCTATGCATAAGCAAAGAAGAAACCTGGGTCGCTAGAACTGTCGCTGTTCACAATCCTTTTGAATTCCAGAAAAGAGATGTGTACAAGCCCATTCAGCGAACAATCTTTGGTATGCCTCCAAGGTTGGCTAGAATTATGGTTAACTTATCCGCTTGTACCCCAGGAAAGGTTTTGCTTGACCCATTCTGCGGTGTGGGCACTGTTCTTCAAGAAGCATTACTGGCGAGGGCAAACGTGGTTGGAGTAGATGTTAATCCTTGGTGCGTAAATGCATCAAATGAGAACCTTGAGTGGATAAGAAGAGAGTATAATCTTCAAAATGCTGAGTTTAGGCTTTTGCAAGGAGACGTTGGCAAATTGGCAGAAAAGGTGGGGCAGGAAACAATTGATTGCATCGTAACAGAACCTGATTTGGGTCCAGCATTACGACAAGTACCTACTGGACCATATGCAGAGAAAATTATTCAGAAACTTGAGCCTTTATTCTTCGGTTTAGCCGAACAGGCTTACAAAGTTTTGAAAAAAGATGGCCGATTAGTTCTTGTGACTCCCTACATCATAACTCGTTCGGGTCATTCAGTTTCAATGCCAATTGCTGAAAAACTTGAGAAAACTGGATTCAAGCTGGTGAAGCCATTCTCCGAAGAAATGTTCGCCAAGAACGCCAGAGATCATGAAGAACTGGTCAGCATGCGTTCTTTAGTGGAAGTTGATGAACGCCATAAAATTAGCAGACAAATCCATATTTGCCAAAAGTAAACTGTTTCGCCTCAGAAATTATTTATTAATTTCTTCACATGCACTATGACGTGAAAGATTTGAGGCTAAAGACTAATGGAAACTCATTCAAGACCTAATTGGGACAGATATTTCTTAGATTTATGTGAAGCAGTGGCTAAACGTGCTACGTGTGACCGAGGACGAAGCGGCTGCGTCATCGTAAAAGATAAGCGAATTATGACTACCGGTTACGTTGGCGCCCCTATGGGTTTGCCCCATTGTGACGAAGCCGGACATGACATGCGTAAAGTATTTGACATTAATGGAAATGTTACCCAACATTGTGTTCGTACCCTTCATGCAGAGCAAAATGCCATCATACAAGCAGCAAGATTTGGAATATCACTTGAGGGAGCCACTTTGTTTTGTAAAATGACGCCGTGTCGAACTTGTGCAATGATGATAATCAATGCTGGCATAAAACGGGTGGTCTGTGAAAAACGTTACCACGTCGACGGTGACACCATAGACATGTTCAAGCAAGCATGCATAGAACTAACAATAGTGAATAACGAATTCGAAAAATACGACAAACAATAGGTCACAATTCAGGATTTAAGTCTCAATTTGTGTTAGCGAATTTGACCGAAACAAATTTGCAAAAGTTCGAACAAAAAGTTCATCTGTGTCAACTACTAGCTTGATTTGAAGTTGGTTTGCAACAATGAACGTCGAAATCAAAATGCTGAAGGATTTTGAACCCAGCGAATTAATTCTTATATGCGGAGTGCCTGGAATAGCTTACATAGGAAAAATTTCAGTTGACTACCTCGTCCAGCAACTCAAAGCTGAACTAGTCGCGGAAATATACTCAAAATATTTTCCACCATATGTCGTTATAAAAGAAGATGGACTTGTTGAACTTCTTCGAAACGAACTTCAACTATTCAAAGACGAATCAGGAAGAACAATCATTTTTCTCACAGGTAACGCCCAGGCGTATTCTCCCGAGGGTCAATATGAAATTGCAGAGGCAATTTTGGATTGGGCAATCAACAAAGGAGTAAAAAGAATCTATTCAGTTGCAGCCTACATAACGGAAAGACCGTTTGAAACCCCCAACGTCTATTCAACAACTACAACGTTAGCTTTGCTTGAAGAAGCCAAAGCACATGGTGCACAATTTCTTGATGACGGCATCATCGGCGGCGAAAACGGCATAATAATGGGTCTGGCCAAAAAAAGAAACGTAGAAGGCGTATGTCTGCTTGCTGAAACTCATGGATATCAGGCTCCAACAGGAGAATTTATTATAGATCCACGAGCTGCAAAAGCAGCTTTGAAAGTCATGACTTCAATGTTGAATTTGAAAATAGACATGGATCCGATGGAAAAACAGGTTGTCGAGATGGACGAGGCAATTGCGAAATTGGTTGAAATTGAGCGTAAAATACGAGAAGAAATGGCTGGTGCAGGGAAAAGACCCGCCTACGTAACTTAAACGAGGATAAAATGATGGAAAAGGAAACGTGGATAGAGAGTCGCGGCAACGCTAAACTCGTCGAACCCATAGCTGTTGTTGGGTCGCCTGGTTTAAGATCTATAGGCAAACTTGTTATGAACAGTCTAATAACTAAAACCAAAGCAACCCTAATCGCAGACATGTATTCTACCCACATGCCTTCAATCTACCAAACTAAACCCTCCTACGCAGCCAACCCAATGTTACCCGGCATCGGAGGAGTTATTGTTGAATCAGGCCAACCAGACTTTCCCAAAGTTCAATTCTACGCAAGCTCAACCCCATCATTAATCATTACAAAGGGATATCATGCAAATTTTGAAGGTCAATATGACATAGCGATAAAAGTCTTAGATTTTCTAGCTGAAAACCACGTCAGAAAAATAATAGTTGTTGCAGGTTACGGTTCAAAGGACAAGAAAATATGCTGTGCTGCAACCAGCAAAGAATTACTCGTCGAGATGAAAGAAAAATACAACATTGACATAGGTTACAAAGGACCCTTCATGGGTTTCTCTGGATTGGTATTTGGTTTGTCAAAGCGAAAGGGTATGGAGGCACTTTGTCTTTTTTCAAGCACAGAACCAAAAGAAAATGACTTAGAATTTCCCGATAAAGAAGCATCAGACAGGGCAATGGATACGCTCAATAAGATACTTGGACTTCAATAATAAAGTGCATAATCAATGCGCTATTAGTCTTTAACCCACTTCAAAAACTCTTAATCACCTTTTGAGAAGTGAATAAGACTTAAGTGTCGAACGATTTATACAAAGCCCGACTGTTATGAAGTTAAAAGGCTCGCCGCTTCACCTGAATGTATATGAAACTTCTGAAATGCTGACAAACAAGCATTTTCAAGAGTACAGTATGCTTGAATTTGAAAGGCTTTACCTTCCAGAAAGTATGAGACCATTCACCAATCTCAATCCGTTGGGTTCAAAAGAGTTTGTTACAGACGATAATAGAGGCGCAGTTGCGCCTTTACCTTCTTTGAAAATAGACGGCACCGACTTTTACTTTTCAGTCAAAGGTATAGGCTCAACAACTAACCCTTTTTCTCATCAGCTTCTTGGGAAAGCCGAAATATGCAACTTGTTGACAGATTCTAGGCTGAAAGACAAGATAGTGAATTCCGAGGAAGTGGCTCCAAGGTACCTCACAGGGGAATTATGGCTAAGAGGCTCCCCTTATGGCGGACAGGGACTTGAGCACGCAACCACTTCAATGAAAGTATCAGAAATGGCCGACCTTACCTCTATTCACGGATTTCGCATCGCTCCTCTTGTGAAAATAGTTTTCCTTCCCACAGACTTTGAGAACGAAATCAAGAAAATATTTTGGTATCGCAGATTCAGAGGAAGAATTGTTCAGGAAACAAGATTGGTTCCGTCCAATGTGCGTATTTATTTCCATTCGGGTAGTACAATCGGCGGAAATGTAAGATCAGTCTTTGACTTATTTGGAATAGATACGAATGATAAAGCATTGGAGTTTCTGAAGAATTTCGTTAAGAGTGGGATCGCATTTCTCACTTTATTCACTAGGACATTAAAAAGTAATGAAGATGGAACTTTCAGCGGCTTGGATTTTTACGATGTTTGGTTAGACAAGGATGCAGTTCTCTCTCCAGACGGCACCATTTACTTTGTAGACCTTGAAGGTTTGGAATGGATAAATGTCGAGAAAAAGAAGGTCGCTGAAAAGATAGATGACCAGATATTCAGATCCCTTTACGAATTCATGTATGCATATGAACAGATTGAACGAGAACGGTACGCAAGATTCGGGAGTATGATGGATAGGAAAGTGCAGTTTGAATTTCTCCTCAGAGAGGCACTTAAGAATGATGAAGTTGTTGACTTTGTAAGTGAGGGAGAAAGTCTTAAACTGGTTATCGGTAACATATTAAGAGAGCAACAACTAACTAAGAAATTCCCAATCGTGGATAGGTAATAGAAATGCATTGTAATGATGTAAGAACATTTTTGTCCCAGATAGCAGAAAAATCGATTTCAATTCAAATTCCCCAAACCGATCTGGATTTTCTCCGCGATAGCGGCTACCTTTCAGTAATGCAAAAAGAAGATTACGATCGGTCTTTAGCTGAAGTTTCAAACTTGACTCAGATGAACCTAGATTTAACGAATGCAGAGAATGCATACGGAACTGCAAACACTGCTCTGCAAGAAGATGAGAAAAAAATTCATTCAATCAAATTTCTTTTTGAAGGAAAAGAGACTAAGGAAGTTGAACGAGAAAAAGAGAAAAGCGAAAATGATGTTGTCTCAAAAATAGATGGTGACATAACTGAAAGAGACTCCAAAATAAACGAGCTGATTCAGAAAAAATCCATAATCGATAGGATGGTTTTGTATAATGGGGAATATGTGTCACTAACTGGTAGTGGGGTACTAATACTCAACGATCTTAACATCAGGAATTACAGAGTCTCTGATAGCGAGTTTAAGGACTTCATTGAAGAGAGCAGGGAAACATCAGGCGAATTGAATTCAATAGCATCAAGAGGTAAGTTTTACGAATCTAATCTGGAAATTAAATTTCCAGAAATGGATCCCTCACAACTCTGGAGCGTATCAATAGGATTAGCAAAACTTCAGGGTGACCCCAACCAAATTGATAAAAGATTTCTTTTAGCACTTGACCTTCTACATCACTTCGATTGCACCCTTCAAAATAAAATGATGGCGGCTGAAATTATGACCTCCGTAAAGGCGGATCCCTCGCAGTGGGTAGACAATTCTGATCTTCAAAACATTACAAAATCTTTGCAAAGTCTTGACAAACAGCTCAGACATGATGCCCATGTCCCTAAACCGCTTTCTGCCGGCGTCGCCGCCACCGTCATGTCTGGGCGAAGATTTGACGGCACTTTTCCAACAGACAGATTCTCAGAATTTTCCAAAATGACCCTTTCGTTTGAGTCAGCCGCAATACTTTCTATAATTAATGTACCTTCAGACCAACTTGGGGGGAAATTCCAGTCATTTCGAGCATTATTTAATTCGTGGGGATACGAGGTGTCAGAAGATACCGAACTTGCCGCTGCCTATTTGTCAATTTCCGACTTAGGACCAAACGACGTAAACTTGAAATTGACAATCCTTGTAAATGGACTTAGGAATTACCTAGAGTATCCACTTGTAGCTGCTGCAATACTAGCTTCAATACCGACTCTTGAAGCTAATGAGACTCTTGACTTGATGGAAAAAGCATATTCTTTGCTCGGAGCTTATGCTGCAGGCTTAGAACGTTCTGAGCTGATAAGCCTTGCAGTAAGAATGATTCATGGAATCAAAAATGAACTTGTAAAGCAACTTGATTCAACCGCGAATATTGTGAAAACTCCAGTGCAGTTCACCTATGTCCCTACAAACATTTTCTTCATATACTATGCGCCGCTAATAATCGCGCATTCATCTTATTATTCAACATTTAGCGGCATAGGAGGCTATCATCCAGCCCACGTTCACGGCGTAGGGGGTTTCATGGGTTGATCTCGAAGTCGTTAATTATAGTGGTTTCACTTTTCATAGCTCTCTTCATAGTTCCCGCCGCCGCAGCCTACACGCCTCATGTTGGAGATCATTTCAGCTATTATGAGGTAACAAATCTTGGAAACGGCACCGGTAATTACGCTGGATACACCGAACAGGCAACATATAACGGAGTAGAAACAATGAATGGCATCAATCCTGACGGAACTATAGCTGCTCACTATAGTTACTCTTATACCTGGAGCAACAGTACAGGCACAACAGAAACAGGAAGTCCTTCCGGAGACTTCACGTTCTCACCAGTCACATTTCTTTATGTTAATGGAACTGACGACCAGACGGGATACGTTAATCCAACTGTCTGGTTCGTTATGGATAACTCAATCCCAGTGGGCGGTACATTTACCCTTCTGAACACAGAAATGACGGTCAATTCAAAAAGCTACAGTTATTTTCTTCCTTCCCAGAACGAAAATGTAAACGTAATTTTTGCTCAAGGAACCTCAAGCTATCAACGAAACGATGTATATGGACAATTTACTGCCACTTATACCTGGAAAGCTTACTTTGACCCGTCGACTGGATATATCGTTGGATATGACTATGTTGAACATGATACAAATCCTTCAGGAGACGGGTTCACCTACACCGAAAGCCTGTATATGACTTCAACAAGTTATTCGCTAACAACAGCGGCAGCAACGACAATTAATAGTAGCCCTAATGGAGGAAATTCAGGCTCAACACAATACCTTGATTACATTATTGCAATAATTCTAGTCATAATAGTTATCGCAATTATTAGTTATGCAATTTCAAGAAGAAACAGAAGAACACTACCAAAACATCCATACCAACAACAGTCGCCCCCACCGCGCCCGCCAAATCCACCGCCCGAGAATATCGATTTAATTCCAAAACAACCGCAAGTACAGCAAATCGTAATTAAAGAAGTCGTGAAAGTAAATTGCCGCTATTGCGGAGCACTGATAGACTCCACAGCTGAAACCTGCCCCATTTGCGGTGCCCCCAGAACATAAAGACAGTTACTAACTTTTTAGCTCCATCTTTTTGTCCAAGTTCTTCTTAAAATATTGAAAAACCTGTCCAGAAATCCTCATGTGTGCTTTCATTACATTTCCTGCGGATGCGACGTTATAGCGTGAAATCTCAGTGAAAACTGAACGGGCATGCTTTGACTTGAGCCAAAGAAGTCGACCATTCAAAATATCCTCACCTATACCCAGTCGCCTAAATTGAGGTTTAACATATAGAGTATGCAGTCGACCAATATCGTTCACAAGTGATAGCCAACCTGCCCCAACAATTTCGTTATTCAGCCTGACGAAAAGGCACCTATCTTCATTTCTTAGCGCAACATTTACCCACTTCTTGTTTATCCCTGGATGGGTTGAAGACATGAATTGTTCTATCTCATCTAAGTGGCTTCTCTGCGCAATAGAAATTTCATAGCTAAACTTGGGAGCAACTGCAATATCGCCAAGGTTTAAGGTGTAAATATCGTAGATTTCATTTTCGAGGTCAGTTTGAATTTCTGAGAAAAGGAAATTAAACGGTTTTAATTGGTAAAAGTAGTCAAATACTTCCCGGGATTTTGTATAAATTGTTCCGCTCTTTTCATAGTCGTCATAAATGAATACTCCTGAAACGGCGCCTTCGGGAGTTTTGGAGACGTAAGCTTCACCGCCTATTTCCAGAATTTCTTTGATGTTATATTTTAAGTAAGGTTCAAAGAACGAGAAGCCCGTTGGAACTATGAAGTCGACATCAGAGATGTTTGATATGTGGTGAACTTGCAATTTCCCGATCAACTCGCGGTTATTGATAAAAAGTATTGCAATCTGATAAGCTTGCGCTTGTCTGATCGAATGCCCTCCACTTTGGAAAACGAAAAAAATTCTTATCTCACACCCACAAATAATTATTGATTATTTTGTATTTGACCGAGAGTCAAGGGAAACAAGTGTTCTTAAAGTACGATATTCCGATTCCAAATGGTAAGCTAATCTATGAGTCTAACCAGACCCTGCCTGCCTTGAGTAACCTAAAACCGCCGTACATTGTTAAAGCTCAAGTTCCAGTCGGCGGAAGGGGAAAAGCTGGCGGAATAATATCGGGTACGTCAACAAATGAAGTCCAAAAAGCCGTAACACAACTTCTGGGAGCACAAATAAAGAATTTTCTAGTTAAACAAGTCCTAATAGAAGAAAAGCTTTCAATCAAAAAAGAATTGTACATCGGCTTCACTGTTGACAGATTCAACCGAAGCTATGTTGCATTAACCTCCAAAATGGGGTGATTGGACATTGAAGAAGTGGCAGAAAAAACACCGGAAGCATCATCCGAATACCAGTTGATTCTCAATTAGGTATACGTTCTTTTCACGCATTATCAATCGCAAAAAGTTTAGGTTATAGTGGCCATCAGCTAGTTGAGTTATCAGAGATCATTGAGAAATTGTATCAAGCATTTGTCGAAAATGACGCCGAAATGATTGAGATCAATCCCTTGATAGAAACAGATTTAGGAATTTTTGTAGCTGCCGACGCTCGAATAGTAATTGATGATAATGCACTTTTCAGGCATCCCAAATATGAAGCAGAAAAAGCTTCAATGCTCTCGCTTCAAGAGACTTTGGCTTTTAAGAATAATGTGACGTACGTGAAGCTTGACGGGGACATAGGGGTAGTTGGCAACGGCGCTGGATTGGTAATGGCTACGGTTGATTTATTAAATTTTTTCGGAGGCACCCCAGCAGACTTTTTAGATATAGGCGGTGGAGCAAGCGTGGAGGTCATCAAGGCAGCTTTAAAAATGGTTTTGGATGATCCCGATGTCAAATCTGTACTTGTTAATGTGCTTGGCGGAATAACTCGTTGTGATGAAGTTGCAAGAGGTATAATTGAAGCTGTCAAAGATGCCAAGGAAAAGAAGTCGTTGGTTGTGAGGCTTGTTGGCACAAATGAAAAGGAAGGTCAAAAAATTCTTACTGCTGTAGGAATAAACGTCTTGGGCAGCATGGAAGAAGCAGCTAAACAAGCAGTCAAATTTGCTGAAGGTGAGAAACAGTAATGGGAATCTTAATTGATGAAGGAACCCGAGCAATTGTTCAGGGCATAACTGGAAAACAAGGGAGCTACCACGCTAAACTAATGCTTGAGTATGGTACCAAAATCGTGGCAGGAGTTTCTCCTGGAAAAGGAGGAACGACTATTGATGGGTTACCCGTTTTTGACACTGTAAAAGAAACTGGCGATTCGTATTCACCTAATGCTTCAATAATTTTTGTTCCCGCAAAATTTGCTCAAGATGCAGTTTTAGAAGCAACCGCAAACAAAATCAAAACAATAGTTATAATCACTGAGTATATACCAATAAAAGACACGATAAACTTTTTGGCTAACGCAGCTCAAGCGCAAGTTTCTATTATTGGTCCAAACACGCCTGGAATCATTACGCCCGGAGAATGCAAACTTGGAATAATGCCCGCCAACATTTTTACTCCAGGCTTTGTGGGTTTGGTTTCAAGAAGTGGCACATTAGCCTATGAAATCGCAGATGGCCTAAAAACCAAGGGTTTAGGTGAATCAACCTGTTTTGGTATTGGAGGTGACCCAGTTTTAGGCTTGAATTTTATTGAAGCTTTAGAACTTTTCGCAAATGATGAAAAGACTAAAGCTGTGGTTTTAATCGGTGAAATTGGCGGAAATATGGAAGAATTAACAGCACAGTACATAGCTGAAAAGCGATATCCGAAGCCTGTTGTAGCTTATGTAGCTGGACATTTCGCGCCATTAGGCAAGCGGATGGGTCATGCTGGAGCAATAATAACAGGTAAGCAAGGTACCGCACAAAGCAAAATTGAGGCATTTTCAAGCGCTGGAGTAAAGATTGCTGAGAAGCCAAATGATGTAGCAAGATTAGTCAGTGAACTGCTATAAAACGAATAGTTTTTGTTTGTATCGCTAAGAGTCAATATCACATAAGCGAAAGAATTTTTATTTTAAGACTAAATAGGAAAAAAGATTATTTGATGTTTATTTTATTTTTTGGACCACAATCCACTTAACATTATCAAACCCATACTTGGTAATTAAAGGATCAATTAAGTCAGGCGTTAAATCATCATCAATTTCTGACAAAACGACAGTATCACCAATTCTATAAACAACCCCAATTTCCGAAAGATCTTTCAAACCTGCATATTTGCCTTTAATTTCATAGTAGCCAGGTTCATCTTTTCCAACTTCCATAATCCAAGAATACTGATCTTCAGGATGCTTACCTTGCGTAAAATTGAAAGCGCAGACAATATCTCCAACTGTCCTGATATCATCATTTGTTTTAACGTAAATCCAAATAGTCATCTTAGTCACTACAGTAACCAATGCAGCATTCCCTTATTTGCTTTTCAGAACCAGAAATATCGGCACATTGCCGCTACACATTTTTGGCTTCAATCAGTGTTAATGTTTCAAAGAAAGGCAGTTGACGTTCAGCTTTAATCCGCGTTTTTAACCCAAATTCTTCAAATTTCTGAATTGTTTCTTCAGCACTTGCAAGCGTTGATTGCATCAATAAAATTCGCCCGTGGGCTTTTAAATGGGGTGGGGCTTGAAGAATAAATTCGTCTATAACGTGTCTCCCGTTAACGCCGCCTGCCCACGAGCGCACAATCCAAGAGTCTACTTCATTCTCAGCCGAGGGAAGATAAGGAGCATTAAATAGAATCACATCAAATTTTTCATATTCATTGAAAGCGGCTAAGAGCCCGGATTGAATGAAAACCATTTTGCGGCGTACACTATTAATCACTGAATTCTCTTTTGCACATCTAATCGCATAAGGATTAAAATCAACCGCAACCACAAAATCAGCTTTTTCAGCTGCTACTATTGCAAGCAAACCGCTGCCAGTGCCAACGTCTAAAACCTCAGCGCCTTTTTCTATATCAAGATTTTCGGCGAAAAGAAAAGAATCTTCGGCGGGCTCGTAAACATTTTCGCAAACATCAAAAACGAATTTCCCAAAGTGCAATCGCTTAAGTGGAAACTGCATTTGCTAATTCTCCAAAATTTTTGGGCGACAACTCTCTTGCACGCTTATCGTGAAAAGGCAGAGTAAGGGCAAGCGTTTCTGCTTCCTGTTTGCTTAACTTTAAAGTGCTCTTGAGAAAAGGCGATAGTGCTTTGCCCAACTTTTTGTTGCGTTGAGTAAAAAGCCATTTGACCATTTGAGTGAAAAATGCTTTATTCTTAATCTCAAAAGGTGTTTTGCTCCAGGGTTTTATTCTTAGAATTACCGAATCTACTTCCGGTTGAGGATAAAACATTTCTTTAGAAACTAAATCGAAAAGCTCAACTTCAGCCTGTTGATTGGTAACAACTGTTAACCAACCGTAATTTTCGCTGCCTACTGGTGCAACGAAGCGATCGGCAAATTCTTTCTGCAAAATCAACACTGCACAGTTGATTCTGCGGTCAAGAAGCCACATAACAAGATGAGAGGATAAGTAGTATGGAGGGATTGCGATGACCTTGTTAAAGTCAGGTAATGTTGCTTTCAACACGTCGCCCTCTACAACAGTCACGTTACCAGCGCCTTTGATTTGTTCACGAAGCACCGCAGCAACTTGCCGGTCTTTTTCAACAGTAATTATTTGTTTACATTTGCTAGCCAAGAAACAGGCAAGAAAACCAAAGCCCGCACCAGCATCCAAAACCACATCTGAACACTCAAGTTCAGCGTAAACACATAACTTATGGAAGAGCGAAGGCTCAATCATGAAATTTTGCCCCAAAAACTTGTTCGGGGATATTTGGTAGGTCCGAAGCAGACGCTTGGTTTTCTCAAGACTCATTTTTATGCCTTACTGAGCCCTTGTAAACAATCTGTATTTACTTTCACCCTCAAGCTCTTCCATAACTCGTTTAGTAATCAATTTTGTTGGGTTAGGCAACTCGGTGCGTTTTTGCAAATCTTCGAAACTCTCAAAAGGCTTACGTTCTCGTTCGTTAATGACTTGCCACATGTATTTTTTTCCGATGCCTGGAACAAGCTCTAAGGCGTGCATGCGAGGAGTAATTGCGCGAGCGGTATTGAAAAAGTTCACAAACCATTTTTCTCGATTTTGAACTACTTTACTTATGACACTTGGAAGCTCAGCTTTAGCTGAAGCCGTTAATTCTTCAAAGCCTATTCGACCAATGATATATGTGACTTCTTGGCGTGAATCTTTCCCAACGTACACGCGGTCGCCTGGCTTAAGCATTAAACCTTCTTTCACCAAAGCCTCCAAAAGCGTAAAGAATTCTTCGCCGAGGCACTGAATTAAAGCTCCCGCTCGATAACCTGCTCGTCCAGTCGGGCGAAATCCAGGCTTACCGTGTGACAAGAAATCTAACACGTAAGCGTATTCTTCATACCGCTTTTCCATAACAGTCACTAAGCCTTTAGTCTATAGTCTATTGCGCTTACTACTTAAAAATACTTAGCCGATTTGTCCTACTTCAAGACTCGGTTTTCATTCAAAAGCGCAACAATAGAGTTTAATTTTCCAGTTTCTATAATTTTGCGACCGCCAGCCAAGAAAATTCTTAATTCATCGACAGTTTCGGGCATGCAATTTATTATTTGAATTGCTTCAGCTTCATCAATTTCGTATTCTTTAATGAGTGTTTGAAGAATCTCTTCTGCTTTTGCAGGGTCAGCTTTTGAAAATTTGTTTACGTAATCCAGAGTTCTTCGTTGTAACTGGTCTAGATTTTCTTCGCCAACAGATTCCAAAACTTTTTTGACTTGGGGTAGGGTTAAGCGAGTTTCGCTAATTTCTCTCTTGCTCATTTCCCTTAAGCACCTGTATATGGCTGAATATGTTCTGCACGAGTAATGATTTCTTTAATGCTATTGCCTTGTGGAACGGTGATTACGTATCCCCGACCTTGCTTACGCACAATAACACCTATTTTACCATGGAACCTTTTGTGAGGCATACTCTTCTGTACGCTAGAATCCATCTTTATTAGCACTTTAGAACCCACTGGATACACTTGAAGTATCCTGCCAATATTTAATTTTCCTCTTTCTCTAAGTGGCTTTTTCAGCAAACTGCGAGTGCCAGTATAATATCCTTTTGAACCTTTCATTCCATATTCACCTTTTTTAATCATCCATTATTATTTTTAAAACGTCAAGCTTAAGCGTCTTCGCTCTGTTGTTGAGCAAATCCGAAACGTTTGGTATTGTTCGACCTTCATCTCCAGACACCAGTTCTTTAACGTAGAGGCCGCCTTGGCAACGAATTTCCAATAGAGCCCTCTTAAGCGACACCTTCTTAACTTTAAGCTTATATATGTACCTTTCTCGTATCAAATCTGCCCTTCTATGCATAACACGAATAGGCGTCTGCTGCTTAATTGTAGCGCCAGTAAGCTTTTCTTCAAGCATTTTCAAATCTTCATCTGAAAACGGATTCTCAAACTCAGCAAGTAACCGATATTCCTTCTGAGCTCCTTCACCTTTCTTGAGATGTCTAACTACATCTTTTGTGGCGAAGCGTAATTTTGAAACTTCAACTTTACCTACTGCTCCTACATTGATTTTTTCTTTAATTTCTTTCAAATCAATAGATCGTTTCTTGGGTTCAGAAACCTCAATAACAAAAGGTCTTCCAGTTCCAAGCATTCGTGCATCTATGTCTTCTCGACCTGAAGCGTGAAATAACGTTTTTTGTCCTTCAGCTGCTTCAAGAAGGACGTTTGAAGTTAGTTCTTCAACTGATTCAGGATACAGTTTGCCGGTTCCACCGCATTTATCACATCCTCGTCCGCGGCAATTTGAACAGAACCATTTTGACTGTGGAATATCTCGAACTAGTTTTCGGTATCTGCCACCGACAAAAAGGGGGTTAACTTGAAGGCGTGCGTTTTCTCGGAAAGGATTGATTACTACAACCAGATCGGGAATTAAATAATCTGCAGTTTTACCTGTGCGTTCAGCAAGGACTTTACCGAATAATCTGCCGAATTCATGCTTAATGCCTTCGCTGTAGCCAAGGTTAAAGGTTCCTTTAAACTCGTCTTCCCGTTCCTCAACCTTAATCGGAACCTCAATACCCACAAGAAACGTTGTGAATTCATAACCATCAATCGCTGCTAAAGATTTCTCAATTAAGCTGTTAAGATGTTCAAATTTGCCTTCGCAGAGATAACATTTTTCTTCTAAAGCTTTTGGAATCCGTTTTTTGAGGTGCTTTAGGGTTTCTTGGGCTTCTCTTGAAAACCCATTTGTCGCCAAAACTTTAAGCTGCTTAACACCATCAAGGTTTTTTTCTTTCGCCAAATCAGTAGCTTGCAAGGTTAAGCTAATTTTCAGCGATGAACCACGAACGTTATTTTCCATGCTGTAGCCTAGTAAAGCAAATTGTCTCCCAAGACAGTGGTCACAAAGAGGATATTTACTAAGAAGTTCAAACGCTTTTTCTAAAACATCCATGTCACTTAGCCTACTGGAAAATTCGCGGGCATTCCACCTTTTCCGCCAAGCCCGAAAGGCAGTTTCTTCTTGCGTTTAAACGTCTTTAGCATTTTACGCATCATAAAATACTGTTTTACTAGTTCTTTAACGTCTTTTTCAGTTGTACCTGAGCCTCGTGCTATTCGTCTTGCTCTAGATGAATTCAATATCTTGGGGTTTTCTTTTTCTCTAGGTGTCATTGACTGAATTATTACTTGCCACTTTTCCAAACGACCTTCAGCTGAATTCAACATTTCATCAGGCACGTTAGATGACATACCGGGCAACATCTGAAGCACTTTCTTAAATGGACCCATACCTTTGACAGCTGCAAACTGCTCATACATGTCTGTAAGGGTAAAATTGCCACTCATTATTTCTTTAGCTTTCTTTGGGGGAACTTTGATTTCGGCGTCATGAACTTTTTCCAAAAGCGTTTCCAAATCGCCCATGCCTAAGAGGCGGCCAACAAAGCGTGAGGGAATAAATGGTTCGACATCTTCGATTTTTTCGCCTGTGCCTATGAATTTTATTGGTGCACCTGTTGCCGCAACAGCTGAGAGCGCGCCTCCTCCACGAGAAGTACCGTCAAGTTTAGTAACGATAATTGCTCCAATTGGTGTTGCCTCATGGAACGTTTTAGCTTGGACAAGGGCTTGTTGACCAATGGTGCCGTCAATAACCATGATAACTTCATCAGGCTTGATGTTCTTTTCAAGATCTTTCATCTCTTTTATTAGGTCTTTTTCTTCTTTGTGTCTTCCTGAGGTGTCAACGATTATCAGGTCTTTGTCGTTGAATTGTTTTAATCCTTCTTTGACGACTTTGTTTGGATTTTTCTCTTTTACATCGCCGTAAATTGGAACATTTATTCTTGCCGCTAACTGTTGTAGCTGAGCATACGCGCCTGGGCGAAAAGTGTCAGCGCAAATTAAAGCTGGCTTTAACCCTCTTTTCTGGAAATAGCGAGCGAGTTTTGCGGCATGAGTTGTTTTTCCTGACCCTTGGATTCCAACAAGCATAATGATTTTTCTTTTGCCAGCTTCTACTTTAAGTGGAACTGGCTTGTCGCCGACAAAACGAGTTAGTTCGTCATAAACGACTTTTATCACATGTTCCCGTCTTGAGACGCCTGGAGGAACTTTTTCTTTTAAGGCTCTCTCTTCAATGCGCTTTGATATTTCGAGAACTAGTTGAACGTTGACGTCTGATTGGAGTAGCGCTCTTTGGATGTCGCGTACAAGTTCCTTCACTGTCGCTTCGTCGACAACGCCAGCTTTAAACAGCTTTTTTATTGCGTTGGTTAGTGAAGAACCTAAATTATCTAGCGCCATCAGAGTCTCTCAGTAATAATCATTCCACGGTTCCTTTAAATAAATATTACAGAAGTAAACTATACAAAACACCCAAAATAGGGTCTAAAAGCGCCGGCTTAATCTTTGAAGCCTCAGTTCCCCATTAAAATATTCTTCACAAATCAGACGGCTCTTCATGCATCATTGGCTTCAACCAAAAAAGCTCCAACTAGAAAATAAACATTGATAGAAAATCTTTTAACAACACATGGAAATAAGGGTACAATCGGGTGAAGCAAGTGACAGCTGAACGAGCAATTCATGCAAGTATTTTTATTTTATTACTGTTCGGTTTAACAATTTTAACTGGTTGGGCAAGCTACTATTACTTACAAAGCAACCTTATACTTGTGATTGGAAGTATTTCGCTCGGTTGGGGAATAATTCTTTTGGCAATGTATCTCAGTTTCAAAAAATTAGGCTGGAATTGGTGGAGCTAAACCTTTAATTTATAATTAAAAAGAAACGAGCATGACAAAATTAGACGTAAAATAATGAATATTAAGACGTAAAATAATGAATATTATAAGGGAAAAATAGCAGGCAAATGCTTGATTACTTTGCTCTAACGATTTTTACTCTGCCGAGTATTCGCCAATACTCGATTTCTGTGCCCGGAGTAAGCTTCTCTTTAGGAACTTCTTCCTCATCCGGATAAGGAGCATCAAGATACTCATAAGTTTCCAAGTCCATAATTTGGATTCCAGCTGGGTTAACAGCGAAAACTTGCCCAGCTCTCTTATCAATTATAGGAACCTCAGCGCCTAAATCAACTGGTTTAACAAATTGCCTCTTTTGTTTATCAAAAACGCCGATTGCAACGATTCTTGCTTTTGCTGATCCATGTTTTCCGGGTTTAGATTTGGCAATGTCGACTATGCGGCATGGTTCGCCCTCAATCATCATGTAGCCGCCAACTCGTAATTCTCCGACATCGACTGGTTTACTCATACACTCACCAATAGTACTGATTCTAAACAAAACATTCTGAATAAGAGCCATATATAGATATGCATTAAAATTTCAAAGTACAAGTAAACTTTTTAGAATTTTCACGATTACTAAAAAGCGTATGTTCATCGATTTCTGGTTTTTGGAAATTGATGTTCACGTCAAGAGAACTCTTCAAAAGATTGTGGGTACGAAGAAGCCTGAAAACAAATAAAAGTAGATTCAAATTATCGAAACGTTTAGAACTTTGAACCTGTAAATAAAACAAACTGAAATATTCACTTGCTTAACACAAATAATATCCGAGTTTTCTTTAAAGAGGTTTCGGATAGAGCACCAACCTCCTAAGTTGGGGGTCGAGGGTTCAAATCCCTCCCCGTCCTTCACTGATCTTAATTTAGAGTTCAATTCTGGCTTTTATTAGTCATCATTGAAGCAGATACCGATTTAGAAATTTGTCAAACTATAAGGCTAATAATATGAAATCTTAAATCCTTGGTGTAGGTCAGTTTATCAAGCGTTATCTATATGCGAGACAAGAGGTTTTGACAACGTCAATTGTGGAGTGCCCTCATTGTTATTATAGATTCAATTATGAGTTTATTCCATCAGCGTCATTCTACTCGATACGTTTGGGCACAAATAGGATATTCAAATGCCCACAGTGCAAGGAGCTGCATGTCTTTAAAATTACCAAGTTTGGCAAAGACTCATCGTTGCCAACTCATGGAGATAACTCGGAAACAGGAGTTGGCGCCAAGGTCTGGGCATTGTTGCTTGGTCCTCTGTTTGCATTTATCGTGATTGGTTTCTTTTTATTGTTTGCTTTTCAATTATTCGGTGTGTACATAATTTTCCTATTGCTTGGAATTGTGTGGACATTTGCATACATCATATATCTTTATTTGAAAGTTAGTCGAACTACAAATAGCAAAACATATGGGGCAAATTAGATGTCTGTTATGCAATTTACTGTTCAGCCATCCTCAAGTCTGGGAACAATTGCGCTGGTAGCATTAGTTGTGACTGGCGCTGTTCTTTTGCTGCTAGCTTTAACAACTGGAAGACGCGCAAAAACAATTAGACGCACTTTTGCTGCGTTGATGATTATAGGATTGGTGGTCATTGGACTGGGAGTTTGGCTGTTTTTTGCCTCGAGTACACCTTCAACAATAACAGTGGGCTCAGGATACGTAAGTATACAGTCTCCTGGTTTTAGCGGCGCAGGAAACATGAATATTACAGCCAATAAAATCGCTTCTGCCTACGTTGGACAAATCGGTTCGGGAAATTTGACCCTTTCAAAACAGCATGGAACCAACTATGATCATTTTAACGTGGGCATATTTACTCTTGGAAATGGAGCCACCGCTGACGTGGTTTCCAACAACTCAACCGACCTCATAATTCAGCTAAGTAGCGGAGAATACGTGATACTAGGAACATCCAATACAAACGCCCTTGCAACTAGCTTTTCACAATCTGTTTACCCATTAAATATTGGGTAGCTTGGACGCTGATTAGAAAGATACAGGCCTATCACTCTGTTTTTCCTTAATTATCGTAAACAATTATTATCTTAGATCAGTTAACTATTCTCAAAAAAGGAATAAAAAAAACTATTAAAAAGATCGAAGTTCTATCCGCTAATATATATCTTTAAATTACATTCTTGATATTAGTACAAAAATGATTATGCAATTGTTGTGCTAAAGTCCGGGAAACATCCATTGAACTTTTTTTGAATTTATTAAATTTGATTGGAGGAGTCAAATGAACTGGAAAAAAAATCGAATTCTTGTAGTCGATGACGATGCAAATATTTTGAGAGTTTTTAAAAATATTTTAGAAAAGGAAGGGTACACTGTTGAGATTACTGACACAGGCAAAGAGGCCCTTAAGAAAATTAAGAAAGCAAAGTTCAGTGCGTACATAGTTGACGTCAAGCTCCCCGATATGGACGGAACAGAACTTCTCCTTAAAATACCAAAAGATCCTAAAGCAATCAAAATTATTGTCACAGGCTTCTCAACAGATGAGGCTGGAAAAAAAGCTGCCGATTATGGAGCTGACGATTTTCTAGTCAAACCAGTCAAAGCTGAAGAACTCATAGCTACAATTCGAGAAAGGTTGGGCACAATACAACATGAACGCTAAATTAACTCGCCGTAAGATTTGTTGGTGCGACAGACTTCGATTCATGCGTGAGCATATATGCTGAAATTGCCGCAATCCAGACGAGCATTGTTCCGAGGAATAACCTTTCAAAGAATCCTCCAAAGTGTGCGGCAAGGTGCGGTGTAACGATCGGGATCAACACCTCGAGCAAACAAAAGACCACCACTAGCACCGAGATCGGATAGGCAAATCTTCGCAGGTTTCTCAGAGACTGATTTCCGTTCATTTTGAGAGATAGAACAAGTGCGCCAAATGCTCCCGTTAGAAACGCGAGAACCGCAACAACCAGGTGGATTGCTCCGTGCCATGAAATTGGTATGGAGGGAACATCGGTGGGGAAGATTGCGAGCAGCAATGCGCCTATTGACCATGCGCCCAAGAGAAAGAATCCTGTGCGGTACTGATCTAACTTTTCTCCGGTTAGGCGGATTGTGCCCATAAAGGCGAATAAAAATGCAAGAGAGAGGAGACCGCGGTTGACGAAGTTGATTGTCATTATGTAGCCGAACGATCCTACTGCCAAGTCGCTTTCAGCCTGACTAATCCAGTTATAGTGCGGAGGAAGAAGCTGCGCCACAACATCTAGAATCAAATAGAGCACTATTCCTATTAGGACGACAGTATAAAGCCTTCGAATGTTAATCGGCTCCATATTTCTTCACAATCCCATAATTGACAATATTTCGCTGATATTAGAAGTTTATTTTTTAATCTGTCACATCCGTTTACTGGTAAATTGTGGTTAGGATTCCATTCCAAGCACCTTCCATTCACTAAAATCAAAGTTATCTGGGTTTATTTTGCATGAATTCAGGCTTACTTAGATCTTACGAAATTCTGAAAGGTTCCAACAATCTGTCGAATAAACCCGTGCCACTTTTCAGGCAAACTGAACAAGACAAAAGATGAAACCCGAAAGGATCATCCCAACGACCAAAAATCTATTGGTAGGCATCTCACCGGACTCGCTCCCTTCGAATTCATAAGAATTCCATTTACTGAGACAGCGATAGTTTAATAAGAGGATAAAAATCAGAACATTATTGTCTGTTCAGTCCAAATTAAAGTCAATCTATACATCAATTGGATTAAAAAGTGGAAGTGAAATAAAATGCAATTTAGAACAGTACCAAAAAACGGAGACAAATTATCAGTTTTAGGATTCGGATGTATGCGCTTACCCTTGAATGGACAATACGTCGATGAAGAACGCGCAATAAACCAAATTCGCTACGCAATCGACAATGGCGTAAATTACGTGGACACAGCGCCTCCATACCACGGAGGTAACAGCGAAAAAGTGCTTGGAAAAGCCCTGTTAGATGACTACCGCAAAAGAGTAAAAATCGCTACTAAACTTACACCTTTTATGCTAAATAAAGCTGAAGACATGGATAAAATGTTAAATACCTCCCTGCAAAAACTCCAAACAGACCATATTGACTATTACCTTTTACACGGTCTCGAAAAAGAATCGTGGAATAAACTTCAAGGATTTGGTGCTTTAAAATTCTTAGAAAAAGCGAAAGAAGAAGGAAAAATAGTGAACACAGGTTTCTCATTTCACGGTTCACCTGAAACTTTCAAAACCATTGTTGATGCCTATAACTGGACAATGTGTCAAATACAGTACAATTTTCTAGACGAAAAAACGCAAGCTGGAACAGAGGGGCTAAAGTATGCTGCATCAAAGAATCTTGCAGTCATGGTTATGGAACCACTTAGAGGCGGAGCATTAGCAGGTAAGATCCCCAAGGAAGTCAAGCAGTTATATGATGACTCTAAAACTCAAAGATCCGCAGCCGAATGGGGTCTTCGGTGGGTTTGGAATCACCCTGAGGCAACAGTGGTTCTTTCAGGAATGAATGAGGAAAAACAAGTTGCCGAAAACATTAAGACTGCTGAAACCGCTTTTCCGAGCGCAATGAAATCTGATGAACTTGCAACCATCAAAAAGGTTGCTGAATCCTATAAACGTCTTATGAAAGTTCAATGTACCGGCTGCGAATATTGCATGCCTTGCCCCTCCGGCGTGAATATTCCCCGCAACTTCAGCGCCTATAATGACTATTGCATGTTCGGTGATGAACAACATTCACGTGCTATGTATGGAATGATGTTGATGGGGGGCCTGACAGGTAAACGCGCCGATGCTTCATTGTGTAAAGCGTGCAAAAAATGTATGGAACGTTGCCCACAGCATATCGCAATCCCTGAATGTTTGAAATCGGTGTCAAAGGACCTAGGGGGTGCAAAGACAGAAGCGATACTTACAATGATGAAAAGCGGGTCGTCTCAAAAAACAGACAAAACTACCTCGGGAAACTAAGAATAATCTTGCTTCCTAATCTGTTTACAAACAATATGGCGCCAAAATCCCTTCCACGACTCCATTCTCAAAATACAAAAAAATATTTTATTCAAAATTGATTTGTCCTCTGAAAATTTTGATGTAAAGAAAACGCAAAATGAAAACTTAACTTTCCATGTAATTTAAACCAGAGTCTACTCAGCTCATTCTTAAATTATTAGTTCTAAATCCAAAAAAAAGGAGTAGTTTTTGTCTTTTAATTTGTTAAATTAGGGTTTTTTTCTTAGCAACAATAAGCCAACTATGGCAATTGCGATGATTATGACGATTACTGCCGCAGCGATTCCAATAGTAAGTGCTGACATTGTTGCTAGGTCTGATGTAGGAGTAGAGGTTGGCGCTTGTGTTGTTGGTGCATTTTGCACGGTCATACCAGTTTCTTCACTTGATCCCCAGTAACCGTTGGTGCCAGTGAACGTAGCGGTAATAGTGTATTTGCCTGAAACTTGTGGAGCCTGCCATGAGTATATGAAATGGCCAGTCGCATCGGTTGTGGCTGTGCCAAGGGTTATGTAATTGTTGTTTGGATCAATAGCGGTCAATGTTACTGTAACGCCTGTGAAATTTGTTGGTGCCTGTTGTTGCTGGTAGACATAGCCCATCCACTGAGCCATGCTTGCGTCAGAACAAACGGGGACACCGTTTGGAAAGTCTGCTGCTGGAGCCGATTGGTGTGTGCCTGCAGAAGTATCCATCACTGTGCCCTGTATAACCACATTTTCGCCTGCTGTGATAGCTGTCTGTGGTGCCTGTACTATAGTGGCGCTGGGTCCTTTGCCTACAACGTAGACTGAGTTGTCGTAGCCATTGAAGAATGTTGCGAAACCGTCTGCTATAGCGCCTGTGCCAGGTGGACCTGATTCACCAGTGAATGCTGATAGAGTAAAGACTTCCGCTCCGGTTGTGGCATTAATGGCGCGCGTTAATGCACCCTGATATAGTGGTGTTTCAACAGTGTGTGCAGTAGTAGTTGTGTACACTATTCCACTGCCAATAGCATATATTGAAGTTGGATAGTTACCAGGATAAGGAGTCCCGCTGCTAGTACTGTTACCTTCGCCGCCGTTGCCGTAAGTCCATAAAAGATTTCCGCTTGTTAAATCATAACAGTAGACTATTCCGCTGTATCCACCGCTGTATAGTTTCCCATAAGCAAGCGCTGTTCCTTCTTCATTTCCGCCTGCGTTGTATCCGAAGTTGTAGTAGTCGAGGGCTGCTTGACCTGAGGTTGGTCCCCAAAGTAGTTTGCCAGTTGCCATGCTGTATCCAACAAATTGACTTGTTTCCTTGTACTGTTCAACAAAGACGCCTTGACCGCTGTTGGCTGTTGGATCAGCTCCGCCCCATTCAACGGTGATGTTGCCTGCAGGCGCGTTGTACGGCTGTGACCACAATAGTGAACCCACTGTACCTTTAGTTGCATTAAGATTAACAGCGAAATATGTGTAAGGAGCTGAGCTACCAGGCCCAAAGAGACTTGGACCACCAGGATATGAGCCACTCATGCAAATTACCATGTTGTTGGTGAAAGCATCAAGTATGCTAGATGCGGTACTGAGCGAGGGTATAGAAATGTTAAAGTCGAGTAAGCTGGGGTTGCTTCCGTCAAGTATTGGAGGAACAACTGATGGTGATGTTGAAGCACCTGAATATAGACCGTCCCATAGTCGTGATGAATTCCATTCCTGGAGATAATAGTTTGGTTTTGAGGAAGTGCCATAGTTTGTTAGCATTAGGAGTAGGTATTCTCCGTTTACGCCTAAAGCTGACGTGCCCTGGGGAACATTGGTCACATTGAATAGCGAATCTCCTGTGTACGCATCATAAAATCTCCATGTTGCAGGTCCAACTGAAAAAAGGCCGCCGCCAGTTGATGAAACTAACATTGGCGGGTAAACTCCGTGTTGGTTGGGGTCTTGAACATCATAGATATAACCGAATGATAAAGCAGGAATATTACTTGACCAAATTTGCTGTCCAGTTCTTAAATCAACACAGACGGTGGGTCCGCTAGTGACGCCCGCGAAGGATATTGGTTCGGTGTAGTATAGATTTCCGTCTATTATTATTGGATTTGTGTATCTGTTGTTGTAGGCCGATCCTTCGAAGTATGTGTCTCCTTGAATTGCGAAGGCGTTTCCTCCTACGACTCCTCCCATTTGAAGCGGTGCATTCCACATGATATGGCTAGTTTGTGGTCCTACTGCATCTCCAGGGAAATCACTCCCATAGCCTTGATTGGATCCGCTTGTACTGCCTAGCCAGTTTGACGATATCGTGTACCAGTTTGAGTTTTCACCGTATATTGGACGCGTCCAGTAAGATGTTGGAAGCGGGGCAGTTGGGGTTGTGGGTATTGCGGTTTGCTGAACAGTGAGTGTTGCTGATGCACTGCTGGGCAGGTAAGTGTCGTTTACGTATTGGCTTGGCGCTGGAGGACCGAAAAGGCTTGGAGCTAGCCCAGTGTAGGTGTATTTGTATCCCGGGAATGTGAAGTTAAGGATATATGTGCCTGTTTGGTCAGGAGTGAATGTGTAACCTTGGTTTGATGTGGGGTCTGAGATAACAGGAAAATTCTCTGTTTGTTGCTGACCGTTAGGCTCAGTGATGATTAGCTGATAGTTTTGGAATCTAATGTTGTTGCCTAGTTCTGCTCCGTCTGGAATCTGATTAACCCACATATATATTATCGCGGGCTGGCCGACACCGACGGGGTTGGGTTCAGCTTGTACGTAGGCGAATGTTGGAATCTGCAGTGGTGGTGTGTGTGCACTTGAAGTTGGGATAAGCAGCATTGAAGCCGCCATTGAAAGCATTAAAAATATCGCAATTGAAATTACAATAATTCTGTTTTTGTTTTTTAGCATTTTTTATCTTTCCTTTTTTCTGTAATAGCCGTTTGTAAGATTCTAGTATTTAAAATCTTACCTAAATGACTTAAAATTTGGCAAAGTTTAATGAAATTCCAACTCAAGAGTTAATAATATTTCCTTATTAAGCGTTTTTTGGTTATTGGTTGATATGTTTAAAATTACATAGTTGTAAATTCTGAGGCGACCAATCGCTCACCAGCATTTTCTTGTTCCAAGAAAAAGAACAAAAAATTTCGATTCTTCGCGACATCTCCCATTAACAGGAATTAACGCCAAGGTTTGGACGTTATTGCTTGGTTCAATGTTGGCATTTGACGCGATAGGTTTCTTATTGTTGCCAAGTTTTTCAGTGGCGATTCTCAGATTCCAGAGCTCGAATTTGAACTCTGTCGTAACTTTTTAAAGGTAGTCCTAATTTAATTGCCAGCAAAACGAAAACTGCATCGTATATTGTAATTCCTTGCCTTTTTGCAATCAAATATGATTTCTGCATCAACTCTTCGTTTGCAGTTAGGATCTTTATTTTCCCAGCTTCAACTAGACCGTAGAAAATCGATACGTAAAGTTTGCCGTTTTCTAAGTCCTTCAAAAGATGTTCATGTTTCCAAATGGCGTTTGTAACTTCATAGGCAACTATCTCAGGAGCCACAATCTGGTCATTTGCAAGTAATTCTTTATTCTTAAGGAGACCTTCAACTATGAAACTGCTGTCGGCTACTATCAGCGTTCTCTATCCTCTCGAATCAGCTTCACTTCTTCGTCAATTGAGGTTTTAATTTGGCTTTCAGATTGCATTTTTTCCAGTTTACATAGCAACTCATCAGTTTTCTTTTTATTGAGGTAGAGTTTCATGCCTTCCCTTAGGGTGTCTGATAATCTGCCATACTTCTTTAATTGCCGCTTTTCTTCGTCGGATATTCTTACGCTTACCGTCTTCATTGTCATACGTTACGTATGACAGAATGTATGATTTAAGGGTTTTCACGACTTTAAAATGCAATAAAAAATGAACGGTTCGAATCACTTCCCCGACGCAAATAGTGAGCACTAAAATTGTTTTTGTTACCCATAATAACCTCGCCTTTTAGGTAGTGTATCCTCATGTGGCAAGAAAAATGCAAACACTTCGCCTGG
Organism: Candidatus Bathyarchaeota archaeon; assembly: GCA_003164295.1. Taxonomy (GTDB): domain Archaea; phylum Thermoproteota; class Bathyarchaeia; order Bathyarchaeales; family Bathycorpusculaceae; genus Bathycorpusculum. Next base: position 229,368 of record PLTA01000039.1, read on the forward strand.
AGGTGCCGTTCGTTTTAGTTGCCAAGCAGCTAATGCTAAAGCGATAACGCAGTCATCGTGGTAGCCTTGGGGTGCTCCATACTGCACATTTCCACTTGGCGTAGTCTTGTAGCCATAGAGCTTGAGTTCATTTATTAGTTCGGGAATGGGTGGAATAGTGATTTTTTGATTTTCGATCATCATGCTCAAGTTTTCTATGAGGTCTTTCTTTGTTGCGTTTGTGAATTTGTAGCCTTCAACTTGATTGTTTTCTCGGTGAAGTTCATCAAAGACTGGGTCGCCTACGCCAGAACCATCTATTAGCAAGCGTGCTTTGTATTCTTGTGCAAGCTTAACAATTCTTTTTCTTTGGAAAACCCAGTCAATCTGGTTAAACCTATCATAAGCGCATAAGCGGCCCTCAGTATTTAAAACGCAAAGCACAGTGAAATCTTTCAACTTAGCAACATCGCCTCCCATTACATACTCTTTGTATTGTTCATAGGGTTGAAGGGTGCCTTTGATTATGCGGTCTACACCTCTGAAAACACTACCGATATCCTCAAGAAACTCTCCTAAAACTTCTTGTCGATATGCCAGCTCAGGCATGTCATGGGCAAAAGATTCAATTTCCAAAGGATCTAAGTATGGGTTGTTGACGCTTGGAAAACTCCAGCTTTTATAATTTGTTTGCGAAGGATCTTGCCCTCGAGTCCATAATTGAAAATACCAGTTATGCCCTCGCGGCGTTCCTGTGAAAAAAGCGATGCCCTTCTGATCTATCTCATCCTTGCATTCAATAATAAGTTCATAACTGCTCGGTATGAATTTCGAGCTTTCGAATACTTCGCCACCATCCGATGGCAACTTCTCGCCGACAGATTCCAACAAAGCTTTCAGGCTATCTTTCTCGCCAGCCTCTATAATGCGAAGTACTCAGCGCCGTCAAGTTCCTTGCTGTGTTTGCCTTTGAGTTTGTTTAGGATTTGCCGAAGTACCCTTCTGTCAACGTCAGAAACGGGCATCCGAAGAACTGGGGCAAAAAACTCGCCGTGACTTATGCACACCTCAGACCGCTGCTCGCCATCCGCAAAGACGCCATCTTTGTTAGTTATTATGGGGTAAGTCCAGCCGTATTTCTGTAGGCTCCTCCAAACTTGCTCTTTCTGCTTGATAGTCATCTTATTTGGGTTGTTTTCATCACTTTTCAAAAGCCTGAGGTCTTCAAGTAGGGGCAGATAGGCATCAGGAACCTTGATCATTGTTTTCTTTTCAGTCAATATGACACCTCCTCAGTCACCTTTTTTCCATCTGGTTCTAAATTTTGGGTTTTTTCATTTGCTAAATCGGTTTGTTCAGTTTTTGCCAAAATATTTTCTCCTTTATTTGTATATTTCATAATTACGACCTCAGCATCGCTTCCCTGCACGCTCAGCCAGGCATCAAACTGTTCTTGTAAGAGGTCATATCCGCATTCTCCAAAGTAGTGGCCATCAAAATCCATAATCACAAACTTCAGATGCATCGTTGACTCTAACTTTTTTTCAGCTTCCGCTAACCGTCTCATTATGTCATTACTGATTTTCACAATTTTTATCCTCCATTAGTTTCTTTTTTGCTAAGTCTTGTTCTATTTTTTCAATCCGTGATAACACATCACTTGACAACACAATGTTGCCGTGAGCTTCAACGCTTTTTAAGATAATTTTTAATGCGCCTACCTTTGCGTTATCGTTATTTCCATTATGGAAAATGCTCCAAGCACCTTTCTCAACTAAGGTAACTTTAGCCCCTTGCGTCTCTGCAAATCCGCTGAAGTGGCGTGAAGCCAAGAGTATGGGAACCCATTTTTCTCGTCGCCCCCAATCATTCCACAAGGTCTTTTCAGAAATGTTGTATTTTTTGGCAAGTTGATTTACAACAACTACAGGTTGGAATCCTTTGCATACTGTGTCTAGCATTTCTGCACGACGGTTAAAAAGTTCAAGATTCAAGAGTTTTCACTATCGCTATTTTTAACTCATAATTTGTCGAGATGTCAAAATTTCAAATCGTTCTAAATGAATTAAGTTTCAAATTTGGTGAAATAATCCGTAGGCAGGTTGAACTTAATCAATTCCTTCATTTCAAGTGCCCATGGAATTTGGAAGAGCGATTAACTCAATTTCACTAATTGAGAATTATTGCATGTTATGATAATGTCTTTGCCCCATCTTCTGATGGTCTTTCTCGTCACGCCAAAAATCGCTTCAAGTTTTTCTTCTGTTATGCCCTCTCCTTGGTGCTTTCGTAGGCAGCTTCCATCTGAGGTTGTGCTGTTGGCGGTAGCATAAATTGCGCCGGCGACCAGTTTTGAAGGACCTGTGGGGGTTGGTTTTTCGTTATTTAAATATCTTATGACCTTGTCTTTTGCAAAGTTTATAGTTGAGATGCTTAATCCTGCTTGGTAGAGTTGAGGAAGTTTTGTTTGGATTAGGAGCTCAATTTTCTTGGTTCTTTCTTGGGTATCTTTAAGTGATTTGGAGTAAACAGTGCGGCATTTTTTGTTAATATTTTTCGGATCGGCGTTCTTCTTTAAGGGATAAGTTTGTTTGGCAGAGTCCTTGTCCTCTGTTATTTCGTCACCCAATGGATCCCAAGTTGGTTCATTGATCCAATAGGCAAAATATAATTTGCAATCTTTACAATAAAGCACGACAAGATCAACGGCTAAGAAAAAAACATTTTCCACGTGATTTGAGCGCCAGTATAATTCATCAAGAACTACTCTGCATTTTGGACATTTTTCCAAAAGGTCGTCTTCATTCTCTATTGTTTGAATTTTCATTTCTACATTTTCATCAATGTATTTCCTGGTTTTTGTAAATACTTCTTCAATAATTGTTTGTTTTTCCGTCGTAATACTCTCTCCCCATGTTTATTTTTATACTTAAAAAAACCTTACTGAAAATCTAGTTAAACTAAAAAAATTAAAAAGAGAGACTCGTTCATGAAGATCTCCCTCAATAGAAGGGCAGAAAAGCACCATAAAATCTTCTAAAATTTACCCAATGGTGAAGCATATATGGTTTAACTTTATTCTTACATAAGATTTATGTATGCATTTGATACCCATTGTATACGGTAATACTTGTGACGCTTAAACCCTTAGCTGTAAGAGTTCCTGCAGAAGTGGAAAAAGAGATTCGTGAAATCGTAAAAGAAGAAAAACTCGACAAGGCAACGGTAGTTAGAAATCTGCTTGAGATAGGCATTGCGGAATGGCGCAAACAAACCGCACTGGATTTTCTGCAAAAAAGAAAAGTGACTTTCGCCAAGGCAGCGGAGATGGCTAAGCTTTCGCTTTGGGAGTTTGCTGATCTGGTTAAGCAACATAATGTTGAATGGGTTGGACTCGCTCCTGAAGAAGTAGAGAAGGAATTTGGGGAAGCGTCGGCAGCGAAATGCAAGTGAACCCGCTAGTTTTTGATTCAACTCCTTTGATTTATTTAACTAAAGCAGGTCTATGCAATATTTTTGAGGACTTGCAAGTTGAAAAGTGTACGTCACCGTTGGTTAAGAAAGAAGTTGTTGATGAAGGCAAAATAAGAGGCATCCCCGATGCATTTGTTCTCGATAGGCTATTTGTTAAGGGAATCTTTAAAGTGTGCGAACCTGCAGACAAAAAATTTCTGGGCGAGTTATTAAAGACTCATGGACTTCAGGTCGCAGACGCTGAGGTTTTAGCGCTTGCCAATGAATGCGATGGGATTGCTGTTATTGATGACGAAGTGGCGAGAAAAACTGCAAAAGTTTATGGCATAAAATATGCGGGTTCATTTTACGTTTTGGCACGAGCTATATGCGAAGGCATAGTTTCTAAAGCGCAGGCAAAGCAAGCTATCCGTGACATGGTTTCTTTAGGTTGGCGATGCAGCGTCGAGAGTTACGTGAAAATGATGGAAGCAATAGAAAAAATATAAATCGGGTTTTACCCAATCAGCATCAATTTTTGGGCAAATAGCTACTTTTACATCAAAAAAGGGGAAAATCACATACTTGTTGTCTACGGAAATGAGGAATTTTCCGCCGATGCTTTTTTCCCCAATATGCCCAATTCGCTGGTTATTTCCAATTTCAAAAGCAAATATCAGGTATTTTGCGCTGATTTTTTCAAAGAGTTCTCCCTAAAATTCCTCAAAATTGAGGAATGATCATCCAAATGAAACACTAACAGAAAGTAAAAGCGTATACAAAAGCATCAACAAAACATCCAAAAACAACCAAAGAAAGAAGCAAAAATCTTTAGAAACCAAAAGCACAGCTTAAAACATTAATATAGGCTAAGTTCACGCTTATTTTAATTATCGGTGGAGTTATGTTCAAAAGTGTGGGATTAATCGCCCGCTTCGACAAAAAACCTGCATTAAAGCTAACCGAAGAGTTGGCTGAGTATCTTTCAAAGAAAGGAGTGAAAGTTTACATCGAAGATACGTTAATGGAAAAAATCACCACACAACAAGAGATGGTTTCTCTTTCAAAAATGAAACCTGACTTTTTAATCACAATCGGCGGCGATGGAACAATTCTGCGAACATGCATAAGCATATCTAAACCGGAACCGCCAATTTTAGCAATAAACATGGGACTTCGAGGATTCCTAACAGAAGCTGAGCCTAAGAACGCTTTTGAAGCAGTAAATAAAATCTTAAAAGGCGACTACAAAATAGAAAAATGTGCAAAACTTTGCGTAAAAGCAGGCGAGGAAGAACTACCTGATGCTTTAAATGACGTGGTTGTTTCGGCGGGTGAACCTTCAAAAATACTTTATACACAAATATGCAAGGATGGTAAACCAATTCTCAAATGTCAAGCTGACGGCTTAATTGTTGCAACCCAAACAGGCTCAACTGGCTATTCTTTTTCTGCGGGGGGACCCGTTTTAGATCCATCCGTCGATGCTTTTATTATTACGCCCATCTGTTCGTTAACCGTGTTTCATTCGCTTGTTTTCCCAGCCAATTCTACCATTACGTTTAATGTTTCTAGGTCAGAGAAAATCCTTGTTCTCATTGACGGAAAATTTCGTAAACTGATCAACTGTAAGGAACAAACATTGGAAATCACAGTTTCCAAAAACGTAACATCTTTCATTAGATTTGAAACTGACTATTATGACCGTTTAAGAAGTAGGCTGCTGTTTAAGGGAATAGAATGAAATCAGAAGCTAGCAGTCAAAGTAGGCGGGCCATTGTTTTAGATACATCGGCTTTTGTTGCGGGTTTTGATCCTTTCTCTTTAAACATAGAACAGTTGACTGTTCCAAAAGTTGAGGTAGAAATACGAATAAACTCGATGAACAAACTACGTTTTAAAACAGCCTTAGAAAACGGACGTGTAAAGATCAAAGCGCCAACACAATTATTCATAAACCACGTTAAAGTTTCATCAAGCCAAGTTGGTGACTCATTCAAATTATCCGACACAGACATCGAACTATTAGCCTTAGCTTTAGAGTTGAAGTCGACAGGCTTTAGTCCTCAGATTGTAAGCGATGATTACTCAATCCAAAATGTTGCAACCCAGTTGGGAATAGAATTTTTGGCATTGGCCACTTTTGGTATCAAGCGGCTGTTAGAGTGGATAAGGTATTGTCCAGGATGTTACAAAGAATACCCCGCCAACACTTCAGCTAAAGAATGCCAAGTTTGCGGAACAGCACTTAAAAGAAAACCGCGCAGAACCAAAAAAAAGTGAAAACAAAATAGCTAGCTTTCTTCGGCTACTTCATTAATTGTGTCTTCAACAATATCTAAAGCTGCAGCAAGCATTTCAGTCTGAATTGTTAATGGCGGGACAATTCTAATCGTCGAAACCCCACATGTGACAACAGCAACTCCACGTTTCCAAGAACGCAACATAACCTCAACAGCTTTTTGATGATCAGGTTTTTTCGTTTCCTTATCCTCGACAATTTCAACACCAATCATTAGACCCTTACCGCGAACATCACCAACGATACCGTTAGATTCTTTGAAGTCCTCTAACCTGTTCATTGCATACGCTCCTTGTTTGTTGGCATTGTCAAGCAATTGCTGCTCTTTAATAACATCTAAAACTGCAACCGCTGCAACACAAGATAGTGGGTTTCCACCAAAAGTGCTTGCATGCGACCCACTGGTCCAATCCATGAGTTTTGCATTAGCAATTGTTGCACCTATGGGCAAGCCTGAAGCCAAAGCTTTTGCACTACAAATTATGTCAGGTTCGATGCCCCAATGCTCGATTGCAAACCATTTTCCAGTTCTACCAATGCCAGACTGGACTTCATCATCGATAAGCAATATTCCATATTTGTCAGCGATTTTCTTGAGTTTTTCGAAAAACTCTGCAGGAGGAACCACGTAGCCGCCTTCTCCTTGGATTGATTCAAAAAGAATTGCTGCGACATCTTCAGGGGGCATGTACTTTTGCAATACTTCCTCTTCGATAAAATCTGCACACCAACAGTTACAAGCTGGATGCTCCAGTTTGAAGGGACAACGGTAGCAATATGGGTAGGGTACGTGAGCTACGCCGGGCATAAAGGGGGAAAATTGCCTTCTTTGAGCTGGTTTACTAGATGTGAATGCTAGTGAGCCCATTGTGCGACCGTGAAAAGCATTTATGAAGCCTATAAATTGTGATTTGCGTGTGTGCCATCTGGCAAGTTTTATAGCTGCTTCGACGGCTTCGGTGCCGCTGTTGCCAAAATACGTTTTTTTGTCACATTCGCCTGGAGCTATATTGGCTAATTTTTCTGCTAGATTGATGACTTCTTTGTAGTAGAAGTCTGTGTTTGAATAATGGAGGAAGCTGTCGCATTGATTTTTTATGGCTTCAACTATGCGTGGGTGGTTGTGGCCTACGTTCATGCAGGCGATGCCAGCGTTAAGGTCAATGTATTCGTTGCCGTCAACGTCTTTGACTATGCAGTCATTTGCTGATTCAACAACAAGCGGGTAATACCTTGTATACGATGGGGAAATAAACTGTTCATCCTTCACAACAAGCGCTCTTGCTTTGGGGCCTGGTGGGGAAACAACAATTTTTGGATAAGCAGACATTTGATAATGCTCCAAACAAAAGCCTAGGAAAGAAGCAATATTAACCTTTACCACTCTGGGTACGCGCCATAATTAGAAGAGCAGCAAAAATAAGATTAAAAGTAATCCTTCTAACCCAAAAATTGGAAGCATCTGCTTTGCCTTTTTAATGGCTTTATCAACAAGGGATGTTATTGATTTTAACCGTTCTTCCCCAATTACACGAACCTGCGGAACAACAAAATGCAAGTAACCAGCACTAGCAACCTCCAAGTCAGCCCCCGCGTTTTTTGCAACGTCACAGATGTATCGAATGAGCAAATCGTGATCCATCACTTCGCCAACAGGATGGTAACCCCGCCGGCCTGCCTGCCCACCAGTGGTTAATGCGCTTACAGCATGAGTGTCAGTAGTGAAAACTTCACTTGAATCAAAACCAGCTGAAGCCAAAGCTGTAAGAATCTTTTCACGCAATCCAGGAATCATGTTATTTCCATCAATAACAACATAACAAGTTTTCTGACCTTCGACTTGGACCACAATAGCTGTGATTCCCCCTGTGCCCATTCCGTCTTTTAACGAAAATTCTTGAGGAAAAACGCTAGCCGCCCCAACCAAAAACTGCTTCTTTTCCAATTTGACTGCTTTTTGAATACACTTAGAAGCGGTCGTTTGCAATTCTACCAGATGCGCTTCAACATCAACAAAATCAGTAAGACTGTTATGGGTATTAACTACAACTGACCCGTTTAAGCCGTGTTTCGCGGCTTCTTCACTAACAAAACGACCTAATCCTTGCGGTAAATCTTCAGTTGTTTCGGGAGCAAGCGAAAAAGAAAGAAAAAGGGTATCTCCAAAAATTTGTCCGGAAGCAGTGGCAACACCCTCTTTAACGGTGACAAAAGGCGAAGCTAAATCTGCAGTAGACTCGAACTTTGCAGAAACAATCGTTTGAGAAATTATTTTTTGATTCTGTTCCTGCGAAGCTAAATCAAGCTCGTGGCCAAGAATGCCCAAAGGAGTGCAAGTTGCACCGCCATATTCTTTTTCAAAACCTTGTTTTAGAAGTGAAGGCAACAAACTGCTGCCTATGTTCTTGAATGGACCAGGGTGAACTAGTGGAACAATAATTGCGGCTTTGGGTATGGCAGAATCAAATTTTAACAGGGTTACTTCAATGTCTTTGTCTTCGCCCATTTCTTCAAGGTATTTTTCCAGAGGCGCATTTTGGCTAGTTACCCAGTTAACTATGAATGCCCTAAACAGGGGTAGAGAGCTAAGAGAGTAGGTTTTTTGGCTTAAACGTTCAATTGAGTAAAAAAATAGGCTTACGGTAAGAAAACAAATTATTGGGGAAACAACTATGAAAAGCAAAACTTGCATAAGCGGAAATGCAGTGGAAGTGTTTATCCAAAAAATCACAAAAGCAGCAAGGCAAAAAGTTGGCTGCAGCAAGACGGATAATGCTTTTCTCCAACCTGCCGATGTTGAAGTTGCAATTAGCACGATGATTCTAAGAGTTATGATTGCTGCGTAGCCTAAGAGGCATAGTTTAACCCATATTAAAAAACCAAAGGGGAAACTCAACGCGATGCCTATAACACTGAAAATAAGCCATACCAGCCACCCAACAAGGGAAACCACAAGTGTACGTCTTAAAGAGAAAATCGGGTCATTTCTAAGAATTAACTTAGTCTCCACCAAATCAGAGAAAAATGTTAGACCAAAAAAGCCAAGACCAAGAGCCAAACCATAAAATAGATTTGCAGGATGAGGAACAGCCAACGCTGAAAGACCAATCATTAAGCATAAGGCGGCGAGTGCCAAAAGCGCTTTTCTAAAAGAGGGAAGAGAAAACATGGAGGAATAATGTTTGGAGGCACTGTCAATTGATTTGTTTAGTGAACTTTTACTCTCCATATTTCCACTCTGCTAAGGTGCCATATAGATTTAGAAGTTGTGACTAAAATTCTTTAGCCAAAAAGGAGCTTTATTGTTAAAGCAAGAAACACAAATTTTTTTATAACAAACAAGCGATACCTTTGGAATTAGGCATGAAGGCGTAAAAAACAAACTCAGAAAACATCACTTTACTCCAACAAACAAAGAAATCAACATTGTTTAGGCAGGGGAACTGTTTTATCCTTAAAACAACAATCATATTAATTTGCGAGTCTTATGCCGGATCAAGAATTACCTCCATCAATATTTCACATGTTGGAGAGGAACGTGGGCAAGAGAATTAGAGTTATTATTGATCCAGCTTACGGTTTTGAAGGCATGCTTATGGCGGTAACGCATGAACCAGGAGGTATCTGGTTATCAGATGCAGAAGCGATTGTTTTAAGATCAACTATAGCTCAACCTATCCCGCAAGTTGCTAGTCGAGAAGAAAGAAGTGAACTATTAATCCATTTGAATTCAGTTCAAAGAATAGAGGTTTTACACCCTACTACGCCAAGACGTTAGAAATAGTAGTTTAACCGTGGAACAATACTTTTGCCATGACGGATATAACTACTAATGAAACAGCTAAGACAACAAGCAATTCAGGCCTAATTTTTACTCCTTCGGTCTCTTCCTCAAAGAACCTAAGCAAACCTGCACTTGCAGCAGGCATTGGACCTGTATCTTTCTTTTTCTTTCTGCTCACTAATAATCCCTGTCCCTTCATGTATTGCATGCATTTAATTAATCTTACGCAGACAGAGGATTAAACACAATTTCAAAATCGATACCTTAAAAGTTTAAAATAGATTTAACTTAAGCAACTCGAAGTGATCACATGCAAATCCATGAATTTCAAGAAATGATGCGCCAACTATATTTCAAAAGAGACTCAGAACGTGGAATAAATGGAACCTACAATTGGCTTGTTGATGAACTTGAAGAGTTAGGCGAAGAAATACGAAAAGGAACCGATCGAGAGGCAACTGAAAAAGAATTTGCTGACGTTATAGCCTGGCTTGCATCCCTTGCTAACATAATGGGTATCGATCTTGAAAAAGCAGCTATCAATAAATACGATCACAAATGCCCTAAATGCCAACAGTCGCCATGCCAATGTACATTTTAACTTAACCGTTTCTGACCTAACCCTGTAGACACCCAAAAGTAAGGTCGGCTTCCCTTGCGGTGAACTATTCCTTCTTTTTCAAGAAGCCTCAAATGATGAATCACAACGCTATAAGTTAAAGGAGCTTCCTTTGAGATCTTAGAAGCCGAATAAGGGTTGTTCTCTAAAATTTGCAATATTTTGGTTCGAACCCTAAGACCTTCTTTTACATTTCTAATATTTTTGAGACAAGCGTTCGGATGAAAGATTTCCTTTATTAAAGCCCACCAAAAGATTAACAGACCGTTTACATTGAAAAGCTTTAGGCTTAACCGAAATCAAAAAGTTTGGCTTGCTTGGGCTTTTTGTTATCAAACATCGAAGCAATCTCTTCTTTTATCAGGTCCATGCGTTGAGTATAGTACTTTGGTAGCCCGTAAGTGTCAACAAGTTGCTGAGCTGCAACGAGGTATTTTTCTATGCCGCCTCGGTAAACTGTCAGGGTTAATTTTCCGCCACAGAAGGAACATTTTCCTTTAAGAGGGAGGCGCCGAAACTTTTTGTTGCAAGATTTGCATCTAAAGGCTTGGGTTGAGAAAGCTCGTAAATTGCCAGCTATGTCTCTGATAAAATGTGTTGTTAAAACCTTTAAGGCGACACGTTCGACGTCGACAGCGTCGATTCTTGAGCCCAATTCTAATTGCATATTGAGTTTTTCTATCATGGATTTGAATTCTTTGTATGCACTGTTAGCATTTCCAAGGTTTATGTTCGAAACGGGAACGGTATATTGGAAACCTTCAAACTGTGCTTCAGTTCCAAGTCTATGGCTAATCACGTCCATTATTGAACTTACGGTTCTTGATTCGCCTTTAGACCAAGTTTTCTGATAAAACTCAAGTGGATAAGTTGCGTCGACATCAAAATCGTGAGCTTGCCTTTGAACTTCCTTGGTGTTAACAAAAGGAATTAAAAGAATAGGAGCATCCATAATTCCGCCTATCTGAGCCGGCAAGTAAACGTTAGAGAAGTTTAGAAGCGTATCCAACCCCAGCATTATTGCATCCTCATCTCCATCACAGTCTCGGCGTTTAGCTGAGTGCCAAATGGGATGGGCATAAATCACGTTGCGGTCAGTGTAGCCAACTATGCGTCCTAAAATGCAAGCGCATGTATGGGGAGCTAAACCAAAAACCAGATGCCCCACAAGATCTTCAGTTTTCTTAACGTTATAGTAAGCTGGAAGTTTGTAAACCCTTACCAACAAATCATCAATGAAAGCAGCGATCTGAATAAAGTAGTCTCCCGCCCGCCATGGAATCACAATATCTTGAACCTTAAGCTCGCAGACCTGATTAGGATCAGTTAAGCTAACGCCATGTGTATCAGAGCAGTAACCCAAATGCCTTATCTTTTCAACGGGCACACCAACTTCTGCTGGCGTAAAATGTGTTAAAGGAGCATTAGTAGCGTCAAAACGGATAGTACCATCTTTGTAAACAGATAAATCATACTTAGCCCGCAAGATCCCTTTTTCAATAATTTCTGGAGTTTTATCTTTGTTAGTTAAGCCTTTAACGCCTCTTAACATTTTTGGGGCGGGATAACCCAGAGATTTGCAGGCATCGCCGACCATGTCTTTGAAGTTAACGGGTTGGCGTTGGTATTGAATACCCTCAGTTTTGCATATAGGGCAACTATTATCTTCTTTCAAAGCTCGACCGCAACGAGGACAACTACTCTCATGAACTGTGTCGCATTCGCAGTTAGAGCATTTCACTTTTGTAGTGTAATTTTTGCAGGCAGGGCATTTACGCTTAACCATTTCAACAAAAACTGGACCTTGCTTTGCCGCTTCCAAAAGGTCCCGATGCGTTCCCCCAGCTAAGTTCACTGGGAAAAGAACATGAACAGGCGGCCTCATATCACGTTTCTTAGCTTTCTCCGGGCGACCCATCCTTCCACCCACATAAGTCGGAGCTTTATCTTTAATTTGAACCCCTGAAAGCAGGCTAACAGCATCCAATACATTGGCTGCACGCGTAATGTCAACAGTTTTACCACAGCCTAGGCACAATGCTAAAGTGGCTGCAGTTTCCCCCTCCAACAAAATCTTGCCATCAACTAGCTTATGAGGAACAAGGATTCTTCTCAACAACTTTACAGCATCCTCGTTGATTGCACCTGAAATTTTGCAAACCGCATCGCCTTCTTTGGTGACCTCACAAGATTGAAACCACGTTCTTAGCAAATCAACCTCTTTAACATCACACAAGCTTGACCAAAAGAACAAGTAACTCGGATGCAATGGAACACCCAAACATTGGCTTAGAAATAGAGCCTCTCTAAAAGCAGGTTTAATGCTAAAAGGATCTTCCAAAAGACTGTTTAGACGCGCTAAAGAAATCTGAACATCTTCTGCCAACCTTCGGTTGTCCGAGCCAAATTTTTCTAAAACCGCCCGCTGCGCATCTTTAACCCACCATTCCTCAACATACCCCGAAGGAGGAAGCACCTTGTTAGAATAAAGAAAATCCCCAAAACTAATCAATATGTCGCCCAGAAAAAGGATTTTTTGGATTTTCCCTTTGACTTCCGAGAAATTTTCCAGAGTAACTCGAACTACCGAGTTATCTTTTAGCAAAACAACAGGAGGTTCAATGGCATCTACAGGAAGAGTGACACAGCCTTTTCCAGGGAGCTCTAAACGCATCTGTGTGCCAGCAGCAAGAAAATTCTCCAATACGTGCATCGTAGCTGGATGAACACCTACAGCGGAGAGACCGGTATTTCTTGATCTGCCATACCTTAATCTGAAACCGCCCCGTCTTGAGGGAAAAGCGAAAATGGGTCTTCCAGCAATCACATCATCCATGAATCCGCCAGATTTTTTCTCTGACTTCTTTTTAAATTCTCGTAACCAATCCCATCCTTGGAAACCAATCTTGTCAATAATTACATAGACTTTTTGAGCTCGCCCAACGATGCCATCGTTAACTACCCTGAGAGCTCCACCTCTGACACGGTTGGTCTCTACTCGGGGAAGATTTCTGTAAGAGGAAACTTCCACTGGATCAGATTCTGTGCCTGTACACTCAACTGGAATGAGATTTAATGCTTTTTTTAGCTCTTCATCAGGGATGTGATATTGGAAACGTCCAACTGAGCGTTCGTATAATCGTAGTTCCTCTATGAAACGTGAGACCTCTTCTTCAGTAGGTTTGTATTTATCTAAGCCTAAGCGGCAACGTACAAAGTCACCTACGACCAACGTTAATGCCTGATCTGTCCCGCCTGCTGACCGGATTGGTCCTGCAAAATAAATAGCTAAATAACGTGTTCTATCAGAGTTAGTTTTTATTTTAACTTGGGCGATTCCCTGTATTGGTGCTGCAGTTAACCCTTCAGTGAAAATTGCAAGAGCTGTTCGAATTGCCTGCTCAGCAGCCCGTTCGGGATCCATATCGCCGAATTTGCCTGCGACAATTTCTTCAGCGACTTTAAACGCAATCTCTTCTCTTTGAATTTTGGAGCCTAATTCTCTTATGCTAAGGGCTACGCCTTTGGGTCCGACTAGACCCTGAACTAAATCAGCAATATCTTGGGCGGTGATGCATTCAGTTTTTAATGAGGGATCAAGTCCTTTTGATCGAGCGCTGTCGCTTATGGCGTATAGTTGTTTTAGCGTATTTTCTAACGTGTCAATGTAGTTTTGATAGCCCTTACTGATATTCAAAGCGCGTTTCCCACGGCAAGATATAGAGCAATGGGTACTTTTGGCTTTCTAAAAACACAAAAAAAAAGCTAATAAAAAATATCAGCATTAAGATTTGACGTTTTTGATTGCACTGATTATTTCAGAAATCCTTTGCTTGGCATCACAGCTCTCTGTGACGTTACCAGTGACAATTATATCTGCTCCAGCAGAGACAGCAGCCATTGCCTGCTCCTTCGTTCTTATACCCCCACCAACTATGAGAGGGACCTCAAGCAAATGCTTGACACCGTGAATCATTTCAGGGGGCACAGGATGGGCTGCTCCAGAGCCGCCTTCAAGATAAATGAAACGCATCCCAAGATACTGCCCAGCAAGGGCATGAGCAGCTGCAAGTTCAGGCTTGTTGTACGGTACAGAGATTGCTTTTCCAACAATCCCTGCAGTCCCACCATCACCCACAATTACATAGCCCATAGAAAGGGGTTCTAAACCATATTTTTTAACTAGTGGTGCTCCAAGAATCTGGGCTCCCATAAGAAAGTATGGATCTACTGAATTAAGTAGAGACATAAACCAGATAGCGTCTGCGTAACTACTTATTCCCGTTACGTTGTTGGGAAAAAGTATTGTGGGAATTTTCACAGAAGATTTGATGGACTTGACTACGTCATCAAGATGAGTTTGAGAAGCAAAGGTTGAGCCTCCAATCATTATGGCGGCTGTTCCACTATTTTTAGAATTTTCAGCAATTTTGCCAGCTTGTGGAGCCGTTACTTTTTCTGGGTCTATGAGAGTTATGTGGATTGAGCCGTCAGCTTTTATTTTTTCAAGCAAGTATTTTTCGATGGGCCCTAGCATGCAATAATCCTTCGACTATTCTTTTTTAACGTTAGTCACAGGAGTTCTTTTTACAGTACCATAAACGCGGTCAGTAAGCATACAATAAACATCTACTTCGCCTAATGCATGTTTTATTGGAAATTCTTCTTTAAGACCGCAGCTACTGCATTGAGCAACAGCATGACTATCTTCTCTGGAAATTTCAACTTTAACCGTTTCTTTTCCGCATGTTGGGCAAGAGAAGAATTTAGGTAAACGTTTCTTAGGAATATGAACAACTTTCTTCCTTCTTCGACCCAAATATACAGCCTTCTAAATTGATGATAATGTTCATTTAATATTTATCCTTGTCCTTAAATACTTGCCTACAAACTCAACATAATGAGGCTGCGTGACCTACCAAGTGAAATTAACGCCTTCTCTATTAGAAATAGACTTTTCAGAAGCTGAAAAAAGAATTTGCCGCTTCATTAAAGAATACGTTGAAAACGCTGGAGCCAAAGGAATCGTGCTTGGGCTTTCAGGCGGAATCGACAGCGGAACGATAGCAGCACTTGCTAGCAAAGCAATTGGCGGAGAAAATGTTACCGGATTAATGTTGCCTGAAGAAGAAAATTTTAATCAAAAAGACATTGATGACGCAAAGGCGGTTGCAGAAAAATTTCACTTGCAAACACAGATCTGTGATGCGTCATCTGTTTTAGGATGCCTCTATCAATCTATCCCAGTGTTTGATCCAAAAGACAAACTTTGTAAAGGTAACCTAAAAGCAAGGATAAGAATGATTTACCTTTACTATTATGCTAATAATTTTAACAAAATTGTTTGCGGCAGCTCTGACAAATCTGAATCCATGATGGGATACTTTACAAAATGGGGAGACGCAGCAGCAGATATAGCACCAATTATGGATTTGTACAAAACACAAGTTCGAAAACTTGCAATTCACATTGGAATCCCAAAAGAGCTCGCTTTGAAACCATCCACCCCAGCGCTTTGGCCAAACCAAACAGCAGAAAACGAACTAGGCATGAAATACGAAATTTTAGATCTTATCCTTTACGGTTTAGAACGATTTTTAGCAACTGAAGAAATTGCTAATCAACTAAGCATCCAGAAAACCATAGTTGAGAAGATTAAGATTAGATGGTTAGCAAATGAGCATAAAAGAAGAATGCCCATAGCGCCTAAAATTGGCTTTCGAACTGTAGGAAACGATTTTAGGCTTCCAAGACATACCTATTGAAAAGTGGAAAGACATGAAAGATAGAATCAAACTTGCCCTTACCCAAATAAGTAGCAAACGTGAAGACAAAGAGGCGAATCTAGAGAAAATAGAAAAATTAACTTTCAAAGCTAAAGAGCAAGGGGCTGACCTCACTATTTTTCCTGAGCTTTCATTAACTGGTTATGTGGTTAGAGATCAACTCTACGAATTGGCTGAAACAATTCCTGGGGCAACCGTTGAGAAAGTTGAGGCGTTAACAAAGAAGACTGGGATGCATATTANNCATATTATTTTTGGGATGCCCGAGTTAAGCGACAAAACACAAGCAACAATCTTTAATACAGCGGTTTTTGTTGGTCCCCAAGGATTAATCGGCAAGTACCGTAAAATGTATTTGCCAACGCATAGCGTATTTGAAGAAAAAAGATATTTTCGATCAGGCTATCAAACAGCCGCTTTCCCAACAAGTTTAGGTAACATTGGTTTATGCATTTGCTACGACATTTTCTTTCCAGAAGTACTTCGACTTACCCGCTTGAAAGGCGCACAACTTATTGTGTGCATATCAGCATCTCCAGCGGTGCGAAGAAACTACTTTGAAACATTAACTTGTGCCCGAGCTATTGAAAACACGGCTTATCTCGCTTATGTAAATCTTGCTGGAATTCAAGATGGACTTCAATTTTGGGGTGGAAGCAGGTTAATTAGTCCATCAGGGGATGTTCTTGCGAATGCAAGGTATGATGAAGAAGACTTTGTTATATGTGAGGTAGATTACAGTGATCTACGTACTGCAGAAACCTTTATTCCAACGTTAAGGGATATGCGGCCTGAACTTTTTGATAAACTAAAAGAATACTCAGAACTTCTTTAAAGGGAAAGGTCACCCTTTGTTAATTTGAATCACAAGTGCATCACAGCCTAATCACAACTTGTGACATCAAGTTTTTTTCAGTATAAATCACAGTGATTTTAACGTGATTGGTGACGTCACGGTTACTTTTTGATCAATATTCAAAAATCTATACACTGAAAAAGTTTGTGCAAAAGTGATAACAGAGAAAAAAGTGTGGGCTAAAAATTGTAATGACCCCAAATTAAAATAAAAACAAGATTAAGTACGTTGCCAAAACTGCAATGTTTATATAAAATTAACGCGAAATCGTCAACTATGGCTTGGATAATTTTGCCTTTTATCTGTTAACTGGCTTTAATTGAGTTTAAAAGCTTAAAATATGCTGAAATTAACCGTATTTTGCTGTTTTACACAATATTTGTCAAGTTAATTGAGGCTGAACACAACGATATTGTTTGCATAAGCCTTAAAAGTCGAGGGCAGTATACAAAACCGTATTCATTTAGATATACGGAGGAACAGCAGATTTGAAGCTTAAAGACGGCGTACAAGCGTGGTTAACTGGGGCATTAAATGACCCCATTGTTAAAATATTGGCTAAAAATAGCCAATTAACAAAAACTCAGCTCGAAACGTTGTTAATTGACATTTTAGCTGAAAATATTTCAGGCAAACAGCTAAAATACGATGAAAAAGCCAACTTGCGGCTAACTAAAGCCAAAATAAGCCGCGGAGCATTTAATAGAACATTAAAACAGTCCAAAGAAAATGTTATAAAATCGATTTACACCGTGTTACTTTTAGGATATTTGGGGGTATTTGAGAGCACAACTCTTGATCCCTATCTCGAAATAGCCAATAAACTGCACAATTATGTCGATGCGCACCAAGAGACTCCAGAGAAGGAAGAAGAACTAAAAGACCATCTAAAAGTCATTGAAATCATACGGCAGGAGCTTGAATCAAGCCTGAAACGGCTTTCTAGTCCATCAGAAGAGGGTTTGTGACGTCACAAATCACAGATTAAGCAATAATTTTGAAGAGTTTTTAACAAATAAAACGCCCAATATATAATGGCAATTAAAAGGTTTAAAATGGCAAAATAGTCGTATATTGAAGGTTATTTATGCTATTGATCTATACGAATTATTATTAACAAAAATAAATTGATAACTGTGACGCGTGATATCATGTGAATTGAAGATTAATATCACCAAAACCTTAAAAAGTCCATGAGCAACTGTGATGTGTGATGCAACCAGTTAAATCACGCAGAATCACGAATGAGTCACAGAGGGAAAAATCACGGTCGAATTTGTAACTGTCATTTTGGGCTTATTGCTTGTCGTAACAGTGGCAGCATCAATTGAATATTATAGGCAAGTTCGAAAGGCGCAAAAAGAATATGAGAAGGCTAAGGGCATTGTCGAAGATATTGTTCTTAGTTTTGACCGAGAACTTAAACGTGAAGCCGACAAATTAGATGTGATTGCCTTCAAAATAGAAGGAAACTTTGCTAAAGCTGACAATAGTCTAAAAAAAGTTGATACGTTAGAAAAAAGAATACCGCCCTTGGAAAATCAAATGAGCATATTTTCACAGACTAATTCACAAAGCAATGAAAATATCCTATCTGGGTTAACGGGTTTGCAATCAAAAGTCAAAGATATTGAAGTATTACAAGAGACATTAAAAGTAAAAATTGCAGGTTTCGAGGAGCAAATTCAAAAATTCACATTCGCACCAGAAATTAGATCAGAACCCGTCATGCCAATAAAACGAGATAAAGCAATGGCTGCATTAACTGATACAGAAATCTCAGTACTTGAGATGTTGTCTGCAGAAGGTCCAAAGACAGCGCCTGAAATAAAAGAAAGAGTGCACCTTAGCAGAGAACACACGGCAAGACTAATGAAAAAACTTTATGAAGAAGGTTATCTAGAAAGGGAAGTAGGCAAAATACCATTTAGCTACAGCCTTAAAAAAGAGATGGAAAAATTCTTAAAGAAACCTGAAAACCCTTCACCAACATAAACAGCATGAAGAAATTATTGTTAACCCCTTTGTTATTATCAGGCATAATTTAAATTATTTTATCTGCTGCTTCAGTGTTGCTGCTTGAGCAATATTTGGTGCAGTTTTATATTTCAAATTGTTTGATCCACCAGTTCTAAGAAGCATACCTTTGCTTGCCATCCTTGAAAGATAAGTCGAAACTGTGCTTAGGCTAACAGGCTCTTTAAGCTCTTGTTCATAAACCGACTGGATATCTTTTGAAGAAAACCAAATCAGCGGAAAACTCTTCTGAATTAAGATCTGGACCTTATCAAAGCGAGAGAGAGCACGACTTGGCAAAGCAGCGCCGGCGTTAACTGCTGGACCTTCACTTGGTGCACCGCCTAATAACTCGACAAGGTCTAAAAGGCGTAACGCTTTATCGCGGGTTACTTGACCCTCGAAAGCAATAGTATATCGATTACCATCGCTATCGAACAGCTCCACACGTATTTTACGAGCTGGCATTAGTTGTACACCTTAGGGTTCACAGCTTTACACTTCACAACTTATAGCTGTTATGGTGAAACAGTGAAACTAAAAAAAGGCAAACATAGCTTATTTTGGTTAAATCGATCGAATTTTAACTTTGATTAGAATAACCTACTTCACAGCAAATCAGAATAGCTGGAAATTTATAATTCTTGCCTGATTGCGCTTCTCCAGTAGAAGCAGAGGGGTGCCACATTCACAGTAAACTGACAAGAAGAAGGTAATCTTGAATAAAAGGAAGGTGATTAAGCAACAAAATTATTGCTATTTCACATGTATTCACAATTTTGTGAACAAAAAATAGTTTGTGATGACAAAGGAAATTTAAAAAGTTATTAAACCGAAAACTTTGTAGCGTTCATGATAAAAATAGATCAGTTATCGGTAATTTATCATGGAAATAATGTTTGCAGAGGCACCCCTATGTTTCCTCTCGAAGTCTTGAAGTAAAAAAGAAGTTAAGAAATCTCTAAAAAAATATTTACAGAAACTTTATCTAAAAATTTTGATAACAAGTATTAATATACGAAATTCTTACTTAACAATCAGAGTATAGTTACTAAATAATAATATATTATGTCTTTTCTATTTTTGACTATTTTTTTCCAGTAGAAGCATTGGGGTGTGCCTTGCTATCTTTTTTGTTAGTTGGCATCTAATTATTTCATGTTTTTTAAGAAAATTGTGCGATAGAACTATTTTTTTGTACTATATCATTTATCTTCTCCACACGAAATAACGGTTCTACCACTGTAAGTGAAGGGATGGGAACATGGGAGATCAAAACATATTAGATGACGTATTCGAAAATTTTGTGAACGGCGTTAAGCTGTTTAAAGATAGAGAAGTTTTAAGGCATGATTATCTGCCTGAAAAATTGCCTCATAGAGAAGAGCAAATAAAGCTTCTTGGCCAAACTGTTGCACCAGTCTTAAAAGATGCACGATGCTCTAATATTTTTATTTACGGAAAAACAGGAACTGGAAAAACAGCTGTTACAAAATATGTTTTAAGTCATTTAGAATCTAAGGCAAATGAATATGGTTCACAAGTAAAATTTTGTTATATAAACTGTCGAATGACGGGTTCAGAATACCGTGTTTTCGCAGCTTTAAGCCAAAACATCGGTATGTCGATACCTTTTACAGGATTATCGGTTGGTGAAGTTTTTGACCGGTTCAGGGCAGCTTTGGATTCTTCACGAATAATTTTCATAATAATTCTCGATGAAATTGATGCCTTGATTAAAGACAAGGGTGATGCCTTCATGTACGAATTAACAAGGATAAATGAAACGCTAACAAAGAGCAAAGTTGCTATAATTGGCATATCAAATGACCTCCGTTTGAAAGAATTTTTAGATCCTAGAGTTTTTAGTTCTCTTAGCGAAGAAGAACTGGTTTTTAGGCCATATGATGCAGGTGAGCTTCGAAATATTCTTCTTGAACGCTCAAAACTATCTTTCCACGATGGTGCTTTATCTGATTCGGCATTAAGTATATGTTCAGCTTTGGCTGCTGCAGAGCATGGTGATGCAAGGCGAGCTCTTGATTTGTTGCGTGTCGCTGGAGAAGTAGCTGAGCGTCAAGGAGCAATCGTGGTAACTGAAGAACATGTTCGCCAGGCAGAGAAACATATTGAACATAACCGCGTCGTTGAATCTCTCAAGAATTTGACGCTGCACTCAAAACTTGTGCTTCTTAGTGTTTATCACCTTAACAAACCAAACGCAACAACAGGCGAAATATACGACATCTACAACGAATTATGTAGTGAAATGGGTTCAGGGCTTTTGACACAACGTCGTTTAGGCACTCTAATTAACGAACTTGACTCCATGGGTCTTGTAAATGCTAAGGTTGTGAGCATGGGACGTTACGGCAGAACCAAAAAAATAAGACTTGAAATATCTAGAAGCCTGATTAGAGACGTATTTAATGATGATGCCCGATTCAATCGTTTGATGGATTATTCTCCACAAAATTCACGCAAAAACTCAAGCTAAATCATCAGCCTTGGACTCAGAGAAATGAGAGAACCGTAATTTCCAATGTTTGCAGGTTTACAACTGGAACCTTTCCCGGCGTAGGAACCAAACCTAACTTTTCCATATAATCTGTTTGTTGTTGCCAACCGCCAGAATTTACAACGAGTACTCCCCGATAATTTAGGTACCCTAAAACATGGATGTGCCCCGCATGAAAAATATCTGGGACTCTATCGATGACCAGGTAGTCTCGGTTTTCCGGAGAAAGCATGGTTTTTCCCCCGTAAACTGGCGCTAAATGACGACTTTGCATTAGAAGCTTCATTGATTTTTCTGGATGTGCATGATCCATTCCGGGTATAACAGCGACTATATCATCTAAGCTTCTACCATGGTACATTAAAACTTCCACACCATGCAAACTCAAAAGGCAAGGGCTTCCAACCGAATGAATATTCTTTTTCCCTTTCATCCCCGTCAAGTATCCTTCAGGTATGGCAGGCTGAGGCAAAGCTTTGCGAGAAGCGTCATGGTTACCTGGAGAAATCACTATTTCTATATACTCTGGAATTTTTTCCAAGTATTTAGCAGCAAAATTGTATTGTTTGTGAACGTCTTTGATACATAATTCTTGTGCTTGGTTTGGATAAACTCCAACTCCGTCAACGATGTCACCTGCTATTAACACGTATTTTACTCTGCCTGCAATTTCTTTCATTTGCTCGTTTCCATATTTTCCCCTAAGCCATAATATAAAGCGTTTAAACGCTTTTTTTTCAAACTTGTTGCTCCCAATGTGAAGATCGGACGTTAAGACAGCGTAAACAGGTTCATCGGCTCTTTGCTGGGGTTTTTTTCCAATATCCGGGAAAATAATGTCTTCAGCAAGGAAAAGGTTAGTTTTTGTTTTTATTACTGCCAAACAAACTACTGCGTCGGGCAAAAGATTGAGTGCTCTTTTTTTAACTTCTTCCTGCGCTTTTAAGGGCACTAGCACCGTTGCAGTTCCCTGAAGGTCCTCAACCGATAGTATCATTTGATTTTTTGATTCTCTTTTCTCTGTTATCATACAAATTAACTTGAGTTTTGTTTTAGGAGGAGATTTTAACGCCTCTGTAATGCTTGTTGCAGATCTAACGTCAATTCTTTGTCTGAGCAAATGTTCGATCCTTCTAAACCTATCCTGAAAATATAAAACGTATTCTTCCAATGTCCCGTTGGAACTAAGTTTGCCTGTTGCATCCTCCAATATATTAAGGCTTGATTTAATGTCTTTGGCATGTGGATAAAAAATGGCATTCTCATCAGTATTTATTTGATATATTTGCTGAGGAACTGGCGGCTCTATGGGCTTCGGTTCTAGTGGTTCTGTTTGAGTCTCAATTACAGAGACCGATAACTGTTGCGCTAAAGTTTCTAAGAAAATTTTGTCAATAAAAAACGGTTTTTCTTCCAAATCGCCGAGCTTTTGAAGTGCTGAATTCATAATGTCTATTGGATCAGTAATGTCTGAGTTTTTGCTTAAGAAGTCAAAGGCTTCGCTATTCAATTGATATCCCGCTGCGATAGTTGCCTCGATGGCTTTATGTAATTTTTCTTGTGCGCTCATTTTGATCTAATCATGTGAACTCAGTGTCTTAAGCCCATGCTTTTATGCTTAGCTTCTTATGCTTTTGTTTTATTTACTGTTTTTTGTTTGCGCGATAAATTGTGCGCCTTTCAGAATAGAAGATTTTATTTAACTTGAAAATTGTAAATGCTTGTTTTTACCTTTTTAGTTTAATTATGCTTCGTTAATTAATTATTCAAAATCAACTTAATTTATATAAGCAATGCATAGTTTAGATGTGTTATATCCTGTTTGAGGATTATTTATGAGTGAATCACGCAAAGTTCAACAAACTCCAACTGGCACATTTTTTGTTTGTGTTCCAAGAGATTGGGCTAAAAAGAACGGTTTGAAAAAAGGAGCTTTGGTAAGTTTGGATGTTACTAGTGACGGCAAACTTGTTATTGACCCATCAAATAACATAGAAACGCCGCCACGTGTAACTTCTTTAGCTATAGGTCCCTATTTAGGCCGAGAAATTATTGGACGATACCTTCTAGGTTACGACATAATCGATATACAAGCAAAAGACAGAATTGACTCAGACGCTAGAAAATTAGTTAAGTCAACCGCAAGTTCGTTGGCTGGTTTGGAGATTGTAGAAGAAACCAGCTCGAAAATTTCTCTTCAAACCTTAATGCAGCAACCCTCTGGCTTTATACCCCAAAAAATACTCCATCGGACTTACGCCATTGTTGCAGGAATGACTCGTGACGCTGCTAACTCCTTTGTTTATGGGGATGTTGAGTTAGCTAAGAACGTTATTGAACGAGATGCAGAGAGCAACAAGTTATACTTTTTGTTAGTTAGAATTTTGCGCACAATTATTCAAAATCCACGTTTAAGCGAAAAGCTTGGAATCACTCCCATTGAGTGTTTGGACTATCGTTTAGCCGCTAGCTTAATCGAAGGCATAGGAGATGCATGCGTGCAAGTAGCGGTAAAAACAATCGCACTCAATGGTGTAAAGATGCCTAATGAACTGCAAAAATTATTACTTGACTTGCAAGAAACATGCTGTAAAGCTCATGAGCAAGCATTAAAATCCTTTGTAACTAAGGACATTTCTTTAGCAGAAAATGTGCGTAACCTAAGAGCAAACATTGATGTTACATACTCAAATATCGAACAAGTAGCAAAGGATTCTTCTGTGGACTTAATGCCTCAGCTTTTAGCAGCCGCCTCTTTCCTTAGACAGATTTATGAACGCAGTGTAGACATGGCAGACTTGGTCGCTTAATCACTTTTCTTCTTTGGGTTTGGTAAAGGGTTAAATTTCCTAGTTTATATTCACATCAGGGATACCTTACATGTCAAGTACTACAGATAAAATCGCTGACGCCCTCTTTTCGTCTGGATGCTTAACTTTTGGAAGCTTCAAAATTAAGTCAGGCGCCATAAGCCCTTACTACATTGACCTTGCCCGTTTGCTCTCAATACCAAAACAACTTTGCATGGTCGCGGAGGTTGCAGCTGATCAAATAAGGCAAATCATGGCTTCTGATAAAATAGACAAATTGGCTTCAATTGAACTTAAAGGTGCGTTGATAGTCCCAAGCATTGCCTGCCAAGTAAACTTGCCCTGTATTATCGTTCGGAAGGAAGCAAAAGCCTATGGTGTTACAGGCAGAATAACCGGTGCACATGTAGCCAAAGGCGATAACATATTGATTTTTGATGACGTCATAAGTGAAGGCTTATCTAAAATTGAAGCCATTAAACCACTGCAAGAGCTAGGTGGAAATGTTAAACACCTAATGGTTGTTGTTAATCGTGAACAAGGCGGCATAGAAAAACTGGAACAACTTGGTTTCAAAGTGCATGCTTTAGTTAAAGTTTCTGAAATAGCTAATTCGCTTCAAAATAACAAACGTATTTCAAATGAGCAGTCTGAAGAAGTTTTAGCTTTTGTAAAGAAATTTCAAGTTTCCTAAGTGCACTATTTGATTCCAAAATAAACCCTACACTTATTGGGATGAAATTCACAAATATACACATTCACGGAAGAATTAATAAATGCAAAACCAAAAAGAAGTGACTGATGCTCTCCTAAATCCTGAAGCGTACCCTGAAAATCCAGGCGAAATCAGCCTAATTCAAACACACATATCTTTTGTTTTTCTTACCAAAAATTTTGTTTATAAAATGAAGAAAGCAGTAAACTTTGGCTTTTTGGACTTTTCTACGCCCGAAAAAAGATGCTTCTTTTGCAAAAAAGAACTAGAGCTCAATAAACGACTTTGCTCAGATGTTTACCTTGAAGTTGTTACAATCAACAAATCAAATACTATTAAAATAAACGGTCCTGGCGACGCAATTGAATACGCCCTAAAAATGAAGCGTCTTCCTCAGGAAAAAATAATGACGATGCTCCTTAAACAGAACAAAATACACGATAAAACTATTGATGAGCTAGCCAAGATTATCGCACAATTCCATTCAAATGCACAAAATAGCAGTGAAATAAACCAATATGGTTCCATCAAGGTCATAAAGATTAACTGGGACGAAAATTTTGCTCAAACCTCAAAATATATCAACCAAACAATTTCACAAGCTGAGTTCCAATTTATCCAAACTAAAATCAACGGGTTCATGGAAACAAACAAACCGCTTTTTGAAAGCAGAATAAAAAACGTCAAAATCAGAGATTGCCACGGCGACATGCATTCAGGAAACATATTCATTACAGAACCAATATGCATTTTTGACGCGATAGAATTTAATGATCGCTTCAGGTACTCTGATGTTGCCTCAGATGTTGCATTCTTAGCTATGGACTTGGACTTTCAGGAGAGGCATGATCTGTCAGATTACTTTATCAAACGATACATTACGTACTCTAAAGACCAAGATTTGGGAAAAGTTCTTTCATTTTATAAGTGTTACCGTGCATATGTGCGTGGAAAAGTGATCAGCTTCAAGCTTGATGATCCGAATATAGCTGCAGAAGAAAAGAAAACCGCGACAAAAGAGGCACAAGACTACTTTAAATTAGCTACTTACTACGCAAAGAACTTTAAGAAACCTTACTAAGAGAATTGATTAGCTACACATTCAGGAATCTGAACCGTGCCCATCAAGATAGGTTTTTGGTGACAATCACTACCCCCCGTCATTATCAACCCTGTTTTCTTTGCGAATTCTACATAATAATTTGTTGTTTCAATGGTATTTCTTGAATGCCAACATTCAACGCCGTCAAGATAGGGCACCATTTTGTCTTGAATAATTTCTGTTTGCTCGACCAATGATTTAGATAGTGATGCCAAGGAAGTTCCATGGGGATCATTTGGGTGTGCTAAAATCAGTTTTCCGCCAGCACTTCTGATAAGGTTTGATGCTTCTTTTAAGTGAAGCGGGTACTTGGGGACATCGCATTTTACAAGGTATTTATCGAATGCTTCCTGACGCGTTTTAACAATGTTCTTTTTCATTAAATAGTCAGCAATATGCGGTCTACCCAGCACTCCATCAACCGACTCTTCAATCTGTCTTAGGTCATCATTTGTTAATGCTGGAATGTTTTCTTTTTTAAATTCTATATTTAGGTTGTTTAGAATTTTTGTGGCCCTTTCTTGTCTATATTTTGCAATTGTTTCCAGTTTGTTCTCAAACGCATGATTGTTGGGGTCAAATTGATATCCTAAAAAATCCAGCGAAACAGGCTCGCCCTTATGATATTTTGGGTGAGAGAAAGTCACATTTAATTCTACTCCCGTGATTTGTCGGATGCCCTCTTTTTTTGCAAGGGAAGTTACTTGAGTTTGGCAACTAATTGAGTCATGGTCTGTAATTGCTAAAAAGCCGATGTTTCTATCTTTAGCTTCTTTAAAAATTTCCTGAACTGTTAATTTTCCATCTGATGCGTTAGAGTGAATATGCAGGTCGATTATCATTTTGGACGAGCCTGCTTACTTTTTCTCCAATCCTATCACATACCAATCTTCGGCATTATCGCGGCAAGTATCAACTGTTAAATGGAGTATCTTTAGCGATGGGTTTTCTTTTTTTATTTCTTCGGTATTAACGGGCTCAAATTTTTTCTGGTTAGCAAGATAGGCGTCTACGGTTAAAGCATTTGATTCGTACTTTTCTTTGGTTCGTCTTTCAATTCGTGCTACAGAAACTTCCTGCGGACAACTTGTCTGCATGATCACAAACTGCATGCCATGCTTGGCTGCAACTTCCGCTGCTCGCTTACGTAGATCCTGTGTAACGAAGGTGGCGTCTAAAATAATGCCATTATCTGTTTTTCCCGCAAGTTCGTCTGCTCGCCGGAAGACTTCATCGTAAACAGACATACGTTTGTTCATGTTTCCCGCCACTTTGGGGTCAAAAACATCCTCGTTTTTGAGTACTTCTAAACGAATAATGTCACTTCGGAGAATTGTATAACCTTTGATTTTTGAGACTTCTTCTGCAGTTTCCGTTTTCCAGGTTCCGGGTAACCCGCATGTAATTAGCAAGGTTTTGGTTCCTAAGTTGGATTTAATAAACTTGGCAAAAGCTTCTTTCAAACGTACACCCTCTAACAGTTAGCGTTGGATGAGCCATAATTAAACTTTTTCCAGCTTCTAAAACTAAACTTGAACTTCTCTAAATTATAAACTACTCCAAATATAAAGCAAATTCTAAATAGTTGAAGACACAATGTTCCCTAAAAAGAGGTAATATTCATGGAAGAATTCAAAGTTAAAGATAAAAGTTTAGCACCTCAAGGTCACTTACAAATTGAATGGGCAGCAAAACACATGCCCGTACTCAAAATAATAAAAACCCGATTTGAAAAGGAAAAACCGCTTAAAGGCCAAACTCTGGCCGCATGCCTTCACGTGACCAAAGAAACCGCAGTTCTTATTAGAGTACTCATTGCTGGAGGCGCCAACGTCGCATTATGCGGCTCTAACCCTCTCTCTACGCAAGATGATGTCGCCGCTGCGTTAGCTGATAGTGGCGTTCATGTTTTTGCTTGGAGAGGACAAAATACAGAGGATTATTACAAATGTATCGATATGGTTCTGGACTTCAAACCAACTATCACTATGGATGATGGTGCTGATGTTGTCGGTATGCTCCACAGCAAACGTCCAAACCAGATTAAAGACATCAAAGGCGGGACAGAAGAAACCTCTACAGGTGTTGTCCGACTAAAAGCTATGGAAATGGATGGCAGCCTCAAATACCCCATTGTAGCCGTTAACGACGCGTACACAAAGTATCTCTTTGACAATCGATATGGAACAGGTCAAAGCACCATTGATGGTATTATGCGGGCAACCTCAGTTCTGCTCGCTGGCAAAAATTTTGTTGTAGGCGGATACGGCTGGTGCAGCAGAGGTATAGCCATGCGCGCCCGAGGTTTAGGCGCCAATGTTATAGTAACAGAGATTCAACCAACACGTGCTCTAGAAGCAGTCATGGACGGTTACCGGGTAATGACCATGGCTGAAGCAGCTCCAATTGGTGACATATTTGTCACAGCCACAGGCGACATAAGCGTTATCCGCAAAGAACACATGCAAATTATGAAAGACGGCGCAATCATGTGTAACAGCGGACACTTTAACGTGGAAATCAACATACCAGACTTGGACTCGCTCACAAAAGCAAAACGCACGATGCGACCCAACATGGAAGAATATACATTAAAAGACGGCAGAAAACTTTACCTCCTCGCAGAAGGCAGACTTGTTAACTTGGCCGCCGCAGAAGGACACCCATCAGAAGTAATGGACATGTCATTTGCAAACCAAGCCTTATGCGCCGAATACATAGCTAAAACCGCAAAGCTTCAAACAAAAGTCTACACAGTTCCAAAAGAGCTTGACGAAAAAGTCGCGGAGCTAAAACTGAAATCAATGGGTGTAACAATCGATGAGCTTACTGCCGAACAGAAAAAATACCTGTCAACTTGGGAAATGGGAACAACATAAACAAGAGCTCACTCCCTACATGACAAACTTTAAATTGCTTGACATAATACATGGCTATAAAGTGGTGACTTAAATGGTTAGCAAAGATCAAGGAATAGGTGGAGCAATACTCGCAGTATGCGTTATAGTCGCTATCGGATTTGTAGTTCTAGTAGCTGTTCCTAAACAGTTGTTCGGATGGGATCCTGCCACCGTTAGACTAGATGCTGTACTGATTCTTGTGTCCATAGCCTTTATCGCTATCTTAGCGATCGGAGCATGGATAGGATGGACAATGGCAACAACACCGCCGCCAAAACCAATCGAAGAAATAACAACTGAAATAGAAGAGAAAAAAGAAGAGCCGAAAGTAGAGGCACCAGCTCAACAAGCCGAGGCAACTGCCACCGAAGAAAAATCTGTACCTAAGAAAAAGAAATAAACTAAAATAAATTTTTCTTATATTTCAATTCTTTAATTTTTTTATTACTTAAAGCTAAGATTTGTTCTGGTTACGTTTCTTGTCTCATTTTTTTAAGCATACATTCAAGGATATCCTTGCAGGAAAGGCATTCGTCCGGAATCTTCTCTTTTTTCACTCGTTCGCTTAAATATCCAAGATGATAATTGCAAGAGTCCTGTTTCTTTTTATTTTGGGTTGTTTTCTCTTTACATGAAATTGCTTCAGCGCTTGCTTTTTCTGATTTATTATCTGATTCAACTTGAGCCATGATTATTATTTCAGTCAAACAGTATGGACATGCGGAGTACGGTTCACGCGAATCCTGCTGTAAATTTAAGGTTTTAAGTGGTTTGTCAAAGTTTTTGTTGCATAGAGGATTCGGGCAAGTAAGCGACGTTTTTTCCACTCTTCTCTATTCACAATAAGTAAGATTACTGGTTTATAGTTGATGAATCTGGAATCAAGATTTTAACTATTCGACCTTGCAGGTTTGGGTTGGAGATGCCAGCTTCTTTAAGTCATCAGCGCCTTCAGCGTATCCTGAAGCAACTAATACGTCGCCTTCTTGAATTTTTGAGTCTGCTCTTGGCCGCAAGCATTTCTCTCCTCTTTTAATTACTAAAACCCACATCCCTGTTTCTTCGTGGATACGCGCTTCTTTCAAGGTCTTATTTACAAGGAGTGACTCTGCTGTAACGCACGCTTGGGCGACTGTTTCCTCTGCCTCTTTGATTGTCAATTTCAAAATAGGGTGGGGTTCGATGCCTCTCAGCACAACTTCAGCTATATCTGCGGCGGCATCAGCAATTTTTTCTGTGGCTACCCCCAGCCTGATTAAACCTAGAAAACCTGGGGCTTCTTCTTTTTTGAAGTCACTTGTTAACGCAAGCAATTCAAAATCTGTGTGCAACTGATCCATGCGTTCTTCGAGTGCTTCAACTTCTTCAGCAAGCTGTGTACTGTTTAATAGAAGTGAAGAATATGCGAGGTCGAGCATTAACTCGGATGTATCTTTGAGTTCAACAAAGCGCGAAACGATTTCTTCAAATTTAGCTCGTTCTTGAACGTTTAGCTTTGCCAGTTCTCCTTCGGCTAAGTCTTTAAACTCTTCAATACCCAATTGCGCTCCGCGTGTAATTAGAATATCTCCTTCAAAAACTCGCTCTGTCTTTTTGGGATTGAGAATCCAATCATGATTTCGACGTATGGCAATGATATCAACCCCCATTCTTGCGGTTAAATCAAGTTCCTCTATTCTTTTCTTCACTATCGCTGAGTTCGCTTTAACAGTAACTTTCATTAGGCGTTCTTCTACTTTTTCAAAGATTTCGCCGACTATGGGGTGAATGCCAATGTTGCGAGTTACGATTGCGGCTATGTCGGCTGCTGCATCTGAAATTTTATCTGTTGCCGAAGCTACTCTGGAGATGCCTACCATTGCCTCTGCATCTTTAGGATTTCGAGAAGCTACCATTATTTCCATATCTAAAAGATACGTTAATGTATCTACTCGGCTTTCGAGGGCAAGAACATCCTGAGCGAGATCTTTATCATTGTATAAAGCCGACGAATAGGCTAAATCGATCATTAATTCCGAGAGATTTTTCATTTCAAGTAAAAGTTCTCGAACCGGGATAGGTTTGTATTCTATCTTTTCAAATTTAGGCATCCCTTGAGGCCGCTCTCCAAAATAACTTAGTGCTCTTGATTATTTTAATCATACTCCTTAAACCCCAATTAAAATTAATGCTGCAAGCAACGCGATTGATGTCACTATGGTAGATAATGAAGTTTCGATAGGAATCACAAAATTTTCTGGGTTCAATCCTCTTTTGAATGTCAATATTGAAATTCCAAAGGATATGAGGACTATACCTATGACAGCTATGACATTTGATAGCCAGATTACTCCTATGAAACTAAGTGCATTTGGCAGAGCAAAAACTCTGTTAATTCCGAGAGATATGAAGGCCAAAATGGTGACAATTAAAAACGACGCGAGCCAGGAGCTCGCGATGTTTTTAGTGTGATTTTTTATTGATGAAAAAGAAGGCTTCAGCAAACCCAAAGCAAGTTTAGTGTTAGCAGTTGAACCCACAACTGAACCGACATTACTTACCATGTTTATTAAAGCTGGATAAATTGTGAAGATTTCTTTTCGGTTTGCAGCAAACTTGCTTATTCCTTTAAAAATTGTTCCCGTTAGAGTAACCAGTAAAGATACAACCAGAAGCATAATGATCGATTCACGAATAGTCGTTATGAATTCAGGTTCTTTCTTATCTTTCGATAATAAGTATAAAACGAGTAAGACATGGGTAAAGCCAAAAGCAATTATTGTTAATCTGCCCAAAAAGGGCAAAAAGAAGAAGAGGTTAAGAACTGCAATATAACAAAGTGTTATGAAAATGTTTGCTGCAGTCGAAATTATCGGGTAAACAACTATATCTGGGTCTAATCCTCGTTTAAAAGAAACAAAAGCAACTTTTATGGTTACAAAAGAAAAAAGTAGACCCATTGCTAGTGTTGAAACCATTACTGATAGTATGGCCGGAAAATCGGTTAGGGCTATTCCCCAAAGCAAATAACCGAATAATAAAGAAATTACGCTTACTGCTAAGCTTGTTACTAGGGTCAATACAATTATGGCGTGAATTAATTTGTGGAAGCTTTTGGTATTTCCAGAAAATCGTGGATAAATAGTGCCAAGATGTAGTCCAGTGCTTAAACGGCCGCTAAGTAAACCGCTGATGACTCTTGTGCTTATAAGGGTTGGATAAAGCGCCAAAGCCCAAGGGGAGAGTCTGAAAACATTAAGTTGATAAGCTATTAAAAACCCGGCAGCCAATCCCGCTATGTCAAAAAAATACGCTAAGGATGTTTCTTTGAACATTCCCCAGAAATTTCTTGATAGGCCGCCATGTGAAATTCTTGTTGCCCCCTTAACATTCAAAATCTCTTGAATGCTGTTTTGCAAAGAGCATGCGGGATAGAGTTTGGTTGAAATTGAAATGCTTTTTTATAACATTTAATGTTGTAGTTGCCGCTTGGGGGTCCTTTGTATTTGTGAATTTGTGGACTCTTGTCATATATTTATCGCCCTTTTTTTTGTTGGCGGTCCACATTTCCCGATTTCTGTCTTTGCGGGCTGCCAAATTCGTTTTAACTGCCGATTAAAGTTTTTGAAAGACATCCATGGTTTAAATAGTTTCTGTAAATGCGTTTTTTAGTTAACTTTTCGCGTGTTGATTTTCCTTTAGCGTGCTAAAATTTTATGGGGCATTCCTCAATTTTGAGGAATTTTAGGGAGTACCTTTTGAAAAAATCAGGTCAAAATAACTAAAAATTGACCTTTAAATTGGAAATAACCAGTGAAATGGGTATTTTGGGAAAAAAAAGCACAGGCGGAAAATTCCTCATTTACATGGACAACTAATATGTAATTTGCCCGTTTTTTAATGTAAAATGCAGCTAATTGCCCAAAAAGTGATAATAATTATGGAAAACCTGACTTATGGTTTTTCTAGCTCCATCAACTTTTCATGTCTTCGTTTTTTTCGGTGACATTTTTTGGTTGGTAAACGCACCATGGATCTTCTGTTAGATAATCATTTTTTTGCTCTGCGGGTTCATGTAGGTCTCCGCAGTAGTCTATGAAGTCATTTGAGAGACCGTAGGCGCGGGCTCGGCAACCACCACATAAAGAGCGATATTCACAGACGCCGCATTTGCCTTTCAATGAATTTGGCTCTCTTAGGTCTTCGAAAACTTTGGAGTTAAACCATATTTCCTTGAAGCTTTTTTCGCGAATATTTCCCAATTTAATTGGTAGATACGGACAAGGTGTTACATCTCCATTGGGGTAAATGCGGCAGTAATATAATCCTGCGATGCAACCGCGAATCCATTGACGCATATCTAAGCCCATCCCTTTGGCTATTCTCATAAACTGCGGCGCACATGAGGGTCTTACGTTTAGTTTGTGGTTTGCAGTTTTTGCAAATGTTTTTGTTATCATTTCCTCATATTTTTCTGGCGAAAT
Organism: Candidatus Bathyarchaeota archaeon; assembly: GCA_003164295.1. GTDB lineage: Archaea > Thermoproteota > Bathyarchaeia > Bathyarchaeales > Bathycorpusculaceae > Bathycorpusculum. The sequence goes on from PLTA01000039.1 coordinate 262,671, forward strand.
GTCGGTTAATTTGGTTCCTCGACCTGTTGGAACAAGGAAAAACAAGTGGAAGTTTTCAACGCCAATGTTTTCAGCTAATGACATTATGTCATCTATTTGGTTGTAGTTTTGATGGGTTAAAGTTGTGTTAACCTGAACAAGAACATTATTTTTTCTCAAAGACTTACATGCTTGAACGGCTTTTTCCCATGCTCCAGCTACTCCTCTAAACTCATCATGTTGCGCTGGAATATTTGAATCCAAACTAATGGAAACAGTAGCTATACCTGCTGCCTTGAGTTTTTTTGCTACATTGTCATCGATGAGACTTCCGTTGCTACCTAACCCCATTTTCAAGCCTTTCTTTGAGCCATATGTAATTAATTCAAAAATGTCTGGGCGCAAAAGAGGTTCACCGCCGCTCAGTATCAAAAGTGGTGCGCTAACTTGGTAAATTTGATCCATGAGGTTTTTGGCTTCTTTTGTGGTTAATTCGTTTTCCAGTTTTTTGTCTGTGGCATTGATGTAGCAATGCGAGCACTTCATGTTGCATTCACGCGTTACATTCCATGACATAACTAGGGGAACAAAGTGTTCAGGGGCTTTTGCTTCTGGTGAATGGGCAAGTTTCAGGTAATATTCACAGTTGTCATGGGTAGCTAATCGTTTAGGCTGCCAAAGTGTAAATGGGAAAGGAAGAACTGTGTCTAACATTGCTTTGGCGTGTGCAAAACAAAAATGTGTGCAAAAAAGTGAAGATACTTCTGGGGTAACACGGTATTTTTTCTGAGTGTAATTGTGGCTTCCAAAAATTGGGCAGTTCAAAAACTCCATGTGCCCATCTAACGTGTCGGTTGACATTGTGTAATTAATGAAGTGGTCGCTTAGCATGATTGATTGAAGTTTTTCTCTTCGCATGCCAACTTTAAGCGTTACATCAAGAGCGATGTTAACTGTTTCTTGACCAAACTTGTCTTGAACGTTTTGCATTGCTTTTTCAAGTGTTGGCAAGTCGATGTTTTTTGAAAGTTCATCGAGAACTAGTAAACCCTTGATTGTTTCATATTCTTGAATTAAACGCATTCGAATAATCTGATCTGCCCAATCACGAAACAGTTTTTGTAAAGCTACCGATGCCTCAGCATTCTTGTTAGTTAGTAGTTTTTCAACTGTTTTGTTTCCTTTGCTTAAGTTTGCGAAAAGGTTGATTTTTTCCTCTGTTCCAAGGTATGGTGTTGATGTTATTTCCTGATAGTTTAAAGTAAAAGGAGTTATTTTATTAACAAGTTCTTTTGCATCGGATTCGAAGTCGCTGTAAATCCTGCTGAGTTTTTGGGAAACGTCAGGTAAATCAACATTTAACTCGTCAATTAAGACTTTAGTTTCCGACTCCATTTTTGTTACCATAGCCATATGATACAAAAGCGAGCCAGCCATACCTGGATCAGTTTGTGTGCCACCGTTAACTCCGTTGAAAATTTGAAAATACAGACGCTTTGCCAAATCAAAGTCTTTTTTTGCTATAGCGATTAAGGCTTGGTTGAGTTTTTCTTGTCTTGTAAGTAAAAGTTGAGCCCATTTATGGCATTGTCTAGCGTCGAATTTTGTTAATCCATCCACATCCTTAAGATGTTTAACATCCATATTGAAAGTAATAAAAGTGTAACGGTGTTCACCCTGGTTAACAATGGCGCGTCTTCAAAAGCTGTTTGCATGGGATAAACTAATAAAGCTCTAAATGAACATAGCCAGACTAGCAGGTGAAATGTTTGAGTTACGATTGGATTTACGCTCTTGTAGGTTTTCTAATTATGTTTGGAGTTTTAGGCGGCATTGGCATCGAGAAGCCCCGAGGAATGAGCGTTAAAATGTGGTGTATTGGTTACTTGGTAGTAGCGTTAGTTTTCGATGGACTGGTAGTTTTTGGGTTGGTTGGGCAATATGCGCCACTTAACAATTTACTTATAGGGCTCTCTGCGGGTGCAGCTACGGGTTTAGCTATACATGTTATGCATCACATCAATGAAGAAAATGTTAACCCGACAATTATGGGTTAAATCCCATTCTATTCAGCAGTCTAAGGCATTTTTTTGGTGCTAATATTATTCTTTGTGCTTTGGGTTGTTTTTTTGGTTTAAGGTTTAGATTGGTTGCGGGTTGAGGAATTAAACGGAAGTATACGGAAGGATTTCGAAAGTTTTTGCAAAAATACGGAAGAAAAAGGAAAGTTAAGTTGTAGTTAACTTCAAGAGCAGAATTTAGGTGTCCCTTTGAGCAAATTATTTATTTCTTTGTCTTTCAGGTTGTATTCCTTATTTGGAGCCTTTATTTGTTTGCAGAGTGCGCAACCGTCAGCAAAGCAAAAACATGCAAAAGTAAGCACTAGAAACAAAGGCAAGTGAACCTTCGCAGACTAAGTCAATTAGGAAAATGTGGTTAACAGAAAAATTTCCAAGAAATAAACCGCTAAAGGTTTAAGTTTATCTTTTAAGTTTAAAGTATTGAAATATCTGCAATCTGTTTAAGTAAATATTAGAATTCTTATGTCGTCTGATAAATTGACAACCTTTATATGCAGATTAGAAAAACAAATCTTTCCATAGGAAGAAACATTTATGGGCAAATCCCTTACACGAAAAATACTAGAAACCCATTTAGTAACCGGTGAATACATACCTGGCAAAGAAATAGGCATAAAAATTGACCAAACTCTCACCCAAGATGCTACAGGAACAATGGCCTATCTTCAGTTTGAAGCGATGGGTCTAAAACAGGTAAAAACAGAGCTTTCAGTAAGTTACGTTGACCATAACACTATCCACGTTGGTTTTGAGAATGCCGATGACCACAAATACCTACAAACGGTAGCCGCCAAATACGGAATCATTTACTCCAAAGCGGGAAACGGGATTTGCCATCAAGTCCATCTGGAACGGTTTGGCAAGCCAGGGAAAACACTTCTTGGCTCTGACAGTCACACCCCAACCGGTGGCGGAATTGGAATGATAGCTATCGGGGCAGGTGGATTGGACGTTGCAGTGGCAATGGGCGGAGGCGAATTCTATCTTAATTGTCCAAAAGTCTACAAAATAAATCTGAAAGGCAGCCTCAAGTCTTGGGTTACCGCCAAAGATCTTGTTCTAAAGATGCTAGAGATGTTCACGGTAAAAGGCAACGTAGACGTAGTGATGGAGTATTCTGGACCCGGAGTAAAAAGCCTCACTGTTCCAGAAAGGGCTACAATCACAAACATGGGCGCCGAAATGGGTGTTACAACATCCATATTCCCCTCGGATGAGGAGACAAAAGAGTTCCTTAAGGCACAGGGTAGGGAAGCTGATTGGGTCGAACTGAAAGCTGACGATAATGCAGAATATGATAAAGTCGTAGACCTTGATCTTGACGCGTTAGAACCACTTGCAGCAGCGCCGCATAGCCCAGGTAACGTGGTTCGAGTAGCTGATATGAAAGATATGAAGGTGGACCAAGTTATGCTTGGCTCCTGCACTAACTCTTCCTACAAAGAAATCGCAACTGTAGCTAAAATAATGAAGGGCAAAAAAGTGCATCCTGATGTGTCATTCGGAGTTGCACCAGGCTCAAGACAAGTGTTGCAGATGGCAACGAGGGATGGTTATTTAGGGGATCTTCTAGATTCTGGCGCTAGATTATTGGAGGCTACATGCGGTTTCTGCATTGGCAATAGCCAGAGTCCCAAATCGACTGGTGTCTCTCTTAGAACTAGTAATAGAAACTTTGAAGGAAGAAGCGGCACTGCAGACGCACAAGTTTACCTTGTAAGCCCAGAAGTTGCAGCTGTGTCAGCAATCACAGGAAAGCTCACTGACCCCAGAAATGCTGGCATCGAATACCCAAATGTTAGTATGCCAACAAAATTCCTCATCGATGACTCCATGTTTATCTTTCCAAAGGACGCAGATAAAAACATTGAAATTGTTAGAGGCCCGAACATCGGGACGCCGCCAGTTAATGACAAATTGTCCGAGCAAATTGCGGGAATAGTCGGCATAAAAGTCGGCGATAAAATCACAACAGACCATATAATGCCCGCCGGAGCCAGACTAAAATACCGCTCAAACGTGCCAGAGTACTCAAAATATGTTTTCGAACCGATCGACAAAGCATTTCCAACAAGAGCATTGGAAGCAAAAAAGAAAGGATTAGCCACGGTCATCGTTGCCGGTGAATCGTACGGTCAAGGAAGCTCCAGAGAACATGCCGCACTATGCCCAATGTATCTTGGTGTTAAAGCAATCGTAGCAAAATCGGTTGAGCGAATTCATGCAGCCAATCTTGTGAACTTTGGAATAATCTCACTATCTTTCAAAAACATAGCTGACTATGACAAAATAGATCAAGGTGACGAGATTGAGATACCAGACATTAAAAAGAAACTAAAGAATAACGAACCAGTTACATTGATAAACAAAACACAGAATCTCAAAATTGAGCTTACATACAACCTTTCTCAAAGACAGAAAGACATTCTTTATGCAGGTGGCTTGCTACCCTACACCGTCAAGCAAAACTAACCGAGGAATTATTATGAAAAAAATAGTTGTTAAGACACCAATCGTTGAAATGGACGGCGACGAAATGACTCGGGTAATGTGGCATATGGTAAAAGACCAGTTGCTTTTGCCTTATCTCGACATGAAACTTGAATATTACGATCTCCAACTAAAACAAAGAGATGAAACTGACGATAAAATTACTCTGGAAGCTGCAGAAGCCATAAAGAAATACGGTGTTGGGGTAAAATGTGCCACAATCACCCCTAACAAAGATCGTGTTAAAGAATACAATCTCAAGAAAGAGTGGAGTAGTCCCAATGGAACCATCAGAGCAGCGTTGGATGGGACAGTTTTTAGGGCTCCGATTCTGGTTAAAAACGTTCTTCCCGCCGTAAGGTCTTGGAAAAAACCCATCCACATTGGACGACACGCCTATGGGGACGTGTACAAAAACTGTGAGTATCGAGTTCCAGAAGCTGGAAAAGCCGAATTATTGTTCACTAACATTGCAGGCAGAGAACTATGGCGTGGCACAATTCAAGATTTCAAAGGACCGGGCGTCATTCAAGGTATTCACAATACCGACAAGTCAATTGAGAGTTTCGCGAAAGCTTGCTTCAACTATGCTTATGACCAGAAAGTTCATCTCTGGTTTGGCGCCAAGGACACGATTTCTAAAACGTATGATGCCCAATTCAAAAAGATCTTTGAGGAAGAGTACACGAAGAACTGGGAAAACAAATTCAAAGAAGCTGGGCTTGATTACTTCTTCACTCTTATTGATGATGCCGTTGCCCGAATAATGAAGACTGAGGGAGGTTTGCTTTGGGCTTGCAAAAACTACGATGGCGACGTAATGAGTGACATGTTGGGTTCAGCTTATGGCAGCTTGGCCATGATGACCTCTGTTCTTGTCAGTCCACAAGGATATTATGAATTTGAAGCTTCACACGGTACCGTTCAAAAACACTACTACAAGTACCTCAAAGGTGAAAAGACCTCAAGCAACTCGATGGCTCTGATATTCGCTTGGTCTGGTTGTCTTAAAAAGAGAGGTGAGATAGACAAGACATCTGAAGTGGTGGATTTCGCAACGAAGCTTGAAGAGGCTGCTCTTGAAACTGTTGAAAACGGTGTAATGACAGGTGACTTGATGGTTGTGGCTAATCCCAACCCGAATAATACAAAGGTTGGTACTGAAGAGTTTATTGCCGAAGTAGCAAAGAGACTCAAGAAAAAACTCGATTAGAGTAGATACAAAATGGCGCATAAAGCGATTAGAGAAGCTGACGGCACGCGAATGCTCGCTCGTCTCTTACCCGAGTACTCGCACGGAAAATACTCGATTTCCGACAAAATAGTAACAGTGTCCCCTGGAACTGATATGGCTCAGTTACCCAAACAATATCCATGGCTTACAACCGAGAAATTAGTTGTTAAACCCGACCAACTCATTAAACGCAGAGGAAAAAACAAGTTAGTTCTTGTCGGTGCAAACTACGATCAAGCCAAAGCGTGGATACAGGAAAAATCCAAGACACCGATAACCATCTACGGCAAGTTTGATTCCAATGGAAAACCACTAGACAAAGGAACAGTGGGGCAACTAACACACTTTATAATCAAGCCGTTCGTGCCCTACAGGGATTCAGATGAATACTACGTTGCAGTAATGTCGACCAAAGAGGGCGATACAATACTGTTCTATCATGAAGGAGGGGTAAATGTCGGAGATGTTGACAGCAAAGCTTCCCGTTTGGAAGTGCCCATCGGAACCTTCCCAAGTGCGGATGAAATTAAGAAGAAACTTCTCATGAAGGTACCAGCTGATCGTAAAGCAATCCTTGCGGGCTTTATGGAATCCTTGTTCAAATTTTATGCAGACCTCAACTTCACTTATTTAGAAATAAACCCGATTGTGGTGACGAATGACTCCATTGTTCCTGTTGATCTTGCAGCTAAACTCGATAGCACAGCAGAGTTTGAAAGCGGTGCAAAGTGGGGCAACGTAGAGTTCCCAGCACCGTTTGGTCGAATTCTTACTAAAGAAGAAGCTTACATTGAAGATTTGGATTCTAAGACTGGAGCATCTCTCAAGTTAACTGTTCTTAATCTTGAAGGAAGAGTATGGACGATGGTTGCAGGCGGCGGTGCATCGGTTATTTTTGCAGATACTATTACTGACCTTGGTTTTATGCATGAACTAGCGAATTACGGGGAATATTCAGGTGATCCAAGCGAGGAATTTACGTACTGTTATGCGAAAACAATACTTGACGTCATGACACAAAAGCCACATCCAAAGGGAAAGTTTTTGCTAATCGGCGGCGGCATCGCAAATTTCACAGATGTCGCAAGTACCTTTAAAGGAATTATTAAGGCACTTAAAGAATATCAGAAAAATCTTCAGGAAAATAAAGTCAAGATTTACGTTCGAAGAGGTGGTCCCAACTATAAGGAAGGTCTGTTTCAAATGCGAGAACTCGGTGAGAAATTAGGAGTGCCGGTTGAAGTGTACGGACCTGAAACTCACATGACTAAAATAGTTTCGATTGCTTTGAAGGACGAAAAATAGTATGGCAAAACAAATACCCAGCAAAATTTCTAACTGCGAGTTATTCAATAAAAAGACTCAAGCATTTATTTATAATAATCAGACCGCAGCAACTCAAAGAATGCTGGATTTTGACTATGTAGCAGGTCGAGAAACCCCATCAGTTGCAGCAATAATCAATCCTACAGGATCCGACAGTTTCTCAAAATTTTTCTTCGGTAAGAAAGAAATCTTAATACCTATGTACAAAACCTTCGCAAAAGCAACTGAGAAACATCCAAATGTTGATGTTGTAATAAATTTTGCATCATTCAGATCGGCGGCATCTTCAACTGAGGAAGCGCTTTCATTACCGCAGATTCGAACTGTTGTAGTTATAGCGGAGGGAGTGCCTGAGCGGCGAATGAAAATGGTAGCTGCTAAAGCAAAAGCTCTGGGAAAAATCATTATTGGACCCGCTACTGTAGGTGGTATAAAGGCTGGAGCTTTCAAAATAGGTAACGCAGGAGGAACAATCGAAAACATAGTTGACTCCAAGCTTCATAGACCGGGTTCTGTGGGATTTGTATCTAAATCTGGTGGTCTCAGTAACGAGGCATATAATATTATTGCAAGAAATACAGACGGTTTGTACGAAGGCATAGCTATTGGGGGAGACACCTATCCTGCTTCCACCCTTCTCGATCATCTGCTTAGATTTGAGTGTATTCCAGAAATCAAAATGTTGGTATGCCTAGGGGAAGTAGGCGGTACCGCTGAATATGAAATTGCAGAAGCTATTAAAAACAAAAAGATTACCAAGCCATTGGTGATTTGGGTCACGGGAACATGTTCAAAAGCATTTAAAACTGAAGTCCAGTTTGGACATGCCGGAGCGAAAGCAAGCTGCGATGTAGAAACTGCTGATGCAAAAAATAATGCGTTAAGAAACGCTGGGGCTATAGTTCCAACTTCATATGATGATTATGACCAGAAAATAAGGGAAACTTATGAGCGTCTGGTTTGCCAAGCCATTATCAAGCCAAAACCGGAACCGCCAGTGCCCAAGATCCCGATGGATTATGCGAAGGCACTTAAAGAAGGGCTAATTAGGAAACCTGCTAATTTCATTTGTACGATTTCAGATGACCGAGGAGAAGAATTACTCTATGGCAAGATGCCGATTTCTGAAGTTATCAAGAAAGACATAGGAATCGGTGGAGTACTAAGCATTCTTTGGTTTAAACGGCAATTTCCACCGTATGCAACTAAGTTCATAGAGATGTCGATTATGATCACGGCTGATCATGGACCGGCAGTCTCTGCTGCTCATAACACTATAGTTGCCGCTCGAGCAGGCAAAGATCTGATTTCTTCAGTTGCAAGCGGTATGTTAACTATTGGTCCAAGATTTGGTGGCGCCATTGACGGTGCTGCTCAAATGTTCTCTTATGCGTTCGACAAAGGATTAACTCCGGAGCAATTTGTCGAGGAAATGAAAAAGAAAGGAGAAACCATTCAGGGAATCGGCCACCTGATAAAGAGTGTAAACAATCCTGACATGCGAGTAACCATAATGAAAGAATACGCTAAAAAACACTTCAAAGCTACTCCGCTTCTGAATTACGCTCTTGAGGTTGAAAAAGTCACAACAGCCAAAAAAGATAATCTCATCCTTAATGTGGATGGATGTATCGGAATCTGTTTTGTTGATATGTTAAGAAGTGAAATGACAAAACAGGAAGCTGATGACTATATTCAAATGGGTGCTCTTAACGGCATATTCGTTCTGGGCAGAACAATCGGCATGACTGGTCACTTTCTGGATCAGAAACGGCTTAAGCAAGGTCTCTATAGGCATCCATGGGATGACATAACATACATGACTGAATAGTCAAACGACTAAGAAACTTTGCAGCACAGCTTTTTCTACTTTGTTTTAGTTTAAATCATAATTTTCTATATAGCTGAACATTTAACCCATAATCTGAGCCACTCTAAATACTCGTCTCCGTCGAGCCACTCAATATAAGGTTTTTCCGCATTATTTAATGGCTCAAAACGTACAAAGTGGCGTCCATTAGATGTGCTAAACAAAATAGCTTTGAAATCACCAAAGTCACTGATGCCTTCAGCAATCTTTTCCATTTTGCTAAATCCACTCATCAATAAAATATTCTCAGGATTAGACATATAAAATTAACCTAAAATCACCTAAGAAAAGCAGTTTTCATATTGTTTTTTGGATGTTTGGTTGATGCTTTTGTATACAGATTCTGTTTTTTGTATTTTCTTTTTTTTTTATCCTTTTGTGCTTTATTGAAGGATTTGTGCTATTTTTGCTCAAACTTTTTCAAGTTGCTTTTTTGTTTTAAGGATTAATTTGGTTGCAGGTTGATACATTTTTTGACATAATTTGACACAAATTGATACGATTTGACATAATTTGACAATTAGAAAATCTAACGTGACGCTTAGACAAATCCTCAAAAAACCCAGGATGCCTACAAAACTTTTACTGGTAAATCTATGTTGGTGGCGCCGGGGAAGGGATTCGAACCCCTGCGGGCGCGAAGCCCACCAGCTAACTTGCCTTTTAGCCCTCTTTTGTTAGATCTCGAGGCTGGCGCGATAACCACTCCGCCACCCCGGCTTGAATACAACGATTGTGTCTGCGATGTAAAAACGTTTCCAGATTAAAAGTAATACACGTAAGAAACGTCCAAGAATCTGACCGCAAAATATTAATGGAAATAAGACATTATTCAGTTTGAATATAGAAAGCTAAAAAGCACTTGCTTTCCAAAAGATAGCTTGCTTTCTCTTTTCTAATGGTAACGTTTATAACTTAATTTACTATTAGCTGAAGGCGCGAAGCGGAAGTACTATGGGACATCGTAAAACTCACGCTCCTAAACATGGGTCACTTGCTTATTTACCTAGGAAACGCGCTAAAAAGCCAACAGCGCGAATCCGATATTGGCCAAAAATCAAATCTGACTCTCCTAAGCTCTTAGGGTTCTCAGGCTATAAAGCCGGTATGACGTACGTCTTCACAATTGAAGATCGTAAACGTTCACCCAACTTTGGTAAAGAAGTTGTTCGAGCAGTGACCGTACTAGAAACGCCACCAATTATTGCATGTGGCATTAGAACTTACACAAAAACACCATACGGGCTTCAAAACATAGGCGAAGTTTGGATGAAAGATCCACCAGCAATCCTAGATCGACTGTTGGTTCTTCCTGAAACCTTCAACAGCGAAGCCATGCTTGAAAAAGCCCAGCAAAACCTTGACCAAACAAGCGCAATCCGAATAATCACAGCAACACAACCATCTCAAACCAGTCTCTCAAAGAAGAAGCCAGAAGTCTGCGAAATCCAAATCGGCGGAGGCACAATTCAACAACAATTTGAATATGCCAAACAACTTTTAGGCAAAACCATAGCGCCTGAAGAAGTATTCAAAGACGGACAATACATTGACATAGCTGGCATTACCGTTGGAAAAGGCTTCCAAGGAGTAGTTAAACGATGGGGAGTAACCTGCCTGCAACATAAAGGAAGAAAAACAAAACGTGGCATTGCCACTTTAGGACCATGGAATCCCCACCACCTTATGTACTCAATTCCAAGAGCGGGCCAAATGGGTTATCACCAACGTATAGAATTCAATAAACGCATATTAAAAATTGGAAAAGACGGTAAAGAAGTAAACGTTAAAGGCGGATACATTCGATACGGCGAGGTAAAAGGTCCATATATTATAATGGAAGGTAGCATTCCGGGAACAGAAAAACGCCAAATCCGTTTGCGTGTTCCAGCCCGTCCACCAACAGAAATTCCAGAGGCTCCACCACAAGTTACATATGTGTCTCTTGAGTCTCCTCAAGGAAAATAGGATGAAAAGCCATGCCAGAACAAAAAAACGCAGAAATCTTTGACTTACAAGGAAAATCAAGTGGAAAAACGACGCTTCCAACCATTTTCTCAACACCATTAAGACCAGACGTAATCAAACGGGCAGTGTTAGCAATACAATCCAGTAGGATACAACCTCAAGGCAGAGACCCAATGGCTGGAAAAAAGACAACTGCAGAATCACGTGGAACCGGCAGCGGAACTGCAAGAATCCCTCGCATAAAAGGCGGCAGTGGAAGAGCAGCTTTTGCACCAGGCACCGTTAAAGGAAGACAGCCTCATCCACCAAGAGCCGAAAAGAAAATCCTGAAAAGCATTCCAAAGAAAGAGGCTAAATTGGCATTATTCTCAGCAATTGCAGCTACAGGCCAAAAAGACACCGTTGCCTTACGCGGTCATAAGATCGCGAATGCACTTCAAATCCCCTTGATAGTTGATGATGCTATCGAGGGCTTAACAAGGGCTAAAGAAGTTGAAGCAGCATTTGCAAGTTTAGGCATCATGGACGATATTACTCGAGTACGAAACAGCCGTAAAGTTCGCGCAGGAAAAGGCAAACACAGAGGTAGAAAAATGAAGCAAGCTGTTGGTCCACTAATTGTTGTGGTTAATGGTAAAGGCTTAGCCGATGCGGCATGTAACGTTCCAGGTGTTCAAGTTACTTCGGTCGCAAATCTTAACACTGAAATGTTGGCGCCTGGAACTCACCCGGGAAGATTAACCTTGTGGACCAATGGTGCAATTGAAACATTAGATAAAATGTATACTAAAGGAGAAAAAGCATAATGGACGCCAACGAAGTAATTTCTTATCCATTAATGACGGAATCCGCCAGTTTAATGGTTGAACGAGACAACAAACTAATATTCATCGTTAACTTGAAAGCAGGAAAAAGCGACATCAAAAAAGCTGTTGAAGAACTTTACGAAGTAAAAGTACTCAAAGTAAACCTGCTCATCACACCTCAAGGTATAAAAAAAGCTTTTGTGAAGCTAACCCCCGAGTACAAAGCTTCAGATGTCGCAATAAAATTAGGAATACTCTAAAATTATTAGAAGGCATGACCTATGGGAAAACGTATTCGAGTACAAAGACGTGGCCGCGGAGGCCAAAACTGGCGCGCTTCCACTCACAAACGTGTTGCTCCAGCAAAATATCCAATCATGGCACCAAAACTATCTTTTGACGCTTCTTTAACAGGTAAAATTGAAGCTCTTATGCATAATCCAGGTAGCGGTTCACCAATAGCCTTGATTAAATTTGAAAATGGCTTATCCTGCTACTCAGTTACCCCCGAAGGTATTTTCACAGGTCAACAAATTTGTTATGGTGGAAAAGCTCCGGCAGAAATCGGTAACATTATTCCTTTAGGAAAAGTACCTGAAGGAACCTTAGTTTGCGATCTAGAACTTCACCCAGGAGACGGAGGGAAAATGGCAAAGTCTTCAGGTGCATACGCAACAGTTGTCGGTCACACCCCACAAGGAACCATGATACGCTTGCCTTCCGGAAGAACAAGATATGTTGATGACTATTGCTTATCAACTGTAGGCGTAGTTTCAGCGTCTGGAAGAATCGAAAAGCCTTTCCTAAAAGCGGGTAACATGTTCCATTTAATGAAAGCTAAAGGTCACAAGTATCCGAGAGTCAGCGGACGTAAAATGGTTCCAGCTTGCCACCCATACGGTAGCAGCAAACGAAGCTCTCGCAGATGCACAACAACATCACATGGCGCACCACCAGGACAAAAAGTCGGATTAATTGCAGCAAGAGGTCCAGGACAAAAGAAGAAGCGGGCAATTCGCTAAAATTAGGAAGAAGGTTTATAGCGTTTAAAATGAGTTTAAGGTGAAGATGAAAAATGCCTAAAGAATTTAGTTACCGCGGAAACAGCTTGAACGGTTTGACAGGAATGTCTATGGACGAATTCATTAATCTGCTTCCCTCACGCCAAAGAAGAAGTCTACAACGCGGCTTAACTCCAGAACAACGCATACTGCTAGAAAAACTACGCGAAGCTAAGGAAGCACAAAAACAAGGCAAAGACGTCAGTATAAAAACCCACGTTCGAGACCTAATCATTCTGCCTGAAATGGTGGGTGTAAAAATTCAAGTGCACAATGGCAAAGAATTTGTTGCCATGGAAATCAAACCAGAAATGATTGGACACTACCTTGGCGAATTCGCAATAACTAACAAGCCGGTAAGGCATGGAACCCCAGGTATCGGTGCATCACGTTCATCAATGTATGTGCCACTAAAATAAACCCGTTTTTTAGTTTTAACTTTTTCTTTTCTTGTTCTTTTATATGCATTTTCTTTAATGCTCTCTTGTAATGTAAGAATTTTAGGGTTCAAAATTAGGAAAGATTAAAAGCTTAACTCTAACTAGTTTAATATGAGGTTTTTAGGGTTGTTCAGTTCTCAGACATGTTTATCCCATTTTTGCAACATACATACTGGCAATAACCGAAAAGACATTTTGCTCGTTTTTCCCGGAAAATTTAAAGCGCCCGATCCCCAGGTTCCTCTTTCGCTTCTCTATCTAGCCGCTTCGCTTCGAGAAGAAGGTTTTACTGTTCGCATTCTTGATATGCGGCTTAACGATTATCATCATTTTGAGGTTGGCAATCCCATTTTTGTAGGTATAAGCTGCATGAGTGGTTTGCAAATCAAGTATGCCCTAGAGTTTGCACGTTACACAAGAATGCAGGCTCCTTCGTCCCCTATTGTTTGGGGCGGTATTCACCCGACACTTTTGCCAGAACAAACAGCAAGCAACGACTATGTTGATATTGTCGTCCGAGGAGAAGGGGAATTAATCATCAAAGACCTAGCGAATGCATTGGCCTTAAATGAACCGCTCGATACAGTTGCAGGAATAACTTATAATTTAAACGGGTTAATCAAAAATAATCCTGATGGTAACATAATTGATTTGGATGATGAACCAATAGCCTTACCCTATGACCTGCTCCAAATGGAAAGATATCCATCGGTAAAATCAGGTCGTTTTCATATTCAAACCAGCCGAGGATGTCCTCATCGATGCGGGTTTTGTTACAACAGTTATTTTAACAAAAAGAAATGGCGAGCAAAAAGCGCAAAACGGGTACTTGACGAAATCGAGTACATATTAACAAAGTTTCCAAACGTCAAAATAATAGACCCAATTGACGATAACGTTTTTGTAGACAAAAAACGCGTTGAAAATATATGCCAAGGAATTTTGAAACGCAAAATTGAAATTCAATGGCGAGCCAATTGCCGATTCGATTATTTATCTACTTACGACAAAGATTTTCTTGAGCTTTTAGAGAAAGCTGGATGCGTTGAATTGGATTTTGGGGGCGAATCAGGCTCAGAGCGGCTGCAACAGCTTATCTGTAAAGATGTCACGGCAGAGCAAATGTTGGAATCGGTGAAGAATCTTCGTCGTTGGACCCCTTCAATTGAACCTTACGTTTCATGGATGTGTGGTCTACCAGGCGAAACCGACGAAGATTTGAACCAAACTTTTGATTTAATGGACAAAATGTCTGAAGTAAATCCTAAAACCCAACATTACGGCATATTTGTTTATACCCCGTTCCCAAGCCCTGTTATGGAGTTTTTGCCAGCAGAATATAAATCGCCACAATCACTCGAGCAATGGGGCAGTATCCATGTTTTTCATTTCGATCCGCCTTGGCACACCAAAGCGCAAGTTGAGAAACTACATACAATTTCAGCCGTCACACGCTGCGCATTTTATCCCCAATCAAGAATAAAGGAACGCGATGCAGCATTCAAAATTGCTTATGGCATTATGAAACGTATGGCAAAATATAGATGGAAACATCGGTATTTTGAGTTTCCAATAGAACTAAAAATTGCTGATGCGGTAGCGAGAAAATTTAAAGGATTCCTGTAAGCGACAAGTTACGCGCTGTAATCTCTTCCTTCAGGCTTAGAGCTTGGCGGTTTTCCTGTTTCAGGAATCTGTGGTAGCGGAATTGGCGGTGGAAGATTCAATATTCTAGATATAAGTACAGATTCAATAAAGACAACATTGGATACGGACTGAATTATTATCTGTGCCGGAGGCTTTTTTTGCTCATAATCCTTGAGCGCTTTATCAATTTCGGTTTTTTCGCCCGTAACAAAAGCATTTCCTTTAATGCTCATCTGAGCAATTGATGGATTAAACCCAATTGACAAAACAAACGGTACTTCTAAAGATCCATCTTGTTTCTTTTCCATACCGACAACATTAATGTTAGTGTTTATCTGAATAGGCGGAATTGGTTTTCTAATATCCCAAAAACGTTCAGCAGAAATGCTAGTTATAGTTACGTTTACTCTAAGCATTGCCGGTCCTCAGAACCTAATCGTGCTAGGTGAATTTAAAACTGTTTATTTTTGCTTATAACGGGTAAAGCCACAGTGACCGCAAGTGTACCTATCGTGATGGTCCCCCATAAAATATCCAGGACCACATCGTTCGCAGGTCGGACGGGCTCTAGTAACTTTTTCTCCTTCAGCCTTGTACATTGCACGAACCCCTTTTTCCTCTTTATGCTTCTTTTCTCTTTTCTTTTCAGCTTTTTGAGTTTTTGCTGCTGGCGCTGCTTCTGCCGCTGGGGCTGCCGCAGCGGGTGCATCTTCCTTCTTTACTGGTGGTTTTTTGGACATTATGCTTTGGCCTCTTCCTTAGGTTTTTCAGGTGGGCTATTACGTTTTCTAATATATTCAGGTTCCACAAATGTCGCTTGTGCAACATTTTGGTAAACGTTAGCATCTCCTGTTGTAATGCTCGTTCCCGTTTTTGTATGCATTCTCTTAATGAAAACTACGTCATCAGCAATTTTCATTTCAATGGCTACGGCTCTTTTTACTTCTAGCCTCGGAGGTGTTTTCTCTTTTGGACCTTGGATAATAGTGAAAACTACTTCTTTCCGTTTCAGAAGTGGGTTATCTTTAGTTGATTCAATTTTGATTTGCATTAATATTCACTTTAAGGCGTAAAGTTCATACAGTTTTCTTCTTATTTAGCTTTTCTAAGGGTTTCATGGCATTTAGGAATTCTTGAGCTTGACCCTTCTTTTCAGATGTTACTTTTATAATAACTATGCCTGAATATGGCTGTCCATAAACCACATAAGCGTTTTCTGGGGCATATAGAGTTGCGATTAAAGTAAGTAAATCTTCCTCGCCCTCAACAACGATGTGAGTGTGTCCACCTTTTGTTAAGGCTTCTTTGATGGCGGCGATAGCCTCCTCCGTTATGGTTCCTTGCGGATTTTTCACATTAACAGTTTCTTCTCCGTGTGCCTTCGGAGGCACAGTAGCTTGGTTTCGAAGAGAAACAAGGTCAATAATTGTAATTTGTGGATTTATAGCATTTTGATGCAGATTTTTTGAAACCACATCGCCCACAGAAATAATCAAAGGAGGCTTATCCCTTGCCAAAAACTCCTTCAATTTAGCCATTGTTTCACAAGAGGTACCTGTGACTAGCAGACCGAAAGGGTCCTTCAATTTTATACGTAACTCAGGAGTTATGATATACAGTATTTTCATAAGCGGAACTTGCAAAAAATAAATTGCTCGGTAGGTTAAGAAACTACCGCAAAAACGCCAAAAACTTACCGGACTTTTAGTGCGTATCTGCCTTTTTCTTTTATGTTCATTGCCTTTGCGACGGCTGAGTTCTCTGGATCGAACATAACTACTAAGCCGCTGAAGTCTTCGCTAAAATTTGTGGATTTGCATTTAGGGCATACATTTTCTTTTGTTATAAAATGACAGTTAGTGCATGATTTTTCGCTCATTCAATTTCGCTCCTATTTATGCTGCCTTTTCTTTGTTTTCGGCTTGTTTCTTTTCTGGGGTAGGTGGTGCCTCTTTTAGCCAATCTAATTTACCTAAGAATGGCTGTCGAGCAGTTACACCGATTTTTCCTGAGCTTCCGGCTCTGCCTAGTGAAACAGCCGTAATTCTAACACGAACTTGGTCACCTGTAGTGAGTTTTCTTTTACTTTCCTTTCCCAGCAGTACACCTTGCTTTTCATCGTAAGAGATGTAGTCGTCCATGAGCTGTGAAACGTGAAGTAACGCATCTACTGGTCCAATGCGAACGAAAGCGCCGAAATCTGCTATTTCAACTACGTCTCCTTCTACGATTTCTTGGATTACTGGGTAGAAGGTTAACAATGAAAATGTTACCTTGTGAAAAGTTGCTCCATCGCCTGGAATAATTTTGCCAATTGGACTTACTTCTATACTTGTAACTGAAATTACGTATCCCAATTCCTCGTCAACAACACCTTCGTATTTCTGCTTAACTTGTTCGCGTCCAACTTTTTCTAAAGGGTTGCCGAAGGTTTCAGGAGGAATGCGGATAGTATCCTGCAACGTTATGAGCTTAAACATGGTTATATCAATCCGTCAATCTCTAGCCGAGATTTTTGTCTCACATAAATCACTGGGACGCTTATATCTCTTAGCCTCTTTCGTAGTTGGCTATCGTTGGTAAAAACAGGCGAACTCCAAGCTTTAGCAACCTTAACTATGACATCGTCTGTACGCATTTTTTCATCGCTATCAATGGGAACATACTTGCATTTCTCAGTAAGCTTTAAGGCGTAAGCAGCTTCTCTGCGAATTTTAGGTGACTCTTTGTTTGCTAGAATTTCAAGTTCTCGTTTAACTGGCGAAAGTAAAATAAAAGATACATTTCGATTTATCAAACGTTCAACTTCCGTAAAAATATCTATTTTGAACTCAAGTGAAACAAAAAATGCGTTTGAATCTAAAATGATTTTCAGTGTATCATTTTTCTTTTGTAATACGGACACTTGGTGCGGCTCCTATTCCAATAAAAATTTGTTTTTCATGCTTAAAAATTTTTAATTGTTTTAAATTGCTTAAATGTAACTTTGGCTCATCTTGCTATCACTTTAAATACAATAAGCAAATGAATTGTGCAAGAGCTGGGTGAATGAATGCTTCGCGAGAAATCTTGTGGTGCGGTTATCTTCTTTAAGAAAGATGACTTGACAAAGTATCTGCTTCTTAATTATGCAGCGGGACATTGGGATTTTGTTAAAGGCAATGTGGAACCAAACGAAACCGAAAAGCAAACCGTTGTACGGGAACTGCAAGAAGAAACGGGTATAACTGAAGCCCACTTCATAGAAGACTTTAGAGAACCAATCGCCTATTTTTATCGCAGACAAGGCCTAACGGTACATAAGGAAGTAGTATTCTTTGTAATGGAATCATACACCGATAAAGTAACGATTTCTTTTGAACATGTAGGCTTCGCCTGGTTGGATTATTCCCATGCCATGGAAAAACTAACTTTCAAAAATGCTAAAGATGTCCTTCAAATGGCACATGATTTCTTGAAGAAAAACGGTATAATAAAACCTACAGATTAACAATTTTTTACTTCGTTATAATGAGCCCGTATCCAATAAGTCTCCAGCGTGAAGTAATTTTTCTGCTGATGGCGACTCTTGAACCGGGTAAAGCACATATAGGTCTAGTCAACTTGACTTTTATTACATTTTGTTTTATTGAGAGAATTTTGCCTACGTTTACCGCTGAACCCACGTGAAGCAACAGAACTTCCTCAGGATTAAATTTTTCAACCTTCAGTAGCTCTTTAGTTCCTACTGCACGTTCTAAAACATGAGTTTCTAAAGTAAGTTCTGTTAATGTTGGCGGAAGCATTCCTGCTTTTCCAGCGATGCTGCCTGTTAAGCCGTCTGCTTTTGCGTAAGAGGGATCCAGGCAAGTTCCCACTCCAATTAATCCTCCACAAGTGGCTTCTTTGACGTTTTGTTCTCCAGCATTCAAAGTTACTATTTCGCTGATTAATGGGTCATAAACTGTTTTTCCTTCTCTTTCAGCACTGATGCCTGGGCGTATTTCTATTTCTTCTCCGACGGCAAATTTTCCTTGAGCAATGGTTCCACCGATGATTCCGCCTTCAAGTCCCTCAATGGTGCTTCCAGGTTTGTTAATGTCAAAAGAGCGGATGACGAACATGAGAGGTGGCTTGGTATCATCTCTTTTTGGCGTTGGAATAATTGTTTGGATAGCGTTAAGCAATACATCTATGTTTATCCCACGTTGAGCTGAGATCGGAATAATTGGCGCCTTTTCTGCGACGGTGCCTTTTATAAAATTTTTGATTTCTTTATAGCTTTCAAGTGCTCTTTTCTCATCGACTATATCGATTTTGTTCTGAACAATAATCAAATTCTTTATGCCGCTAACTTCAGCAGCTGCAAGGTGTTCTCGTGTCTGCGGTTGAGGACACGGTTCATCAGCTGCGATAACTAAAATCGCGCCATCCATAATGGCTGCACCGGAAAGCATAGTTGCCATTAATGCTTCGTGTCCAGGTGCGTCAACAAAACTGATCGCTCGAACAAATTCTGCTTCAGAATTGCAAGCTTCACAATAAGGTTTAATTGTATAGTTTTTTGGTGGCTCGCATTTTGGGCATTTGTAAATAGGCATATCTGCGTAGCCCAGTTTTATGGTGATGCCTCTTTTGAGTTCTTCACTGTGCCTGGATGCCCAAACTCCGGTTAATGCTTGTACTAAGGTTGTTTTGCCGTGGTCTACGTGACCTATTGTGCCAATGTTGACTTCTGGTTGTTTGGGTAAGGCTTTACTAGTGTTACTCATGTCATTCTCTTCTTTACTATAAACTAATGAATTATGAATGAATTGTTGGCTACTTTATAAATTTTAAGCATGCACTTGTCAAACTGGTGCTTATTTAGCAACTTGTGGTTTTGCTTCGGTAGCCTTTGCTGCTGGTTTTTCAACGATTTTCATGTTAATCTGTGCAATTTCATCTGTTATCGTGCTTCCTCGAACAGTTTTGCGCCTTCTTTCACCCTTTTTCTTTGGACTAAAACCTGCTCCACCGCTGAGCACAACTTTTCGGCGAACACCACCATGAACGTTTCCCCTCATGGGAACGCCATCTTTATCGGAGCCGCCCATTAATTGCACTTTATGTGCTGGTAAATCTACCACTGCACCGTCTATTATTTCTCCGAGTCTTCTGCCGATGAACGGAACTGCACGTACTTCTTCAAGTTCGACAACTTTTGAAGTTCCTGTTTCAGGGTCTGATACTATTACTTTAAACTTTGCCATTTTGCTGATTATCTCTCCAGCGCAATATGAAGTTGGGCAACTCTCTATTAAGGATTTAGCGCGGGCGCTCAAAAATTTGTGAATCACGCTGCACAATGGTTTAATTAGAATTAGTTGCACAGATTAGCGATTTAAGAAATTGTAAATTGCTTTGTCCCAATATGTTGTTTTATAGCGTAATTATAAGATAGACCTTTCTTAACCGTATTCTTTTCTAGAATGCTTTCAAAACTAAAAAAAGAAAAAGGGATTTTTTTGTTGTGCTGTTATTACGCTTTTTTCCTGAGCATTATTACTAGCAATACGCCAACTATTGCGATTACAATAATTATTGCGATTGCTGCAAGTGTTATGTATGTCATCAGGTCGCCTGTGGTTGCTAAGTTTGTTTGAGTTGTAGCTGCGGGTGTTGTTGATGGTGCATTGTCGACTACAAAGCTTGTGTCCGCGGACGATGGCCAGTAACCGTTGGTTCCTTGGAAGGTAGCGATAACATTGTAGTTGCCAGATATGTCCGGAATCCAATTGACACTAAAAGCTCCTGTAGCATCAGTTGTTGCATTTCCAATGTTTCTATAGTTTCCGTTGGTGTCTACGACATTAATCGAGACTGGAACTCCCGTGAAATTGGTTGGGAATGGTTGTTGTTGGTAGACGTAGCCCATCCATGCTGTCATGGTTGCGTCAGATGCGACTGGAACGCCGTTGGGGAAGTTTGCTGCTTGTTCAGTCTGCGTTGTGCCTGCTGAAACATCAGTGACTGTACCTTTGATAACTACATTCTGTCCGAGAGATAGACCGGTGCTGGGTGCTGTAACTGTAGTAGCGCTGGGGCCTTGACCGACAGAGTAGATAGAATCGTCGTAGCCATTGTAGAATACTGAACAGCCGTCCGCTATTGCATAGCTTATAGCACTAAACTCGCCTGTATAATCTGAAAGAGTCCATAGTTCTGTTCCGTCGGTAGCATTAATGGCGCGTGCCATTGATCCTTTAAAGATTGGTGTTTCGATTGTGTGCTGCGTTGTGACTAAATATAAAACTCCGTTGCCAACAGCTTGTACGAAGGTCGGGTAATTGCCTGGTCCTTGGAAGTATCCATTAGTGCTGTTACCTGCTCCGCCGTTTCCGTATGTCCATTCCAATTTTCCAGTTGTCATATTGTAGCAATAGAGTATTCCTGCTTGCCCACTGCTGTAAAGGTTGCCGTAAGCGGTTTGACCTGTTACGTAGGGGTAAATTGGGTTTCCAAAGTAGTCAAGAGGATCTTGACCTTGAGTTGTCCAAAGTCTTGCTCCGGTTGTCATGCTGTATCCTACCCATTGCGTGGTTTCTTTATAGCCTTCAGTGAATACGCCTGCTATGGGGTCGATTGGACCACCTGAGACAGTGATGTTGCCTGCTGGTGGTGCGTACGTCTGCATCCATAAAATTTGACCTAGGGTAGAGTGAGCTGGATTGAGGTCAATGGCGAAGTATGTGTATGGGGCTTGAGAGCCACCTAAAGAGGGTAGAGTGCCGTTTCTCAGAATCATCTCATTATCATACAAAGCATAAAGTACAGTAGCTGGGTTAGCTGCGTTTGGGTTAGTACCGCTAGCGCTATAGCCTTCAATGTAATAGTTTCCAGTGGCATTAGTAATAGTTGAAAGAGTTTGGCTGCCCATAACGTTAAGCCATGGTATTGAAACGTTCCAGTCGAATCGATTGTGTTGATCATCACTGTTGAAGACAGATGCATTGACTGCAGCGTTAATTGCTGTGTAGTTGGTGCTGATAGTGTGTAATACATTGTTGTCATAATACGATGAATTTACTAGAGTGTAAGTTGGTGTGAAATACGGCGCTGTTGTGCTAACATCAATTGTGGGTGCGTTGGGACTTGCTTGTTGCGGGTGGAAGTATAGTGCACTCCACATTAAGGTCGAATTCCATTCGGCTAAATTCCAATTTGGAACCGTTGCATTGCCTTGATTTGTTATAACATATCGTAATTGTTCGCCTTGTGGGCCTAATGCTGCAGTGCCAGATGGGACGCCAGTTACGTTGAATAGCCAATATCCGTCGTATGCGTTAAAAGCTTCTCCAAAGTTGCTTGTGAAGAGAATAGGTTCATAGGTTCCGTGTTGGTTGCCGTCTTGAACGTCATAAATGTAAGCGAATGATATTGGTGGTACATAGCATGGAGCGTTTGCATTAGGACCTCCTGCAGAGGATGGAAGACTTTGCCAAATGGTTTTTCCTGTTTTTAAATCTACGCAAGTGGTTGGACCAGAACTTGGACCGACGAATGAAACCGGTGGATTGTATATGAGCATTCCATCAACTACTATTGGATTGGTGAATCTTTGGTAGTATGCAGAACCTTCAAAGTATGAATCTCCCTCAACTGAAGACAGGTTTCCTCCGACAATTCCTCCTGATTCAATCGGGTTTGTCCACAATATGTGGCTAGTTAGAGATCCAACAGCGTCGCCTGGGTTTCTTTCCATGAGTGAGCCTGCGGTAAAGCCAGTAATTGTGCCAGAGCCAACACTAGATGAGACAGGTGATCCAGTTCCTAGCCAGTTTGAAGAAATTGTGTACCAATATGGGTTTTCGCCATATATTGGGCGGGTCCAGTAACTAGTTGGGAAGTAGGATTGAGGAACTGGGCTAACTGGAACGGGGTTTTGCTGTACAGTCAATGTGGCTGATGCAGTGCCAGGCAGATAAGAGTCGTTAATCCAAACCGAGCCCGCGGGTTGATCGTTGGCAGTTAGCGTTTGTCCATCATACTTAAAGGTAATGTTGTAAACTCCGACTTCAGTAGGCGTGAAGCTAATGGTTTGGGCGCCTGTGGGGTCTTGGACAGTTTGGTAATCGAAGGTTGTTGTTTTACCTGTAGGTGATGTACAGATAACGTGGTAATTATGGAATCTATAAGTGTTCCCTGCGGCTGCGTTTGGAATGGGTGCGTTTCCAAGAAATGCATAAATGACGATTGCTTGACCTACGCCTACTGTGCTAGGCATTGGTGATACGTATGGGAATGTGGGAATCGTCCATGTGGGTGTGTGTGCGCTTGCGGATGGTAATAGTTCTGCTACGGAAGTCATTGATAGTACAAAGAGTATTACGATCGAAATAGCTATAATTTTATTTCTTAAAGTTTTCATTTTTTTTCTTTTCCTTTCATTTTTAATTGAACAACAAGAACTTGCATAAAGTAAGCCTATATCGTTCAATAGTGTCATTTATTCAATGATTCAGCTAATAACATTTTCCGTAAATCCTATATTTCAAAAAACAGTATATATTTCCTCATTTTTCACTGGAAAGTTGCGATTCCTTACGTAAGCATTCTATGGATTTACAAAAAATTATTTGACTCGTAACTATTTTTTAAGCAAGTTATGATTATTCAGCCAAAAGCTTTAATGCAACAATGAAGTCGTCTTTTTGCTATGTGGCGGCTAGGCTTCTTCTTCCATGACATGGCATTCGGATTACTAACAGTCTTCATACCGCTATATGTGATAGTTTTCAAAAACACCAGTATCTTAGGTGGACCCCTTCTAGCTCTTGGAGTCATGACATCAATAGCCATATTCTGTTCTATTCCCGCCTCTTTTCTATGGGGATACCTCTGCGACAAAACTCGACATTACAAAATCTTTATTTTGTTTTCTTTTTCTTCGATAGCGGTCCTTCTTTTTCTTATGACCCTTCCATTTGCTCAGAACCTAATCGTCTTCGTTATCTTGTATGTTGTCATGCAGATACTTCACGTATCACATGAATCCCCAAAAAACGTGCTTGTTACCGAACATTATAGCCGAAATGATTGGGAAAGATCTTGGGGGCTTTATGAGGGGCTTACCGAAATAGGCTTTATTATCGGTCTATTTATTGGGCTGTTTATATTTGCTTCGACGGCTATCCTTGTAACTGGATCGATGCTTGTAACCTACACTTTTTACCTCTGCAGTGCATTAAGTGTCGTGGCATTTATTTTGGCTCTAGCGTTGATTGCTGATCCATTGATAATTTTTGAAAGACGATTAGTAGTGATTGAGAGAAAACTCGATAAAGCTTCTCGTGGCTTTGAAGGCATATCTAAACTTATGGATGGATTGCGTTGGAAAGGTTCACTTAAAGAAGACAGTTTTCTCAGGTTTGCTTTAGCCATAGTGCTGTTTGCTTTGGCAACAAGCCTCTTCTTTACACCTCTTCCCATAATCCTGAATCAACGGTTAAATTTGCCTACAAGTATGGTCTATGTAGCTTATATTTTAAATTCGGTTGGTGCTACAACAGGGTACTTTTTGATTCGGGCGCGAGCACAATCGATAAACATAAAAAAACAGATGCCTCGTTTCGTTTTACTGCGTAGCGTTCTTATTTTTGCGCTTGTTGGAGTTATCTGGTTTGCTTTCTCACCTACAATTACAACTGCTATTGTGCTTGTTATGTTAGTTTTTATAGGCTTTGCATATGCCATGTATTATATTATGATGCTTTCTCAATCAATGGAGATTATTCCACAAGGTAAAGCTGGCTTATTTGATGGAACGGTTGGTTTAGGTGCGGCAATCGGTGCTTTCCTTGGTCCTTTTCTTACCTATGAATTGAATTACCTTCCAGTTTTCGTAATTACAGCAATCATTTTCCTAGTAGCTTTCATAATTTTAAAATTATTGCGCTAAAACATCACTTCAGCTATTGTTTTTTGGAGACAAAAATTAGCACGATGTCTCAAAAAAAATTGTGTGAAAAAGACAATAAAAAGAAAAAGTTGGTGAGTTTGCGCTCATGGATTTTTTGTTTATTCTGTGTGGACTCTGTATAAATCTACGTCTTCTCGCATGCTTGGTGTCAATTCCAGGAAGTCTCGCACTGAGCGTTCGATGTCTTTAGATTGCGTTACATATCTGCCGACAATAAGTATGTCTGCACCTAGCTCAAGTGCTTCTTTAGCTGTCTCTGGCACTATGCCGCCTGCAACTGCAATCAGAAACTTTTTGTTTGGGAATGCTTGGCGTATGATTTTTATGCGTTCTAGTCCGCTGGTTCTGCCTGTTTCTTGGTCAATGCCTCGGTGTAGGATAACGATGTCTGGAAATTCTTTGATTGATTTCAATTTGCCGAGTACGTCTTCTACGTTTAGCATGTCGATGACTGCGTAGATTCCTAGGCGTTTGGCTTCTGAAACCGTTGCATCTAATGTTTCTGGGGGTGCTAGACCTGCTGCAACAACTGCGTCTGCCGTGTCTTCGTATGCGATGTCTACTTCAACTTTGCCAACGTCAAGGGTCTTTAGGTCTGCTATAATGAATTTGTCTCTGGCTATTTGGCGAAGTTCATTGATGCCTCTTGTTCCGTAGCGTTTGATGAGTGGTGTTCCGACTTCAAGGATGATTCTGTCGCTTCCGGGCAGTTGTTCAATAACCTTCTTTGCTCCTTCAAGTGAAGGTGCGTCAAGTGCAATTTGGAGGTATGGTGGTCTCCATAGGCGTGGAACTTTGAAGCCCATAATTGGATGCTTTGAGCGGTCTTTCTCGTAAATTATCTTTTCCAGTGTTGGATATTGCTTTAGTGCGCGTTTTAGAGCCATTTTTGTTGCGCCGTAATTGTACTGATATATCTTGCGGAAATCAGTTGCTTTTGGATGGATAAAAACGCTGCAGATGATGACCCAGCTGTCTAATTTGTTTGCTGGGATAACGCCTTCTTCGGCTGAATCGGCGATGGCTTTTGCAACTGCAGCTTGTGCTGGACCGAAAATTTTTCCTGTGTCAGCCATGTTTTTGATTGTAACCTTTGGCACGATTAGTGTGTGTGGTTTTGGCGGCAGGTTAGGTCTGATGACTGCTAGCACTGGTGTGTGTCCTGCTGAGAGCTGTGTCATTCCGTTTGCGAATGCTTGTCCAATTGGTCCATTTTTGTCCCCTATCATCAAGTCAATGTGTGCAACTTCGTTTCCTTCCCCCAACAGCGATTCACCAATTAGGTAGACAGGTCCCGAATCTTCATCAGAGTATTCAGGGATTGTCGGCATGTGGTCAACGATTTCTTTGAAATCGACATTAAATTCCTTCAACCATGAGTAGAGTGTGTCTCTGTGAATGTCCATTTCTTTTGCTGTTCCGACGACTGTCGGTTTTGAAGGCTTACCTTTTGAACCCACTTCTTTTTTTGCGGCTTCAGTTAGCATTTTAACAAGTATTTCCCGTGTTTCTGGCTTTTTTATATCTGTTCCCGACATTTAATTTAGCCTCAAGCGCTCTTAGTTTATCTGATATATAAAAATGTCGGAAGAGCCTTAAAATATTAAGGATATTCAGAGTAATATTATCCAAAGATTGAAGGTTTTATTTTTTTGTTTGGGCGGTCGAAAATTTTTGAACAAGTATAAGTAAGTCTATATATCTTGAGTTTTATTGAATTTGAGATATGAGGCAATCCGATGTCTTGGACTGATTGGACCTGCTTGGGCATATTCATCTTGGGTTTTTTGCTTTTCTTAGTTGGCGCTAACATTTACAATGCAATTGTCGGTTACTCGGGCATCTATCTTTTCATCGGTGCAATTGCCGCTTATCTGATCTTATATGTGTATACGGAATTCACTAAGAAACCGCCAATTCAAAACCCATAAAGCTTACTGTATTTTTCATTAAGATACTTTAGGTAAAATGCGGAATCTAATTTGCTTCCCGTCGCTTTCTCGATCAACTCTTCTGGATCATAAAGATCACCGTAAGCATGTATGTTTGTTTTAAGCCACTTGTTAACTTGATTAAGATTCCCCGATGAAAGCTCGCTTCGCCATTCTGGCAAATCCTTGGTGATTTTTGCAGTTATTTGTCCATCATATATGTTGCCAAACGCATAACTTGGAAAATAACCATAGAGTCCACTTGCCCAATGGGTATCCTGCATTACCCCTTCAGAATCATTTGTCACGTCTACCCCAAGATAATCCGCATATTTCTCGTTCCAAACCTGAGGCAACTCACCAATTGTTATTTTGCCGTCGAAAAGGTCTCTTTCAATCTCAAAACGTATTATTATATGCAGACTATAGGTTACTTCGTCGGCTTCAATACGAATTTTTGACCTCTCAACCTTGTTAACAGCACTCAGAAATTGCCCCATTTCAATCCATGCAAGATTTGGTGCCACTTTTTTAATTTTCGGCATGACACTTTCCCAGAACTCTTTAGAGCGTCCCAAGACGTTTTCATAGAAACGCGATTGCGATTCATGTATGCCGAACGAGCATGGTGAGCCTATCGGTTGATACTTCCATTCTGGATTAAGGTTCTGCTCGTAAATGGCGTGCCCCGTCTCATGCAACACTGAAAATATTGAGCTAGCAAAATTATTCAAATAGTAATGAGTGGTGATTCGAACATCGTCATAGTAGCCAGTAGTGAACGGGTGTTCAGTTTCATCAATTCTTCCATGCGCTTCGGACGAGACTGTATCATAGCCTAAGGTTTTTGTTAACAGTTGCGCGATATTTTTTTGCTTCTCAACTGCAACAGGACGAGAGAGCGCCGCTAAATCCGGTTTAGGTTGAAGGGTTTCAACTTTGGTTACTAACTGTTTTAAGCCACGTTGAAGCTGACTAAAAGTCGCGGTAATCTTGGGCGTCGTCATTTTGGGCTCAAAATTATCAACCAATGCTTCATACGGCGTCTTTGTTTCCTTAACTTTCATTAGAATTTCTGCTGATTGTTTACTTAAATCAAAAAGCTTTTGCAGGTCTGCCTTGAATAGACTGAAGTTTTTTTGGGCTTTAGCTTTTTTCCAAATTTGAACTGTTACCGCTTCTTGCCTGGCAATGTCTCCGACCAATTTTTCAGGCAAACTTGTCTGTTCAAGGTAGCTTTTTTTGATAAGATACAAATTACGTTTTTCTATTTGAGTAAGTGTTTCATATTCGGCGTTTTTTTGTATCGCATTTAAGAGTTTTCCTATTTGTGGGTCAGTACTTAATTTGTGATGAATGCAGCTCAAGAGTGCGAGCTGTTGGCTGCGTTGTTCTATAGCTCCTGGGGGCATTCCAGTTTCCATGTCCCAATGAATTATGCCTTCAGCTGTTGCTAGAACAGTTGCGTCTTGAGTTTTTGATAGAAGCTTTGTGTAATCGGAATGAATTTTTGTAGTCAAACATATTCTCCTGTAATGTTTCTAGACAGGCTCTTTTTATTTACCCTTGCGTTTCAATTCTACAAGGGATAACGTGGTTGCAAAAGCTTTATCTACAGAGAATATAAATGCGGTTTTATTGAGGAATAAACATGAGTAATGTAGACTCACACAAAAATTTAGCTGGCATAGGTTCGATACTGCTTATATTTCCTTTTCTAAGCATAGTTGGCATAATCTTAGTTTTCTTCGGTATGAAAGGACTCTCTGAAGACTATAAAGAACCAAGCATCTATCAAAACGTTTTATGGGGGGTTATCTTTGGCATAATTGCATCGGTAGTATTCGCTGCAGGCATTATTTTAGCTATTACAGTCGGCATCTTCGCTTTCGGAATTGGCACCGTGCTAATCGGATTAGCTACCCTTGTTGTTGTTTTCGTTTTCTACGTAATGATGGCGATGTATTTTAAACGAGCATTCTCTACTCTTGCCCAGAAAACAGGCGAACACTCCTTTGAAACCGCTGGGAATTTACTTTGGATAGGCGCAATACTAACAATAATCTTTGTTGGATTCTTCCTGATATTTATTGCCTGGATATTTGCAACAATCGGTTTCTTCTCCATAAAAAACCCGGCACAATCATCATATAGTTATACACCTCCTCCTCCAGTAGCCTCTCCACCGTCAACAGCAACACAAACAGCAAGGTTTTGCCCTAACTGCGGAGCACCAGTGCAACCAAACGCAACTTTCTGTCCTAACTGCGGAAAACCATTGCCAACTTAAAAGCATATTTTTCTTTTTTTTATTTTAGATATTTCATTGGTAAAAGTAAACTCTCTCTCCAACTTCTTTTTGGATTATTGAAAAAAAAGAATTAAGAAAAAGTGTTTTTCTGATATTTATACGGGTTTATGTTTTCATTTTTGTTTTGTGGAATGTGTAATTTTTGATTGTTAAGCTTAATGCAATTATGATTATCATTAAGACAATACCTAAGGCGAAGATTAGGTTGAAGGCTGTTTTGTTTCCGAAAGTCATGACGGTTGGTAGTATTGGCGGTCCTATTTTGTCGGAGTAGGTAGAAATTATTGTTGTTGCTAGAACTGGGCCAACGGCTCCTCCGAGGTTTCTTAGCATGGTGTTCATTCCTAAGCCGACAGCCGTGTTTTCCTTAGGGACTGAAACTGAAATCATGTTTACAATGGGAATAATTAGTGACACTACGCTATCAATGCGATCGCTACATCTACAGTTAGTTCCGTTGTGGTGCCTCTGAAGAAGGTAAATAGCAGTAAACCTACAATGCTGATTGATGCGCCTAGCGTGATTATTGGTTTTGGTCCTATTCTGGTTACAAGTCTGCCCATCAATGGGCCAACAATAAGCATCACTAGTGTGGCAGGTGCAAGTGATAATCCTGTATTGATAACACTTAATCCCAGTCCATATGGACCAATAGCTGAAGGGTACTGGGCGTAATAGATTACTGCGAAGAAAAGTAAAAACATGGATATGCTAGAAAGTATTCCGACCAAGTTTGCGACAAGTACATTTCTGATTTTTAGTAGACTTAATTGAATGAGATGGCTAGTTTGTTTATTTTCGAAGGCAAAGAATCCGAAAGTTAAAACTATGCCAGGGATTAGAAGTGCGATGTTTTCAAGTGATAGCCAACCTAAAGGGGGTCCTTCAGTTAGATAAAGAAGTACAAGGACTATGCCAGACATTAGCATGCTTGTGCCAACGATGTTTACCTTGCTTTTCTCGCCAGGGACATCTTTTTTGAGAGCTACAAGCGCTATGAAAAACAAAACGATGCTTAAAATGAAGGCAGAGTGGAAAGCCCATTGCCAACTTAAGTCCTGCACTATATATGCGCCTATGATTAGCCCTGCGACAGCGTCGATGGCGAAGGTTCCACTGATTATGCCCTGCGCTGTGGCCACTCGCTCTTTGGGGAAAACATCAGTTATTATAGCTAATCCCAAAGGAACTATGCCGAAGCCGATTCCTTGTATAGCTCTTGACGCTATTAGCATGTATATGTTTGTGGCGAATCCTGCCAATCCTACGCCTGCAATATAGAAGAGTAAAACTGTGAGGAAAATTTTTTTCGAGGATTACCAAAAAGACATCGAGGATGTTAAAGCTTTTGTCGAAGAAAAAAAGAAGCAAGGAGTGATTCGGTTAGACTTGGATGCTGGAGTTTTGGCCGAGCTTTTCACAGCACTTTACATGGGAACAATGGCAAAACTGCTCATTGGATATCCAAACAAAGAAGTACACGACGGATGGATCAAATCCATGATTCTTATACTAGGAAACGCATCAAAAACTAAAATGAAATTAATTTCATGATATTAACCCAAACTATAAGTGAAACCATCAACATCGTTATCATAGAAGCTGTTTTTTTATGAGTGAACCATCTAGCAGCAAACAAACAAAAATACACTCCACTCTTCCCAAAGCTCCCCCACTGCATGACGAACCCATAGAAGGGCTAAGTTCAGAAAAAGAAATCTGCGAGATATGTGGAAAAGCCTTCAAAACCCACACCCAACTTGACAGGCACAAAGAACACGAGCATGGAAGCCCAGAGAAAACCCACACTGGACCACACAAAGTAGAATAAGTTGGTGCTCCGGCCGGGATTTGGACCCGGGTCGCCGACTCGAAAGGCCGGCATACTTGACCGGACTATACTACCGGAGCGCTTTTCCTAAAAGCATCAAGCAGAATGCTTTTTCCTTCGAATAAACCTTACCCTTCAAGAATTAATCTTTTAGCTAGCTTGGGCTTTCTTAGCTGCAGTTTTTGGCTTAAATAAAAATCCAGTTATCTGGTCTACTAGTTTGCCCTGATTTGTCACCGTTTTTTCTAGTTCGCTAATTCTCTTTTCGAGGTCGTTGGAGAAGATTTTGCCTTCAATTCTATTTGCTGATCTAAACATCATTAACATTTTAAAAACTTCGGAAATAGCCCTTTCTTGCTCATCCGAAGAAACAGGTTTTATACCAGCGACAATCGAAAGTAGGTCCACGTAATGCTCTTTAATTTTCAGTTCTGCATTTACAGACGGGTCAGTTGGAAACGCAATGCTAAGCGGAGTTTTTTTTGCTAGTTCGGCAGCAGTCGGAAAACGAATTATTATATCTCCTCTTATCCATGACGCAACGAATTCGCTTACAAATTTTCGTATATCTTCTTGACTGAAAAGCGCGGTGGACTCAGATTTAGGTTCAGGCTTCTTTTTGATTCTTATACTTAGGATTTTTTTGTCTTCTGAGTTATTTTCCATATGTCTCTTCATCCGCTGACTTTGAATGCTTCTACTTTTCTTGTTAAGCGAGACTAGTATTTAAGAAAAAGTGTTTGTTTGTATTTTGGTTGTTCGTTTTTGATTTGTACATTAAGCCTGCATTCGGTTTGTTTTGCTAAAGCAAAATATGTCCAGCTTGCTAACTCGCAATTGGGTTTATGGAGAATCAGGATTTTTCTTTTGTTAAAAGAAGAAGCACTTGGTTAAACCACCCACTTCCTCTTCAAAAACACAACCAACCGATTTAACATACAAGGCAAATTAGAATACCGAAAATTCAAAATGAGATTTTTGCTGAAGATGGAATTTTCCCTAAAGCTTTAGCAGTTGCTTTCTCTACTTTCTCTCGGTCAGCTGCTTGAGTGTAAACCCGCAGAATATTCATAAATCCCTTTAGCGTTTCAAAAATCTTTGAAATTTCACTTAGCCGCTGCAGCATCTTCTCGCCCTGTTGACTTCTTGAAAACACAGGAATCTCCATCGACTCCATCAGCACCGCGTGGTGATACGGTACAGAAGGCACAGTAGGTACATCTATAATGACTGATTTGATATCTACACCTGCTTCATTGGCAATTTCCATTTGCATTTGTCGTCGATATGATTCTCTGCCGAAAATATTAGAAATCATCGTATCTTTCTCGTAGAAGGTTCTTTCATAAGCACACTTTAGCATTTTGCGTTGCTCTAAATCTCCAATTATTTCTTGTGATGCTTTGCATTTTTTAAGTGCTGACCAAACCGTGTAGTCATCCAGAGCCAAATATTCTTCAGGCGACTTGAAGGCTGTTAGACCTAACTCGGGGTTTGCTTGTTCCATGGCGGTTGCCAACATAATCTGTGCTGCTCTGCCGACTCGGTGGAAATAGATGCTTTTGAAAGATTCGATGCGGGCAATCATAAATGCTTCCAATGCGGATAATGCACCCAGTTCAACGGCTAAATTTTCGCCTAAAACATCCAATGCATGAATAAGACGGTAAACATCGATGAAGCCATATTCTGCCCCTGTGTGGTAAGTGTCTCGAACTATAAAGTCTTGTTTGTCAACATCCACTGCGCTGCTTATTATCTGGTCAAGAAACGCTTTACTTGGCTTATGCAACTTTCCAACGGCAAGTTTAGCTATATCTTGGGCGTTGTAACCCATCTTTGATAGTTTCTCGCCAGTTTCGCTTTTCTCGATAATCCATGAAGTTATGTCTTCATGTGTTTTGTCTAAATCTTTTATGAGTAAATGCTCAAAAACATGTGAGAATGGTCCATGTCCACAGTCATGAAGCAGGGCTGAAATTCTGCATACGGCAACTTCTTCGTCACTTACACATCGAGACACGTTAGGGTTATCGAGAACTTGACCAGCCAGAAACATGACGCCAAGAGAATGCTCAAAACGCGTGTGATTTGCGCCTGGATAAACATATTCTGACCCCGCAAGCTGCCTCAGTCGTCTTAGACGCTGCATTGGATACGTATCAATCATATTTTTTTCTGCTTCAGTAATGTACACATATCCGTGAACGGGATCTTTTATTTCTCCCCAGTAAGATTTGGGCACAAACAAACCTCGCAGTTATAAGCTATATTTAGGTATCTCCCTATAATGTCTAACGCTAACCAGCCAGGTTGAGGAAAATGAGTAAAAAAGGTGTTTTCATCGTTATCGAAGGCTTAGACGGAAGCGGAAAAACCACTCAAGCAACATTACTTGCGAATAATCTTTCTAAAACCCGCGAAGTATTTTGCACAGCGGAACCTAGTCGCGGAAAAATTGGTACCTTCATCCGCCAAGGCTGTTTATACGAAGAGAAACGGCTTCCAACTGAGGCTGAAGCATTATTGTTCGCTGCAGACCGTATCGAGCATATGAAAAATGAATTAGCTCCTGCTCTATCTCAAGGAAAAATAGTGATCTGTGACCGCTACATTTACTCGTCACTTGCCTATCAAGGTAGCGCTGGCCTAAGTTTAGCATGGATTAAAACTATTAATGCAAGGGCTTTGCAACCTGACTTCAGCATTTTTATCGATGTATCTCCTGAACAAGTGCTAAAGCGTTTACAAAGAAAAAAATCTGTTATGGAAACGTTAGAAATACAGCAAAAAGTTCGAGAAATATATCTGAAGTTTGTTGAAGAGGGCGAGTTGATCCTCATTGACGGAGATAAACAAAGAGATGTCGTGGCTGAGGCTTTGTTCGCAAAGGTTTTAAGTTTACTAAAAAATATTAATTATTAAAAAAAAGGAAATTGGTTAGTCTTCTCTCCATTTGAATAGTCTAACCGCTGCAACGAATATTACGACTGTTATTACTCCAACGACTGCGAGGTCAATTACTGCACCGAAATAGTTCGCGTAAACCATGACGTTGTTTAAGCCTTCAATGATGTAGAACAGGGGTAGCACATGAGCGATTGTCTGTAAGTATTGCGGCATGATGCTGATTGGGAAGAACGTGCCTGAGAGGAACATCATTGGAAACGTTACAATGTTGCCTATTACACCCGCCGTCTCTGGATTCTTTGTTACTGTTCCAACAAGCATGCCTAGCGAGGCGAAAAGCGTCGGACCGATAAGCAGGAAGGGTATGAGCCAAGGAGTCAAGGTTATGTTTGCGCCATATACCAGGATTCCCACGACCACCATCAACACGAAGCTTACCACGGTTAAAGTGATGTACCAAAGTATTTTTGACGCAAGCCATTCCATCTTTGTTAGAGGAGTGAGCGAAAGCTGCTTGAACAGTTTAGTCTTCTTGTAATCAGAAGAAATATTAACCAAGCTGAACATTGGGCTTACAAGTATGGCGAAACCAATCAAGCCTGGAACAAGAAAATCAATGTATTTGGTTTGATGAGGGTTCACCGTAGTTTGGGTTACACCGATGATGGGCGTTGCGTTTTGTTTGTAATAATTCAGATTGAAATAATTTATAATTCCATTAACTAATTGACTTACCGCACTGCTAGTGCTCACTGTTGGATTACCATAGACTAACACGTTTACAGGAACCCCTGCCAAATAGTTAGCCGAGAAGTTTTCAGGAATAATAATGCCCTCAGATGCCGATTGATCCGATAGATACTTTGTAAAGTTATCCGAATTAGGCACTAATGTGATTTTGATTACACCAGAACTGTTAAGCTGGTTTATAAATTGTTGCGCAATATTCATTTGGGGCGTCGCAAACGGGCCAGTGTCTTGGTTTTGAACATAGACATTAATTGTTCCTGAACTGTTACCTGAGAAAATTGCCCCAAAAATCAAGATTAGAATGACGGGGAATATTAGCCCGAAGAAAAGTCCAAATTTATTCCTTAAGTATCCGCGGCTGAAAACCTTGAAGTCAGCTAATATTCTTTTTCCACTAGACATCTTTTATCTCCTCCTTAGGCTCATGCTCATCCAATATTTCGCCATGTTCGCTTAATTTCCTACTAACAAGCCTAACAAAAACGTCGTCCAAGCTGTCGCGGCGCGTAGTAATGTCACTCCACTCCATTTTTGACTTTTCAGCAGCCGCTAAACCCGCAAGTGCATCATTTTTCTGTTTAATCGGCATGCTGATTATTCCTCTGGAGCCGTCGTAATCAACATGCAATTCAGTATTTGCCTTAATGTATCTAGCCAATTCCTCGGACCCGCGGATTTCAAGCCTTTCTCCCGAGCCATACTGCTCAATAATTTCGTCGCTTGTTCCCATTGCAACAATTTTCCCATGGTCCATAATGGCTACTCTATCGGATAATTGCTGTGCCTCATCAAGGTAATGGGTTGTTAAAATGATTGTTTTGCCTTTAGCTTTGAATCCGCGGATCACGTCCCAGATTGCTCTTCTAGCATTAGGGTCCAATCCAGTAGTGGGTTCATCGAGAAAAAGCAGTTCAGGCGAGTTCACAAGTGAAAGAGCCAGACCCATCTTTTGTTTTTGCCCGCCAGAAAGATTGTCAAAGTTTGTTTTAGTCGATTCTTCGAGCAAAACCTCTTTTAGAATTTCGTCAGGGTTGACCTTAATGTTGAACAAGTCCGCGTAGTAAATTATCGCTTCTCTCGGGGTTATTTTCTCAATAAAATTAAACTCTTGTGGTATTACGCCAATTTTCTGGTGAAGTTCATAACCGTTTTTCCACGGATCAAGACCGAGAACTTTCACGTCGCCGCCATCTCTTTCGCGTAAGCCTTCTAAAATTTCTATGGTGGTGGTTTTGCCTGCACCGTTTGGACCTAAAAGAGCGAACACTTCGCCGTTGTTAACTTGAAATGAAGTGTCGTCTACAGCTTTTAGACTGCCATAGTTTTTTTTAAGGTTAGAAACTTCAATTGGTATCAAATATAGCCACTCCTTTTTTCTGGCGCGTTTAATTCAGCCTTTTCTAGTTACCCTTTTACGGAATTATTGTTTGTTACCAATATAACTTTCGGCTATAGAATTAGCCTCTTCTATTTATTTAGTAAAAACTAAAATCTTGATTTTTTTAAAATTTTCTTTTCCGACACTTCATTTATTTTGTTAAAAATAATCAGCGTTAAATCTTCAGGTGAAATATACCTTGGGCCTCTTTCGTGGTGAACTCGAATTTCAAAAGCGTTTCTGCTGAAAACAGTTCGAAGAAGGTAATAATCAAACTTTAACGGCGTCTTTTTTGTATCGCCCTTATAGTAACGGATGGCACAGAAAACGTCCAAGTTCTCTAATCGTGTTTTCGCAATAAAATCAGTTGCTGTTTTCGTTTCTTCACTATCTATGAAACAAAAGCCTTGAGCATCAGCCAATCCGAACTCAAAAACTATTTTGCCCTCAGGTATTGTTGGGTTCGTTATTTCTTCGAAGCAAAATTCCTTTTGGTTTATTTCACACAAAAGTTGAATCAGTCTTTGTTGAAGTTGCCTGGTGGGAAGACTTGAAGTAAAACTTTCAACCCAGTGTATCTGGGAGGGAAAATTTTCGTAAAATCCAATGGTCAAACTTGTTTGCTCAGGATTTTTTCATTTCATGTATTTTATCGAGGCTGCTTAGTAATTCCGATAATGCGCTAGCAAGTTTTTGCAGTTCGTCAATATCTTCGGTTTTTTCAATTTTACCTTGAATATCTTGTACTTTGGCTAAGAGAGTGGCTTCTAATTTATCGTATGCCGTTCCAGCGGTTGAGGGTTTAGCTGGTTCTTGATCTTCCTTTACTATTATCACTTTTTTTTGGTCTTTTTCACACCACAAAGTGCCATCTTGCAATCTGAAAAGTGGTGAACCGCAGGCTGGGCAAGATAAGTCGGTTAGAGTGGCGCCCTTCATTAATAGGTCAGCCATACGCTTGATTGGTGTGGTTTCTTTTTTTTCTTCCATCAGAACCCCAAAGTAAATACGTATCAATACTTATATAACTGGGTTACTGCGTCATGGCAGGAAGGTAGTGTCTTTATGGTTCGAAAGAAAAAAGCTGAAGAATATGAAGCAAAAATTCAGCAAGCGTTACAAGTGCTTGGAGAGGTTTCTGAGGACAGCACGACGCCAAGAAACATTAGGCGATCAGCAAAAGACGCTATGAATACCCTGCAAAGCGGTGAATACACTGTAGCCGTGCGGGCTTCAAATGCAGTTTCGCTTCTTGATGAAATTCTTCAAGACCCAAACATGCCAGCTTACACACGGGTTAAACTTTGGAATGTCATGAGTTTTATTGAAGCCATAAAAGATTAGTTTAGAGCGATAAGAATACTTTCTTTTCCTGAAGAGTTTCGCGCCGTTCATGTCAGTAA
The DNA here is from genome assembly GCA_003164295.1 of Candidatus Bathyarchaeota archaeon. GTDB lineage: Archaea > Thermoproteota > Bathyarchaeia > Bathyarchaeales > Bathycorpusculaceae > Bathycorpusculum. The sequence continues at coordinate 300,027 of PLTA01000039.1, forward strand.
CGTATTCAAAGCCTACTTCTAATAACTTGCAAGCTTCCTGCAAGGTTTCAGCAACTTTTATGTGGTATTCTTCGTCTGCGTTTTGAAAGATTGCTTTTTCTAGATTGATGTAGATTAGCGTGTTTCTTAGGTCTCTGTGACCGAGCAGTTGTTGGACGTGGAGGATATCTTTGGTTTTATGTTATTCCATGGTTGCTTTCCAGTGTCTGAATGTGTGCAAGTCTATTTCTTTGAGGCGTGGGTTTTGGAGTTTGAAAGCGATGCTTTTGTGTGTCTCGTAGAAGTTGGATTTTAGGCTGTATGCGGTTGCAAAGATTTTCTCTGTTTTCTTAGGCTGACTGTTTAGCCTGTCGATGAGCTTCTGGCTTATTGGTAATATTCGTGTTCTGCTTCCTTTCTAAGAAGTAATTGACGCTATTTTTTCGTTCGAAATCGGTGAAAAATTCCAAAAAAACTTACAATGTGCCATAACGTTGGATAGATTTGGAAAATGGAAAAAAGATTTTAAGCAAGCTTTGCAGCAAGGTTGATAATGGTAGCTAACTTTACTCGGTGAAAGGATGGTTGCTGGCTATTTTTTGCTGTAACCACTTTTTTAGTTTTCATAAAGTTAGTTTTCATTTGTCAAAAAATTAATGGAAGGAGAAAAAGAAAAAATGAAAAATAATCGAAATAAAACTATTGCTATTGCAATTGCTATTCTTTTGACTATTTCAATGGCAGCTTCTACAGTTCTTATGCCAAAAGTTAGCGCGCACTATCCCGGATACCAGATTCCAACGTATGCTTACATTGACGTTAATCCTAACCCAATAGGTCTCGGTCAAACTGCCACGGTTTTCATGTGGCTCAATCAGATTTTCGGAATTGGATACGACACAACCAGCTATGCACTGTTATCAAATAACTACAGATTCCACAATTATAATCTCACTATTACAACTCCTGACGGAAATAATACAACGACAATTTTTGATATTGTCCAAGATACTACGTCAAATCAGATAACATCTTACACCCCCACTCAAGTCGGCACATACACGTTTACCTTTAGCTTTCCAGGACAAGCCTACGCTCAATACCCAGGACAGTACAATCCAAACAGCATACTTGTAAACGATACCTATCTGCCAAGCAGTGCAACAACAACACTTACTGTTCAATCAGAACCAATTACATCTGCTGTAGGTAGCTCACCATTGCCATCCGCTTACTGGACACGTCCAATCTACGGTGAAAATCCTTATTGGTACGCGATTTCCTCAAACTGGTTGGGCGCAGGCTCAGCGGTTAACCCTGCAGTAGGTTCAGGCGCAGTCTCTGCTTTCTCTACTGGTCCACCACAAAACTCGTGGGGAGCAATTTTAAGTAGAAATCCAGGTGACGCCATAGGATCACTGACTAGCCACGTAATGTGGACTAAGCCCATTCAAAGTGGCGGAGTCGTCGGAGGCAACGAGTACTATGCTGGCGGTGGATATCCAGGAAACGGTCAAGGTGTCGGTTACTACGAAGGCACTGCATACGAGCAACGATACATTAATCCGATAATAATGGACGGTATACTCTACTACATGGCACCATTAGGATTCGATGCTCCAAGTTATGGACCACTAGTTGCCCTTAATCTGCAAAGTGGGCAAGTAGTTTGGACCAGCAATACATTGCCAGCGCCATCATTCGGCTACATATACAACCTCTGGGACCCTGACGAACACGGAACTTTCCCACCAATACTCATTTGCCCGAACGGAGCCACATGGGAAATGGTCGATGGATTCACTGGAACCGTACTGTTTAACGTGACTGGTGTTCCATCAGGCTATGTTGCAGCAGGCCCATCAGGCGAACAACTGCGATATGTTTTGCAAAACAAAGGTACAACCGCAAATCCCAACTGGTACTTGGCAGAATGGAATTCATCACGACTTTGGCAATACGACATTAACCCATTCACAGGCTCAGGAAGTCTTTCACCAGCAATTATCAATGCATCCAACGCAGCATTAGTTACAACATTCCCAGCTTCCAATCAAGCAGCAGTTCAACCCTCGATCACTGTCCAAGCAAACATAGGATTCAATACTACAATAATCGACCCAATCCTGAAAGGTGTATTAAACTCTACTCAGTACCCATCAGAATGCACTTACGACTGGAACATTTCAATGCCCGCTCTGAACAACCCTGGCGGACCAACACCATCAGTAATTGCAGGAATGTACAACAACGTTTTGCTTACCTTGAACGGAACTCTACCCGCATCACCAAGCAGCTTTAACGGAGTAGGCAGCTATACACCTTACACCTACATGGCATTCAACCTCAACCCATCCGATGGCCAAATCGGTTCATTCAAATGGGTAAACACACTGCAGCCAGTACCAAACAACGTCACCGTTTACTACGCTGGAGTCGATCCGACAACTAACGTCTTCGTAGAAGAAAACTATGAAACCTTGAATTGGGTTGGATACAGCCTGTTAACAGGACAAAAGATATGGGGTCCAACTCCAGCTATGCAGTCGCTTGACTACTATGGCCAAACCGCGCCAAACGAGTTTGCCGGTCAACTTGCCTTCGGTAACCTATACACCAGCGCATACGGCGGAACAGTATACTGCTACAATGATTCAACTGGACAGCTGCAATGGACATACGGAAACGGTGGAGCAGGTAACAGCACTCTCGCAGGATTGAACACACCTTACGGCGATTATCCAACATTCATCCAAGCAATTGGCAGCAACGGCGTGATTTACTTAATTACAACTGAGCATACCGTAATCGACCCGATCTACCAAGGAGCATTAGCACGAGCCATCAACGCCACAACAGGCGCAGAAATCTGGACAATTTCAGACTACACTAGCGAATTCACACAAATGAGCTACGCTATTGCAGACGGATTCAACACTTGGTTCAACGGTTATGACGGACAAATCTACACTGTAGGCAGAGGACCAAGCCAAACGATAGTCACAGCACCAGCTGAAGGTTTAGCTTCCGGACAGAGCGTTGTAATACGTGGTACAGTCACGGACATTTCCGCTGGCACACAACAGACTCAACAGAAAGCAGACTTCCCCAACGGCGTTCCAGTATCATCAGACGCAAGTATGTCCGCATGGATGGGCTATGTCTATCAGCAACAACCAATGCCAACAAACTTCACAGGTGTTCCAGTGACGATCAGTGTGACAGATTCAAACGACAACACCAGAGCCATCGGCACCACAACAACTAGCGCAAACGGCGCCTACAGTCTAACATGGACCCCTGACATCGCAGGCAACTACACAGTAACCGCAAACTTCGCGGGCACCGCAGGTTACTGGCCATCAACAGCACAAACCAGCTTTAACGTCATGGAAGCTTCGGCAACACCTGTATCGACAACTTCAGTACCTTCAGGTCTCGCATCCACACAAACCGTGGAGTACGGAATAGCAGCGATAATAATCGTGATGGTTATAATCGGCATTATGCTAGCAGTGCTCATGCTGAGAAAGCGACCATAAATTAAAGAAGTCAAATAAAATCTTTCCTTTTTTTTGTTTGAATGAATAAGTTGAGACTGAGTGGCCTCTGATTAGTTCAAGATGCTATTAGTCATAGTTTTGTGAGGAGCGTTTTTGCATTTTCGTTCTTTCTCCTATTTGTCCAGAGCCCCAGCAAACCGCGTTCGCCATCCTTACAGTTTCTTTGGCTGCCGCAATCTGGGCAGTTAGGTTTGGATTTGCCCCTCGAGAACATACTTGAGTAGCTGCAATCAAGTGCGTTCAAAAAAAAGGTTGCGCGGGAGAAATCGCCACTCTAACCTTATAGAAGCCATAAAAGACTAATAGCTTTCAACAACTTGGTTTTATCTAATTGTTCTTTACAAAATTTCTTTTACTCTTTCTTTTCGGTGCTCAATTGTTTAGCTAATTTCTTTGACTCCTTGTAAGCGCGAGCACAATGTACGCAGCAGAACGCAGTTTCTTTACCCATGATGACTTCTCGGTAGGCACCTTCATAGACTTTGCATCCGCAGTGGGCGCAAATGTAAAGGCTTGGTTCAATTGCGATTGATAATAGTTCAGCAAATCGTTTGAAGAGGTCGGTACATAATTCTCTTCCAGATTGTGTTAGCTCGAAAACTTTTTTTTCTTTTTCGCCCACTGGCTTTTTTGTGTGTGTAACTAAGCCTTTTTCCTCCAGTTGTTGAAGGAAAGGGTAGACTAAGCTTGGGCTTACTTCTTTTTTGACTCTTTTTTTGAATCTGCTAATGATGCTGTAGCCGTATGCTGGTCCTTCATAAAGAATGGTGAGTATGTAGAAACGTGAGAAATCAGAAATTAAATCATCAATGTTTTCGCGTTCTGTATCAGCCATTTTCTTCATGTTTAATGTCTATATTATTGATTATAAATGTTTTTTAGATATATCTTAGAAATACCTACGCAATAAAACAAAAATAACAACCATTATTCTTTGCACCAACAAATATATGCTACCTGTTGCATCTAATTCTGGGCTCCAAAGAGGCAGTACCTATGAAATACGACGTAATAATCGTGGGTGCAGGACCAGCAGGCATCTTCTCAGCACTTGAATTAACAGAAAAAACCAACCTTAACGTTCTGATAGTGGACAGAGGACCAGATATTGATAAACGTAAATGTCCATCGAGCCGAGGGTTCGAATGTGTCCATTGTGAACCCTGCTCAGTTCTTTCAGGCTGGGGTGGAGCAGGCGCTTATAGTGATGGAAAACTAACTTTATCAACCGAAGTTGGCGGTTGGCTAAACCAATACGTTTCAACCAAAGAACTTCAAGCTTTGGTAAAATATGTGGACAGCATCTACATCAAATTCGGGGCAAGCGACAAGGTTTATGGAGGAGACAATGAAAAAGTAGATGAAATTGAACGTGCTGCCTCACTTGCCGGTTTAAAGCTAATCAAGCAAGAAGTTCGTCATATGGGTACAGACAAATGCCTAGAAACTCTTCATATGATGCGCAAAGAACTTGAAGGTAAAATCACGTTTATACCCAAAACAGATGTTAAAGGGCTTATCACAGAAAACCACACAGTTCAGGGGATTGAAACTGTTAATGGCGAAAAATTTCTGGGTAAATACGTTATAATTGCTCCCGGCAGAAGCGGAGCGGAATGGTTGCAAACAGAGGCTCAAGTCCGAGGATTAAAAACCATAAACAACCCCGTTGACATTGGTGTGCGCGTTGAAGTTTTGGCTTCAGTTATGGAGAATCTTACCAAAGTACTTTATGAACCAAAACTGGTTTATTTCTCTCGCCAGTTTGATGACCAAATACGCACTTTCTGTGTTTCACCTTACGGCGAAGTTACTACTGAATCATACGATGGTGTTTTAACAGTTAACGGAGGAAGCCATGCTGAAACAAAAACCGATAATACAAACTTCGCAATTCTTGTCAGCACCTCTTTTACTGAACCATTCAAAGAACCTATTGCTTATGGCAAATATGTTGCTAGGCTTTCGAACCTCTTAAGCGGCGGCGTAATGGTTCAACGATTAGGCGATTTGGTTGCTGGGCGACGTTCAACTCCTGAACGTATTGCAAGAAGCGTCGTTGTGCCAACCCTTAAGAATGCTACTCCAGGAGACTTGAGTTTCGTTTTGCCTTACCGTTACTTAGCAGATATACGTGAAATGCTTCAAGCTTTAGATGTGATAGCGCCAGGAGTTCACTCAAGAGACACACTACTCTATGGCATAGAAGTCAAATTTTACTCTTCACACCTACAACTAAACAATGCCCTAGAAACTAAAATCCAAAACCTATTCACTATAGGCGACGGCGCAGGAGTCACACGCGGTTTAATTCAAGCATCAGCTTCAGGCGTCATAGTTGCAAGGGAAATTTTGAAACGCGAACACTTGAAGGCTTAAACATGACCACCGTGGCTCAAGAGATCAAGTGTAGCCACTGCGGCGCTCCTGTTGAGTTTAAACCAGGCGAAATAGTTGCTACGTGCAAATACTGTGGTTTCACTACTGTTATTGAGACGGGGCAAGCGTTCACATTTGAGCATTCGCTTATTCTAAACAGGTTTGACCCAAAAAGCATCGATAATCCAATTCATGCTTGGCTGAGTGGCGGTTTCCTAAAACCAGGCGATCTCGCAAAGAAATCAAAGCTTGTTGAACGCGACTTAGTCTACTTGCCATTCTGGTTAGTCTCAGTTGAAGCCAAAAGCACTTACAAAGGCATATTCGAACGTATAGCTCCAGCCATAGTTAAAGAAGGCACAATCTCCAAAGAATACGATTGGCTAGTTTTGGCGCGGCAGGCTTCCATTTTTCCCACACATGAATATCTTGTTCCTTTGGAAGGGAAAATCCCTTTTGACTTCCGCAAAATTGAAGGCTTCGCCAAACTACTGAACAGTGAAATCGATCGTGAAGCTGCCTTGGAAATGGCCAAGCAACAAATCGAGGACCACCATCGCTTCCTTCTCCAGCAAGATGTGGATAAAATAGTTGAGATAAAAACGGAGGTCAACGCCAAAGCGGAGGTCTATCTACATGCTCCCATTTGGTTTATAAAATACGAATACAAAGGTAAAGTATACCAGTTGATAATCGAAGGAACCGGCGGAACAGCTCTTACAGGCGACATCCCACCTTCAAGATTCTAAGCTTCATTTGCCTTAACAAACTTTAAAAGCGACCTTTTATTATCAACGAATAATAAAAAAAGGCGGATAGGTAAAAATGAGCGATAAAAACGATGTAACTTCAAACGTTCAGAGCCAAATGAACCTTCCTGAGAAGATAGCTTCTTTTATTCCAGGTTTCCGCGGCTACAAAGAAAAGGAATTACGCCGCGAAAGCGACAGGTTAATCAGAAATCATCTTTACATGAAACTAACTATTGAAAAGAACGATTTAAGAGACATTGAGCAGAAACTAGCTGACCGCCGCTACTTCGACGTCCTAACAGACATGGATCGCTTGGTAGCTAAAATGGATCGTGTTGTTGAGAAAGTTAATCACGCATCATACGGATATAGTGGGTTCTTTGACGCTGTGAAAGTCAAAGAAGGAAATCTTGACCATATGATAGCTTTCGATAGCAAGCTTATAGACGGAATAACCGCGTTGGCTACCGAAATCGACGGTTTAAAATCAGATTTAGCTAGTGGCGCAACAACGAACCTGAAAACTAGGATTCAGAGTGTAACTGACAAGCTTGAAAGTTTAGAAAACACATTTGATCAAAGAAATGAAGTTATTATGGAAGTGAGTTAAAAATGCCACAAGTAATAGAATGGGTAAATGCAGGTCCAGACGCCATAATTTACAAGTATCCAGTCGAAGATATTACGTGGGGAGCTCAACTCGTTGTGCACGAGTACGAGATGGCTGTTTTCTTCCGAGACGGCAAAGCCTACGACGTTTTTGGCGCTGGAAGACACACGTTAACAACGTTGAATCTGCCTCTGCTTACAAGTTTGCTGACGCGTATTGCAGGGTTCGGTTCCAACAAGCCATTTAAAGCGATGGTAATCTACATTGCCACTAAAGTTTTCAACGGCAAATGGGGAACAAGCGCACAAACAACAGAATTGGCTCCTCTCAAAGTATTCGGTCAATTCCTATTCAAGATCGAAGATGCAACCCTATTTGTTAATGAAGTCGTCGGCGGACAAAATGCTTACACAACAGAAGACGTTAACAACTTTTTGCGTGGCTTCTTGAACGAAAAGATAATCTCAGAACTTTCACACTACGATTTGGTTACTGTCTTCACAAGGCTCCAAGAAACATCTGTAATCGTTAAAAACTCGGTCTTAGATTACTTCAAACGTTTGGGTATAGAACTAACAGATTTACGTTTTGAAGGCATTGATACCACACCTGAATACCGTGAACGGTTATTCTGGCTTAAAACTGGAAGCACACCAGCAGACACAGTTCTACGAATGGAAACAGTGAAAAGTGCTGCAGCTTCGCTAGGCGCATCAGGCGGTGGCGGCGCAGGATTAGGCACAGGTATGGTGCTTATTCCGCAAATTATGAATTCAGCAGGTCAAGTACAGGCGCAAGCTCCAACCGCAGCCCTAGTAATTTGCCCCAAATGCGGAGCACATGTTCCAGCTACGTCAAAATTCTGTCCTGAATGCGGAACAAATCTTACTCCTCCATCTGCTGCAACAATAAAATGTCCCAAGTGCGGTCACGATATCCCTGCAGGTTCCAAATTCTGCCCAGAATGCGGTGCAACAATAGCGTAGAAGGCTTATCAATGTCTGAAAGTAGAAGACAACTGCTGACAATCGGCGTTTTCTTCATAATCATAGTCGTTGGCATTCTGCTCTATCCAGCCAATGTAACTCATAACTGGTGGAACATCCTACAGTTAATCATCGTTCTCTTCGGAGTGTGGATGCTGATTCTTGCAGGTATTAGCGCTATGAGTCCACAAAAATATGAGCGCTCGCCGTATAGCACCGTTCAAATGGGCGTGCTTCTCATGGCTTTGGGTGCAGCGTGGTTCCTGTTTGGTTACAGCTGGATTTACTCGGTAGCCCTGCTGTTGCTTGCGCTTGGAGTCATAGCTATCACTTCAGCAATGCGACGAAAGAAATAGCTCGCAAGAGTCTTTTTTGGCTCTAAACATTTTTCTATTCCAATGTACAGTCATGTTTCTGAAGGCTCAATGTTATGAGTGAAGAAACTATTGGACGCGGCACATGGTACGACATGATGGCAAAGAAAGTCATCGAAAGAGAGCAATCGTTAAACAGAGACATGAGTAATCTGCGAACCGAGATGGGTCTTGGCGCTTCAGGTTTTCCTCATATTGGCAGTTTAGGTGATGCGTCCCGTAGTTATGCAGTAACATTAGCATTGAAGAACTTGAATTGTAATTCTGAACTTGTCGCTTTCTGCGACGATAAAGATGGTTTACGCAAAGTTCCCGCAGGCCTCCCTAAAGACATGGAAAAGTACCTTGGATATTCCGTTTCATCTATACCTGACCCGTTTGGATGCCACGAAAGCTATGGTAAACACATGAGTTCGCTGCTCCTAGATGCCTTGGATAAATGCGGCATTGAATACAAGTACTATTCAGCCAAAGAAGTCTATGAAAAAGGGCTACTTCTAGACGAAATTCGAACAATACTTACCAACGCCAAGAAAGTTGGCGAAATCGTCAAAGAGGAAGTAGGCCAAGAAACATACACCGAGGTTTTGCCGTTTTTTGCTATATGCAAGAAATGTGGGCACCTCTACACAACAAGAGCTTACAAGTTCGATCCCAAAACCGACAAGGTGTCCTACAAATGTGAAGGTCTTGAAATCCGTGGCAAACTTATTGCAGGTTGCGAACATGAAGGCGAAGTGGATATAAAAAGTGGCGAAGGCAAACTCACATGGAAAAGCGAGTTTGCAGCCCGCTGGAAAGCCTTAGATATTAGATTTGAAGCCTACGGCAAAGACATAGCCGATTCCGTACGAATCAACGACCGTATTTGCCGCGAGGTTCTCTGCTTTGAACCGCCTTCACACGCCAAATATGAAATGTTCCTCGATAAAGGTGGAAAGAAAATTTCTAAATCCGCAGGTAACGTTTTCACGCCACAAGTCTGGTTCCAATATGGATCTCCACAATCATTGCTTTTGCTAATGCTTAAACGATTTGTCGGCACCAGAACATTAGACGTATCAGATATTCCCGCTTACATGAATGAGCTTGATTATCTTGAGGACGTTTACTTTGGGAAGAAGACAGCCGCAGAAAAAGAAGCCACCAAACTCAGAGGTTTATTTGAATACTGTTACGTTATGAAGCCGCCAGCTAAACCAAGCATTCATGTGCCTTATAATTTGATGGCATTTCTTGTTAAAATGGCACCTAAAGAATGCATAGACGATTATGTTGCCGAGAAATTGCAAAGCTACGGGTACCTTCAGAAAGGTCAAATCTTGGATGCAAACTTGAAGCAACGTATCGAATATGCGTCAAACTGGACGAGAGACTTTGAAGAAATCAAAGAAACAGACGTAGCCCTTACGACCGAAGAGAAAAAAGCCATATCCGAGCTAATCACTCTACTTGAAGATGAAACTGAACCTGACAAAATTCAAAATGCTATCTTCAATTCTGCAAAAAGCAATGGCATAGCACCCAGCGGATTCTTCAAAACTCTTTACAAAATTTTGATGGGAGCACCGCAGGGTCCACGATTAGGTCCTTACGTCCTAGCAATGGGTAAACAAAACGTAATCGCAGCTTTAAAAAGGACAGTAAACAAAACCTAAATACTTTCAATTACTTTCGAGAGCAAAGTCGGGATTGGAACACAATTTAAAGCTACTTTTCCTAAAGAAACAAAACGTCACATGTAATCTTGACCACTATTTTTAAGTTTGAGCAAAGTATTTACTATTCTGCCCTTTTTGTTTATAGGGAAAATTTATGGGCTCGTAGTCTAGTACGGACAAGGCATCGGCCTGCGGAGCCGGGAATCCTGGGTTCAAATCCCAGCGGGCCCGCCATCGGATTCGCTTAATGTATTGAACGAATCCCATATTAGCCCGAAAACAGCAATTTTCATCAAATACTCCTCCAAACGCGATTTATTGACTCGCGCATAAATCTTTTGCATAAGCGAATATTAAAGAAAAAGAAGAAAAATGTTCACTTCAGTGTCCGAAGAAATCTCTTTTTAGGGTAGTCTTTGCATTCGTAGATTCGCAGTTGCCTTTGAGGTTCGATGCGGCACCTTTTGCGTGCGTTCTTACGTCTTATCAGAGGGGCAAACCCGAAAAAGGGGCATTTGTTGCAGAGTGTGCTCATACTTGTGCCTCCGCTTACCTTGTCATCATTCTTCTGAATAACGGAACCGCGATTGCAATCATGATTACACCGAAGGCTATCAGGATTATCAGGTCTGTAGAGATGTCACCAACGCCGGCGCCTAGCACCATGACTTTTCGCATTGCATCAGCAGCATACGTCAACGGAAGGAATTTTGCTATGTCCTGCATGTACCAAGGCATTTGCTGTAGAGGAAACATTACGCCGCTTAAGAACATCATTGGAAACATCAGTGTCATCATCATCATCTGTGCCGTCTCCTGATCCTTAGCCAGAGACGTCAAAACGATACCTAAGCCGACGAATGAGAACACGCCTAGCAGAAGCAAAGCAACCACTAGGACAATGCTTCCGTGAATCACCACGCCGAATATTCCTATAGCCAAAGCCATCACTATGACGCCTTGGATTAACCCACGACCCGTCTGTCCCAGAGCTTTTCCCAGGATAATAGATAACCTGTTGATTGGAGCAACCATCATGCCGTCCATCGTGCCAACTTCTCTCTCTTGAGAAATCGCAACAGGCAACCCTGTCATGACGCTCATCATAACAGTCAACATTACCATTCCAGGTGCAATGAAGCTAAAGTAACTTGAACTCGCGGGAACCGGAACACTGTAAGGTTGAACGATGGCGAGAGAATTATTTGTTGTTGCATTTGAAGATAGACTTTGAACTCTTTGCTCTGCAAGCTGCGTGCCCAAACCGTTAATTTCGGCGGAGACAGCTGCCCGCAACTCTGATGAGACGGTTGGGTTAGACTGGTCAGTTATTACAATTAGCGTTCCCTGTTCGCCACTAAATACGCTTGCTGAGAAGTTGCTAGGTATGACTACGGCGCCATCTATTGTCCCCTTTTGAATCTCGCTATTTATGTCAGCCATACTTAAACTTGTAGACAGCGTTAGCATATGCGTCTGATTGTTCATCACCTGGAAGCCGGTGATGAAAGTTTGGCTTGGAATAGTACTATTGTTAAAACCTGAATCTTGATTAACCAAACCGAAAGGCATGCTGTTTGGCGTGGCATTGCCGGATGGATAAATAAAGCCAATCATTACCATCATAAAAAGCGGCATCACTATGAGTAGAACTAGGCCTAGTCTGTTTCTAAATAGTTCAGTTAGGTCTTTCCAGGCGATTCTGGCAGAATGTGAAAGTAGAGATTTTGTAGTCATGTTTATCACCTAATCCTGTTTGAGGTTTGCTGCCCTATACGCTTCTGTTCCATTGGTATTTTCTGGTCTGCGGTGTCTCTTACCTGGTGACCTGTTATGTGCAAGAATACATCTTCAAGCGTGGGCTGCAAGTTTTCCATTGAATTTATCTTTCCCCCCGAAGCTCTCACTGAGTCGATTACAGAGTCGAACGCTTCTTGGCCGTGGCTGATAACTCTTAAGTGCATTGAGTTTTCTTGAGTAACCGCGTCTACACATCCGCAAGCGTTGATTGCCTCAATAATTAGGGGTGAGAGATTTCCTATCTCCAGTTTCAGTATTGTTGTATCCGCTCCTGAAATCGATTTTTTCAAGTTCGTCGAAGTATCAAGTGCCACAATCTTGCCATGATCCACAATGGCGATGCGGTCACACATCAAGTCGGCATCAACCATCATGTGTGTTGTTACGATAACTGTTATGCCGTTTTCCCTGTTGAGTGTTTTGACGAATTCGCGAATCTCAACGGAAGACTGAGGGTCCAAACCCAGAGTCGGCTCATCGAGAAAGAGCACCTGTGGCATGTTCAGTAGTGCCCGTATAACGTTCATCTTCTGCCTCATGCCTGTTGAAAACGTGCCCACTTGAGTATTTTTCCATTTTGTAAGTTGAACCAGCTCAAACAACTCATCTATTCTTTTGTTTAAAGCGTCTTTGGGAATGTCGAAGAGATTTCCGAAAAATACCAGGTTTTCCCTAGCCGTCAAACGGTTATACATTATCATTTTTTCGGAAACTATGCCTATCAATTTCCTGACTTCGTTTCCATGTTTCACTATGTCATAGCCGCCAATCGTCGCGTTTCCCTTGGTGGGCGTGGCCAATGTGGATAACATTCGCAGAGTTGTGCTCTTGCCAGCACCGTTGGGACCGAGCAGACCGAAGATCTCGCCCTTTTTGACGTCGAACGAGATGCTGTCAACCGCTACAAAGTCTTTGAACATTTTCGTAAGGTTTTTAACTTCAATCATCGACTCATTAGCCATTCTAATAACCACTTTTGCAATATTATTCAGTGCAATATATTGTGGTAACATATAAGTATTACTCAAATACAATATAGATTTGAAATACGATGACAACAGAAAAAGAAGACGAGACAACTACAAGCTGGCTTAAAGAAGCGCAAAAAGGCTACATACGCGTGGGAGTCCTCATCCTTCTCAATAAGAAACCCGCCCACGGCTACGAAATCATGAAAGAAATCAACACTCGGACTAAAGGCTTCTGGAAACCCACGGCAGGCGGTGTATACCCTATCTTGCGCGACCTTGAAGAATCAAGATACATCGAAGGCGAATGGCAAATCCAGAAAAACCGAAAGATAAAAGTTTACAAGATCACCGAGTCAGGAGAGCTTATTCTCAGACGAGCTATCGTAAAACAAGCTGAAATCTTCAATAACATCGGAAGCCTTTTCGGAGAATTCGCCAGAGACGTCCTCAACATCGAGACTACCACGTCTATTCCGAACATGCCTTCCCCCTTCACACCTTTCCTTGAAGAAAACCCAGACAGCGAGGAAAATCTTAAACATCTTGAACACGAGCGAAAACACACTTACGAATCAGCCAAACTGATGCAGAAACGACTACAACTGATCGATAAGAGAATTAGAGAAATCAATAAACAGGCACGCAATGATTCGCCTCCCGTATCGCCGTAGGTAATATGCGAAACGGTTATTTAGCAACCGCTTCTAAAAGGTTCAGGAAGCTTAAAACCAGAGCCCGTTACTTGTTGATAGACAGACAATATTTTCAATGGTGTCGCTGGTTGGCTTTCTTGGGGATTCGCTTAATAGTTTAAACGAATCCCAGCGGGCCCGCTATCATTGTAATGTTAAAGTTGGGCATCTGTTTACTTTTGGCTTAGGATTTGCTTGACAATTTAAGCGAACCCCGACTCATTACAAAGACACAGAATTTTTTTGAAAAATCGCATACGCGCTCAGACGCGGAACGAAGGGTTTAAAATTCGTTAATTTGATGCAATTAATTCTGTCTTAAATAAAAAGTATACTAGTGGTTTTTATTAAGAGGTCTTTTTTCCATAGCGGTCCTCAAACTTTTTTAATATCAGAATAGCTTACCTTTGCAGGCGAGTACTTTTGCTTTTTGGACACACAAATAAACCTCAAATTAAACTCCAAGTAGACTTAGGCGATTTGCAAAACGAAAAAGAAAATTTAACCAGCTTTCTGCAATTACACCTCAAAGTTTCAGTTTCCCAAGTTGAGGACAAGTTGACTGTGGATTCAGAAATGGTGTCACTACAGGAACTGCAACATATAGTAAACAAATTTGTTTACCATCGAGACCTAAACAACACTCACTGGGTGTCCGTTGAAGGTTCAACTGTAAAAATTAACAGGTTTAAAGTTATAGAGAAAAAAGAGAAACATGAAAAAGAGCCGCCTCATCAAACCGCTGCGCAAAGTTGGGGATTATAAAAAAAACAGTTAAATTCGCCAGATCTTAACAGGTTCTAACCGCAAAACAGCCAGTGGCTCCAAACCATAGGCTAAACTTAAAAAAGACTTAATTTTTCAGGTTTAAGCATAGGGGCTCATACCCTGGGGATTAGCCCGGTATGGCTTACTTGATAGACAGAAAATATTTTCAAATGTAGTGTTAGCCATCTTCTTTAGGGATTTGCTTAATAGTTTAAGCGCATCTCACCGGGCCAGACACGCGTTTTTTCCAAAAGAATTAAAGGATTTGCCTATTTGATTAACGAATCCCATAATACAAGCTCGAACGAGATGAAGTACTTGTTTTACTTAGACCTTGCCCTGCGTTCTCTCAAGAACTCTTCGAATAGCCGCAACAACCCGATCAGGTCGATCCTCTTGAACAGAGTGTGAGGCATCATCAAGGGTTTCAGTTTCATGCATCTTTAGAAATCCTTGCCACTTTTCTAGGTCTTTAGGTCCGAAACCTGGATCGTTCTTATTTCCCCAGAGAATTTGTGCTGGCAGGTCCCCCAGAATCGGGAGTTTTGACTCAATCTTTCCCAGCCACGCATGCGCTTTTCGGATCTTACCCGGGAAAATATAGGTGGGTTTCCTTGAGTCCACCGTCGGAAATGGGTCAGTATAGGCTTTTCTCAAACTAGGCGTAACTTTTTCCTTGTGGGAAATTCCATCGGGTAACATCGCTTTTGCAAAGTAATTTCTGTGTGTTTGAAGAAAGTACCCTATGGGCCATCCTCCCATTTACCAGGGAGAATATTCTTTGAAGAAGGGATGCGGGCCATGCCCAAGTGTTCATTACTACAAGGCCGCGAAGGTTTGATCTATTCTGGACAGCATAGTTCATACCGATGGGTCCACACCCCAATCTTGAACCACAAGGACGATGTTCTTTAATTGCAAATGATGAATCAATTCGGTGACAGCCTCTGATTGTTCTTGGGGTTTAAATCCATATTTGGAAGGTGCTTTTGACATCCCGAATCCCGGATAATCCAAAGCGATTAAGCGGCATTCTCCTCGCAATTCCTTGATGATATTTCTGTAAATATACGACCACGTTGGATTTCCGTGAAGAAGCAGAACAGTAGGTCCTTTTCCCTCATCAAGATAATGAATATACCCATCACGATAAGATAGCCAGTTGTCTTTAAACGGGTATTCTGAGTTATCTACTTCAAATGGCCTTTTCATAATGGTGTCTAATCCTTCACTCATAATTTATCAACCTACACACAAACGCAGACCGGCTCAGAAGTAAAGTCTTGTATTTCTCGAATATCTTCGATTTTGGGCGTCTTCTTCTTTGCGGTTACAAATTACGGATTACATTCCGCAGACTAAGATAGGTAAACTTCGACTATAAATGTTCGCATCATAATTAAGATATGCTCGTTGATGTATTGATTGCTATTCCAAAGCAAAGATTCGTTTACTTTTAGGCGAATCCCCAAGGGCCCGCCACTCAAATCTAAAAAAATATCTAAAGTCAATTAAGAAATAATTTGCCCCTAACGTTAAAAATAAAAAGTTAACGAAATATGCTCTTTTATTGTCGGCTTGAGAGTATCAAAATATAATCTGCTGTGTCAGCGCACATATCTGCTGCTTGCTCGATGAATTCTACAAGGTCATCAAATATTACCATGGCTCCGCAGTTTATGGTTGCTCCATATTTTACGAATAAGCTTTTAGTTTTGAGGTATTCAATGTCTATCGCGTGCTCTATATCCCCGACTTGTTTGGCTTCTTTGATGGCTTCTTCAGGGTCAGATGAGATTTTTTCAATGCTGCTTCTTAACGTCTGAGCGGTTTCTACAAGTTTTCCAGTCATAAACACCGTTTTATCGGTTAGCTCTTGCGGAATATCTGCTCCAGAGAGCATTTCAAGACACCTTGCAGCGTCTTTAGTGTGGTCTGCTAAGGTATCTAAACGTTTTACGAGGTGTAATAGGTCTTCGCGGTAATCTGCTACTAGGGCAGCACCCTTGGATAATTCCATAAAGACATCTGTTCGAAGTGCGTCTACTCCTTCTTCAGTTTTGTACAAGTTTTCAATGTATTTTTGGGCCTCTGTGAAATTTTTCTCTGAAAAGCTTTTAGTTGCTTTATGCAGCCAAGTTACGGTGTCAAAAGCTTTAGTTATTTGGTCGTGTGCAAGTTCTAATCCTCTGGTTTTACGTCGCTGCTCAAACCAATCGTAAGTTTTTCTTTCCAATGTCAAATCACTGTTTAACTATTGGATTGGTTTGAGATATAACCCTTCTTCTAAAATGCGCACCAACTGTTTGCTTGAGGATGAGGAACCTTTTTCCTGATTGCTTTCATTCGTGGGAGGACCTGCTAATGAGGCATCAATTGCCAATAGCCAATCTAATAGATCAGGGTTTTTAGCATCCGCTCTTCTCTTTTCATTTATATTTCCCTTCATAATTTCCCCTCCTTAAACCGATAAAATATTTTCCATGCATTAAACATTGTTGAAGTACCAAGGCGCTTCAACCTTTGAATATTGTTTTTTTCTTCTGCATGGCGCTCTTGATTAAAGAAGCTTTTTTCTGGCTTATTTAATATGTGCAAATAGTATATAGTTGATTATTTAGTCTATATATTTTAGTTTGCTACTTTTCTAAAACAACTTTAGCCAGCTTTAACTTGTCTTCTAAACTTCTCATAATAGTATTGGTTACTTTTACTTGGACCCCAAGACTCTCAATGCGACCTTTCTCGGCAGCATCCATATTATCAATAACAAACGTGTCTACAAAATCAGCGTAAAGTTTCGCCACACCAAACGCTGAAACCTCAATACCTAAACCACTCAATATTTTATCTGCTGGACCCTTAATCGGGGCACCGGCAACAATAGGGCTAACCCCGACAACTCTTGCACTTGTTTTTCTTAAAGCCTCTCTTATTCCATCAATAGATAAAATTGTACCAATGCTAACTATAGGGTTGCTGGGACAAATAATTACCACTTCTGCATCAAAAATTGAATCGATTACTTGAGGTGAAGGCTTCGCATAAGAAGATCCCACAAACTCAACACCTAATACCTTTTCGCTTGAGGCTCGTTTAACAAAATATTCCTCAAAATGAACTGTTCCTTCACCAATTTTTATCCTCGTCTCAAACTTATCATTTGTCATAGGCAAAATCTTAACATTGACCCCTAATGCACGGCAAACTTCATTGGTTACCTGAGAAAGCGTAAAACCCTTTTTTAATAAATCAGTTCGAAAAATATGAGTCGCAAGATCTCTATCGCCCAACGCAAACCATGTTTCTAAGCCAAATTTTTTTAGCGTTTCCAGAGTTTGAAACGTATCGCCTTTAATTCCCCAACCCTTTTCTTGGTCAACGATGCCGGCTAAAGTGTAAGCCACAATGTCAATGTCTGGCGAAATGTGCAAACCAAACATTTCAAGGTCATCACCAGTATTTACAATCACTGAAACATCTTTTTCTTCAGTAATCTTCAGCAAACCTGTGAGAAATCTGGCTGCGCCGACACCCCCAGCTAACGCCGTAATCATAAATTTACACCTCGATTCTTTGGAGTTAATGTTTGTATTTCTCTGAAACCCAATATTGAGAGGTTGAACCATTTTCGTTAACTACTTGTTCTTTTTTGAAAACTGGTGCTTCGGTTTTGTATCTCTCTACAGCTTCTCTGAGAACTGGAAAAATATCCGTTCGATGGGCTCCGGCGACTGCAACATAAACTAAGTCGTCTCCAACTTTAAACTCCCCAAGCAAGTGGTGGATCTGAACATTAACTATTCCAGGTTTCTGCGTTAAATCCTCGCAGATTTTGCTGAGAACTTGATTGGCTTTTTCTTCATAAGCTTCAAGTTCAAGTTTTTCAACTTTTTCTCCTTCAAAAGTTTCTCCTCTGACCACTCCAATAAAAAGTCCTATTGCGCCGGCTTTGTGGAATTTAGGGTCTTTTTTTATGTTATCAATTGTATCTTGAACGGAAAATGTTCCTTTTTCGTGAACTCCAGCATTGGCCGACAAGTAAATACTTCCTAGCTAATTTAAGAATTGTAGATTAAACTATCGTTTAAAGTATTTTGTTCTAAAAAGTGTTAAAATAAAAAGGTGGTTAAGCTTCGACTATAGCTTCTGGCGCTTGCGCAACTGGAGCTTCTTTTACTGGTGCAATTTGTGGTGCTGCAAGTAGTTTGGATTTTCTTATGCCGACATGTCTTAGTGGTGCAACTTCTTTTGCTTGGTTGTAGATGTCGGAAGCGATTTTTCCAAGAACCATCTCTTGAACAAATTGGTCTAGCGATAATGCAGTAGCTTTTTGGTGTACTGTTGCGTCCATTATTTTGCGTATGATTTTTTCTTGAGATGTCTTTATTCTTGAAAGTGTCAATGCGGAAACTGCAATCCTGAGTTTGTATCCGTCTTTTGTGGTCAGGTTGATTAATGAATCAACTTTTGTTGTTCTTCTTCTGACTAAGCTTCTAAGATAGTCTCTTGAGTATTCATGACCTTTAAAGAGGGTCTTGGCAGTTTTTTGGTCAATCTCGTTAACTTGGAAAAACATTTTCAAATAGTGATGTGAAAAGTCAGCTGTTATATCAAACAAAGTTGCTTCTACAACTCTACCTATGAGTTGCTCTGGTTCTTGAGCCGGAATTGTACCTAACTCAATATTGCCAAAGAAGGACGGTGCAACAACCATATACCATCCTTTTCCACGCCATTTATCTCGAATGTGTTTAGTTTTTGAAGACAAATTAATTTCTCCAAACGCGCAGTCAACATACTCATAGAAATATTAAAAGGTTTAGCGTTTTCTGTCAATTTTATCTTTGTTACCCATATATTTCCTTAAGGCTTCAGGTATATTTATGGTGCCATCTTCCTGTTGATTATTTTCTAATATGGCAACTATGGTTCTGCCAGTAGCTACGATTGTAGAGTTTAAGGTATGAACAAACCCTTTTGTCGGAGCACCTTCTTTTTCCCTGTAACGAATTCCTAAGCGTCTTCCTTGATAATCGGTGCAGTTGCTACATGAGACCACTTCGCGATAACCGTTTTGCGCGGGCATCCAAGCTTCAATATCATATTTTTTGGCAGCAACAGTTCCAATGTCACCTGTGCACACGTTAACAACGCGATATGGCAATTCAAGTTTTTGAAGAAACTCTTCTGCATTCATTAGCAGTTCTTCATGTGATTTAGTTGAGTCTTCTGGTTTGCAAAAGATGAATTGTTCTATTTTGTTAAATTGGTGAGTGCGAAATATTCCTCTGGTGTCTTTTCCGTGTGCTCCAGCTTCTTTTCTAAAGCAAGTGCTTATTCCCGCAAGTTTTAGCGGCATATCCTGTTCCTTTAAAACTTCATTCATGTACATTGCAGCCATTGGATGTTCAGAAGTGGCAATTAAGTACAGGTCTTCATTTTCCACTTTATAGAGAACATCAGCAAAGTCGCCCAGCGCCGTAACCCCTTCGTATGCCTCACGTTTCATCAATAATGGTGGAACTATTGGAATGTAGCCTTTTTTGGTAAGTTCATCTATGGCTAAGCACATTAGTGCCATATCTAATTGAGCAACTTGGTTTTTAAGATAGAAAAATCTTGCACCCGATATTTTTCCAGCTCTTTCCATGTCAATTTGATCTAATTCCAACGCTAAATCAATGTGATTCTTAATTTGAAAATTGAATTTTGGGATTGCTCCCCATGTTTTTACTTGGACATTATCATTTGAGTCTTTTCCAAGCGGAACGCTCTCTTCTAGCAAATTTGGAAGTTGCATAAGGTATGCGTGAGTTTTCTCTTCCTCTTTGCTTACTTGGTTTTCTGCTTCTTTTACTTTTACATCAATGTCTTGGGCGCTATGGACTTCGTTATCGGCTTCTTTGCCCGCTTTTTTCAGTTTAGCAATTTCTATAGTTACTTGCTTTCGCTGGTGCCGTAGCTCATTTAGTTTAGTTAGGTTCATTCGCCATTCCTTGTCAACCGCAATTAAATCCTCAAGCATTTGAACGCATTCTGGGTTGCCGCGTTTTGCTAAATTGCCTCTGACAAGGTCGGGGGTTTCACGAATTACCTTAATATCCAACATAGCCCTCACACGAGTAATTCTTTTACTAACAAAATCAGTTATTTAACCTTGCTATACAAACGAAATGAGTATCGCGTTTGGCAATGTAAAACAATTTAACAAAAATCGTTTTACTGGATATTAAAAAATAAAAGAAAATTTATATTTGGCTTATTAAGCTGTCCAGTTTATTTTTTGATTAACGTTATCTCCATTGTGGAAACCATTCTGGACCTGCTCTC
The DNA here is from genome assembly GCA_003164295.1 of Candidatus Bathyarchaeota archaeon. Taxonomy (GTDB): domain Archaea; phylum Thermoproteota; class Bathyarchaeia; order Bathyarchaeales; family Bathycorpusculaceae; genus Bathycorpusculum. Next base: position 320,895 of record PLTA01000039.1, read on the forward strand.
TCCCTCGCAAGGTGGCATCTCGGCTGTTCCAATGGCAATCTTGCTTACTTGGAGGTCTTTAATGAAACGGTTTCTTGCGATCTCAGCTACGTCAACAGCGGTTGTTATGGCTTGTCCTCGGGCTTTCAGTTATTTCTTTTAGGTTGCTTGCTGAGAGGCTTGTTATGATTGCCAGAACATAATTCATTGGAGGTTTGTTTCCTATGAAGATAACATCTGCATTTTCAGTCATTTTTTTTACTCCTTTTGTTGTTTGCTTTTGCAACGTCTCGGTTATAACTTTGGGTTGTAGCGGAAACGTTAATTCAAAATAATAATAGTACTTCCTTATAAGCCCATTGAGAAATCTCCCTTAACGAAAAACCGTTAAACAAAGTTAACTGGAAAGGCTTTTTTACAGCCAACCTATAATGAGCTTTAACACCTAAACCAAGTTGAGAGTTAACTTGCTAACTAAACTGAAGAAACAAATTCAACAAATGCTAACTTCACAAGCAACAGCCGCCCACAAAATAGGTTTAACTCCAAACAAAGTCAGCATTATCGGTTTTATTCTCGCTTTCGCCTCCGCTGGCGCTTATGCGTTGGCTCCAAGCCACTTATGGCTTCTTCTTTTAGCAACCCTTTTTCTTTTAGCTTCAGGATTCTGCGACACACTAGACGGCATCATTGCAAGAACATTTCAGCAAGTCACAGTGTTTGGAGGATTTTTCGATTCAGTTCTTGATCGCTACGCTGACGGGGCAGTTTATGCAGCTATAATAATTGCTGGTTTGTCCAATTATGCTTGGGGGGCAACTTGGGGCCCAATTTGGGGTTTAGCAGCTTTAGCAGGTTCTATCTTGGTGAGTTATACCCGTGCAAGAGCTGAAGCAGTTGGAATAAAAATGGAGTCAGTGGGTTTGGCTGAACGAGCGGAACGCATGCTTATTTTAGCCGTCGTTAGCATTGTAGCATTTTTCTGGTTGTCTGCCTTAGGTTATGGAATATTCTTGCTAGCGGTTCTTTCGAACTTTACCGTAATGCAAAGAGTATTTCATGTTTACAAGGAATTAAAGAAAAAAGCTTAGTTGTTTAGTATCTTCTTTTGGCCTTTGAGTGGCGTTCAGATTCGGCTCTTACGTTGACGATTCCACGGTGAATAGCGCATGATATGCAGTAATATTTAGTATCCACCCATGAAGCTAGGTATGTGCCTTTTTGCCTGAGTTCTTTAGCTAATTGAGGCTCAACAAACGAAACACGTCGAGTGTTCCTTTTTGCCTTATCTCGCGGTACTTGTGCTCCGCAATTGGCGCATTGAACAAGGCTGCCGCTTCCTTTGCTACCTTTGGCTCTTCCTCGGCTTTTTCGCTTAGATGGCAACTATTTTTTACCTCTTAATATCTCTACTTTTCCAATTATGCATTAGACTATCTTATATATATGCTCTTAAGTTTAAGAGCGATGCAATATTAGCTTTCGCATTTATCTGGGGAAAAATTTTTCCATCAGGCGAAGTCATCAAGGTTGTGACTCCTGGACCGTGACCTGCTGTAACACAATTTGTGTGAATTACTACGCCAAGCGAAATAGCTCCTTGACGATAAATTCGCCCAAACGAATGGTCCGCATCAATAATAGCTACCAAATCGCCAAGCCTTAAGCTTTCAAGCTCATATTGTTCAACAACTTTTTCATCAAACAATTGAATATCATAATCTCCCGAGTTAACTTGGTTAGCTCCTAGACCTGAACCCATGATGGCTGCGGGAACAATATGCGTAACTGGAACCTCAAGCTTGTCATCTTTCGGCTTTGGATTCCATGCCTCAAGTAAAGCCGGGTCCATATTCAAAACTTTAATTTCTGGGAAATCCAAAAGTTTTAAGCCTAAACCGAACGCTTTAACCAAAATTCTATCTTCGAGCACGAGCTTCTCTAAAATCTCAAACGGAAAATCAACTAATACATGCTCGATTCCGCCATGTTTACCGGTGACGGATCCTTCAGCACCTTTAGCCTCCCCACTAACGACTGTCGCTTTGTTCCCAACACATGATAGCACATTGAAAGCTGTGTTAGCTGCTTGCCCGGAGCGGGCATCGTTTTCTTTGTTTTCCACGCTGACGCCCGGCTCAACATGGTCTGCTTCCCAACCACATGCTGGGTCCCCGATTCTAAGATTATAAGTTATACCGCCTACTCCAGGCAACACCATCGGTTTCCCTGTTGCTGACACATTGTAGACTGATCTGATGGTTGGGCTAGCTATTTCCCCCATAACTGACATTTTTATTAGTTTATCGACGTTAGTTCGAAGCATAATCTTTCCCCATTAACCAGTGTTTCCTAATTGTAAGGGAGCTAATAAAACTTCACAGCTTCGCTTTTTGATAAGTAAATCTTAAATTATGCATCTCTTTATTGTTGGGTGAAGCCAAGGTTTCTTAATTGTTATGGATGTGAAAAATGGCCATGTCTGAACTCGGGTTAAGAACAAAAATGTTCGTGAAAGATGTTATGAGCAGTCCAGTTGTAACTATGGATGAAAATGAAGCTTCCAATAAAGCTGCTGTTGCTATGGACCGCGAGGATTTGGGTGCGATAATAGTTACAAATCAAGCGGGAAAGTCAATCGGCATCATTACCGAACGAGACCTAGTAATTAGGGTTTTGGCCAAAAACCTCAAGCCAGACGCAGTTAAGGCCAAAGAAATCATGACGACGCCTTTGGTAACAATTGAGCCGGATGCTACAATCACCGAAGCTGCTCGAAGAATGAATAGACTGGACATCAGACGTCTGGGTGTAATTTACAAAGGTAATCTTGTTGGCATACTTTCAAGTAAAGATGTTTTGGGCGTTATGCCTGAGCTAATAGAGACAATTCTTGAAAGGTCACGCATCGAAGGGGATGCCCGAACTGAAGAAAATGAAGAAGTTCCGCTTTCTGGATATTGCGACCGCTGTAGCGTTTACTCTGAAAGCCTTAAAGAACGAAACGGACAAAACATCTGCGATGAATGCAGAATAGAACTTGAACAAGAAAAATAAACTTTTTTCTTTTCATATCACGAACGTTTGCACGATAAATAAACTTTAATTAGTAAACTACCCGCTATTCAATGTGATCGTGAACTGATTGATTGTTGATTCCATTCTTACAAACGCCAAAGCCTACATTAATGGGCAAATCGTGGACTGTAGCATCGCCATTGAAGAAGGGAAAATCTTCAAAATCGGCAAAGAAACTCAAATGCCAAACGCTGACCAAAAGACAGACTTAAAAAACCTTTTAGTCCTCCCCGGCTTGATCGATGAGCATGTTCACCTTAGAGATGAAGGGAAAGCATACAAAGAAGATTTCCAAACAGGTACCGCGGCAGCCGCAGCTGGAGGCTTCACAACTGTCTTGGATATGCCAAATAATGAACCTGTAACCATGAGCGCTGAGACTCTGAAGAACCGAATGTGGGCTGCATCAAGAAAAGTTCTAGTAAATGTAGGGTTCTTCTCTGAATTTCCAAAAAAACTCTCAGAAACTAAAGATATAATTGAGGAAGGTGCAATTGCTTTCAAGCTTTTTATGGGTTGTCAAATCGGCGGATTAAACATTGATGATGACGAAGATTTGCAAAATGGGTTCAAAGAGGTCGCTAAGTTGGATGTACCATTGGCGGTTCATGCAGAAGACAAAGCTTTAGTTACTGCAAACGAAGAAAAACTTAAACAAGCTAAAAAAAACAACGTCGCAGCTTTCCAATTAGCTCATTCAGAATTGGTTGAACTAAAAGCTATCGAACGCTTACTAAAAATAAGCGCATCAACTGACGTGCGGCTACATTTTTGTCATATTTCAACTGAAGAGGGTTTAGATGCCATTTGGGACGCCAAAAAATCAGAGAGAAAAGTAACCTGTGAAGTTACCCCTAACCACATATTATTATCAAGGGACGATTTACCTCGCCAAGGGCAAATGCTGATTATGGCTCCACCTCTCAGAGGTAAAAGCCATGTTGAAGCGTTATGGAGAGGTTTGGATACAGGTTCAGTTGATGCTTTAGGCTCAGACCACGCCCCTCATGCTTTAGCTGAGAAATCCGCAAGCAGCGTTTGGGACGTTAAAGTGGGGGTTCCTGGTTTAGAAACAACTTTGCCACTTCTTTTGACTTTTGTTAAGAAAAATCAGTTATCCTTAACTCAACTGGTCAAACTCTTAGCTGAGGGGCCAGCCGAAATTTATGGTTTAACTAATTGTGGTCGCTTAGAACAGGGAAAGAATGCGGACTTAACAGTTGTCGATTTTAATCAAAAGTTCAAAATTGATGCTTCAAAATTCAATTCAAAGGCCAAATATTCACCCTATGATGGTTGGGAAGTTGTCGGTAAACCAGTAAAAACATTCGTTAATGGACTGTTAGTTTTTGAAGAAGGGGAAATAGTTGCCAAAACAGGTACCGGCTCAATTATCCGGAGAAACGACAGTGAAGTTTCTATTAGATAGTATGTTGGGAAAACTCTCTCGTTGGCTACGTATGTTAGGACATGACGTCCTGTACTCTACTAAGCTAAATGATTCCGAACTTCTTGAAGTGGCAAAAAAAGAAAGCCGCATTCTGTTAACAAAAGATTTGGAGCTCTACCAAAGAGCCGTTGCAAAGAGTATAGACACTTATTACGTTAAGGGAGAAACAGAATCTGATCATCTCGCAGAACTTGCTCAGCAATATAATTTAACTTTAACAGTAGATATGGAAAGGTCTCATTGCCCCATATGCAACACCAAACTTAAATCAAAACCAAAAGAGCAGCTTACATCCGAATTAAAGAAAAACACGTTAACTTATTATAATCAGTTCTGGAGGTGCCCAAACTGTGGTCAAGTTTATTGGCAAGGCGCCCACTGGAAACAAATAACAAACACCTTAAACGAAGCACAAAAGAAACTCATGAAATTAAAAGAAAAGACAAGCTTATGTTAACCATTTCAATGGAATGTCTTGGAACGTTCCATCTGGCAAAGTTCTTCTGATAGTTATCGGAAGAATTCCTGCCTCAAGTTCACATAAAGCGATATCAATAGGGTTTGTATTTTCAGCTGCGTCCACCAAAATTGGTGCTCCCATCGAGATTTGAAGTGCTCTGGCTCCAACTATTCTTGCTTTCTCGAATCGAGTGATTTTTGGTGGTCCTATAATTATTTCTTGTTTTGACGTTTTTTTATTACTCTCCCATTCCTGGATATCCGCCCATGCCACCCATTCCTCCCATGCCGCCTCCCATTCCTCCTGGGGGCATCGGTGGAGCCTTCATTTTGGTGGCTGAGATTATGTCGTCGATTTTTAAGATCATGGTTGCTGCTTCGCTTGCGGATTTGATTATTTGTTTTTTGACTGAAAGGGGTTCAAAAATGTTTACTTTTGACATGTCTTGAACTTTTCCTTCGAGAACTTCAATGCCTGCCCAGATTTCTCCTTTTTCATGCCTTGACCGTAAGTCTACAAGTATATCTATTGGGTCTACACCTGCATTCTCAGCAAGCGTAACAGTTATAGATTCTAAGGCATCTGCAAATACTTTAACCGCAAGTTGCTCTCTACCATGCATCGTCTCAGCATATTTTCTAAGTGCGCTCGCCATTTCAAGTTCTGGCGCGCTTCCTCCAGCAACAATTTTCGGTTCTTGAATTAGATCTCTGATAACACATAGTGCATCGTGAAGTGAACGTTCTGCCTCTGCGGTCATACGTTGAGTTCCAGCTCTAATTAAAATCGTTACGGCTTTTGGATTCTTGCAGCCTTCAACAAAAGTCATCTTGTCGTCGCCGATTTTGCGTTCTTCAACCAAATCTGCATATCCAAGGTCTGCTGCTGAAAGAGCGTCAACCTTGCTTACGATTTTTCCACCCGTGGCTTTTGCGAGTTTTTCCATGTCAGATTTTTTGGCTCTTCTGATCGCAATGATTCCTTTGTTGGAAAGAAAATGCTGAGCTAAATCGTCTATGCCTTTTTGGCACACAACCACGTTAGCGCCTGAAGCCACAATTTTGTCAGTCATTTCTTTTAGCATTGCTTCTTCTTGATTAAGGAACGCTTCAATTTGGTCAGGGCTTTCAATGCTTATTTTAGCATCTAACTCAGTTTTCTCATTCTCTAAAGAAGCGTCAAGTAATGCAATCTTTGCTTTTTCTACCCGCTTGGGCATTCCTGAATGAACAATTTCTTTATCTAAAACGATGCCATTTATCAAGCTGGTATCTTTGAGCGATTCGCCTGTTTTCTTTTCAACTTTGACATCATCAACATCAACTTTGTAGCCGCCGTTTTGTTTTTCGGCAACTGTCATAATTGCCTTAACTGCTATGTCAGCTAAGTATTCTTTGTATTCAGCAACGATTTTGCTTCCCATTGAAGTGGTTGCTGCTTTTTTCAAGTAATCCTGAGATTTGAGATCAACGGGTATGGCTATTTTTTCAAGAGTTTCTAACGCTTTTTCAGCTGCTTTTCGATAACCATCAATTATGATTGTGGGGTGAATGTTTTTCTCGATTAGTTCTTCTGCTCTGCTTAAAAGTTCGCCTGCAATGATGACGGCTGAGGTTGTTCCATCGCCAGCTTCATTGTCTTGGGTTTTGGCAACTTCAACGAGCATTTTTGCTGCTGGATGCTGAATATCCATTTCATCTAAGATGGTTCTGCCATCGCTTGTTATTGTGACATCTCCGAAGCTGTCTACTAGCATTTTGTCCATGCCTTTTGGTCCTAAAGAGCTTCGGACGCTTTCAGCTACAACTTTAACGGCAGTAATGTTTCCGTGTTGGGCTTCTTTTCCACGGGACCTCTTTGAGCCTTCTTTTAAAACAAGAATAGGTACACCGCCAGCTTGTGTTGGATATGATGACAAATCAAATAATCTCCTTTAATAGCGAACAACAAAATGTTACTAGCAATATAAGTTTTTCTAGGTAGGGAATGATTAATAAAGCCTAGGTGAGCGGTTTTTGCATCATTTAATCCGCTTTTATGGGGTTCTCCGTTTCATTTTTGCCATCGCTTAATAAACTGAAACTTTAGCTATTCCAGGAATCTTGAGAAGTTCGGGGATTAGTTCTCCTGGGATTTTTTTTTCCACTATCAAGGTAAGTTTTGGTTCTGGTGAGAGTTCTGGATCATCTACGATTGCTTGTCGGATGCTTAATCCTGCTCTGTTTAGAATCATAGCTGCATTGGATAAGATTCCTGGTGATTTTGCGTTTACAGGAGTAATTTCTAGAACTCCCAGGTTGAGGTGCTTAGCGATTTCTTTTAGTGAGTGACCTGCTGGACGTATTTCTTCAAAAATAAGTTTCAGTTCTGGGCTAGCTTTTATGCTATTTAATGTCTCGTTAACCGTGCGTCTGTCGACCCCTGCGGCTCTTGCAATTCGCACTGGCGGAATTTCAATTTGGTTTAGGCATATTTTATTGTCTTGGACACTTAGTCCATTTTCTACGAGTACGCGTGCTACTTTAAGTCGTTCGGGGTATTCTTGTAGTTGGGTTTTTATTTGGTTCCACATTTTGTTTCGCTTGTGCGTGTTTCTGTTCGTTTGGGTATAAATGTGTTGTTTAACTGGTTCCTTGTTTTACATGAACAAAAATGTACACAAAAGCCTTAAATAAAACTTTAAAGTACGTTTTATAACCTGAGATAGAAGGCGAAAAAATGCCCGACAGAAAAATCCTGCTAGAAGAAAGCGACATACCTAAACAGTGGTACAACATTGTGCCCGACCTGCCCCACCCGCTCCCACCATTCATAGATGCGGCAACAGGACAGCCAGGCGTCGGCATAGTCCCCAGAATATTCCCCAAAGAAATCATCGGCCAAGAAATAAGCCAAGAACGATGGATAAACATCCCCGACGAAGTTCGAGAAGTCTACCGAATCTGGAGACCAACCCCGCTCTTTCGAGCCCTCGGCTTAGAGAAGGCCCTCAAAACACCGGCAAAAATCTACTATAAATACGAAGGCACAAGTCCAGCAGGAAGTCACAAACCCAACACAGCTGTGCCCCAAGCATTCTACAATATGAAAGAAGGCACAACACGTCTATCCACGGAAACAGGTGCAGGCCAGTGGGGTTCCGCTTTGGCGTTTGCAGCCGGCGTGTTCGACCTTAAAGCTACCGTTTACATGGTTCGCGCAAGTTTTGATCAAAAACCATACCGCAAGATGATGATGAATGCTTTTGGCGCAGAATGTATTGCCAGTCCAAGTAACAAAACTGAGGCAGGAAGAAAAATCCTTGCTGAAGACCCCGATAATAAGGGCAGTCTTGGCATAGCTATCAGTGAAGCTGTCGAAGACGCTCTCGTTAACGAGAAAGAAACTAACTATGCAATTGGCAGTGTCTTCAACCATGTATGTTTGCACCAGACAGTTGAAGGTTTAGAAGCCAAGAAACAACTTGAAATGGTTGATGATTACCCCGATGTGGTTTATGGGTGCATCGGTGGAGGCAGCAGCTACTCAGGCATAATGTGGCCATTCTATTACGACCAAGTCACAAAGAAAGCACCTAAAGAAACAAAGTTTGTTGCCACAGAAGCCACGGCATGTCCGAAAGTCACCAAAGGTGTTTACCAGTACGACCACGGCGACACAGCAAAAATCACCCCGCTTGTCCCTATGCATACCCTTGGACATGACTTCATCCCAGCGCCAATCCATGCAGGCGGACTCCGCTACCACGGCATCTCCCCAATCATAAGCTTGCTTACCCAAGAGAAAAAGATGACAACCGAAGCCTTCAACCAACTAGAAGTCTTCGACGCTGCAAAACTGTTCATCCAAACCGAAGGCATCATCCCAGCACCCGAACCATCCCACGCAATCAAAGGGGCAATTGACGAAGCACTCAGATGCAAAAAGACAGGCGAAGCAAAAACCATACTCTTCGTGCTTTGTGGTCACGGCTTCTTTGACATGGCAGCATACGACGAATACTTCAGCGGCAAACTTCAACCATACGAGTACCCAACCGAGAAAGTCGCGGAGTCAATGGATAAACTGCATAAACTGTATCCGTGGCTGAACGAAGTCAACAAGAAATACATCAGCTGCGAAACATATTAAACCTCAAAACATTTTTCCTTTTTGTTTCTTTTCTTTTCTCTTTTCATTTGGGCACTTTAGTTATGCAAATTAACCTACTCAATCTACAATATATTTCTAATAGACTTCAAAAATGATTCACATAGCTTAGCAACAAATTACAATCTGGCTTTCAACATGAATTAGCGCTTTGTATTTAGATCAATACGTAGAAGTGTCTTTCTAGTGGACATTTTTTTATCTTGGCATCATAATACTAATTTGGGTTTCCCAATTTGACTAAGTCACAATATCTGCCCTCGAAAATCATCGGTTTTATTGTTAATCCAGTCGCTGGAATGGGCGGCGCTGTTGGGTTAAAGGGAACAGACGGCAAAACCATACTAGACAAAGCCATTTCGCTTGGCGCTAAGCCCATAGCTTCTCAAAGAGCTGAAACTTTTCTGGCTGAATTGGCTCCGATCAAAAAAAGCTTAAAACTGCTTGTAGGCGCTGGCAGTATGGGTGAGGCTGAAGTTGACAAATGCGGCTTCGCGTTCGAGGTTAAAGGCGAAAATAAAAGTGAAACCACTTCTGAAGACACCCAAAATACCGCAAAAGCAATGGTGAAATCAGGTGTTGATTTGCTTGTTTTCTGCGGTGGCGATGGAACAACTCGAGACATCCTAAAAGCTGTTGGCTTAAAAGTTCCTGTGCTTGGCGTTCCAACTGGCGTCAAAATGCACAGCGCTTTATTCGCTGTGACTCCTCAAGCTGCCGCAAGAGTTGCAATGAATTATCTTTGGGTTGGATTGCCGCTGCGAGAAGCGGAGGTTATGGATGTGGATGAGCAGGCTTTCCGTGAAGGACGTCTATCTGCTGAACTTTTCGGGTATATGTTAAGCCCTTTTGAGCCTCATTTAATTCAGGGTAACAAACTTGAAAGTCCAATGACTGAGAATGAAGTGCGTAATCAAGCTGCGGTAGCCATTTATATTATTGAAGAAATGAAGCCAAACATCATTTATGTTATGGGTCCCGGAACAACCACTCGTACTATTAGTGACCTTTTGGATCAGAAAAAAACGTTACTTGGTGTAGATCTCTTTTTAGGCAAAAAAATAGTCGCAAGCGATGTAAACGAAAAACAAATATTGGACGCTACAAAGGGCAAGGCAGCCCAGATAATTGTGACGCCGATTGGGGGGCAAGGGTTCGTTTTTGGCAGAGGGAATCAGCAGATAAGCAGCAAAGTTATCCGTCAAGTCGGCCCAGATAAAATTGTTGTTGTTGCTACTAAAAGCAAATTGGATAGGTTGCGGAGTTTAAGGGTTGATACTGGCGATTTGGAACTCGATAAAGAGCTTAGATCTCGCGGGATTGAAGTTGTGGTTGATTATAAAATTACCCAAAAAATGTTTATCGAATAGTTTTTGTCTGTTAAGTTAGGTCAGAATTCGCGACTGACTTTTAAGCAAATTAAAATATTGCGCAACGAGTATCTAACGAAAAGAGGCGGAAAAAATGATACCTATCAACCTGACTACATAAGACCTGAGTAGATTCTGCTCTTTATTGAGCTTGTATTGTTAGAATCTTGTGTCTTACTGGCTTGTTTAGGGTTTGCTTGTGTTTTGAGGTTTATTGGGTTTTTGTTCATTTTTGGTTTTTCTCCTGTTTGTTTATTGTTTTCGTTACTTTTATAACTTCGTTTTGGGTTTATAGACACGGTGGTTTTATGAATAAGGTTTGTATGTTGAAAATTTCTAATAAAGGGGCTAAGGGTTTTCGTATTGATTCCGTGCCTAAAAAAAAAGTTGGAGTTGATGTTTCGAGATGAGAAACGGTTTTGGGAATTGGATGGGGATTTTTTGGTTTTAAGTTCGTATTGACCAAATTTTTTTTTCCCGTTATTTCTGGATTTCCATAAGTTTTAGTCTGATGTTTAGAAGTTTATTTATTGAAGCTTGGTATGCAACTGAGTCTTTGAATTTAGATTTTTTGTATTGTAATATTTCGTTGTCAATTAATCCTCCTATTATGATGTCTATGTGATCTGTTGTTTGGTTCGGATCTGTCTGTTATTGTATTCTTTCAGGTTAGCCTTTTCTTTTCAAGCCTAAAAGGTCTTTCAATTAATTTCTCGTAATCATTTTTAGTTATTTAGATGTGGGTTTTATTTTGTAGATTTGCCCTTTATGTTCCTGCTTATTGTTTGCGTCTCTGTGTATTTTTATTTTATCGTCCAAGTTTTCATGCTGGATTTTAATATTTGGCTTTTCTGCTTAAAGTCTGCGTCTCCTTTCTTTGATTTACGCTAATTATTTTTTGATTGTTTCGTTCTGCTCCATGCTTGAAGCCGAGCTGGTGGCTCTTTCTTTGCGTGGTTGTGCAGAATTTTTTTAAACTATCAACTCATCAGAGCGAAAGGTTTACGATTCTGATGTGGGTTTTTTTGAGAACCTGATTTTAGTTTATGCTCATGCTTTTGCTGTCGCTGTCTGGCTCTTGAATTTTTTTTTGTCGAACATCAGAACGCTAAACCTTTCGGTTTAAAAAAATTCTGCTTTTCTTTTCTTAGATTTGAATTTTCTTTGGTTTGATGTTTGCTACTCCGTCTGGTTAATTGGGTTCGTTCCATTAACTAACCCCTATTCCTTTTCGGCAATCGTGCCGATACTTTTAGGAATTTTTGAACCCCTGCGGAACTCATGCACTTCCGTTTTTTCGGGTAAAAAATTCAAAAATTCCGTGTCACTCTTTCTTTGAGTAACTACTTTTTGAGTTTTTAGTGCTTGATTTGGATTTGTATTTTTTTTTCTTTGAGTTGGCGCGGGTCGTCCCTAAAAAATGATTTTCCTTTCCTTTCTTTACTTTATTTTTCATAGCAAGAATTTTGTTGTGTGCAGTCGGCATTCTGATATATCGGCTTGGGTGGTTATCGGCTTTGCGTATCGGCTTTTCTTACTTGTCAGATGTTGGTTGTGGTTCTTCGTCTATGGGTTGTGTGAATTGTGATTTGTTTATTTGTGATGTGTTGAATCATCGGGGTTCTGCTTCAAACGGTTTATGTACGTTTAAGCTGGATTTTTATGGTATTTGTAATTTTGTTTTGTGTGTTTTTTTAAAAAATCATGTAATTGGCGTATCTTTTTGCTTTGACTTCTGGTCTATGTTGTATTCTTTTCTCCATGATTTTCCTTCTGCTGTTGTGCGTTCGCTTTTCTTTTGGCTATGACTTCTGGTCGTTTGTAGTATTTTTTGTCGTAGGCTTTTTTCTGGCTTTGACTTCTGGTCGTTTGTTATGTTCTCTGGCGTAAATTTTTTTTTCTTCTTTTCTTTCAGGTTTTAGGTTCTGCTTTCTGTCGGCTTCTTTGAGTTTTTCATGGTTCAATGTTGGGTTCGAGTTACCTTGCGGGTTTTTTGGCATTAGATTAAGTCTAATTCTTCTTCGGGCAACACTCATTCTTGACACATTCAGTTTTTCAGCTATTGTCGGTCATCAAAAAGACCTTGGTTGAATAGTTCTAAAAACTGTTCGTCGGTAAATTTTCGTTTTTGCGGCATTTTTCTTAACTCGACGGGTTAGCAGGGAATTGAATCTTTTATACATGGTCTCATTTTTGATGTTCACCATGTAGATTTTACTTTAACAATGGACTCTACTGTGTAAAAATGTCGATTCAGCATTCGCCTTTTAATCAGTTTATTCTTCTTTATTGGGTTCCGCTTAAATGACGGTTTATCTTCCAAGATACACACCTTTCACTTTGTCATCTTCCAAATACCGATGAGCAGAAAACCCAAAAATGCACATTTTATATTTTTATTCAAATAAGCATCAAAATTTTAAGCCCAATTTGGGGTTTATTAAAGTTTAACGCAGTTAATAGTTAATTACGCTTTTTCGATAATGCCTTACTCAAAATTGCGTAAGCTATAAAAGCTGAGACAAACATTATGTAAATTTGAGGGAATAGTTCAGAGAAGGCTGAGCCTCTCTTCATCCACTATGACCTAAAAGACAATCATAGATGGGTAGAATTTCAATTTAAGCGTTTCGATAAAAAGGGAGAATCAGCCTTCCCAACTAACCTTAAGAGGTGAAAAAAATGGCTGAAAATATGTCCGTGAAGGCACTAATCAACATAATAGCTTATGGAGTGCCTGCCTTGCTTATTGTGCTTGGTTTCTTTGGATACTTTGCTGGCTTAACAATCAATGCTATATCTCATGACGCTGGTATGATGAACACTGGCACATTCATGATAGTTTTAGGCATTGTCTTCTATTTGCTGGAATTAATTGCAAACATATTCGCTGGCAACTCTGGCGATAGGTAAATTTAAGGGTATCATTAAAAAAATATTTTCCCTTTTTTTGAAAAGTTTTAAGTCTTTTCAATGCAAACTTTGCTCCTTATCCGAAACCAAAGAATTTAGCCAAATTAACCCCGAACAGAAAATAAATTGCGGCAAGAACGGCAATTATAATTAGATATGGCACAACTTTATCCCAAATAGGCTTGACAGCTTCGGCAAAAGATTTCCCCGCAACTTCTCTGCTTGTTGGCATGTCAAGTTTTATCAATTCCTCTTTTTCTTTTACAAATTTTTCAAGAATTTGGTTAAGTTTAGCCAAATTATCATAAAAAGAAGGCTCATTCTGCTCTCGTATTGCTTTAGCAAAATCATTCATAATATTTCTAATTGCTATAATTTCGTCTTCCGTTCCCATTTTCAAAACCAATTCTGTTTGTTTAATTCTTTTGTTAAGATTTTTTATTGAAGAAAAAGAAGGCATAGTTTTTTGGTAAGACCTGAGAGCTTTTTCAAAAAAATGCGTGCTGTATTTACTTTTCTTATTCGTCAAGCAATCATCTATTCGTTCAATGGATTTTTCCATAAAAAACGCTGCACGTTCATTTTCTTTATAGATGTTCTGATATACAAGGTAGCAAAAAAGAGCTGCCATCATAAAAATGTAACCAATCCCAAAACTTAGAGAAGTAGTCGCACGATTAACAATTGAATTACCAATGAGCACTGAAGCTATCAAAAGCAAAGAGATGCCCAGCAAGAGGAAATACTTCTTTAATTGAAGCCTTGTTCCAATTGAAATTTTGAGTTTCGAAAAGTAAGCATTAAAATTATAAGACTTCTTTTCAACTCTTTTTGAGAACAAATTTATTATCATAATCCATATCTGCATGAAAAAAATGGGAATTGAAAAAATAAGCCCTAAAAGAAGACTTAGATAAACAAAAGAGGTAAAATTAATAGACCTGTTGGAGATACTTGGAATCGTTAAAATAAAAAACATAATTCCAAAAGTAATAATTAGGGGGCACACAAAATATCGTACGGTAAATAACCCAGCTTTTACGATAAACTGAAGCGATTTATGCATTGTATCTCTCTTATTAGTGATACTCACATCAATTTATTTAAGAACTTAACTCTCCTCACTACCTTAGTTTTTTGACTTTTTGAAAGCATGATAAATCTTAAATCTGCATAGCGTAGAAATAGAGAGCTGAGGATAGTTCAATGGTAAGTTGGGGAAGAGTTTGGAGTGGTGCTTTTGCTTGGTTGGCATGGACAATTGTTTACGGTATAATAGGGGTTATACTCATTGTTGTAGGTGTGTTCGTGGTCGGTGGGTCTTTGAATAATTTAATTTTTTCAAGTAATTTGACTTCTGGGCACTTTTATAACAGTAATCTTTTCGCTGGTTTTATTTTCATATTGCTTGGATGGATTATTATTGCGATAGGAGTAATTGCGTCGTTTTTCAAAATAAACTCCGAAATCATTAGCGAAGAAGTTAATCATTCGCAACCGATTGCGTCACCGCCCACAGATTATTGTTGCAAAACTTGTGGAGCAATAGTTTCGCCAAATCAAAAATATTGCCCTGAGTGTGGTCGTCAGCTTGATTGGACTTGAAATTTAATTTTCAGCTTTCGGGTAACTTAAACTCATACAAAAAAAAGTATAACTTGTTTGGGTTTGCATGTAGGTTTTTCTTAGCATTCTCTTGTCTTTTCCATTGTGAATATTTATCGAGGGAGCACCGCAATGAAGTGAGAAAACGCAAGGTAGCTATATTTGGTTAGATGAGAGCGCTTTGTATTTGACATTTTATTGTTTGTGTTTCGTGGTCCTGTTTTTGTGATTGTTGTTATTGTGTTGCGTTAAGTTCTGAGCCTCTATGAAGAAACGCAGAAACGCAAAGAAATACACAACTTCTACCTAATTCCTTTTTATTAGATTTGGTCTTTCGCAAGCACTCTGAATTTTTTCGAAGTTTGCGATGGTGCCCAAAATTAAACTTTGGTTTTATGTTGATGTTTCTTGAAGAAAACCAACAAACCAGCAACTGCCATTACGATTATCAAAAATGGAATTGCCAAGGCTGAAAACTCTGGAATGGTCGGAGTTGTAGTTGGAGATTGCGAAGGAGTTGATGTTGGCGTTGCGTTTGGTGAGTTTGGAGGTCCCAAGGAGACTGGTGGAGTTAGTGTTGGGGTTGGCGTTGGAGATGGTGATGAGATTGAACTAACTGTTGACGTTGATGTAGGCGTGGGTGTTATTGTAGGTGTGTTTGTTGGGGAAGATGTTGGCGAGGATGTTGAATTTGCTACGGTTAATGAGTCAATTTGTATCGAGTAGGCAGCTATTTGATTTGTTAATTGGGTATTATTGTCTAACGGTGTCGAAAAATATCTAACGGCGCCATTAACCGAAAGGGTGGGTGTTAAATAGTTGGTGTAATTCAAGCTTATGACTCCGCCGGTAGCGTTATAAAATGTTGTAACAACCCAAGGGTATGAAACTATTTGGCTACCATTGTTCACTAGCGTTCCATAAGCTACATAGACGCCATTAGCATCAGTGTAATTGTATCTACCTTGAA
>PLTA01000039.1:336907-447374 GCA_003164295.1 Candidatus Bathyarchaeota archaeon
AAAGCTGTACCTTGAACAGTAACATCACTAACTATATCTGAACCAATATTCATAACCTCGCCGACTGTAATCAAATCGCCAGGTGCCAAAGCCGCTACCGTGTTTGAAGGGGCAACATATGAACTGTAACTAATGACGCTAACTTCAGAAGCATTGGCTTTTACATTCTGAAAGATGAAAATAGAAGTTAAAATTAAAGCCACGAGAATCAAAATAACCATGATTTTTTTCAAAGTTAGCCACTGCCGCATTGTTAGTTAACTTTTTAGCTTATTAATTATTCCATCTTTATTATGCCCTAAAAAATCGTGAAAGCATAATTGTACAAAAACAAAAGTCGTATGATTTTTTTACGGTTTTACTCCACTACATTTCGGGCACTGTGTCAATTTGTCATCATAAGAGTTTCCGCAATAGGGGCACGTGACTGAGTAGCTATAATATTTAATGTGAACCTCTTTTTCCAATTCGTTCTCTGACAATTCTTATCTTCTAACTCTATTCAATACTTTAGAGTTTAACTTTTTTGCCCTCTGCTTTTTTGCTCTATTTTATTTCTAAAGAAAAGTATTATATAATTTGACAACCGCTAAGTCATTTGGGGAACATACACTTTTGAATCAAAGCGAAGCAATGGCTATGCTGAGAGAACTAGTTGCCTATAATTTAGTTAACCCATCTTATGTACACATTAACGAAAGGTCGGCTAATGTTTACCAGTTACAAATAAAAATAAAGTATAACGCCACCGAGCTAGGACAATTTGCTAAGACGAGAGGTTTAACGATTCATGAAAACAAAGAACAGAAATACTTACTAATTTTTAAGCCCTAACTTGTTTTTTGCCCTTATGCGTACGGATTAACTTTTTTGGTCTTTATCTCTGGGCAATTGAAAAGGCTCAAACCCTGTTTACTAATATAATAAAATGATTAGAAGCTACACAAAAGGAATTAAATATAAATTATTAGGCTTTTTTAAACTCGCTCTTAAGATTATATGAGACATCAATTTGACATAAGTGTTTTTCACTTATATTATTAATTTCGTTGGTATTATATGTATTATTACTTTTATTTTGGGTTATATTATTACCTATAATATCATTATTTATTCTTTGGGTTATTATAGTATTATTAATTATAGTATTACCTACTATCTTCTCTATCAATTTATCCATGTTAATCTTAATTTGTTTTATTTTTTTTATGAACAATTGAAGTGAAACGACCAGAACGAACCATTAAATTCGGTTGTTAAAGAGAGTTTTGTATAGAACATCGTAATTTTGGTTGCGCCATTGTTTTTATAGTCTTGTTGTTTGTTTTCTTGCGTCTGTTTTATTGAGGGTGATTGTGTAGGCGTAGCGAAAGCGAACATAGAGAGCGAAGCGAGCCGTTTTGTAATATCAATAAAAGAGCCTGTTATATGATATGTGTGTTTTTTTCTATTCTATTCTTTTTGATTCCATTTTTTTGTTTTTTAAGGATTATGCTGTGTGGTGTGTGTTTGTGTTTTTTCTTTTAGTATTTTATTTTGCTATAGATGTGTTTCTCTTGTGGTGTTCCTTCTGCGAAAACTGCTTCTTCCTTGAATCCTTGATTAATTAGTTCAACTGCTTCTTCGGGTGTTGACACTATTTTGCTGATTCGGTCTGCTTTTGCGCTAAATGTCAGTATTCCTTTTAGATAGTGCATTGTTTGTTCTAATCGTTTATGTCGCATGAAGTTTTTTGTTGCTATTGGGTCTTTTCCCATTGTTAGGTAAAATACTGCTCCTGCATAGTTTCTTAGGTTTTTAAGTTGGATTTTTAGTAGTTCGGGTTTGTTGAGTTCTTTTGCTCTGCGTTTTTTGATTCTTGCCCATTCTTCGCCAAGTTTTCTTGCTTGTGGAAATGGGTTTTCTTCTTGGTGTTCTGCTAAATAGAATCTTAGGTTTTCGGCTACTTCATTTGAGAGTTTGTATATTCCGTTATCGTGTTGTTTTGTTCCGCTAACGCTTATTGTTCCTTGTTGATTGTCTATCATTTTTTGTGTTATGTTGCGAAGTTCCTGTTCTTCGATTGCGGTTTCTTGCATTATTTTAAATGGTGTGTAGTATTCTTTTGGAGCTGAATTGATTATTATTTCCACGTTTTCTTGTGTCGGTATTAATGGTATTGGGGCTTCGTATTTTATTTTTATTCGGGTATATAGTAGGTTGTTTGCTTCTGCGAAGTGGACATAGGATTCTTGTAGGCTTATTTTTAATCCGTTGCTGGCTGGTTCGCCGTTTCTTTTTTTGTATGAGCCTATGTAATTTTTGGCTTCTGTTGGGCTAAAGATGTCTGTGTGTTTGGCTATGTTGCGAAGTTTGCCTCTTAAGTTTACTTCATCTCGATTATTTTTTAAGAGGTTTTGGTTTTTCATTGTATCTATGGTGTGGGCTATTGCTTGTTCTTCTTCTGTGCGGTTTAAGCTTTTTATCGGGCAGGTTGTTTCTAATGTGGGCATGATACCTATCAACCTGCCAAAGATCGGGGAAGAAGAAATCCAAGCTGTAGTTAAAGTTCTAAGAAGCGGTATGTTAACAAGCGGGCTTGGCGCTGGTCCAATGGTTACTGAATTAGAGAAAAAATTCGCAAGTTTCGCAAGTGTAAAGCACTCTATAGCGGTCAACACTGGAACTGCCGCCTTGCACTCAGCCATTATGGCTTGTGGCGTAAAGCAGGGTGATGAAGTTATTTTGCCCAGTTTCACTTTTGTAGCAACAGCGGAAGCTGTGGTATTAGCAGGTGGCAAGCCTGTTTTTGCCGATATTGATCCTAAAACCTACAATTTATCTCCTTATGAAGTAGAAAAATCAATAACCAAAAAAACCAAAGCCATCTTGCCAGTCGACCTATACGGCTTTTCAGCCGATATGAAACCTATGCGGGAAATCGCTGAGAAGCATGAACTAGTATTGGTTGAGGACGCTGCCCAAGCACATGGAGCAACGTATGCTGGGAAACCTGCTGGCGCCTTTTCGGATGCTGCCTGTTGGAGCTTGTATGCGAGCAAAAACATAACGACAGGGGAAGGTGGTATCGTGACAACAGATGATGATCAAATAGATGAGACTTTGCGGCTGATTAGGACACATGGAGAAAAAGCAAAGTATTCATCTTTGATGCTTGGAACTAATTATCGTATGTCAGAGATGCAAGCTGCGATTGGTACTGTGCAGATGGAAAAGTTGTCCTCTTTTGTCGCTAAACGTCGTCAAAATGCACAGCAAATGACAAACCTCCTCAAAGAAAGCAACAAACTTGTTTTACCTTATGAATCAAATGACCAAAAGCATAGCTGGTACCTATACACTGCGCGAATAAAGGACGGCATGGAAACCGAACGCAACAAGCTCATGGAAGATTTGAAGAAAAAAGAGATTTGCGCTGAAGCTTACTATGTCAACCCTGTTCATCAGATGCCTTTTTACAGAGAGAACTTTAAAAGCGCTAAACTGCCAGAAACAGATAAAGCATCACAGCAGGTTTTCTCTTTGCCGATTCATCCAGGGGTCAGTGAGGAACAGGTTGATTTCATAGGAAAATCTGTTTTAAGCCTCTTATAACCGACTTAATGGTTGGTTGTGATTTGTCATAGCTGTTAATGGTTGACTGTAAGAGTTAAATGGAACTTCGACCATTTCATTAGCCTGTCCCAAGATTTATTGGGTTTTCATTAAGGAGCATGAAATTGTGAGTGATGAAGTAGTCGTTCAAGCGGATGTTCCACAAGCAGATGTTTCCCACATAAAAGTTAAGTTTAATATCGAAGGCTTAGGTGAAGCTGAAGGTGAATTGGTTAGATTCTTAGCCCCAAGAACCATTGACTATATTGTTCGCAAGCTTCCAATAGAAGGCAGAGCGGCATTATGGAAAGAAGAGGTTTACTTTGAAATTCCAATAAAAATGGGCGAAGAAAAAGCAAAACCTACAGTGGAAACTGGCACTATCGCTTTTTGGCCCATGGGCGGCGCCTTATGTGTTTTCTATGGCAAATCACAGCCCTATAGCCCTGTAAGTATACTTGGCAAAATAACAAATAATTTGGAAATTTTTAGGCAAGTTAAAAGTGGAACAATAATTAAGGTTGCACTTGTAACAGCTTAAAAAGCTAATGAACTGTCTTTCCACATTTGCAGCAGACGTTCGCATTCTTCTTTTACATTCTTGTCTTCGGTTTTGTCTCTTAGGGACTCCAAAAACTCTATGCGCTTCGTGACTGAACGTTTTTCTGCGGTTCCTCCATAATATAGTTCCCCTTCTAAGTATTCTTTCATGTGGTACGCTTTTTGGATGAAAAGGCTCGCAGCGTCAACAGGGTTTTCCACGGCGAATTTGTTTGCCCAAATGGCAACTTCTGTTTCACGCAATTGCGTTATTCCGTCAATTTCAATGATTGTTCTTATATGCGCATTCAAAAAGTCAGAGTAACCCCCAGTTTTAATTAATTCAAGGGCTCGATTGACTTTTTCTTTAAATTCTGGTGAGCCTTCAACTGTTAAGTTATGTTTGTAGCCTTCATCAACCAGTTTTTTAGCAGTTTTTACTTCTTCAGCAGTGTAAATTCTTTCAGGAAATTCTTTCAATAAAAACTTACCCTCGTTTTTAACAAAATATTTAAGATAAAAGATTAAGCTTGAGCAAGTTAGCTTGCTTTAGCTTTATAGATTTTGATGTTATGGCTTCCAGAAACAAGCTGCACTACACCGTCAGTTTCCAGTTGTTCAAGGAAATCTTTGGCTGCGCTTATTCGTACACCATACCTTGTTGATACGGCATAAGGTGTTAAAACACCCATTTTTTTGACTTCGGCGACAATTTTGCCATCTTTTGCGTCAGGTGGCATAATTCCAACAGTTTTTCTTTCTTTTGGTGGTCCAGCTTTTTCTTTCTTTTTGTCTTGCTTAGCTTTCTCTTCGTCTTGAGTGACCTGTTGCTTCTCCATCTGTTTTATGCCGAGCTTCTTTTTTCCACCCATAATTTTCACTTTATTTTTCTTTTGTTCTCAACATCTTACATTGGTTGGCTTATTTCAACTTTATGTTGCGCCTTCCAATCTTTGAGTGGGATGCCCAGTTTCTTTTCAACTTCCGCTCTATGAATGGAGTTCATGGTGCAGAATGGAATTATGCGTCCATCAGGTACGGCGTAGTGAATTAAGCAGCGTTGCACTCGTTCAAGGTCAAAGTTGTAGGGATCCATAAAATGCATCGAAGTTAAAAGCAGCGATTTACGTTGCAAATCGCCGAGGCTTTCGTAAGTGCCTTCCGTCAGAACGCGTAATACATATTTGCGTAGGAAACTGAATTTCATGTGTCGGGCTGCTCCTACTAAGCGGATTTTGGCGCGGTTTTTGTTGCCTTTGGCTGCTTCTTCGTAGACTTTTTTCATGGCTTCGTTGAATTTTTCGACGTTAGCTATGCGTGATATAGGCGTAGTTTTGCCATTTTCCGTGAACAAATATGTTGCCATTCCACAGTGGGGGTGTGCGGTGAATTCTAAGTAGCGTTTGTCTTTAAGGGCTCCGACTGCTTTGGCGATGGGTGCAACTGTTGGGACAGGGTAGAAGTCGTTGGCTTTTACCATGCCATTTGTTTGCTCTTCTACCAAACGCATGAAGTCGGAGATGGTGATTCGCATTTTTTCCCGTTCTTGCTGGGGCAGGCGTCCGCAGAGTGAAACTGGTTGTACGTTGATGCATCGGATGACGTCAAAGTTAGTTAACGCGAACCTTACAATATCTCCAAGTTGACCATCATTGACGCCTTTAACCAACGTGACAACCAAAACTATACTGTCGAATCCTGCTTCACGAAGATTCTGAATCGCTTTCATTTTAGTTTCTAGTAAGTCTACGCCTCGAATGAACTTGTAAACATCAGAGGTTAACCCGTCAAACTGTAAGTAAATAGTGCTGACCCCCGCGGCCTTCAGTTGTTTAGCGAATTCAACGTCTTTACTTATTCGAAGACCGTTTGTATTGATTTCTACATGTTGAAAACCCAGTTCTTTGGCTTTTCGAACAAAATCAAAGATTTCATTGCGAATGGTGGGTTCGCCGCCGCTGAATTGCAACGCCGTTGCTGGCACTGGCTTGTTTGCTCTAAGGTTTTCGAGCATGCCCGTGATTTGTTCGGCGGTTGGTTCGTAGACATATCCTGCGGCTGCAGCGTTAGCGAAGCAAACTGGGCATTTGAGATTGCATCTGTTTGTTACGTCTATTATAGCGAGCGCAGTTTGGGATTTGTGTTCGGGGCAGATGCCGCAGTCGTTTGGACACCCGTTTTTTTTCTCGGTTCGGGGATTTTCTATTCCCTCACCTTCAAATCGGAATTTTTCCGCTCGCATATATTGGCCATAGTCTGACCAGTAAAGTTCTTGAAAATGCCCGTGTTCAGGGCAATCTTTTTTGATGAAGACTTTACCGTCTTCTTCGTAAATTGTTGCATCTAAAGCCTTTAGGCATTCAGGACAAATGCTTCTTGTAGGTTTGATATCTTTCATTTTTTTGCCTTCTAACATCTAAGCGCTTTTCGAAGGGCTTAAGAGCATATGTGATGTAATAAGGTTTCCAAACGTTTCCTACGGTGATTGAGGGGTAAATATGGCAATTAACGAGAATACTCGGAATGCTTTGCGTGAAATGGGCTTAAACGCTTACGAAATTGATGCTTATATCGCGTTGCTTGAAGTCGGCCAAATGACGGCTATGGAAGTAAGTCAAGAGGCAAAGGTACCTTACAGTAAAATGTACGAAGTCCTCAACTCACTAAAAGATAAGGGCTGGATAAAAAGCAGCGAAAGTCGCCCCTTCAAATATTACCCTGTACCACCTCTTGAAGCCACAAGATCAACCAAGCTAAGGCTTGAAGACAAATATTTAATCTGGGAAAACACTGTTACCCAAACTCTTCAGCCCTTATACGAAAAACGCGAGCTTGTTGAACGGCCAGATATGCTGATTTTACGCGGTCAACAAGCCGTTTTAGGCAAAATCGAAGAAGTTCTTAAAATAGCAACAAAAGAAATCGTAATTGCAGCTCCCGAATTTGCTAAACCGGTGATAGCTATGGCTGAACCATTGCTGGAGAACGGGTTAAAAAATACTGTCAGCGTAAAACTTATGGCGGCTGGGAAAAAGGAAGATTGGCTTTTCATTAAGAAATACACTGGCTTAAATGAGCTACGAATCCGCGACCATATGTTTGGCGGCGGCATAATTGCTGATGGTAAAGAAGCTATGCTTTTCCTGGGCGAAGATAAACCTACTTTGGTTATATGGAGTAATCATGTGGGCTTGGTTGGTTTTGCCCGCGAATATTTCCAGTTCCTTTGGGATTCATCAGCCCCTGCGTAACATTAGATATTTACCCGAAATTTTTCGTTATAACAATATTGAAGCAGTTCCATTTATTTTAACCAAAGCTAAAGCTCATTAAGCAATTTTGAGTTAAAACAAAAAAGAAGAAAAGAGAAAAAGCTATTATAATATTACTATTTTCCCATGACTTTCCTAGCAGCGATTTCAATATCTTCAGATTTGATAGTTTTTCTCCCTGCATGCATCGCGTAATCAAGTGCTTCTTTAGCAATTTTGACGCCTATCTCTTCAAGTGCTTTTGCAAGTTCTTTTGCTGCTGCTTCACTTACTCTGTCAGCCCCGGCTTTTTTACATAATCTGTGCATGGGAGCTACAGCTATTTCTAAATCGGTCATAAACGACAACTCCTTGCCTCTTTTTCTTTTTAAAGCAATATTTAACCTTTGTTATCGCTTTTTCCTTTAAATTACCGTCAAGCTAAAACTAACATTTAACAAAGAAAATTATAAAAACACAAAGATGATATTAGCGGCTGACACAAATGAAACTAATAGATGCGCATGTTCACCTTTCAGATTCAGAATACACAGGTCACATAGATGAAATTATTGCAGACGCAAAAAGCGCAGGCGTGACGGCGTTAGTTACAAATTCAATGGATCTAGCGACATGCCAAAGCGACATTAAGCTTGCAGAAAAATACCCTAACTTAGTTTATCCAGCTTTAGGCATTCACCCTTGGAACGTGAATGTTCTCAAAGAAAACGAGCTTGAAGAAACAATAGATTTTATCCAAAAACAAAAACCCAAACTTAAAGCCATAGGCGAAATCGGCTTAGACTACAAATATGAAACAATTTGGGAAAAACAAATGATGGTTTTTGATAAAATGCTCCAGCTTGCCGAAACACTTCAACTCCCAGTAATAATTCATTCGCGTGGAACCACAGACAAAATCGTTGATATGCTTCCCTCGTACCATCTTAAGCAGGTGCTTCTACACTGGTTTAGCCATCCGATGAGCGCCTTAGATAAAGCTATCAACAAAGGCTACTTTATCACTGAAGGTCCACCGACTACGTACTCGAATGGCATTCGTGAAGTCGTGGAAAAAGTGCCACTGACAAATTTTTTAACCGAAACTGACGGTCCAGTAACATATTGGAAACGCCCATACAACGGGCAATTAACAAAGCCTTCATACATACGCAATGTGGTCGAGGCTGTGGCTGAGATCAAAAAAATGCGAGTTGATGATGTTGCAGAGCAAATCGCAAAAAATTTTGAGGTTTTCTTTAACATTACGCTAAATTAACCATTTATTTTAAAGATATCAATATCAATTCGATTTGTCGGTCAGTTAATCTGCATTATAAGGCGCAAACTTAAATTAAGCCTACCTTCTATTTGGAATTGCTCTTACGCTTTCAAGCGTCGGACACTAAAAAATTATTGATATGAGGAATCAAAGTTTGGGAAAAGTAAAGACCGATCAGGTTAAACGAGCAGGCAAAGAATTACTTAAACGCTTTCCAGAAAAATTCACCACAGAATTTGATGAGAACAAGCTGTTAGTTAATACTTTAACTACTGGAACAAGCACGCGAGTAAGAAATCAAATTGCTGGATATATAACCCGCACCAAAGCGTTAGCTAAAGCCAGCTCAGAAATGGACTCTGACGACGGTGACGACGAAGAAGAATCAGAATAGCTTGCTATTTTGGGAAAAGAAATCTCCATGATGGATGAGTACAGAAAAGGGTGGGCTCTTAGATATCTTCGTGAAGCAAAAGCTGAATTAGAAGCGGCGCGAAAGATACCTTATATGGCGCCTGGTTTAGTTTTGGAAGCGATCAGGAAAGCAAGAAACGCCATTTATTACAGTCTTGGTGAGCCTGCCTTTATCGAAATACTTATTCATGAAGAAGCAATTAAAAATCCAAATACGAGCGATTCAATTCTACGTTTTCTAATTGATATTGAAACTATCATCCAACAAATTTCACAGTTGGAAGAAGTTAATGGTGATGCTATGATGAAGCAAGCAGACTCAATTGTTGACATAGCAACCGACATTGTGGAAACCTTAACTGAAGAAAGTTTTCAGAATTTTTAAGCAACTAAGGCACAAATAATTTAACACTATGCCCATTCTAGTGGTGAAGAAGATAAAATGCCGTTAACTGTAAAATTCATCGGCGCATTACGCCATATTTCAGGAAAAACACAATTAATTGTTGACTTTCATGAAAGTATATCTCTAAAAGAATTAATAGCTAAACTTAGCCAAGATTTGCCGCTTCTGGAAAAAACTTTTAGTGACCAACAACTTGATTCAAAATCAAATTCACTAATTCTTGTTAATGGTAGGGAAATTAGTGTTTTGAATGGTTATGAAACGAAATTAACTGAGGGTGACGAAATCGTTTTTATTCCTGTTGCCCACGGCGGTTAACTCAAATGATAACTTTGACTAGCGACTTTGGTCTCAAAGACCCCTATGTGGCAGAAATGAAAGGAGTTATTTTAACAATTCACCCAAAAGCTATGCTAGTGGATATAACTAATGACATCGAAAAGTTCAACATCCGCATGGCTGCCTTTGTTTTAGCGTCCGCAGCGCCTTATTTCCCCGATGGAACGGTTCATTTGGTGGTTGTCGATCCAGAAGTTGGGACAACCAGACGCGCGATACTGATTGAGAGTCAAAAGGGCTTTTTTGTTGGACCTGACAACGGAGTTTTGATGTTAGCGGCTCAAAGCCAAGGAATAGAGCATGTCTACCAATTAACAAACTTGAAATTGATGTTGTCTAAAGTCTACTGTACTTTTCATGGAAGAGATATTTTTGCGCCCGCAGCAGCTCACTTAGACATAGGAGTTCGATCCAGCGAGTTTGGTCCCGAAATAAAAGACCCCGTCCAACCTGCTTTCACCAAAATCGAAAAGGAAGCTGATTCTGTAATTGGAGAGGTTTTGTATATAGACGGTTTCGGTAATATCATAACTAATATGACTCCAAAAGACCTCGCCAATAACGCCATTGAAACAATCAATGTGCAATTGCCTCAAGCATCCTTAAAACTTAAGTTCGCCAAAACTTATGCAGAAGCCAAACAGCAACAACCCATTACGCTGGTTGGTGGTCATGGATTTTTGGAGATAGCTCTAAATCAGGGTGACGCAGCCAAAAAGTTCAATGTGAAGGTCGGCGAAAAAATCGTGGTTACAGCTTTTTGAGGCTGTTTACAACTTCTTCGATAACATCTACAGGATTCTCAAGTTCGGAAAGCTTGTTTTGTACTTCGAATTTTTTACCCAGATACTTCTTTGCATAAGTTATAACTCCGCGTTCTGTTGTAGCGAACAATGGGAACCCCTTCTTTGTTAAATAGGTGTTCACGTAGGTTTTAGCCATATCCGAAATAGCTATGCTGGGTATGCCTTGAAGTGCTGCTTCCCTAGCAATAGTTCCCCCGTAGCTAACAACTAAATCAGCGTTGGCGACCAGATTTGCTGAATCCAAAAAAGCATCTTTTGCTCCAAAAACTTCACCATTCCCGTTGTACCTTTCAATATAATGCACGTTTCCTATTTTGGCAAGTTTTTCTGCCATAATTTGTGCGTTATCCTTTTTCTCGCCTGCATAAGCTGCTTTTGTCTCAATCTGTCTGATGACAATCAACGGTTTTTTTAACCCTTCAATTTTTTTGGGTTTAAATCCTTTAATCCATGCAACCTCGTCGACGCCTTTGAAGGGCGCAATGTTTTTGGCACAGTTGTTAGCTGTGAAACGGCGGGGTAACGCTTCGGAGACCACGACGGTGTGTGCAAAGGGGAGTGTTAACCTGTTCACTGCTGTGGCGTAGGGCGTATCCGCAGTTAAAATTATTGGGATTCTTAAACCAAATGCAGTTCTACAAAGCTCGACCGATTGGTGAGCTATGGCGATGTCTGGCGGATTATCCTTGAAGAGCAAAGCAAACTTTGTGATGCGGTCGGCGCTTTCTTCAAGTCTTGAGAATAGCGTGGAAGGATTATACTTGCCAACGACAATCGGTTTTTCTCCAAGAATTTTAGCCAATGGGATGGTGTCTGGATGCTCACGCGTGGTAAAAACGAATTCGTGTCCTGCTTTCCTAAGACGCTGCCCAATAGCGGAGCCATACCTAACATGTTTACCCGTGCATGCATCATACCATATTTTCATTTCTTCACCTTAGATCTATTCTTGATGAAGGCTTCGCGTTTGGCTTCATACTCTTCTAAACTCATAACTACTCTTCCTGGGTTACCAGCCACTACCGTTCGAGCCACAACATTTTTGGTAATCACGCTTCCTCCGCCGACCACTGCCTGCTCGCCTATTGTCACATCTGGTAGTATAGTGACTCCTCCCCCGATTTGCGCGTCATCTTTGATAATCGGTGGCGTCAGAAACGGACTTTTCGGGTACTTGTCATTTAGAAGAGAGCTGTTGGGCGCGATAAACACATTATTGCCAAGTACGCAGCCATTTGAAATGGTTACGTGTGCTTGGATGTTGCAGTTTTTGCCTAAAACTACATTTTTGCCAATGTCACAGAAGCTTCCAATAAGGGATCCATCGCCGATTTTTGTGTTGTCGCCTATCACAACGTAATTCCAAATGGCGACATTTGCACCTATTTCGACGTTGGCTCCTGTAACAATACCTATGCCTTTCTTTGCAGTGAGCATAAACCTTCATTTCGAGCTCCAGATTTAAATAGTTTAACTTTAACTTGATTTTTAAAGGTGGGATAAGCGGGTTGGCTAAAGAATCAGTTTTGATTTTGGGGTTAGGCGAGATTGGTCACACACTTTTCGCATTATTTAAAGGAGCAATAGACAGTTTTGATGTATACGGTTTAGATCTGGATCAGTCAAAAATGATTGAGCTCGGTCAGAACAGAAATGATTTTCCAAAGAAAATTGACACCTTGCATATTTGTTTGCCTTGCGGTAACCAACAAAAATTTGAAAAAATAACTCTAGGCTACATTGAAGAGTTTAAACCAAAACTTGCAATCATCAACAGCACAGTTCCCCCATGTACAACGTTGAAAATAGGTGAAAAATGCAACTGTTTAGTTGCGCATTCGCCATCTAGAGGCGTACACCTCAACGCGGAACATATGAAATGGGAAATGAAGCGTTGGACTAAATATGTTGGCGGAGCAAATGCGGCTGCGGCAAAAGCTGCTTCTGCCCATTTTGAGAAATTAGGTTTGAAAGTTAAGGTTTTGAAAAGTTCTACCGAAACTGAACTCGCTAAGCTTTTTGAAACAACTTACCGCGCTTGGATGATTGCTTGTTTCCAAGAAATGCATCGGATATCCAGAGCTTTTGACGCTGATTTTAACGAAACCGTTGATTTTCTTGAAGATACCCACCGATTAAGGTTTGATAGGCCCGTAATGTTTCCAGATGTAATTGGTGGTCACTGCTTGATACCTAACACCGAGTTGCTACTGGATTGTTATGATTCGGAGTTTCTGAAGTTAATTTTGAAGTCAAATGAGAAACGCAAAGAAGAAATGAAAGACAAAGTCGTTAAAGCTGAAGTTGAAAAAGTTTCCGTTCGAGCTGAAGCCTTACAGAACGACTTAACAAAGCGCAAAAGCAAAAGTGAGTGCGAGTAATCCCCTTTTTGTTTTTTTGATTGTTGCTCCTCAACTGGTTTGAAAATATTTGGTTTTCAATTATTCCGAACAATTTTTTTAAAAACACCCTCCATTTGCTGAGCATATTTTTCCCATGATAACTTTTCTTTAACATAATCAAACGCGTTTTTGCTTATTTTCATGCGAAGATTTGGATCAGCAATTAAATTCTCAACCTTCTGCGCTATTTCTTCTGGCTTTCCATTTTCAACAAGCATTCCATTTACATTATCCTCAATAATTTCTGCAACTCCACATCCTTTAGAAACTATAACTGGCTTGGTCGATCCCATAGCTTCAACAGCCGCCAGCCCCCATGTTATTTGCTGAGGAAAAAGAAAGGCGTCACACGCCGCATAAACCTTAGCTAAGTCACTATCGCATTTGCTTCGAATAAAAAACACCTTGTTTTTAACATCGAGTTTTTCAGAAAGTTTTTGCAGCTCTTCTTTTGGGCCTGCTCCGTCTAGTAAAAGCTTCAAGTTACTGTGTTTCCTGGATAAATAAGAGAGCGCCTTGATTGAGTTAGATTGGCGGTTAGGCGCAAAATTGGCAACATGCAGTAGAACAAAATCGTTTTCTAAACCGTATTTCTTTCTTACTTCGTCTCCAGAGACATTGTGAAGTTTTTCGATATCTAATCCAGTTCTTACCACCATAGATGGCTTATTGTAAGCATTTCTAACCATGCTTTCTGCAACATGCGATAAGACAATTATTTTGTCAATGTATTCTACGGACGTTTTGTCCCAAATTTCAAATAATGGCCAACTAATTTTTTTTCTTACACCAGTTCTTTTGGAGGCAAACCATGTTGGAGGTTCGTTGCACATCCACACAACAGGAATTTTTAATCTTCTTTTTGCAATAAATGCCGCCCACTCTGAAGGGGGGTTATGGTTATTGATTATGTCAAATCCCTTAGGGATAATTTTTCCCAGATTTATCATCGCTGGAAGACCCGAAGTGTAGAATTGATGCACTGCAATTCGCTGAATTTGACTGCGAATATTTCTACCACCAGTAGCCTCATCAAAATATGTGTTTGAATCATTTTTGAATGGAACAAAACGATTACTCGGTAACACGTTAACTGTTACTTGCTTAAGCAACTCAGGATAACAAGTTTTTTCATTAACCTGAGGCGCAAAAATTTCCACTTCATTTCCAAGCTTTTGCAGTTCAATAGCTAAGTTTAAAAGTTGTCTCTCTGCACCGCCGCGTCCCCATAATGACGTATGAACCAAGGCAATTTTCATGACTGCGTCACAAGTTGCTGCTTTATGAAGCCTGTTTAAGTTTATATATTTGTGCCTTAGTATGAAATCAGTTTTTGAGAGGGTCAAAAATGAGAAAGATAAAGACTGCCGTCATACTAGTCGGAGGCGCTGGTCTACGAATGCGACCTTTTACCGAAGATATGCCCAAATGCATGGTCCGCCTCAAAGGAAAACCCCTAATTCATTGGACTGTTTCTTGGCTTAAAAACTGTGGTTTTGAGCACTTAGTGCTAGGTGTGGCATATCGCAAAGAAGCAGTTATAAATTATTTGAAAGAAAACTCACAAGGTTTGAAGATAGATTTTAGCGAGCACACCGTGGAGGGTGAAACAGGCGAAGGCTTCCGTCTTGCCATAAGCAGATTCGTAAAAGATGATGATTTCTTAGCTATGAATGGTGATGAACTTACCAATTTGGACTTGGAGCGTCTTGAAGAGTTACATTTAAAAAATAAACCTTTAGCCACGATTTCTGTTGCACCTATGCGTTCGCCTTTTGGAATACTTGAGCTTGAAGGTGACGACATTGTTTGCTTCAAGGAAAAGCCCTTGGTTGAAAATATGTTCGTAAGCATAGGTGTTTATGTTTTTAACCAAAAAATACTCGAATACATCCCAATGAATGGATCCATAGAAAAAACGGTTTTTCCATTACTTGTTAAGAAGAGAGCATTGAAAGCTTGTAAACTCAAACCAGAAGAGTTATGGTTAACTATTAATAGCGTTAAGGAATTATCTGTTGCAGAAAAAGAATTTGCCAAGTTAGAGAGAGTCCAAACATGACCCGAGTTTTAATAACTGGAATCATGGGTTTCATAGGCAGTAACTTAGCCCAGAAACTCGTCAACGAAAAAATTGAAGTGTACGGCATCGTTCGAAGAGTGGCCAGCCGAAACATGGATGTAATTCACAGTTTACTTTCTGACATTACATTAATTTCAGGCGACATTTCAGATTACGTTTCCATTCGAAACGCTGTTAAGACAGTTAATCCTGACGTGATTTTTCATTTAGCTGCACTCTCTCCTGTGCGCGATTCGTTCGAGCGTCCTTTTGAATATCAACAGTCCAACTTTATCGGTACCATGAACATTGCACATTCATTTCTTGAACTTCAAGATTCTCAGACTAGGAAGCTTATAGCGGCGTCAACGGCTGAGGTATATGGCATACAACCAAATGCACCACTAAAAGAAACCTTACCTTTGCACCCTTCTAGCCCCTACGCAGTAAGTAAAGCTGCAGGCGACCTTTATTTGCAAATGATGTTTAATTCTTTCAACTTGAACGGTACCATCTTGCGTCCCACCAACTCGTATGGCAGAAAATTCGATACAAGCTTTATGGTAGAATATCTCGCCACGCAAATGTTAAAGGGCCAGAAAGTATACATCGGCTCACCCGATTCAGTGAGAGATTACATGTATGTAGATGACCACGTGAATGGCTATATGTTATCAATGAAAAACCCCAAGGCTAACGGTCAAGTTTACAATGTTGGAACAGGCATTGGCGTAAGCAACAAAGAGCTTGCTGTCATGATTGCCGACAAAGTTGGATTTGACAAAAAGAACCTTGTTTTAGGTTCATATCCACCAGGATACCCATATAGACCATTAATTTCTGATCAATCATCAATAGTTATGGATGCAACGAAAATAAAGAAAGAACTCGGTTGGAAACCAACCGTATCTATAGAGGAAGGAATTGACAAAGTAATTTCTTATTTTCGAAAAACAATGCCAAAATAGTCAGGCAACACTTTCAGAAACAAGCTGCCTTCTCAATTTCTCCTGATTATTTTCAATTAGAAAAATCGCAGTTTCATTTAAGAGACAAACTTATAAGGGCTAAATAATGCTCTAAGCGTAACTGGATTGCAGAACCTATGAAGATCGCAATGATTCACACTCCGCTAGTAGGACGTGGTGGCGGGCAAAGGCAAATTTTGAAGTTGGCTTTTGAACTTCAGAGGTTTGGGCATGAAGTTGAGATTTTTACAAGCGCAGTTAACAAAGAAAAATGTTATCCTGATATAATCAAAAAACTCAAGATAACCGTGATTCCGCATCCTCTGGGAAAAAAACTACCGAAACTTTTTATCCCATTCGAAATCCAACAAAAAGATGAAGACATCAAAGAAGCCGCCGAATCTTCATTCCTTCGAAGTTGGATGCGAAAAGCCATGGGACGACAATTCTACACTGCTCCATATGACTTTCCAACTATGATCAATATAGGCAGAAAAATACCTGAAGGCTTTGATATAATAAACAACCACAACTTTCCCTCAGAATGGGCAGCTTTTTTGGCTAAAAAAAGATTGAACGTTCCCGTTGTGTGGATGTGTAATGAACCGCCCGATTGGTTTTTTGCTTCAGAAGCTAGAAAGGGTTTGCGCAAAATTAATTGGCCAATTTACGAATTAGTTGATAAAACTGCTTCAAGCTATATTGATGAGTTTTTAGTTTTATCAAAAATTGCACAGGGCCATGTGGATAAAGCTTATCATCGACCGTCAAGAATTGTGAGAAGTGGTGTCGATATTGAGCTTTTACATAATGCTTCAGGAACAGATATCCGAGAAAAAAATGGGTTAAATACCGATTTTGTTTTGCTACAAGTCGGCAACTTTCAACGCAGTAAAGGACAAGCTGACTCTATTAGAACACTTTATCGTCTTTCCAAGAATTATGATCGAATTAAACTGATTCTTGACGGTGGAGGCCCAAAAGAAGAATTAATTAAATTGAGCGAAAAACTTGGTGTAAAAGACAAAGTAATATTTCTACACAGCAACAACGATGAAGAGCTTGCAAAAGTTTACGCTGCATGTGATGTATTTCTTTTTCCGGAACAGATAACCTGGGGTTTAGCCTTAATTGAAGCAATGGCAGCCTCAAAACCCGTTATAGCCTCTAACAAATGTGGTGGCTCAGAAATTATTCAGCCGAACGTGAACGGTTTAGTTTTTGATCAATCAAAACCAGAGGAAATTGCACAGCAGGTAAAGCTATTGATGAACAATGATGACTTGCGCAGAAAAATTGGCGAGCAAGCATACGAATACGTCAACAACCATTTGTCATGGGAAAAATATGCACGAACAATGGAAACAATTTTTGAAGAAGCAATTAAAACCTATAAACAAAAAATTTGATGACCAATTTGATTCTGATAATATTTTCCTGTTTTGCCTGATTATATAAATAGCTGACCTTCTTAAGATACGGCAGTTGAAATCCTACTTGGGGAACGGCTTGATTAGCAAAGTTGATTTGGTAATGTGGACCAAAAATGGAGCCCAAACATTGCCTGTTGTTCTTAAAAGGATAAGTGAAGTAGTTCCTCAAGAATTTGTAAATAAAAAAATAATTGTTGATGATGCAAGTACTGATGGTACTCAGCATATCGCATCTTCATTTGGCTGGCAAGTTATTCCAAACAAAGGCACTGGAATAAGCGAAGGTGCAAACACGGCATTAGAGAAAGTCACGTCAGATTTTTTCATAAGTTTCGAGCAAGATCTTTTGTTAGCTTTCGATTGGTGGCAAAAAATTCCTCCATTGCTTGAAAACCCCACTGTTGCAGTTTCATCAGGGATGCGTTTTGCTGATAAACCCGTGGGCGTTAAAAAAATGCAGGAGTACGTGGGCAAAAAATATCGTGGAGAAGCAAACCTATCTTCTTGGCTTAAGTCAAGAGATATGTCGGCTTTCACTTTAGGAAAAACATTAGACAACACAATTTACAAAGCAAAGATAATACGGCAACTTGGCGGGTTTCCAAAACTGCCGGTAAACGCTGGTGTAGATACTACTTTAGCCTACAAAATTAGCCATGCTGGTTACCAATGGATTGTTGATTATAAGGTTCGATCTGTACATTTACGCAAAGGGTTGAAACAAGAATTGGATCATCAATTTTGGTATGGCGCGCAACTTTACGAGATATGTCGAAAAATACGGACGGAAACAAATATTCCTCCGCCAGCAACAAGGCTTGGTGTAATTCGCCGATTCGTTATATCCCCCTTTACAGGATTGTTTATGGCAGTTCAAACCCGAGAAGCTACCGTTTTGTACATTCATCCATTGATTCGATTTTATTACTTGAAAGGTCTCTTACAATCTTCGAAAGTTTCAAAAATCAGATAAAGGTTGAGCAGCATTTTCCTGAATGGTTAAATTATTAAAGCTGATTTAAAGAGTCGTTTAACACTGGGGATCATCGTCTTTGGCAAATGAGCAAGCAATGATAAAGCTAAGATTAGATGTGGATTACCCTTACCCATCAAGGACTAAAAGTTTCGTCTACGTAGCCTTGGGAATTAAGAAAAAAAATCAGGATTACTTGAAAAACGCAAAAATTATTGCCAGAATGATTAATGAATCTCCAAAACAAGTTGTTGCTTACTGGTTTTTTACGCCATATACAATTCCCGATAAAAAACTGCTTAGTTTGCTTAATAACGAGCGGCATGAAGTTGCTTTGCACGTTGCAACCGATCCCTATCGTGAATGGAAAATCTTAGAAAATGAAACCAAACGGCCAGTAAAATATTATACAATTCATGGAACTTCACGCATTATTGCCCAGTTGCTTTGGGGACGAAAAATTGGGGAACAAAAAGCCAACATCCCCCCAGAGTTCCCATTAAAATCGTTCCATGATTATGAATCAATGACTTTTATGCTGGATCACGCCCTTAGGGTGAGCGGCAAAGAATTTGTGATAAATGAGCTTCCAAAATTAATTGTTGCAAATAAGTTTTTGGCGGTCCATCCTGAATGGCTCTTTAACAAGGGAAGAATAAACCCAAGAGGGCCTTACTACGATATTTTAAAATTAATTTTAGATGTAGATCACGATTTTGAAACTTTGCAGGTAAAAAAGAAACTTTCCGCAAAAACAGCCCATGATATCCAAGAATACGAAAAAAACATTGTGCCATCCGAAGAATACCTTGAGAAGTTAAAAGAAAGAGACATAGACATTTTCACTTTTTTGGAGAGAAAATGGTGTTGCCCAATACCTCATACCTCAAAAAAATGGTTAAAGACAGATGACAACGTTGCTTTGCTCGAAATAAAAAACTATGAAACATGGTGGACAAATGTTGGGAAAAAAACCCGTAATATGGTTCGTCGGGCAGAAAAAGAAGGAGTGAAAGTGACTATCGTGGAGCCAAACGAAAAGTTTGCTGAAGGGGTCTGGAAAATTTATAATGAAACTCCAATTAGGCAAGAGCGTGCCTTTTTGCATTACGGTGAGCCGCTTGAAGCTGTCAAAGGAAATATGCTTGGGGCTCAAAAATCAACTTTTATAGGAGCATATTTGCAAGAAGAGCTTGTTGGATTTATACAAATACTTTATGGAGACAATATTGCGATAATTGCGCAGATACTTTCGATGCAAAAGCATTGGAATAAATCCTTAAACAATGCTTTATTAGCGAAAGCAGTTGAAGTCTGCGCATCTAATGACAATCGGTGGCTAATTTATGGGCGAATAGGAAATCACCCCTCACTTGATAAATTTAAAGAAAGTAATGGATTTGTTAAATTCGCAATCTCACGTTATTTTGTACCTCTAACACAGAAAGGCAAAGTTGCCATGCGCTTAGGTTTACATAGAGATTTTAAAGATGCTTTGCCAGAGGCGATTAAAACTCCGCTTATTCCAATTTTGAATTGGGTAAGCAGAAGTAGAGTTCGGTTGAAAAAACTTTATAAAAGATAGCGGTGCCACTAAACTTTTTTTTAATTTGTAATTCGAAGCTAACTGTCGAACAAAAAATGAGTAATACTTTCAAAGAAAAGATAAATAACAAGATAGCCAATAATTGAGAAAACAGAACCGCTTACGACTTTGTTTAGAGGAAATCTGCAGTGTCTCAAGCAACCACATATGTTGTTATCGCGAACTGGAATGGCAAAGAACAACTACAGACTTGTCTCAAATCCTTTTTCACACATACTTTGAGCCCTGAATGTAAGGTGATTGTCGTGGATAATGCAAGCACTGACGGATCAACCGAAATGCTTCAAGAAAAGTTTCCCGATGTAGAACTTATAGCAAACGTTGAGAATACTGGTTTTTCAAGGGCTAATAACCAAGGGATTCAATGTGCCCTTGCAAATGACGCGAAATATGTTTTGCTATTAAACAATGATGTCGAAATTGTTGATGGAAACTGGCTGGAAACTTTGATCAGTGTTCTTGAATCCGACATTAAAATAGGAATTGTCGGTTGTAAACTTCTCTACCCTAACGGAAAAATCCAGCATGCTGGTGGAATAATTAACTTGACTGGGGGGCATAATCGTGGTGAGTGTGAAGAAGATGTTGGTAAATATGATACAATTGATTTTCCAAAGTTTGTAACAGGGGCAGTTTTGTT
This sequence comes from Candidatus Bathyarchaeota archaeon, assembly GCA_003164295.1. GTDB lineage: Archaea > Thermoproteota > Bathyarchaeia > Bathyarchaeales > Bathycorpusculaceae > Bathycorpusculum. Next base: position 357,624 of record PLTA01000039.1, read on the forward strand.
AATTAGATCTGAAGTGATACGCAAAATTGGTTTTTTGGATGAGGGATTTACGCCGTTGTATTATGAAGATGTGGATTGGTGTGTGAGAGCAGGGCTTTATGGATATAAAGTAGCATATTCACCAAATCCAACAATTATTCATCGTTGCGGATCATCCGCCAATAAGTTGAATCAGGAAATGAAGATGTTTTACCTGCACAGAAGCTTTATCCGATTCTTTCTGCTCAACTTCCAATTTACAGATATACTTAAGCGCATCTCAAAATTTGAAATAAGAATGGCTATAGGTTGCTTGATTGGTCGTTCGCAAAACAAAAAAATTATGTTGACTCTGCGGTTCGACGCTTCAAATCGGTTGATGCTTTTTTATAAAGCATGGTTGTCAAATCTTCAAAATCTTAAAAACATACTTACTTTGAGGAAACAGCGATTTGATTTACATGCATCATAATTTTTTTTAAAAAAAATTCAATGGTGCATTAGGGAATTTTGCCGTAACTTTAATTCAGCTATATCTAAATAAGAGTTTAATAATTAATTCACAAGATAGCAATTTATCCTAATGGAGAAGGGAATTACCGCTTACGGAAAACAGAAATATTCGTGTCATGGTAACGCAAAAGTTAGTTAATCTCAAAAGAGAACTTCGCATCATGTTTTTCAAATTCGTTTCTCCGTTAACTTCTCTCAAAGTTGAAGGCAAAAATGGCTCTTTTAAGAATCGTTGGCGATTTAGCAGGAAGGCAAAAAGTCTGGTGGTTATTGCAATCATTTGCGTTATGCTGGTCTCTATTTTTGCTTTCTTGCCAAAACAAAACGTATCAAAAGCTATTATTCCACAAACCATTGATAATTCACCTTCGCCATCTGCAACTCCTCAGAAGATTAATAATAATAAAAACAATATTTCTACCCCAATTATTGGGTTACCTAACTTCAATCCACTTCCAACTGACACTCCGACGCCTAAGCCTCCGGGTTTGTTAGCATCTGCTCAAACAATCAATAGTTCCGTCTGGCAGGCGGTGGCAGCTAACGCGTGGGCTTATTTCCAACCAGGGGGCGGTGTAGATTCCACAACTGGGCTTCCATGTTCAAGCGGCCCTGTTTTCACTGATTGGGATTTGGGCGCCTATATTCAAGCTGTTATTGATGCACAGAAGATAGGTCTGATCGACACTGGGGGACCTTGGGGTTCTTATGCACGGCTTGATAAAGTTGTGACGTTTCTGGAAAATCGGCAGCTTAATGCCAATAACTATCCATATCAATTCTATTGTACAAACGGATTGGTCGATTATCCAGACTCATATCAAGCAAACGAGACGGTTGACACAGTTGATATTGGGCGCTTGTTTGTTGCTCTTAATAATGTTAGAAATTATGACTCTAACTTGACTTCTGGAATTAATAATTTTGTTTACAATGTTTACGATAATAGATCGAACTTTGCCGCTTTACTCCCTTCAATTAAGAGTGACGTTCTGACCTCGACAAGTATTTATTCTTACTATTGTTCGAGTGGATTCGCAAGTTTTTGGCCTAATAACCTTCCTAATGTTCAAAGCACAATTCTCAATAATATTTATTCAGCCGGAAATGGAAATGTTACAGCTTTAGGAAATGTTTCGTTGCCCAAAGCTGCAATAACAGGTGATCCATTATTTTGTTCAATTTTTGAACTTAATAATACCGATCCCAGATTGATGACTTTAGCAAATCAGGTTTATTTGGCTTCTGCCGCGTATTACAATGTCACTGGCCATTACCGTGCTTTTAGTGAAGGACCAACCTTTAGCGGTACCTGGGAATGGGAATGGATTGTTACACCCGATGGTCAAACTTGGATTCTGGACAGTTCTAATTCAAACTCGATTCCAATAGCTTACACAAAAATAGCGTTGAGCTTTCTCGCCATTTATAATACATCTTACTCCTTGAACATGTCTATTTTTCTTGAGAATATACTTCCTAATCCCACCAGTGGATATTGGGAGGGTGTTGACGACGCAGGAAATCCACTGCTAAGCGTCGGTGATCTTACAAACAGCTTAATCTTAGATGCATCTCTCTACGCTATACAGAATAATCCATAAAATATCGTGTAATTTTTGAATTTTTGATAAATAACATTTAGCGATTCTAAAGCTTTTTCATCCCTTGATATGTCGCAAATATTTTGGCCCCAGATTACGCAAAAAGCTGCGCACAATCAATTCAAGAAAAAGTAAATCAAAATAGCGTATATCTAGTGTTCAGTTTTATGAGTAGCATGTTTAGGAGGAAAATTTAGCTTTACGATTACTTCAAATTTTGACGAAGCTGAACTGTTTTTCGTGATAATTTATTATGTTGAATCACTCATTATGGTCGAAAAGTGAAAAGATGTTTAGGCGGGTGAAAAACTCTGTATAAAGTGGGCATCTTAAGAGGCCCAAGTCTGAACCCATATGAAGGGCAATGTTTCGAGAAACTCCCCAAATACGGTTTTCAACCTATAGGTATCACCACTTACGACAATGCGTTTAACCTTTCAGAAATTCATTTTCCTAAGAAAGTGGGACATAATTTCAACACCATAACAAAAGGAAAGCTAAGGCGGCCACTGCATTTAGCCCAAAGGGTAACAGGATATGACTTTAACTCGTGGAACCTTCGAATATTTGATTTAAAAAGATTAACAGCTGACACAGACATCATTTATTCAGCAGACGAATGGTACCCATACACCTACCAAGCAGTAAAGACGGGAATCCCAACGATAATAATGGAATGGGAAAACATTGCATTCAACCCAGAAGTGATTCCATACTCAAAAATTAGAAATTATAATCATGAGCATGCGAAACATTTTGTCGCTATAACTGAAAAAGCCAAAGATGCATTGATCCTTGAAGGTGTGACACCTGACCGGATTTCTGTTGTGCCTTCTGGCTTAGATTGCGAGAAATTTAAACCACTGGGAAAAAATGAAGAAGTCGCTAAAAAATTGGGAATTTCCATAGATTCTATCAGAATTCTGTTTGTTGGGCGACTAGTTCGGGAAAAGGGCATTTTAGACCTTTTAAATGCTTTTTCACAACTGCTTACAAAAATCCCTAACGTTGAGCTTTTAATTGTCGGTTCAGGCAACCCTGGTATGCAAATTAAAATTAAGCAACTTGTCCACAATCTCAAAATTGGCGGCAAAGTAAAGTTTCTGGGAAGTATTGAATATTCCCTTATGCCCCAAATACACAATCTGGCAGATGTTTTCTGTTTGCCGAGTATTCCGACCAACGTTTGGGCTGAACAGTTTGGCTATTCAATAGTTGAAGCAATGGCATGCGGAAAACCCGTCATTTCAACTTCGACAGGTTCGATACCTGAAGTTGTCAAGGATCGCATCACCGGAATTCTAGTTAAACCTAACAACCAAGTTGGACTTCAAACTGCTTTAGAAGAGCTTGTCTTTAATGAACGGGAAAGGGAGATATTTGGCAATAACGGGCGAAAATGGGTTTTACAATCGTTTGAAGCTAATAAGATAGCAGGCAAACTTGCCGAGATTTATGAGAAATATCTATAATGTTTTGATTTTTTTTATTTTTCTTAAGAAATATTTTTCCATTTAGTGTTAAAGTTACGTCTTTTTCATAAACAGTATTTGAAATCGTTTCTGGGAAAAAACACAAAAGCTCCGTATGAATATAACTTTGCTGTGATGAAAATAATTGATACTTGATGTTGGCTGTGGTTGTAATCCACAAGGCGACTTAAACATTGACATACAGAAGAAAAATGGATACAATGTTCGGACTGGAAATCAACATCAAGGAGATTACATGGATATCAATAAAATCAAGAATTATATTGTTGCAGACGTTCATCACCTACCAATAAAGACCAAGTCAATAGATTTAGTTTTATCAAGCCATGTCATAGAGCAATCCGAAAATCCAATACTATTGCTTAAAGAAATGTTCAGAGTGACAAAGCATAAAGTTATTGTTCGATATTCCCATCGAAGAGGCAGTGGAGCTAAAAGACCATTTCATGTTAACTATATTGACGAAGATTGGATAGATAGGTTCTGTCCAGAAGATTCAAAAGCAGAACACTTCACACGCATTGGAGATGTATATGTCACTAATCAAATAAGGACGAAGATACCTTCAAAATTAATCCCAATGGTTGAAAAATACACTCCGTTTCGAATTCTTAGGACAATAGAGCAAAATTTGGTTTATGAAGAAAAATACAAAATACCGCGTGAATCAGAAGCATGGATAAGAAGTCCACAACAAGCGATTAGCCCACGCATAATATTTGTCGTTGTTTACAATAACAAAACAATACTCGATAACTGCTTCCTATCAAGTCACCCTTCGATTAACTTAAACAAAAAAATATTGATTGAAAACATATCAAATAAAGGATTGCCCACATTGTTTAATGAAACAGTAGAAGCAAACTTACCCTTTGAAACTGACAGTTGGTTTGTCTTTTGCCATCAGGATTTCATATTGAATGAAGACCTTTCTGCAAAACTCAAGGGAAAAGATGTAAACTCAATTTATGGTCCCATAGGGATTCAACAATTGGGTCCTTCTAAAAACATAGGTCAAATCGTTCAGACAGAAGGTTTGCGTTTTGGGAAAAAAATCAAAAATATATATCCAGTTCAAACTCTTGATGAACAATGTTTAATCATACATTCAAATCTATTCAAGGAAGGTTTACGATTTGATGAAAAATTCCCATTTGATTTTTACGGCGCCGATATTTGCATGCAAGCAAACATCCTCGGCTTTGATGTACATTCACTTCAGCTAGAATGTCAACACAAAAGCAAACCACTAACAGGGATCTATCCCAAAAGTTATTGGGAAACAAGACCAATATTCGCTAAAAAATGGAGCAATCATTTTCCAATTCAAACAACATGTACACGATTCGAGAAATAGAACAAAAAACAATTAGAAATCTTATTTCATTTCTATATTTGAATTAAATGGAAAAATATTCGCAACTTTGTTGTTTTTCTTCTTTGTTAGTAAGTTTCATCTTTATTTTTTTAATCAAAGCCTCGATTGTGTGAGGTGCTGCTTTCTTGCTTCAATTACGTACTCCATTGGAATTCTTGCTTTGCGTGATAACGGCTTGAATATTTTGGCCTTTCGTCCACTTTCAATTTCAGTAAATAAACAAAAGTATCCTTTGGATAAGGTTCCAACCCATCCGCTTGCTTCAAGATATCTTAAAACTATATTCGGATTTATTATCCAAATGTGAAGTTTTCTGCGCTTTGTCTCACAAGCAAAATAGCATTCCTTCAAATGAGGAACAGGCAAAAGCCTGCTTAAAATAAATGGCCAAACATCAGTTTCGACAGGGAATGCAAGTTTCAATTCTTCAGTCGCTACACGATTCATCTCTTTTAAGGCTTCAAAAGGATTTGATAAATGCTCCAATAAATGATTCGATTTAATAGAACGGAAACTTGCTTCCTTAAAAGGCAGATATTGGGCGTCAGCTAATACTGTGGGTTTATTTTTATTGGTTAGGAAATTGTAGCTTGAATCTACTCGACAATCCCCCCAAGTGTCGTTACCACATCCAAGATTAAGCGTTAACAAGCTGCCCATTTCCGACGCATCATCGACTTAATTCTATTAATCCATCCAGCTATTAGTTTTCGATTTTATTATGCTTTTGCTTAAACCCAATTGCTTCTATTCCGTAAGCAAATTCAGCTATGAAATGGGTGTTCAGACAAATGATAGACATTGTTATCTATAATAGTAGACTTGCAAGCAGATTATTCAGTTCTTGTCTATTCTTTATACTTCTAAAAATGGCTTTTCCACTTGTATAAAGCCGGAACGAAAACTCTTGAAAGGTTAATTCAAAAATTATTCCCGCTATTTTGTTTTTGACCTGCGCTTTTTTTAAAATATTAGTTATGGCCTCATCCTTCTTGTCATATTTGAAGACAACTATGACGTCTTTTTCTGCGCCACATGTGCCTTCAACGCGAGAAACATAGTCGTCTATTGTTGCCATTATTGTTGTCCAATCTCCTTTAAGACTTCGACAAATCTGTCAATTTCTTCTTTTGTGTTGTAAATGTAAAAGCTTGCTCGGTCAGATGATTGAAGTTTGAGAATTTGCTCATGTAGCGGTTGTGCGCAATGATAACCGCTGCGAATCATTATCCCATAATTATCACAGATTAAGGCAACATCATGTGAAGATAAACCCTTAACACTAAAGGGTATGATGCCACATTTCTTAGAAAGGTCACAAGACCCATGAACTACAACATTGTTACACTCCTGAAGGCGTTCAACAGCATATTTAGTTAACTCTTTCTCATGGCTAAGCACTTGGTCCATGCCCAACGCTTCAAGATACTTTACCGCTTCAGCCAAACCAATTGCCCCACAAATGTCAGGCGTGCCTGCTTCAAACTTCCAAGGCAAATCATTCCAACTTATGCTACAGCCTGAACCAGGGTTAAATGATACTTCCTTTATCATTTCTCCTCCACCTTGAAACGGCACCATCTTTTGAAGAACATCCTTTTTGCCATAAAGCACTCCGATACCTGTAGGCCCGAGCATTTTGTGTCCTGAAAAAGCAAGAAAATCTATGTCTAAATCTTGAACATCAACTGCCAGATGAGGCACTGACTGTGCGCCGTCAACAAGCATTAAAGAGCCATTATCATGCGCTGCCTTTGTGATTCGTTTAACATCATTAATTATGCCTGTAACATTTGAAACGTGGCTTAAACAGGCAATTTTTGTTTTCTTGGAAAATTTGCTTTCGAAATCGTCGTAGTCCAATGTTCCATCTGAGTTTACGTTTGCATATTTGATTTTGAAGCCTTTAAGTTTAGAAGTGATTTCCCAAGGAACAATGTTGCTGTGATGCTCCATGAGCGAAACTAGAACCTCATCATCTTTACCAAGGTTGCTTAGTCCCCAAGAGTAGGCAACTAAATTGATGGCTTCTGTTGTTCCTCTGACAAAAACAACCTCTTGCCAATCTTTTGAGTTAATGAATTCTGCTATTTTTTGCCTTGAATTTTCGTAGAGGTCAGTTGCTTCCAAAGACAATGTATGGATTGCTCTGTGTACATTGGCGTTGCTGTTTTCGTAAAAGCTGGCGATGGCATCGATTACTTGACGTGGCTTCTGGGTTGTTGCGGCGTTATCAAAGTAAATTAGAGGATTATCATTTACTTGACGTTTAAGGATTGGAAAGTCTTGGCGAAGCGCTTGAATATCCACGATTACTTCTCAGCCTTTTTCTCTTCCTCTACCTTCATCCTCTTAGACAACGTCTTTGCAAGTTCTTCTTCTTCAAGCGCCTGTTTTTCTTCAAAAGTGTGTTCTGCAGGTAGCCAACTGGGTGCTGTTACGCCTTTCTCTTTGAAGTATTGTCTGATTGCACGTTTCAATGCACCAACGGCTAGGACGCCGCAGTGGAATTTGACGCTTGGTAAGCCGCCGATTTCCTCAGTTACTTTTTTCCAAGTAATGTCTTCCCATGCCTTCTCCAATGTTAAGCACTTTACCATTTCGGTTACAATGCTGGAGGTAGCGATGTTCGCGGCGCAGCCATAACTTTCAAACTGGGCTTTCTCAATGATTTGTTTAGTTTCGTCGATTTTGAGGTAGAATGTTATCATGTCTCCGCAAGCTGGATTTCCAGCCACTGCCACAACGGTTGCGTCTTCCATTTTTCCAAGATTCTTGGGGTGTCTAAATAAATCCATAACTTTTGGGTTGTAAGGTAACGGTATACGTGACATACTAATGAACTCCTGTTGAGCCAACTATCCCTCTGATTCGGTTAACAGCTATTGGTAAGACTTTGAGAACGTAAGCTATATCTTCTTCTGTAAGGTAACGCGTCGTTTTCATGAGAATGCTGCCGTGTGCTTCCTCAAATATGCGTCCGATGGCGATGAGAACGTGGCTTGGCTGGAGTAGTCTTCGGCTGCATGCGCTTCCGCTGGAAACGTAGACGCCTTGGAGGCTGAGTTCAATTGTTAATGCTTCGCCTTCAGCTCGCAGTATGCTTACATTAGCGTTATCTGAGGATCGTTTGTCGCCTTTTGGACCATTAAAACGCAAATCATCAAGCTCAGCGAATATACCGTCAACAAGCTTATCGCGTAACATCCGCATCTTAGCCGTGTTTGCTTCAAAGTCTTTGAATGCAAGCTCTGACGCTTTGGTGAAACCAACGATTAATGGGGTGTTTTCGACTCCTGGCCAAAGTTTCTGGGTTCCAATTTGCCCTTCCAAAATACGTTCCATATTTATACCGTCTCGCAAATACAATGCTCCCATGCCGCGCGGTCCCTGAATTTTGTAACTGCTGATTGTGGCTAAATCCACGTTTAATTTTTGCACATTAAAGGGGATTCTACCGTAGGCGTCCGATGCGTCAGTGTGGAAGAGTGCTTGCGGGTTTTTGGCTTTAACAATATCAACTGCCTCTTTAATTGGCTGTACAGTGCCAATTTCGTTGTTTACGGTTGAAATGCTTACAAGTATGGTTTCGTTGTCGACGGCTTCTTTGAGTTTTTCAAGGTTGATGAAGCCTTCTTTGTTTACCGGAATTTTAGTTGTTGTGAAACCGAATTTTTGCATCATCTCGGCAACTTGGAGCACGTTGATGGGTTCGATTTCTGATATGACGATTTTTTTGCCTTTACTTTTTTGTGCAAAACATGTGCCCATGATAGCTAGATTGTTTGCTTCTGTTTCGCCTGGCGTGAACGTGATTTCCTCAAGGATTTTTGCGCCCATATCTTGGCTGATTTTTTTGAAACAGTTTATTATTACTTCAAATGCTTCCCATCCTGGCTTGTGCGTTAGTGTGGGGTTGCCGTAGGCTTTCTTGTTAAAATACGGTAGCATTTCGTCGATTACTTCTTGAGGGACGATGCTGGAATTTTCATTGTCTAAGTAAACTTCATGTGTTATGCCTTCGTGCAGTTTGAGAAGTTCTTTTACGTTTTCAACCATACAGTATCCTACCTAAATAGAGAGATTAGATAACTCGTCACCCTTGCTAATGCACGTTCAAGTAAAAAAACCTAACCCACTTTTCTAAGCTGCGCTTTAGGGAAATGTGCTGTTGAAAACCGCTGGACTTAATGGTTCCTCAACAATTGGTGTGACTGAGCAGTTAACAATTGGGGAGCCACCATATTCCATCTGTACCCCAATTCCAAGCGAGGCGTGCCCCGTCATTTGAAAAGGGTAATTATTAATCACCGCTACTCCTTGCTTGTTAAAGGCAACAATCTCAAGGAAACCGTTGTAAACCGTGTTGTCACCAGTATTGTTGATAAAGCCTCTAACCTGAAGATTATACGGTTGATAAAATTCTATTGTCTTCAGCAGTTAAGCTAAGGACTATCGCGGTAGCGTTTAAGCCAGGCTTTTGGATAATTGGGACTAATAACGGCGTTTGTTGGTTGTTTACAGGATTTGTTTGAGTTTGGATACTGTTTTCAATCTTCCCTATGTTGGCGCTGAAGAATAAGCCTATGAAAACCGTGGAAACTAAAATAACTGCGATGCAGACAGCGGCTAAAGCAATTACTAACTTAGCACCCATCTCTAACCCCTAAAATTAGATACTGTTATCTCGATAAAAGCATTGCCAGGGAATTTTTGATTATAAACTAAGCCATAAATCAGGCAAAAACTTCAGAGTAAACTAAAACTCTAATAACCCACTCAAACCATACTAGCAAAAAAGAAAATTATTGGCGAATTTACTTGAAGATTTTAGAGTTACCCGTTCCAGAACAGGTAAAAGAAGTTCTGTTACAATTGGGGATTTCGGAACTATTTCCTCCTCAAGAAGACACCATACGGGCAGGTGTGCTGGAAGGCAAAAATATCGTATTAGCCAGCCCAACCGCTTCGGGTAAAACTTTGATTGCTGAACTCTGTAGTCTCAAACACGTTTTGGAAAAGAATGGCAAAGTAATTTATCTTGCGCCGCTTCGGGCGTTGGCGAGCGAAAAATTTGAAGAGTTCAAAAAATACACAACAATCAAAAAAGCGGATGGTAGAAAAGTCAGTGTCGGAGTCAGCACAGGCGATTTTGACACAGCCGACAATTGGCTTCAACGATACGACATAATAGTAACTACCAATGAGAAGGCTGATTCGCTTCTGCGGCACCGCGCGAAATGGATGGATGATATTTCTTTGGTGATAGCGGATGAGGTTCACCTTTTAAACGATGCTGGGCGAGGTCCAACTCTTGAAGTGGTGTTGGCACGTCTAATGCAGGTTAATCCAGACATCCAAGTTTTGGCGTTAAGCGCAACTATAGGTAACGTTGATGAAATCGCTAGTTGGCTAAATGCTAAATTCATTGTTACTGAGTGGCGTCCCGTCACCTTAAAAGAAGGCATCGTTTTGAACGATGAAATCCAATACAAAGATGGCGGCGCAAGAAAAATAGAAAAGAAAACCCATATCCCCACTGTAAATCTGGTTTTAAACACCATCAAAAGCGGTGGACAAGCTCTCGTTTTTGCTTCAACAAGAAAAAACTCGGTTTCAGCCGCCAAAACCGTCGCCCAACATACAGGCGATGCCTTATCCAAACCCATGAAGCGCACCTTGGAGCATGAAGCAGAAAAAATTCTTTCATCAGGCGAGCGAACTCAAATTAGCGAAAACTTAGCTGAGTTTGTCAGGTGTGGCGTAGCTTTTCATCATGCGGGCTTAGCGGGTGCGCATCGTAAGATAATTGAGGATGCGTTTAAGGAGGGTAAAATCAAAGTTTTAACTGCCACTCCCACGTTGGCGTTTGGCGTTAACCTTCCTGCTCGCATGGTTATCATTCAGGATTACAGGCGTTTTGAGCCAGGCTACGGCAACTACCCCATCAGCGTACTTGATTATAAGCAGATGGCTGGTCGAGCTGGCAGACCAAAATATGACAAAGTAGGTGAATCCGTTCTTATAGCCAAAACCTCAGATGAAGCCGATTACTTGATGGAAGGTTATGTTATGGCTAAGCCCGAGCGCATCTGGTCCAGATTGGGCGTTGAAAAAATCATTCGCGGCCATGTTTTGGCAACTGTTGCTTCGGATTTTGCGCATTCTGAAGAGGGAATATACGAGTTTTTCAGCAGAACCTTCTACGCTTACCAATATGATGTGAAAGCAATCAAGGGTATTATCGGTAAAATTTTGAAGTCCCTTTACGAAGAGGAAATGATTGATTTAAGCGGCGACAACATTTACGCGACAAAGTTTGGGAAACGAACAAGTGACCTCTACATCGACCCATTATCCGCAGTTGTAATCCGAAATGCTCTAAAAAATGAGCCAGCCAACATCACTGATTTTGGTTTGCTTCATCTTATTTCTCATACTCCCGACATGGGACCCGTCATGAGACCTTACGCACGTGAATGTGACGTTTTAGCATTGCAACTGGAGCAGCATAGAGATGAGTTGTTTGTTGATCCGCCAAACGAGTGGGATGACCATTTAACATACGAGCAGTTCCTTGGCGAAATCAAAACAGCAGTAGTTATGAAAAACTGGATTGAAGAAATCAGCGAAGAAAAACTCATCGAACAATTTAACGTGCAGCCAGGCGATTTATACCGAACCATCGAGAATGCAAAATGGCTGCTTCATGCAACCGACGAATTAGCGGCGCTTTTTGGTGCAAAAGAAATCTTGCCTTTAACCAATGAGTTGGTGGAGCGGGTTTCTAAAGGCATAAAGAAAGAACTCTTACCGATCGTCCATCTTGAAGGGATTGGTAGAGTCCGCGGACGCATAATTTTCCACGCAGGATACAGAACAATTGAAGATATCAAACATGCATCAATTGAAGAATTGGCGAATCTGCCAACTATTGGTCCACGTTTGGCGAAGAAGATTAAGGAGCAGGTGGGCGGATTCGTTAAAAAGGATGAATGGGAAAAACTTGATACTGAGCAAGAGTTTAAACAGAAGGCGCTTGGAGATTTTTAACTTCTAAATTGGTTTTGCTTAATTTTTGTTTCGTTAAGAGAAGAAGAAGAAAGGTTGGCAGTAGCACCGCATCTTGCTCCTTCCAATCTTCAGAAAGAGGAAGAAACTGAAAGGAAGCGCACTTCTTCTTCTTTCAAAACACTCTATCATCGAATTCATCTATTATGCTTTGGCGAATTTCTCGGCTTGTTTAACCGCCGTGCCCAAATAATTCTTCGGATCCAATGCCTCGTCAATTTCTTTCTCATTAAGTTTGCTGCTTACAAGTTTATCTTTTAAGAGGACTTGTTTGAAATCCTGTTTTTCCACTGCGCTTTGAATTGTTAGTTTTCTTAGCAACTCGTGTGCATCTTGCCTGTTTACTCCTTTCTTTGCCAACGCCATCATCAACGATTCAGACATGGCGCGTCCCTGAGTTATGCCAAGGTTCTGTACCATCCGTTCCTTGTCAATTCGCAAGTTAGCAACAATATTGCACATTAAGCTAAGCATGTAGTCAAGTAAGATGTTTGATTCTGGCAAAATAAAGCGTTCAGCTGAAGACTGCGTTAAGTCTCTTTCATGCCAAGTAATCATATCTTCCAAGGCTGGAGTGCTGAGGCTTCGAACAATTCGGGCTAAACCGCAAACTCGTTCGCATGTTTCTGGATTCTGTTTATGAGGCATGGTGGAGCTGCCGACCTGTTTGCTGGCTTCGAATGCTTCAAAAACCTCGGCTATTTCGGGTCTTTGCAGTTCCCGTATTTCAGTTGCAAAATTTTCAAGCGAAGAAGCAACCATTGCATAAATGCATATCAGTTCTGCGTAGCGGTCTCTTTGAACAATCTGGGTTGAGATTTCTGCTGCTTTGAGTCCGAGCCGTTTAGTTACGAGTTCCTGAATCACCTTAGCGTGTTCTCCTAAACCTGCCTGTGTACCCACGGCGCCGCTTATTTTTCCAACTAAAACCCGTTTTTTGGCTTCGTTTAAACGTTGAATGTGCCTGTCTAACTCGTAGCCCCAAACCGTAAATTTGAAACCCAAAGTAATCGGCAAAGCATGTTGCCCATGAGTTCTGCCAATCATGACTGTTTCCTTATGCTCAGCCGCCTGCTTCTGCAAAACCACCTTCAAATCAACAAGTTTCTTCTCAATCAGCGCCATGGCATCTTTGAGCTGCAACGCATTCGCCGTATCAACAATGTCGTAGCTTGTTGCCCCCAAATGAACGTAGGCACCGCTTGACCCACTGACCTCAGAAAGTGCACGAACCAGCGAGGCAATATCATGCTTTATTAGTTTCTCAATAGCTTTTACACGGTCAACCTTAACGTGCTTCGTGTTAGCCATCGATGCGATTTTTTCAGCATCTTTGCGTGGAATGTTGCCTACCTCAGCATGTGCCAAAGCAAGAGCAGCTTCAACATCAAGCAATTTTTGTAAACGTGCTTCTTCTTCAAAAATTTTAAGCATTTCTGGCGTACCATAACGTCCAGTATCTATCGGTGTAATTGGCAAGTGGTTTTTCCTCAAAGGCTAAGGATATACAGATTAAAGATTAATGTTTTCTGAAAAAAAACATTTTAAACGCATGATTTGCTTTAACTTTTACAAAAAATGAGCTAAGTAGTTTGGAAGGTCATAGGGCAGATTCACTTGCAAAGTTGATTGACCCTTGTTGTTACGAATAATTATTGCCGGAATTCCTAACATACTTCTTAATTATCATTGCTTACAACTATCTCTCCGCTGGGCAGACATAATACCACGTGCCAACCTTGAGTTAACAAAGTCTAATTTTATTTGAATTTGTTAATTAAACAAGCAAATTAGTTAAAGATTAATGTTTTACGAATACTATTTCTCATCGTATTTGGTATAGAAGGTTTGTAGTATGAAAACAACGGTTGCACTATTAGATAAGGAAGGCAATAATGTAATTGATCAAGTTCTTGATGTTCTAAACACGCTCAGCGGCAGGCAGCCTTCGCATTTTGGTTTAATTTCACCGAAGAAAATTATTCTTGAGAAAAGCCCGGGCATCCTGAGTAGGCAGGGCATTGAGTCTTCAACCGCCATTGGATACGTCTCAACGAAACCTGCAATGTCAAGTGGCTATGAGTTTTTGCAGTTAGATGATGCCGCACTCATGTTTGAAGGCAAAATCTACGCGCCCATACCTAAAACCGCTGTTATGGAACAGGTTGCTAAGGAACCGCTGCATTGTGAAGTCCTCTTGCAAACCCTGATGGCAAATGCAGATGGAGATTATTCTTTTCTAATTGCTAAAGAGAGATGGATTGGGGCAGGCAGAGACCCAGTGGGCGTTCAACCGCTTTACTACGGCGAAAACAAAACCATCGCAGCAATTGCAACTAACCGAAAGGCCCTCTGGCTACTGGGATTAGAAAACCCCGCTTCTCTTCCGCCTGGAAACATGGGCTTTGTTAACCGCGAAGGTTTTCAATTTAAACCCATCAAAACACTAACTTACGATGAGCCGATAAAGATAACTTTAGATGATGCGGCAAAGAAGCTTCAAATTCTCCTTGAAGAATCCATCAAACGACGCACAAATGGTGTGAAAGAGGTTGCTGTTGCGTTTTCTGGAGGATTAGACAGCAGCTTAGTCGCTTATTTAGCCAGTAAACTTGGGTTGAAGGTTCAGCTTCTGCATGTAAGCATGGAGAATCAGCCTGAAACCGAAGAAGCAATTGAAGCATCTGAACTATTGAATTTGCCTCTTCAAGTTGATTTATTCAAGGATTCTGACGTGGAAAACACTTTGGCTCAGGTTGTAGCTCTTATTGAAGAGGCTGATCCGATTAAAGCGAGCGTCGGTTTACCTTTTTATTGGGTGGCGGAGAAGTCGTCTGAGGCACGTCTCAATGTGATGTTGGCTGGTCAAGGAGCAGATGAATTGTTTGGGGGCTACCAACGTTATGTTAAGGAATATTGCAAAGACGGCGGCGAAAAAGTCCGAAAAACAATGTTTAGTGATGTAGCCAATATCTTTGAGAGCAACCTTGAACGAGACCTCAAAATCACAAGTTGCTTTGATGTGCAACTGCGTTTACCTTTTGCGTCTTTTGACTTAGTCGAGTTTGCCATGACATTGCCAATTGAATGCAAAATGGAGCCAAAAGAAGATACGTTAAGAAAGTTGGTGTTGCGAAAAGTGGCGATGAATGTCGGTATGCCGGGAGTTCTTTTTAATAAACCAAAGAAAGCAGTGCAGTATTCCACAGGTATAAACGATGCCATAAAACGAGTAGCAAAAACTCAAGACAAAACAGTCAACCAATACATAAACGAGTTACTGGAAAAATCTAAACCCTAAATCATAACCCCTCAAGCTGTCTTCAATCTTTTTGATTTCGCTTAATTGAATGAAATCGGAAAACTTACTACTTAGCCAACCATTAGTAGCGGGCAGGGAATAGATCTAAACCAACGTTTAAATTTCACGCGCTAAAGTGCTTGCGGTATTATCAATTAAATGAAACTTCTCTTCTCTTTTACGTCGTCTTTTTTTCAATGTTTCACACAATCTATCTGTCCCACGAAAGTTTTCTGAAAAGCGCTGCGGTTGAAACTTTACTTGAGATTTGAACCCTGTGCAGACTGTGTTAAAACTCCAAAAGATTTTGGAAAAATGCTATCTTTAATTTAAATTCCCACTTTGGTCAGCATTATTTAAACAGATAATATGCAATTTTTGACGGCGATTTGAGTTTTCACAAACTCTGTGTGCGGTTCAACTCCATAGAGACATAAACCGCTTCAGGTCTGAATCACCTTAAATTCTAAACGTCTTTTCCTTGCACAAACTCTCTTACTTCTTTGTAGAAGGTATTTCTTAAATTGTGTGACTCCTTCAGTTTACTTCTATACACAACATTAACCATTTCAGCGGAAAATCAAAGATGATAACTTGCGTGGAAATTGTAAAAAAACGTTATAAGATTGTACGTTTCAGGTGGATTTGAGAGTGGGAACGTATGAACAGGAAAGAGGCAATTGCACTATTGAGGGAATTAGGTGTTAGCCGCCGCCTGGTTAATCCAAATTTTTGTTATTCTTGAGCAAAGAACAATCGGCAAGTATCAACTGAAAATTAAAGGCGCCTTTTGTCTTCAAGAAATTGAAACTTTGGCGAAGAACAGGTTTTCAATAGATGAGACCCAAAATTTCTTAATTATTTACAAACCATAGACTCTTTTATTTCATTACGATGACTTACAAATTTTAGGGCACAGTAAATTCATACTCACTCTATTTTTTGTGCGTGCATGTTGGATGTACACAATTTTTTAGGATCGCCCTTACAAATGTAATTTGTTGGGTGCTCCAGAAGCCAATCGCAAGCCAACTTTCAGGCGCTTAACCAATAGCAATGTCTTTATTAGGCATGGTTTAACGGTTAGGGCTTGGCTTGGACGCATTCAATATCTCAAGTGGTTTGCAGACAAATAATTCATTTCTTGTATTGTATGGCCTGAAAAATCTGGAGAAAATGCACTTTAGCAAAAATAATCATCAACAAATATACTTGTAGCGGATGCGACACTTGGCTAAATGCTTACTTAGTAGGCGTCTACGAAATGAAGAACGGCAAATCGTTCCAAAGTATGTGATTGCCTAGTTTGCAGAGGATGCGAAGTCCACTGCCGACTAGTTCCATCCAAATAATTGAATAGTGTCTACTCGTTATTTGTGCACTGTTTCAAAGTGACAATCAAAAAACGTTGAGACAAACATAAATCTTATATCTTACTATTGTTGATGTACTTTTCAAAAGGCAGTTGCAGTGGTCAGCTGTCTTAACTGCATGTTCCAAAACATGGAGGAGTAATAAAATGAAAAATCAAACTAGCTGTTGCAAAGAAAAGATCGATGGTAGCATTGTTCCAATAGTTGTGGCGCTAAACGATGTGTCTCTTGAGGTAAGTAAAAAATCTGCGAGCGAACCAATTTACTTTACTCATTTATAAACAACTACGGAGCTGGTAAGCGCCCAATTTCAAACTTTTTCGCTCTAAAAATGTGTCTGCGCAAAACTCATCTTCGTACACTTGACATAAATATGACTTTTTAATTCGAAATGGTGAAGACTTTGCTATTTTTATTATCTACCGTAAGCGCTTTGTTCAGTTCTCTAAAGTATGTTTGAGAACATAAATGCAGCGAGAGTGTTTACGTAACCTGTTCTGCTTTTTCCCCACTTTTTTCTTTAATTATTTCCTGCTTGATTAGAAAACTAATTTTAGAGGCCCTTTTGATTTAGAACCTTGTATGGTCGATGTATATTTCTAATTTGGAACGTCTCACAATTAACATGTCCTAGTATTAAATTTAGAATAGACTTAATCTCTTGTGCGTTCCAAAAAAATACTTAAATGAAGGAATTCTTAGGCAAAGGTATTAATTGGAACGATTTTCTTTTTCCTTCAAGTTTAACTGCTTTGGATTTTGAACTACAATTTTCGAGTTCTATCAACCGTTTGGAGGTAAGCCCGGTCTGACTCAGCCTCAATAGCTTTTTACGGGTAAATTGAGACTATGATCCCCTCTTGACACCAAGTAAAACTCGTACTTTCATGTGGTTTCGCTTAAATAATTAACCGCATCCCACCGGGCCCGCACCTCTAAACAACTGGTCAAAAAGTTCATTTTTACTGGAAAATGGGCGTTAGTACTTCCGTCCTGGCTCCTACAGCGCATTTCGTCGAGATGAGAATTAATGTTCCTAACCCATTTGAGTCTGGGACCCAGCAGTTCTAGACTTGAATAAAAGAAGACCGACAGCGATTAAGGACTAATGGCCATCAAGCATTTTATAAAATATCCGAATACAGCATAAACCTGTCAAAGCTAAAGCTACAAAAATTTTAACCAAAAATGAGCAAGATTTTAGCAAAATGCGGGTGGGGATAGCTATGAGCCCCCGTTTGAACCCTCGAGTAGTTATGAGCTAGATGACCAGAATGCCCAACCGGCATAGCGTGTCAAGCGCGAGAAACTCAATTAGTAATTTTTCAGGGTAGCATTTTTTCTCTTCTAATAAGCCTGCTCGACAGCAAAAGCAACCCTGCTGATAGGACGCCTGCCATGATGCAAAGTGAAAGGACAACTATAAGCTCTGGAATAAATCCAATAAAAGAAAGATAAAAGGTCGGAAAAATAAAAGGGACGCCAATCACTGTCCCGAGAGGAGTGTTAGCACCTACTCGTTGCTTCTGTAACGAGCTAAAAGCCATCATAGCCACAGTAACCAAAGAAACCACAGAAAAACCCAAAAACGCCGTGAGAAACAGCATCAACAAATCCAAAAGAAAGACAGCTGTTGACCCCGCAATAGCACCGGCGATCAAAATTGCGGAACCTTCGCCGGTGAAGAGGATCACTGCAAGAAAGAGAGCGGCTTTCAAATATTGCTTGAAGACGTCGCTTTGATTCCAACCAAGAGAAAGCAAATACTCCAAAACTCCATTGTTCTTGTCATATACATAGAGCAATGTGACTGGCAAAGTAAACATTAGAAGGCCAAAAGTCATCAACGAGACGGAAATGAGAAAGATCGCCGCATTTGAACTTCCTGCAAGAAGAGATAGAGCAAATATCAAGAAAATCCCAAAGGCTGCAAGGCCCAATCCCACTCCTGCCTGTATTTTACTTAGCTTGAGGCTGCGCTTAGCAAAAACCAAAACATTACGTTGCATTCTTCGAGCCCTCCTGAGCTTTTTCAGCGCCGGATGTCTCAAACAGTTCCTGCAACGGATTATCCAGCTGGCGCATTTCAGTGACTAAGACACCTTTCTCAACAATTTTTTTGAGAGCAAGCCCCGCTTCTTCAGGGCTGGAAACGCTTAAGACGTAATAGTCGCCCTGATGTTTGGCTTCGACAATCCCAGTAATATCGGTTGAAGCTCTGATGCCTACACGGTAATTCTTGGGTTTGATGTTAGAGATTCTATCAAGCATTGTGACGGAGCCATTTTTAATTAGGATCAGATAGGTGCCAATGTCAGTTGCTTCATAAAGGTTATGAGAAGAGTAGAGAATCATTTTATCCTTACTCAATTTCACGATAATATCCCGTATTTCCTTAGATACTGCAGGGTCTAAATTTGCGGTGGGTTCATCGAGCAGGTAGAGATCTCTTTCGCTCAAGAACACCTTGGCGATGGCAGCTCTCTTCTTTTGTCCCAAAGAAAGGTCAGAGAACCGCTTGTTCTTCAGTCCATCAAGTTCCAGCAGGTCAATGGATTTGTCAGGATTGCCGCCCTCTATTTTAGAGTAAAATTTCAGTGCGTCGTAAACGGTCATCTCTTCGGGCATTGCGTTGGATTGTGAGAGATAGTTTATTCTTGTTCTAGCTTGGGCTGATGCGGTTATGTTCGCGCCATCGAAAAGAATTCCACCGCTGAAGGGCTCCAGGATGCCAGCTATTGTTCTAAACAATGTTGTTTTGCCAGCGCCGTTTGGCCCCAAAACAACATATATTGAAGCTTCTTGAAGTTTAAAGCTAATATCATGCAAGACAACCTGCTTATTATAACCTGAAGAAACATTATTCAGTTCTAAAGCAGGCACTTGGTCTTCATCTTCTGTTGTTTACGGAAAGTCATGTTCCGGTATTTAAGCCTAAATTTGTTAAGGATTATAAGTTGAAGAAATAGGTGCTAAGAAACATCGTTGGTGCTGCAGTATTTCGTTGAAGACTTAAGGGTTCAAACGCTAAATTGAAATGCACTCAATAGAAATAGTCAGAAAGCAGTAATTCTCATAGGAATAGCTTTATTTGCAGAAATAAGACCATGGCGGGCGGGGAGGGATTTGAACCCTCGACCCCCAACTTGGGAGGCCGGCGTTCTTTTTGTGTACCTTACCAAATTACATTCGACTGCCCGAGTTTTTAATGACTAATATTTTCGGAAACAATTCGCATTGTTCTAACTGGCCTCGCAATTAACTCAAGGAACATTTCCTTTTTTTCAAGCGCTTTTGTTAGTTCTCGTCATCGAAATTGTTGAGGTCATATCGACGTGCAGGGGGGTCCTTATGTTCAAGAAAGCAGGCGCCTATTCCCGGTGGAGGAACCTGTTTTAGTTGCCAAGCAGCCAGTGCCAATGCGATAACGCAATCGTCATGGTATCCTTCTGGTGCACCATACTGGATATTTCCATTTCGTGTAGTTTTATAGCCATATAGTTTCAGTTCATTAATTAATTCTGGAATATTTGGTATAGAAATTTGTTCGTTCTCAATCATCATGCTCAAATTTTCGATAAGGTCTTTCTTGGATGCGTTCGTGAAATTATAGTTTTGAATTTGGATGTTTTCTCGGCGAAGCTCGTCATAGACGGGGTCGCCTAAGCCAGAACCATCAATTAGCAAACGCGCGTTGTAATTCTTTGCAAGTTGAACTATTCGTTTTCTTTGGAAAAACCCAATCTATCTGGCTAAACCTGTCAAAAGCACATAAGTGCCCGTTTTGGTCCAAAACATTGAGAACTGTGAAGTCTACATGTTTTGCCAAGTCGCCTCCCATAACATAGTGATTTTTCCCTTCAAAAGGTTGAAGGTTGCCTTTGACTATGCGGTCTACTCCTCGGAAAACAGAACCGATATCTTCCAAAAACTCGGCTAAAACTTCTTGACGATAAGCTAAGTCAGGCATGTCCCTAGCGAAGGACGCTATTTCGTTGGGATCCAAATATGGGTTGTTGCCACTTGGGAAACCCCAACTCTTATAATCGCTCTGAGAAGGGTCTTGTCCTCGTGTCCACAATCGGAAATACCAGTTATGTCCACGTGGTGTGCCTGTGAAGAAAGCGATTCCTTTCTGATCTATCAATGAGGGTCTTAATGCAAGATTCCACGTTGTTTCGAGTTTCAAAATCGGCATAAACTGCCCGTAGGCTGACATTGTACTTTGCACTTAATTCCTTTACAATTTCTGAAGGCTGCAAGCCGTTTCCTTCAAGCTTTAGCAGTTCCAAACGTCTATCAACTGTTGGTTTATTCAAAATTTAGTGCCTCATTTCTTGGGACATATTGGAGGGAAACTGTTAGCCGACGTCTA
Source organism: Candidatus Bathyarchaeota archaeon (assembly GCA_003164295.1). Lineage (GTDB taxonomy): Archaea > Thermoproteota > Bathyarchaeia > Bathyarchaeales > Bathycorpusculaceae > Bathycorpusculum. The sequence continues at coordinate 378,711 of PLTA01000039.1, forward strand.
CTATTCGTTTGTGTCAACCCCTGATTTATTCTGGTGTTTTTTCTGCCCCCATTGGTGACATGGCCAACACGCTTGATTATCCAGTTTCGCAAATTTCCGCGAATTAGTTGAGGGTTACTGGTAACAAGAAAAAATGGCAAATTAACTTGAGACGTGTAGAGCTCAGCGATGAAGTTGAGCAGGCGCTTTCCGATGCCTAATCCTTGGTAATCAGGCAAGACAACAAGTCGGCTTACGCGAAAATAATTTGTTTTCATTTTAGTATGCACAATGGCGATAAATGCTATTGGTTGATTTTTGTAGACTGCTGTATAGCATCGAGCGGTTGCGGGCAGAGAACCGTTTAGATAGTGATATTGCCGAAACATCTTCCACATGGATGTGCCGCACCGATGAACTTTGAGTTCAACGGGCGGCCGAGTTCTTTTTTTCGGTTAAACTCCATCGTGTCGGTGCAGAAAACCCAATCTGGCTCCAACCAATCGACCACATCATAGTGGCAAGTTACAGCAATGAATTTCTTGTCTTTCTCACGCTTAACCGCTTTGCTGATGGCGTAAGAAGACATTTTTGCAACTTCACGGTCAACAACGGAAGTAAACTCATCGAAGACAATGACTTTTTGCGGAAGACATAGGGCTCGGGCAAGGTCAACCCGCATCTTTTCACCTTGACTAAGGCAACGGTAGGCTTTGAGCCAGTCTGAAGGAGATGCGAAGCCAACACTACACAGCAGACGCGTTACTTCGCTGGACTCTAAGTGATTGGGAAAATCATCTAGTATACATTGATTTGTGTAGTTGAAGCCTGCAACGTAGGAGTCTGGAAACAGGTGTTTTGCGATGCTTGATTTGCCAGAACCACTTCTACCAACAATAACTCCGATCTGCCAACCGTCATCTTCAATGGGCAATGACCCTTTGAAATGCTTCTCCAACTTAACCTCATCTAAAGCGAAACTGCCAACTATGCTTTCAGCTCGGAAACTTTCCGGTTTAATCCAACTGTTAACAAAATCAAAATCCACCTCAATGCCTCCTAAAGATTTAAGACCCTGACTTTGTAGCCTTCAGATTTGAGCTTCTCAAAGAAGGTCTGCTGTTCCGCCTCGTCTTTGCAGTCTACTATAAGCTCATAGCTGCCAGGAACGATGTTTGAATTTTCATTTTCTGAATCAAAATTTTCTGGCAGCTTTTCGCCAACGGATTTCAAGAGTGCTTTTAAACAATCTTTTTCGCCAGCCTCCATAATTCGCATGTACTCAGCGGCGTCAAGGTCTTTGCTATGCTTGCCTTTGAGTTTGTTTAGAATTTGCCGAAGCATCCTTCTGTCAACGTCAGAGACAGGTAACCTGAGAACTGGAGCAAAAAATTCTTTGTGATCTGCGCAGACTTGCGCTCGTTGCTCACCGTCTGCGAAGACGCCATCTTTGTTTGTTATGATTGGGTAGGTCCATCCGTACTTTTGGAGGCTACTCCAAACCAGGTCTTTCTGGTTGTTTGTCATTTTGTTAGGGTTGTTTTCGTCGCTTTTTAGAAGCCGAAGATCTTCAAGCAGGGAGAAGTAAGCATCTGGAACAATTATGTTCGTTTTCTTTTCAGCCAATTTATCACCAATACTTAAGAGGGTTGGGTTTGCTATAGATTGCATTGGGGTCTGATTTGGGTACCAATGGGCACGGAATCCAAAAACTGGATGTTTACGAAAAAGCAGTTTTATATTTGCTTAGTTTTGAAGCTAAACAGAGGAAATGGCTTGTAGAGCAGTTATGTCCAAAAATTATGTCAAAAAGAAAACTGCAGGGAACCCTCAACGATTTGGAAGAAGCTGGAAAAATTAAAAGAGTTTACAGGAGCATTGATGGGAGACAGACAACTTGGTACGTCTTGCCTGAACATGAGTACCTTCTAAACGTTGATGAGGGAAGAGTTCTGTCAGCGATGGACCGTTTGAAGAGGGTTCTTTTTCGTCCCCCAACGGTCGATGAGATAGCGGTTGAAACTGGTGTTACGCCTGCAGTTGCTGAAAAGTTGGCTTACAAGTTGGCGGCGCAAACTGGATGGTTTAATCCTTCCCCTGAACTTGTTACCTATGCCCGAGAAAAGCTTGGAAATTTTGGTGTGCGCAGCAAGAATTAAACAAAACGTGTTTTCTGAAGCCGATTTGAACCACATTTACCGTGATGACCCGGAAATCGTGGTTGAGGCAAAACGGTTTTTGAAGGAACACCAAAAGATGATTCCTACTATTAACCCCGACCAGCAATTTCATCTCGTGGCTTGGTCCTTGTCTTGGCCTGATGAAGCCCTAAAATACTTGGGAAGCCCCCATAAACCAAAACTCCGCCCCATTCCCGGCGCCGGTGCTTATTTTATACAACATTAAACAACTTCGGTTATCTCTATTGGAACTACACGCGGAGAATAATCAAAATAGAACAAACCTTCAGTTTGCCTATTTTATTTGGCTGATCTGGCTCCGCATCTTGGGTGAATGCAGACCAAGTTTATCACCAAAATGTGTATACATTATGTATTAGCGAATTGCCATGACAAGACAGATTTCAGTTTCAAACGAAGTTTACGAACTTCTATCAAAGCGAAAAGGCAAAAAAAGTTTCTCAGAAGTAATAAAAGAAAGCCTCTGCTCAACAAAAAAGAAAACCAATATTATGAAATTTGCGGGGGTCATGAAAAACGAAAAGGAAAAACTTGAGCAGCTTAAATTACAAATTGAGGCAGAAAGGGAAGCAAATTACGATAGATCGTTTGAAGAGGATTAATGGCATTTCACTTGCCAACAAAGAGGTTTTGTTAACAAGAGATAAGAAACTAGGAAACCTTGGCATAGAAAACATAAGAATTGTCTAATTACATTATTCTATTTTTGGTTGGCGTGTTGGCTACAACCCGCCTTTGGGCTTAATAATTTTTTATTGATGTTTTCTAGTTATATGCTTTGAGGTTTATGTTTTCAGTTTGAACTTTAGAAACTTTTGGTAAAAAACTGTGTATAAAAAAAGAAAATCAAAAAGTAAAATTGCCAAGATTTCACCCAAAAAGATCAAAGGATTTAAGTTTGAAACAAAAGAAGCTGTAAGTAAAATAACGAGCGGAAAAAGGGTGGCAGTAGTTACCGCGCCAATTATTCTGGAACTTGTTTTCACTGCAAGTTTTGATGAACATGTGGGGGAAATGATATCGTGGTAATATAATAATTGGTTTCTTGCTTGTAGGGTGCTTCCGCATTTTGGGCAAGTAATCATGTTTCTCATGACTGATGGGAGATTAAGTTTCTATTATGGTTTGAGGGCGTTGATTGGTTTTGAAATAGTTAGTTTGCCTATGTTTTTGCACATAACATCTTTGGTATTTCATTCGAAATTTCTTAATTTGTTGTGAAAAAAACAGAGTCCTTACTTGTGATGGTATGGTAGACGCTCCCGTGTCAACGCTGGTGTGGCTTGGATTTGAACCAAACATTACCCAGTTAGCACTGGTATAGGGGTTAAAGCTGACCAAAGCAAGAAAACCGCAATTAATGCCAAAACAATTTTCTTCATTTTTACTTACGCTAAACCTAAACTGCGTCTTATCTATCGATTGCTATTTTAAATTCCCTGGTGGCAAAAATTTTTTGTATAACGTTTCTTTACTAGGCATCAACAATTCTGTAGAATACTATTTTTGGATTGATTTATTGGTACGCTTGGTCATGGTGCTCATGCTTCAAAATTCTCACAGTCCTCTGGTTTTCAAGTACTTCGTAAATGAGTACAAACGACCCAACATGAACCCTTCTCAGACCAGCTAAAGGTTGTTTTAGTGGTTTGAATTGAAAAGGATCGTTTAGTATCTGTTCAATTTTCTTGTTTAACGCTTCCAAGTGCTTTCTATCTTTTTTGCTTAGCTTTTTAAATGCTTTAAAAACTTCTTCTTCAATTTCTAAGGTATACAAGCAATCACTTTAGGTCGAATTCTTCAGAGAAATCTTTTACCTTCACAAATTTGCCGTGTTTGCGGGCTTCTTCTATTTCCGAAACAAATTCTGGTTTTAGTTGAGGTTCAAGTTCGCATTCTTCGTAGCGTTTAAGGATTAGGCTTAAGGCTTGATTTTTGTCTTTGAGACCGTATTTTGCTTTTACTATATTGACAATTCTGCTTTCATGCTCGGTTAAATTGATTAGGCTTTTAACCATAAATCTCGCCTATGTAACAACGCATAATACAATGTAACATTAAATTATTATTTTAAATTATCGGGCAAAACCAAAATAATTCACCAAAATTAAAACCAGATTTCTTGTTCAGCATTTAACCAACAACCAAACGTTCATCAGCACTTGTGTTCTCGAAGATAACCAACAAACCCAGCCGCCAAATCATAGCTCAAGCACATACACAAATTTTTACGTTCAAAACACGCAAGAACACGTTTGAAACGCGCGAGTAGACGTCAAAACTACGCAGATACGCGTCAAATTCCTTCACAACTTCAAAGACCAAAACCCTCAATCATCAAGCTTTCGCCAAACCAAACCCATTCCAAGCCAATCCAAAAACGACAAACCGCAAAAATTGAAGAAAAGCCTTCAAAAAAAATGGCAAATTCAAAAAAAATGACTTGATCTAAGGAGTTAACCTAGCTCTATCCCTGGGAAACAGTGTTACTTCCCGAATATTTTTCTTCCCACTTAAAATCATCGTTAACCGTTCAAGCCCAATTGCCCAGCCCGCGTGAGGTGGCATTCCATAATCGAATGCTTGCAGATGATATTTGAAAGACTCAGGATTCAATCCTTTCTCTTGCATTCTCTGCATTAACTGATCTTTTTGGCTTATTCTTGTCCCACCTGACACTAGTTCGATGTAGCGCCACATTAAATCGAAGCCTTCACAGACTTCTGGCTTATCATCGCGCGGTTTAATGTAGAAAGCTTTTGCGTGAGTTGGCCAGTCTGTTATGAAATAGAAGAATGGGTAAAGTTTGGCAAGTTCTCTGAAGGCTTCTGTTGGGATGTCTTCGCCCCATAGGATCGTTACGCCTTGCACTTTGAGGTCTTCGAGAACTTTTGTGTAGGTTAAGCGTTTGAATGGAACTTCAGGCACTTCAAACTTGTATTTTAAAGCAGAAAGCTCTGTGGCACATTTTTCTCTAACTGTTACGCAGACATGATGGATGACTTGCTCCAATAACCCCATAACATCTTCTGCATTGGCAAAAGCCTGCTCAATATCAACAGAAGTGAATTCGCTAAGGTGCCTGCGTGTATGTGATTCCTCAGCCCTGAAGAATGGTCCAACCTCAAACACCTTTTCAAAACTCAACGTCAACTCTTCCTTGTAGAGCTGAGGGCTCTGTGCAAGGTATGCTTTTTGATCGAAATATTTAACTGAGAATAGTTCTGCGCCGCCCTCCGTTGCCGAGGCAATGATGCGTGGTGTATGAACTTCCAAAAATCCCTTCTCGAACAAATAGTCTCTGATTGCGTTAAGGGCTGTATGCTGGATTTTAAACGCTGCTAACACTTTATCTTGTGTGAGGTCAAGTGCTCTTGCATCTAAGCGTGCTTCAATGAGGGCTGGCGTTTTACCTGTAATGTCAATTGGGAGTACTTCTATGGCAGTGTTTAAGATTTTGATGGCGTTGGGAATTATTTCTACTCCTCTTGGCGTCATGTTAGTTTTTTTAACATTGCCTTTAACAGCTAAACTGAATCTTTTCTGAAGCAAATCGGATTTAGCTAAAACTTCGGGCGCGATTCTTTTTTTGGGAATTGTAATTTGGATAGTTCCTTCTCGATCTTGCATTATGATGAAGCGGATACCGCCTAAATCGCGGATCTCTTGAACCCACCCAAAAAGAGTTATTTCTTGACCATCGATGTCAGGGGTAACGTTACTTGTATAGTGAGTTCTACTCCATTCACCAAGAGAGTCCAAATTCATGGTTTATCGCCAATCCCTAATCTGCAATTTCAACGCGTAAGGACATTTTGCGTACTTTACTAGCGATTTCCTTTAGCGCCTTAAGGTCAAAAGGCAACTGTGCGCCTCGTTTCCGTTTAAGGATAACTCGGGTTTCAGTGGTCCCGTCTGGAAGCCAAATAGTATTGATTGTTAGAATACTGAAGGGTATAAACAAGTCTTCCAGGAATTTGCGGTCGTCAACACCATATTCTAAAACTTTAACGTTTTTGCCTGTTTCATCGCCTATGGTTTTGATGATTTTGCCGCTATACCCTAAAAGTTTTGGTACATCCCCGTGTCCAACAATAATCGCCAAGGTTTTTTCTACTTCTACTGCTTTGTAAAAGCAGACATTTTGCAGGGAAGGATACTTTTCTTCCAGCGAAAGCAGTAAACGAGCTATTTTCAAATCTAACTCGCTGATTTCACCAGATTTTACTTTAGATGAACACTTTTGGCATAGAATGCCGCTTTTTAAGCAGAAACTGCAAAGTTCAGTTTTCATTTTTGTCGTTTATCCTGCAAAGTAAGGAGTTTTGCTAATTCGTGATTATCTGATCAATGTTATTTCTATTGTGCTTACGTTAGTTGAAGAGCTGCCTTCTTCTTGTGCTTCAAATTGGTCTGTTCCGATTCCGATGCTTTTGATTTTTACGTCTGGCAGAAATCTGTGTCTTACAACTTCAGCTACATCTATTGCTCGACTGATGGATCTTCCGCGTGCTTTTATGCTGACTTCTTTTGCTCCGCCGTGAAAGAAAGTGATGCATGCGAGTACATAGTTCATTATTGGTTTTTTGCCGATTAAGACTGCGCTGCTTTCCGTCACGCCTCGCTTCACTCCTAGTTTACTTTTTAAGTGGCTTCAGTAAAGATTTTTCTGAAAATAAATACATTGTGGTATAAGCTTTACGTTCTAGCTGAGCATTTGCAAATTACTTTACAAATGACTGTATATGCTGTTTTTGATTATTGATTACGAAAGTTTATTGCAGATCATACGCTTTAGCAAGTAGTTTTGGCATTAAATTCTTAAGCAACCGCACTATTGTAAAGGTTTAACTTAACAAACTACCACAAAAGTGACTAATTTGGAACCATTAACTAAACGTTCAATTCAGCTCTTAAAAACACTCTACGAAAAAGGAAAATCCACAAACACCTACACGTTAAGGATAAAACAGGACGAATTATCAAACCAATTAGGTGTAAGCAGGCAAGCACTAAACGTCCATCTACGGAAACTCAAAAACCGCGGTTACATTCGAACTGGTAGAGGCTTTATCGACGTTACGGATAAAGGATTAAACGCTCTTGGAGTATCAACTACTCCAGCTTTCATTCTCCTCAAAGTGGCGCCGATCAAACGAATCCACGTTTACGATCAAATCAGGGAACTTGCGGTGTCAAGAGCATTCCGAATCGCTGGGGAAGTTGATGCTTTAATTATTGTTGAACGTGACAATCTTGATGAAATTCTAAAAAAACTCTACAACATAGATGGCATTGAAGACACCCGCTCATATGTCACCATCGAAGAAATTCAATAACTTTTTTCAACTTTTCCTAAACTCTGAAGTTTAGACAAAAGGTATATTTGATACTTAACCATCAAAGACTTAGCTTAAAAAAGAAGGTTAATAGTAAAATGCCAATATTAGATCCGGTAAAAAAAGCCATAGCCCAACAGCATAGGTTATACATGAAAATCTGCAGAGACTGCGGCTCACGTAACGCTTCAACCGCTATAAAATGCAGAAAGTGCAAGGGCAAGAACCTGCGCTGGAAGAAACGAGAAATCGTAAAGTAAGAGTTTCTTTTCTTTATTTTCGCTTTCTTATCTATGCGGCCACTTTTTCAATATTAACACAGTATTGAATATACTATTTTTCAAAAGTCTCTGAAACTAGGGCGTTTCACTTTTTTTAATGCGACTATAAGGCGTTGACGAGAGTTTCCATGTTGAAAACGGTGTTTGCACAACCATTCTTAATCAACGGTATTGCTTGGCCAGCAAGACCGATACTGTTCAAAAACGGCCCAAACATTTTGATTTCTTCCCCGCAAGCAACACCTACGACGCCTTCGTATTTGGTGTTTTTCAAAATTTTAGGAATACATGAGCCTCCTGGTACAATGTAAACATCATAACCTTTTGTTGCAGCTAGTTGGCTGGACTGGTTAACTAAACACTCTTCTGAACAGTGTGCACATGTATATGATGGTATATCGGCGTTAAAAGAGGCTCTACATCGACTGTCTAAGTATTTTCTTGAGCAGTGAGGCAGGAACAAAGCTCTTTTCTTGGTCTGCAAGAATTTACTTCGCTCAATCATGTTAACAGCTTGCACATCAATAAAATCCTGAAGCAGAACTATAGCGTCATTAATATTAAGTCCAGTAGCCTCTTCAATTCTAAATTTAATGATCAGACTTTGTAACCTGTCAAGCAGGCTTTTATGCATGCCCTTCTGGTAACTTACGGTGGCTATTTCGGTGAAGAAGAAACGGGGAACCTTAGAGAGATCAAAAGTAAATCTATAGGGCATATTCTAAAGATTGATTGTCCACGCTTAAAAGAATAACTGTGTCTCTTTTATGAATCCACGAGATTTTTTCTGAATTTAAGCCTAAAATTTCTTTAATTGCTGTGAGTTCCTCACGCAGTTGCTTTACTTCTTCCTCCAAGTTATAGGCTCGGGACTCCGCATCTTTCTTGAAGCTTTCTAAACCGTTTAACAATTCAGGTTTAGCTTCAAAAGTCTCCATTTTTTGGCGTAAATCCACTAAATCCTGCTTAAGCTCTGACTGGATTTTCATAAGTTTAAAAACTAATTCTTCTATTTTTGGCGCTTGTGATTTTTTCATGTCTGATTCGGTCATAACATAAACCCATTTTTAAAATAAATAGAAAGAAAATTAGATGCTTATCTGGAACATCAAACGTTCCACAAGCTCCTTATACCTATTCCGAATTGTGACCTCAGTTACCTGTGCAATTTCGGCAATTTCTCTTTGCGTCTTGCGTTCACCAGTTAAAACAGACGCTACATAACTTGCTGCCGCCGCGATTCCTGTGGGGCCTCTACCTGATGTTAGTTTAAGTTCTTTTGCCGCAGCCAAGATTTTATGAGCAATTTCCTCAACTTTTCCCTGCATTGTTAGCTGGTTAGAAAACTTTGTGATGTATTGGCTTGGTCTAAGCGGCGGGATTGAATAATTTAACTCTCTAATTAGGAAACGATAGCTTCTGCCAACCTCTTTTTTGTTTACTGATGAAGATTGAGCTATTTCATCTAAGGTTCGTGGTAAACCACATTGTCTACAAGCTAAGTAAATCGCGGCTGAAGTGACACCTTGAATTGATCTGCCTCGGATAAGGCGTTCTTTTACTGCTTTTCTGTAAATAACTGATGCTGTTTCAAGAATGTTTTTTGGAAGGGTCAAGTTGTTTGAAATCTTTGTAATTTCAGACAATGCAAATGCCAAATTCCGTTCTGTGGCGTCTGAAACTCTTATGCGTCTCTGCCATTTCCTAAGACGATAAACTTGAGCTTTCTGCCCAGGCGAGAGGCTTTTACCATAAATGTCCCGGTCATGCCAATCGATGGTTGTTGACAAACCTTTATCATGAATTGTGTAGGTTAAGGGTGCTCCAACTCTAGTACGCTTTGATCTTTGCTCATCATCAAAAGCTCTCCATTCAGGACCCCGATCTGCAATTTTAGCTGCTACAACGAAACCGCAGTCCATACATACTATTTCAGCGCATTCATAATCACGCATTAATCGGGTGCTACCACATTCAGGGCACGATTGTATTTTGGCGGGTTCCGTTTTTACGGTTTGGTCTGTTTCTAACTTGCTGTCTCTGCTCATTCATTTTTTGCTCCGTTGCGTTTTCGAGAGAAGCAAGTACACCGGTTTATTCAATAGTTTAGCTGGTTCCCTAGTTGTGGGTTTAACTACTGCATAAGGAGCGGATACTGGTCCTATGATATCAAAAACTTTTCCAACTACATTTAGATTCTCATCAACAACTTCAGAGCCAATTCTAGGAGCTTGTTCAGTCTTAACAATTAAGTTTTTAGATGGAGTTAACGCCCTTATTCTGCCCAATTTTTGCAAATGCGCCATTCCCCTCTCGAAAAACATGTAGAAACTCGTAATAGCTTATTTAAAGCTTTCTAAGGTCTTTAAAAGCCGAAAATTTAGACTGTCATTGTTTAGCAGAAAGATTCTTAAATAAGAAGTGTGGATAAGACTGTGCCTTAAAAGGGTGAGGCTAATATGTCTAAACCATTCTATGTAAAATATGAAGTACCAAAAGAAATCGTAGATGCAGCCTATGAAGCCCTAACGATTGCTTCCAAAACAGGAGTTGTTAGGAAAGGAACAAACGAAGCGACAAAAGCTGTTGAGCGATCCATAGCGAAACTTGTTGTCATAGCTGAAGATGTTGATCCACCGGAAGTGGTGGCTCATTTACCGCTTCTCTGTGAAGAAAGAAAAATACCATACGTGTTCGTTCCAAGCAAAGAAAAACTAGGCACCTCGATAGGCATTGACGTTCAATGTGCAGCAGCATGCATTCTCAAAGAAGGCGAAGCCGCAGGATTAATCAAAGAAATTGTAACACGCATTGACCAAGTTAAACGAGGAACTCAGTAATGAGTAAAGAAGCAGCTGAAGAGCCTATTCCGTCAGAAGTTATCCAAGTTATAGGTCGAACAGGCGTAACTGGCGAAATCTCACAGGTTCGAGTGCGTATATTGGAAGGCAAAGACAAAGGAAGAATCATCACACGCAACGTTAAAGGACCAGTCCGCGTTCAAGATATTCTGATGCTGCGAGAAACAGAAAGAGAAGCAAAGAAAATCACAAGATAAACATAAAGGAGAAAAATTGTCATGCCAAAAAACCGTAAATGTTCATTCTGTGGTGCTGATTTCCCAGCTGGCACAGGCATGATGTTCGTTAAAAACGATGGATCTATTCTATGGTTCGATTCTGGCAAATGCAAGAAAAGTTCACTGCTATTCAAACGAGACGCACGTAAACTAAAATGGACCAAGTACTTCGGTAAAGAAGAGAAAGGCAAAGGTTAAGCCAAAAATCTTTCTTAGTTTCAACCCATTTTTTCCTATTTGAATAGTTATTCGATTTTTAACTGAAAGTTTATCTTTTGCGCGATCTATGAAATTTAAGGTTTCAAATTTGCCCCTTTTTCGAACAAAGAAAGAACCTTTCGAATGGTTAAGGTCAAACAAAAAAACAATTGACGTTCGAAGGGGTAATCCGCGAAATGGAGAGATCGCTGTTTATCTTTCGGGTCGAAGCGTGTTGAGAATGAAAATTATCAGAAGAGAAACTGGAAAGCTTGCCGACATTGTTCGGTTGGACAATTTTAGATTAGTTATTCCTTCAGCTTTGATTCTTGAGGACGCTCTCGATTATTTACGTGGGCTCTATATTGGATATGAAGGCGTTTTTAGCGCTTATTATATTGTGCCTTTTGAGAATTAAGATTTCTACTGTGTTTACGAAAAGGATTAAATTATTGGCGATATTGTTTGTTTATATTAAAATTAATTCGTTTTTAGTAAAATTACTCTGCAAAACGTAATATTTAAATAGAAAGTTAAGCATTATCCCTTCACCAAAACGAGGAATTAAAAATGGTTACATATAGCGGTTGTTATACAGCTTTAATAACACCCATGGACAGTAATCGCCAAGTCGATTACGAAGGTTTACGTGAACTAGTCGATTTCCAAATAGAAGGAGGCGTAAAAGGCTTACTTGCCGTAGGCACAACTGGTGAAAGCCCAACCTTAGACTGGCATGAACACAACCAAGTAATTGAAAAAACCCTTGAATACGCAGGGAAAAGGTGTTTAACTATAGCGGGAACAGGAAGTAACTCAACTCAGGAAGCTATTGAAGGCACTCAGCATGCCCAGCGTTTAGGTATAAAATGCGTCCTACTTGTAGACCCATACTACAATGGACCAAGTTCAATGGAAATAAGGCGGGAATACATTGAACCAATCGCGAGACAGTTTCCTGATGTCCAAGTAATACCTTACATTATTCCTGGCCGAACCGGAACCCAACTTTATCCTCAAGACCTCGCAGTTCTTCACCAGCAATACCCCAATGTGCGTTGTGTGAAAGAAGCCACGGGCGACTTGAAGAACATGGAGTTAACTCGGCAACTTTGCGGAGAAGACTTCGACATTCTCTCTGGAGATGATGATAAGACTTATACAATGATGATTTCGCCCGACATCAGCGCTAGCGGCGTTATCTCAGTTACTTCCAATGTTGTGCCTAATGCAGTTGTAGATATGGTGCATTACCTGCTAGACGGTAACCCGGAAGCCGCCAGTGTGATTGCCCAAGCACTTCAACCGCTCTTTAATTTAGTTACAGTGAAAACCCAAGAGCAAACACCCTATGGACCAGTAGCATGTAAAGCAAGAAATCCATTGGCATACAAGACATTGATGAATGTGCTTGGCATGCCTTCTGGACCTTGCAGGCAACCCATGGGAAAAATGACGCGTGGGGGTGTAGAGGTAGTGCTTACAAATGTGCGGAAAGTCTATGAAGCCAACCCACAAATTCTTCAGCCAGTTTCCGACTTCTTCAACGTTGACCTAAAAGACCGATTATACAATCCGAAGTACATAGAGGGACTTTATTATGCTTAAACTGTGTGTAGCGGGCGTAGCAGGAAGAATGGGCAACGCTATTATAACTGAAGCAACTGCGAGAGGGCATCAAATTGTAGGGGCAATCGAAGCTCCAAACAGTCCTACCATTGGCAAAACTCTGCAAGAACTTGGCATCACTAACTCTGGTACAAAAATTCTAAGCTCCGATAGATTAAATGACGCTCTTCAAGGTGCTGACACTTATGTAAGCTTTACATTGCCTGCCGCGGAAGTAATCAACATACCAATAGTTGCTACTCTTGAAAAACGCATAATTCTTGGTACCACAGGTTTCACTCCAGAGCAAAACCGCCAAGTAGTAAATGCCATGGAAGGCAAAGTTCCAGCTGTGTTCTCACCAAACTATTCAGTAGGAGTCAACATAATGTTCAAGGTGGCGGAATCTTTGAAGGCTTTTCCACTAGGATATGACTTTAGCATCAACGAAGTTCATCATACTGGCAAAAAAGATGCACCAAGCGGTACTGCAAAGAAATTAGGTGAAATCGTAGCCGCCTCTCGCGGTTACAGTAAAACTGTTTTCGGACGCGAAGGAATAAGTCCACGTCAAGCTGGGGAACTTGAAATCACCTCTTTGCGCGCAGGAGGAGTGCCAGGTATACACGATTTAATCGTAGCAGGACCTTACGAGATGCTTCGCATAGAACACACCGCGTTTTCACGTAACGTGTTTGCTCAAGGCGCTGTTTACGCCGCTGAATGGTTAAGCAAGCAAAACGAACCTAAAGTATTCAGTATGGCTGATGTTTTGGGCCTCTCTTAAGGTTAACTTAACCATTAACTTTTTTATCGGCGACAACTACCTCAAAAGGGCAGGAAGAAATAAAATATGACCATGAAACGAAAAGTTGCGATACTAGGAGCAACTGGAGCCGTTGGACAACGGTACATCCAATTATTGCAGGGGCACCCATGGTTCCAAATTGAAGTGCTTGCTGCTTCGGAGCGTTCAGCAGGCAAAAAATATGGTGATGCTTGCAACTGGGTAATGGAGTCAAATTTGCCAAAAGAAATTTCTGAAATGCCTGTAGCAAGCGCTGACGTTGAATCTGTGGAGAAGGCAGGCGACGTGGATTTGGTGTTTTCTTCGTTGCCTGGCGATTTGGCGGGACCCGTTGAATCCGAATTTGCAGCGCTTTTTCCAGTTTTTAGCAAAGCAAGTGCTCATCGGATGGAAAAAGATGTTCCGTTAATTATTCCAGAGATTAATCCAGACCACGCAGATTTAATCAAGGTTCAGCAGAAACAGCGCGGTTGGAAAGGATTCATCACTACCGATCCTAATTGCAGTACGATTCAGCTTGCGATTTCGCTTAGGCCTTTGATGCAGTTTGGCTTAAAAGAAATCATTGTAACAACTATGCAGGCACTTAGTGGAGCAGGATATCCAGGCGTGCCTTCACTTGACATAATTGATAATGTTGTTCCCTTCATTTCAGGCGAAGAAGAGAAAATGGAGGCCGAAGCCCTAAAAATACTTGGTAACTTCAACGGGAAAGTTATTCAGAACGCCGATTTCAAGCTTAGCGCGAGCTGCAATCGGGTGCACGTTAAAGATGGGCATTTAGAATCGGTCTTCATAAAACTTGACCAAGAACCTTCAATTCAAGAGATTGAAGATGCATTTAGCAATTTCAAAGGTGAACCGCAAAAGCTCAAATTACCATCTGCCCCCGTAAATCCAATCGTGGTTCGACACGAGAAGAACAGGCCTCAGCCACGTTTTGACCGGGACGCAGGCTGCGGAATGAGCGTTGTAGTGGGTAGAATACGTAAGGACCCAATAATGACTCTCAAATACATGTGTCTTGGGCATAATACGATTCGAGGCGGCGCTGGAGCAGGCATTCTGAGCGCTGAGCTTTTTGTTGCAAAAGGCTTAGCTTAAACTCTTAAACATAGTAAGTCGATGTGTATAATATGGTTAAGACTAAGAAGCTCCGTGAACCCTTAGAAGACCGAAAAGGCAGTTTGTTCTTTGACGGAGTTTCAGTTAAAGAGTTAGCTCAAAAATATGATACTCCATTATATGTAGTAAGCGAGAAACGCATTAGAGATAATTACAATCGGATTTATGACGCTTTAATCCGCAATTACAAGTATGTGCGACTTTATTACGCTGCAAAGGCAAACTCTAACCTCGCTGTTCTAAAGATTCTGCAGTCACAAGGTGCATATTTAGACACAGTAAGCCCTGGTGAAGTATTCATGGGCTTACTTAGTGGATACACACAAGACCGCATAATGTTCACAGGAACTAGCGTACGAAACGACGAGTTAAAAGTTCTTGCAGATGCAAACGTCACCATAAATATCGATTCTCAATCAGAACTAGACAGGCTCCTAAAAATTGCCGTCCCACCGATTGTATCAGTGCGTATTAACCCCGAAATCGGTGCAGGTCACCATAGCCATTGCATAACCGCTGGACCAGACTCAAAATTTGGGCTTTGGGCAGAAGAGGCAATTCAAGCTTATGCGATTGCCAAAAGAGCAAGAGTGGAACGATTCGGCATTCATATGCACATAGGCTCAGGCATCCTTGAAGTGGAACCCTATGTGTTGGCAATAGATAAACTATTGAGTATTGCTAAGAGGATTCATGAAGAAGTAGGCATCGAGTTTGAATTCATCGACATCGGCGGCGGATTTGGTGTTCCTTACAAGCCAGAAGACAAAGAATTCGATTTATTAGAGTTTGCAAACAAAGTAGTGGCGCCATTCAAAGCTAAAGTCGCTGAATATGGTCTTGGTAAACCGTTTTTGTGTATTGAACCCGGCAGATACTTAGTTTGTGATGCGAGCATTTTGCTCACAGAAGTTAACACTGTCAAGGTGACACCTTCTAAAAAGTTCATTGGCGTAGATGCAGGTTTCAACACACTAGTTAGACCGACAATGTATGGCTCATATCACCCAATATTAGTTGCCAACAAGCTTGGAGTAGCAAATAAAGAAACCTACGATGTAGTCGGTCCAATCTGCGAGTCAGGCGATGCCTTAGCTAAAGACCGGGAAATGCCTGCCATTGAAGAAGGAGATTTGCTGGCAGTTTTAAACGCTGGAGCCTACGGTTTCAGCATGAGTTCACAATACAATTCACGGCCAAGAGCGGCAGAAGTACTGATAAGACAAGGCAAATCATTTTTGATTAGAGAGCGCGAGCAACTGAATAATTTAACAGCTAATCAACGGGCGGCAGATTGACCTATGTGTTTCTGGAAGATGCATGGTTTAGGCAACGATTACGTAGTAATTGACAACAGAGACGAAAGAATAAGCGGCACGCAGGCTACAAATTTAGCCAAGCGGATTTGTGAGAGACGCTTCTCAGTTGGAGCAGACGGGCTCTTGCTGATTTCTAACTCAAAATTGGCTGATACAAAAATGCGGATTTTTAACGCTGACGGGAGCGAAGCCGAAATGTGCGGCAACGGTATACGCTGTTTCGCCAAGTATTGTTTCGAAAACGGCATCGTTTCTAAAGAGGAGTTTATTGTTGAGACTTTATCTGGCATAAAGCATGTTTGGCTGTCGCTTAAAAATAAAGAAGTTGCAGCTGTGAAAGTAGATATGGGCGCCCCGAACTGGCAAAGAAGTTCTCTTCCCATGGTTGGGCAAGGTACCTGCATCAACGAAAACTTAAACGTTGATGGGAAAAACTACAAGATAACCTGTCTTTCTATCGGCAATCCCCATTGCGTAATATTTGTTGACAAAGTAGACGATTTTCCGGTGGAGCAAATCGGACCAAAAATTGAAAATCACAAAGCTTTTCCGAAAAGAACCAATGTCGGCTTCGTTCAAGTCTTAAACAGAAACGAGTTGAAAGTTCGTGTTTGGGAGCGAGGCTGCGGAGAAACCTTAGCTTGCGGGACAGGAACCTGCGCTGCTGTAGCTGCTGCAAAAAAGCTTGGACTGATTGGCGACAAAGTTACTGTTCATGTGCTTGGAGGGAATTTAGAAGTGGAAGCGGTCGAAAGTTTGTTTTTGAGCGGAGCAGCTGAAAAAGTTTTTGAAGGAATACTTTTTGGAGAACCATAAAATGACCTTTGAATATGCTGATCGGATAAGGCGGTTGCCGCCATACTTGTTTGCTGAAATTGAGAAAGCCATTAAGGAAAAGAAAGCGCAAGGCGTAGACTTAATTTCGCTTAGCATTGGTGACCCCGATCTTCCGCCTCCAAAATTTATCATAGAAGCGCTCAAAGAAGAAGCTGCCAACCCAAAGAACCATAACTACTCTTTTAGTCAAGGTGAACCAGACTTCCGAGAGGCTGTTGTAGGCTGGTACAAAGAACGGTTTAAGGTTGATTTGCAACAGGATCAAGTAGTTGCGTTGTTGGGCTCCAAAGAGGGCATAGCAAACATTGCCCGCGCCTTCATTAACCCGGGTGACCATGCCCTCGTACCTGACCCAGCATACCCTGTCTACGCTAACGGAAGTACAATTCTCTGCGATGGTATCGCCGTGCCGTTGCCGCTACTTGAGAAGAACAGTTTCAAACCAGATTTTGAGGTGGTAAATACGAAGGGGATCAAAATGATGTTTCTCAATTACCCCAACAATCCAACAGCAGCTGCAGTGGATAAAGCGTTTCTCAAAGAAGCGGTAGACTTCGCTAAAGACAATAACATCATTCTTTGTTTTGACAACGCTTACTCCGAAATTACCTACGATGGCTACCGAGCACCAAGCATCTTGGAGGTTGAATGCGCCATGGATGTTGCCGTTGAGTTTCATTCACTTTCAAAAACATTTAACATGACCGGTGATCGCATCGGCTTTGCGGTAGGAAACAAACAGCTTGTCAGCGGCTTAACCAAAGTTAAGTCACAAATAGATTCGGGACCACCAGTCTACACGCAGAAAGTCGCGGTCAAGGCCTTAGCCGCTTATAAAAACGGTGAACCTCCCGCTTTCCTAAAAGAAAACAACCAAATTCTGCAAGAACGTCGCGATTTGCTCGTTGAAACGCTTTGCAAAATCGGATACAAATGTGACAAACCCAAAGCAACATTTTACGTTTGGGTAAACTGCAAAGGCGACTCAATGAAGTTCACCGCAAAACTGCTTGATGTTGGTGTGGCTGTGACGCCTGGCATCGGTTTTGGCAAGTTCGGCGAAGGCTACGCAAGGATAACGTTTACTCAGCCCAAAGAACGCATAATCGAAGCCTGCAACAGAATTGCTGGCGCTTTCTAATTTTTTTCCCAAAGTTTTTATTTAGTTTCATTTTAATTGCTTGCTAGTGTATTTAATGTCAGAAGAGCAACAGAAAAAGAAGAAAAAGAGAAAGCAGCGAACAATTCTTGTGGAAAACCAGGGAGCTCAAAGTGAAGTTTTGTCCGATTTAGTTCAAGGGCTTGAAGAGCTCGCAAAAGAGAAAAAATACATTGACATTCAAGGTTGTCCAAAATGCAAGGGTCCATTTGTTCGCCAAGTTGGCAATATGGGTGGAGATACTTCGGCTCACATCGGTTTTACTCCCCCTGCCTTTGTGTGTGGCGAATGCGGTTGGAGGGGGAAGACGGTGCTAAAAGCAACAAACAAACCGACAACTGTAAAAGACGTTGTTATTGTGGCAGAGGCTACTGATGCGGCTGAAAAACAGGGTAAAAAGAAAAGATGGTTTGCTAAATAAAATAATCTTTAGTTTTTTCTGCAAAGTAAGAAAACAAAAAAGAAAAGTTGGGTTAGATGTTTATTTTGCTGCTGCCTTAGCGAGTTTCTTTAGGATTTGGTCTTTAGCAATTGTGTATGCGATTGAGTAGTCAAAGAGTCCCTGTGGCTCGGCGGTTGCGCGTTTAATCATTTCTGTTTCGGTTTTGATTTTGAGTTTGCCGATAGCCAATGCACCTATGCCATAAACCCCTGGTTTGAGTTCTTTACTATCATCATTTGGAGCTAAGCCTTCAACGCCTAACGGTTTGATTGCGTTGATGTCTGCGACAATCTTGCATGAAGCACTAATTTGTGCTTGCGAGAGTAGTTGTATTCCACCCGCGCCTGCTGAAAGAATAATTTCTGCATCTTTGGTAGCTTCTGCTGTTTGTTCAGGTTTCGTGACTTCGACAACTGTGACTCTTTTTGCGCCAACTTCAGCGTTTATTTTATCAGCGACAGCTTGTCCTTTCGCCAATGCTCGTGACGTGATGATTACGTTTGCTTTTTCAGCAGCGTAGATTCTTGCTGCTGTTTGCCCGACTGGTCCTGTGCCTGCTAACACTGTGACTTTTTTACCTTCAAGTGACCCAAAGCCTTTTTTCATTGCTACTCCGAATGTTTTAGCTACTGCGGCTGCGGCTGTTGAATATCCTCCTCTTGGATCAACAATTATGCTGTTCCCCCACGGAGCTGATTTCATGGCTTTTTGCGTTGCTTCAACTACTTTTTCGACCATTTCGAAGTTGCTTCCGTTTATGAAGATTTTTGTGTGTTTTGCGCCTTCTGGTCCACGAGGGAACAATAGGTCAAACACGATTTTTGGAGCGTCAGCATCGGTCACATTTTCGTATTTGAATATCATTGAGTCTGGAAAAGCATCTATCGCGACAAGCATGTCAAATGGACTGCAATATTTGTCTGTATCAAGGAAAACAAAAACTGTTTTGAAACTTGGTGGTTGTGGTTGTGCCAATTTTTAACACCTTACCTGTGTGTGATGCAGTTTAACGATTTAAGAATTGTCTAGTTTTTTTTGGTACTCTTAGATCATACTTTTGCTTGAACCGCAATTGTTTAATAAGTTAGCTTTCAGAGTTCTAGCGATTAAAACTAAGAAGGATCTTTCAATTGTCCATAAATGAAAATTTAGAGAAGCTTTCTAATGCCTGTGGCGTAACAGGCAGAGAAACTGAAGTTAGAGAATTAATGATTCGCCTCATGACCCCCTACGCAGACGAAATAATTGTTGATCGTCTTGAAAATGTTATAGCAATCAAAAAAGGAAAAGAAAAATCGCCAAAGATTATGCTGGCAGCTCACATGGACGAAGTCGGCTTAATGGTTAAAACAATCACTAAAGACGGCTTTTTGCAATTCGCTAAAATGGGGGGAATCGATGACCGTATCTTACCCGCTCAGAAAGTTACAGTTTTTTCAAGAAAAGGTCAGTTTTCCGGAATAATCGGTTCTAAACCGCCTCATATTCAAAAAGAAGAGGAACGAAAAAAAATCATTAGTTCAGATGAACTCTTCATTGACATCGGAGCAGAAAACAAAGAAGACGTCTTAACAATGGGCATTGCAGTTGGCGACCCAGTAGGTTTTGATATTCAATATGTTAAGTTAGGCAAGGACGTTGTTGTTGGGAAAGCCTTCGATAATCGAGCAGGCTGCGTCACAATGATTGAAGCGCTAAAGCTAATGGAAAAAACTGATTTCACAATTTACGCTGTTGGTACAGTTCAAGAAGAGGTGGGCTTGCGAGGTGCAGGTGCAGCCGCCTTCAGCATCGACCCTGACTTGGCAATAGCTCTCGACGTAACCATAGCCGGTGATACTCCAGGCGTAAGAGAATTTGATACGACTGTAAAGATGGGGAAAGGTCCAGCGCTGACAATCACAGATTCAGGCTTAATCACTTCGGGCAAGATTTTACGTTGGCTCATTGACTCGGCTGAAGAAGAAAAAATTCCATTCCAGATTGAAACAGGCTTAATGGGTTCAACTGATGCGGCAAAAATTTCGCTTTCAAGGCAAGGCATTCCATGTGGTAACATCTCAATGCCTGTACGTTATATCCACAGTCCAGTAGGCATGATGAGCCTTAAGGACATCGAAAGTTGTGCCAAACTCACCGTTGCCGCAATCCAGCGAACCTCAAAATATTTCTGAGGAGCAAAAAACATGTCTTCAAATCAAAAAGTCGTAGAAAAATCCCTGAAATATTACCAAAGCGGATATAACTGCGCAGAAAGCGTGCTCTTGGCGTTATACGAGCATTTGGAACCAAAAGGGAAAAATGAGTTGATTCCTAAAATTGCAGCTGGCTTCGGCGGCGGAATTGGACGGTGCGGCTCGGTTTGCGGAGCGTTGACAGGTAGCATTATGGCAGTCGGCATCAAATACGCAGACAATGATTCTGCGGTTCAAAAACGCGCACAAGCTTACGTTAATGCAAAAACGCTTCTTAAACAATTTGAAAAACAACAAGGAACAACATTCTGCAGAGACTTAATAAAATATGACCTATCCAACTCCGAGGAGCTAGAGAAGTTCCGTAAAGAAGGTTTACCCCAAAAAGTCTGCTCAAAAGTGATTGCAGCCGCCATAGAAAACTTTCTTGCCTTGGAACGCAAGTAGTCTTCCATATCGTTTACTATATTTAGCGAAAGCATTTTTAGAAGATTCAACCCCTTTATCTTTGGTCTTAACTATGAATACTGATTCGGGGCCGAAATTTGAAGGAAAATTCGAGTTTCTTGAACACACTGCAGATGTTTTCATTCGAGCGCATGGCAAAACAATGGAAGAAGCCTACGAAAACGCGGCCCTCGCAATGTTCGAAACTATGACTGACTCTGACAAAATAGCTCAAACACAAGAACAAACCTTAGAGGTTGAAGCCGAAGACCAATATGCGCTCCTCTATAATTGGCTTGAAGCATTGCTCGTAAAATTTGAAACCGAAAACGTGCTTTATTCAAAATTTCAAATCATAAATTGGCAAGAAACCGCTGACATCTTCAAATTCAAAGCAAAAGTTTGGGGAGAAAAATTTGACCCTCAGAAACATCCCCAAAAGGTCGCTGTTAAAGCTGTAACTTACCATAGAATGGTAATAATAAGGGAAAAAGACCGAGTGATCTTAGAGTTTATTTTAGATATTTAGGCTAGCTCAAGTTTCTTTAGTTCTGCAGTTAGCTTGTCAACGATTGGTTCTGGCGGCTGATCAAGACTTGTGGTGCTTGAAGTAACGAATGGTAGTTTTTTCTGCTTAAAATATTCCAAGAGCGGCTTAGTCTGCTCCTGATATACTTGAAGTCTTTTCTTAATAACTTCCTCGTTATCGTCTGAACGCTGATATAATGGTCCGCCGCATTTGTCACATATGCCTTCAATATGTGGTTTTAAAAAGCGAACGTTGTAAACTGTTCCGCAATTGCGGCATATTCTACGTGTTGATAAGCGTTCAATGATGATCCAATCTGGAACATCAAGCAGCAGGATAACATCAATTTTTGTAATGGCGTCTAACATTTTAGCTTGATCAAGTGTTCGGGGGTATCCATCAAGAATGAAGCTTTTGCCTTTTGGAATATTGCGTAATCGCTGCTTAAGAACTTCTATTACAACCTCGTCCGGGACAAGCAGACCCTTTTCCATGAAGCCCTTAACTTTTCTAGCTATATCCGAATCTTGTTTTGCTAATTCCCGAAAAATGTCGCCTGTGGCGATTACTTCAACTCCAAGTTTCTGTTGAAGCCTTGACGCATAAGTGCCTTTTCCAGCGCCTGGCGCTCCAATAATGATTGCTTTCATTTTAGTTTGCCAACCTTTAGCCTCTTCATAGAAGCGGTATCTATAATTAAATTTTGTGCGACCTAGACACGAAGTAATATAGTTAAATTGTAAGTTTCGCGTGCTCTACCAGCTGTATACCCGGCAGGTAATTATTTATGCAATTTAGTGATACATTTTGCAAATCCAGTTTTCCCCTTTTAGAGCCAATAAATGGAAACGTTTATGGCATAACAAAACCATCAAGCCTAAACTAAGGCGGCTATTGTTTGCATACAAAAAAGATCGGGACAAAACTCTTTCAAGTCGAGTTAGAAACAGGCGGTTTCAAAAACCTAATCTGCAGCTATGTAATAAAAGCAAACAAAATTATGCTAGTGGAGTCAGGTCCAACTTCTTCCGTACCCAACCTTATTTCTGGCTTAGAAGAACTTGATATCCCATTTGAAGATGTTCAATACGTCGCCATTACTCATATTCACTTAGACCACGGTGGAGGTGTTGGCACACTTCTAAATTTTCTGCCCAACGCCAAAGTCATAGTTCACCCAAGAGGAATGCCTCATCTGATTAATCCTGACCGCCTTTGGATGTCAGCTCAAGGAGTTCTGGGGTTTGTTAGCGAAATTTTCGGCAAACCCGAGCCTGTTCCAAAAGAGCGAATTATTCCTGCTGCAGAGGGAACTTTTGATTTAGGTGAGGGCGCAAAAATGAAAATTATTGAAACGCTCGGTCACGCTTCGCACAACCTTAGTTACCAAGAACCCTTTAACGGGGGCGTTTTTCCAGGCGATGCGGCGGGCACATATTTTCCAGAATTTAACGTGGTAGTTCCCACAACACCTCCACCTTTCCATTTAGAAACCGCATTGACTTCTTTGGACAAATTAATCAGCTTACAACCAACCTCTCTTTACTACAGCCATTTTGGAAAAGCGACCGATGCAGTGCAACGCCTAAAAGATTACAAAATTCAGCTTCAATTGTGGGCAAGTATTACTACGCAGGGGGTAAAGGAAAATTGGAGTCTTGAGCAGATACGCAATAAAATTATGGTTGAAGACGAGGTCATGGGGCGAGTTGCTGGTTTTGTTAGCGCTCATCGTATTTACTCAAAAACGGTTTTGGAAAATTGCATAAGAGGATTTATCGAGTACATAAAGCAAAAACAGCTTTCATAAAAGTTTTATAGTCTCACTTATCTTTTGTTTGCAAGGTGAAAATTTTTGGGCGAAAATGAAAGCAGAGCAGCTCCTGAGAAAGTTCCCTTAGAAAAAATTAATGATTACATGTGGCGCATTCCCACCTATAAATCTGAAATGCGTGTTCCAGGCATGGTTTTTGCCAACCAAGCGCTCCTTGACAAAATGAAGACTGACCGTACCCTTTGGCAATGCTCAAACGTTGCGCAGTTGCCTGGAATTTACAAGTATGCAGTGACATTACCTGATGGCCACGAAGGATATGGTTTTCCCATCGGCGGTGTAGCAGCAACCGACTATGACAACGGCGTTATTAGCCCAGGCGGCGTAGGCTACGACATTAACTGTGGAGTTCGCCTATTAGCAACAACACTCACCGAACAAGAAATAAGACCAAAACTTGCACCCTTGGCAGAGACAATTTTCCGAAATGTTCCTTCTGGACTTGGAAGCCGACGAAAAGACCTGTCAATATCCAACGCTGATTTAGACCACTTAGCCGTTGAAGGGGTACCATGGCTTATCAAACGTGGATTCGGATGGCCAGAGGACGCAGAACACTGCGAAGAACAAGGTGCCATGCCAAACGCAGACCCAGACAAAGTTTCAAACACCGCCAAAAGCCGAGGCTTAACCCAGATTGGCACTTTAGGTTCAGGAAACCATTTCTTAGAAATACAAAAAGTAGACAAAATCTATGATATCAAAAAAGCAAAAGTTTTTGGTATCACTCAAGAAGGTCAAGTAACTGTTATGATTCATTGCGGTTCAAGAGGTTATGGCCACCAAGTTTGTTCTGATTACCTCAGAGTGATGGAGCATGCAGTTCAAAAATATAAAATCTCGTTGCCCGACCGCGAATTAGCCTGTGCCCCAGGAAACAGCAACGAAGCCCGCGATTACTTTCAAGCTATGGCATGCGCCGTTAATTACGCTTTTTGCAATCGACATGCAATCATGCATTGGGTCAGACAGAGTTTCCAGCAAGTTTTTCAGCAGCCTCCTGAAAACTTTGGGTTAAAACTTGTTTATGATGTAACCCACAACATTGCCAAAGTCGAAACCCACAAAATTGATGGCGGCGACAAGAAGGTTTGGGTTCACCGCAAAGGAGCTACCCGTGCTTTTCCACCTGGGCACAAAGATATTCCAGCTGATTACCGCAGTGAAGGTCAGCCTGTGTTTATTCCAGGTAGCATGGGCACGAGCTCATGGATTCTGGCAGGTTCACAGAATGCAATGGACTTAACTTTCGGTTCTACTGCACATGGCGCAGGTAGAATGATGAGTCGTTCAGCAGCTAAACGTCAGTATTATGGTGGAGATATAAAGAATGCTTTGGAGAAACGCGGCATTGTTGTTCGCGCAGCGAGTACTTCAGTGTTAGCTGAGGAAGCGGATCCTGCATATAAGAACGTGGATATGGTCGCAGAAGTCAGCGATAAAGTTGGAATCGCCACTAAAGTAGCTCGGCTTGTTCCGTTGGCAGTGGTCAAAGGGTAAAATTTACCCCACTTTTATTTTTCATCTTTAATGGAAACCAATGATTTTTATGGATTTATTTGGGAAATTGTATATCTAAAAGCTAATCAATGCTGTAAATAATTAAATCATAACAAATCAGGAAAACCTCAATTTGACCACAAACCAAATCAGGCTTCGATACAGCGGATACATCGTTTTTATAACTCAAATGCTAGGCATAATTACCGGACTTATTTACACGCTTTTACTCACAAGAAACATGTCAAAGGCTGAATATGGAATTTGGACAAACATTTTTGATTACACCGCGTATTTTATCCTGTTTAGCAGTGTTTTGCCTTTCTGGGTAACAAGATTTACAGCAAGAGGAAAGCAAGGCACAGTTAAAACCAGTGTTTACACGCAATTAACGCTAGGCGTTGTTTCTCTTTTAATTTATTTGCCAGCTATATTTCTGATTTCTCATGCAATCGGAACTACAGGATATTTGTTAATTTATCTCCTGACAGGTTTGTATATTTTAAATTTTTACATGGTTGCTATATGTGAAAGCGTTTTACAAGCAATTAAACCGCAAGCAGTCGGGTACGGCTTTATTATTCAAGAAGTTGTGAAGGTGATTGTTGCAGTAATTTTGATATTGGGTTTTAAAGAAATTTTTCTTGGTGCAATAATGGGTTTGGTTGTTGCATGTTTTGTCCAAATATTATATTATCTTTATCTTCTGTTTGATTACTTTAGGGAAAAAGCAAACTGGGGTTTCGTTAAAGAGTGGATTAAAGGTTCGCCAGCAATTGCTTTTAACGCAATTGGTTCTCAATTGGTAACTTTTGTTCTTATCTTGCTTTTCTTATATGCCGGTTCAGATGCAAGGGCTTATTATCAGGCTGCTTTGAGTTTTACAGTTATAGTTGGATATTCTTCATCTTTAGCCTTAGCGTTGTATCCTAAACTGTTGGCTAACTCTTGCAGCGAAAAAGAAGTAGGCTCATCTTTTAGAACAGTCATGATGTTGGGTATTCCACTTGCCACCTTAACTATCGTTATGTCCGTTTCGTTCTTAACTATTCTGAAAGATTTTTATGCTCCTGGCTGGCCTGTTCTGGTTGCGTTAACAGTCGATGCATTGATTGGCCTAATCTATACGTTTTATACTTCGTGTGTTTTCGGTGTAGAATCCTTTGATGCTGAAGGAAAAATATCAATGCGTAAACTCGTTAGAAGCAAAATCTTCAAAGTATTTGCCATTCCATACATTCAGACAGCCATCGCGTTGCCCTTGACATATTTTGTTTTAACAAGGTTGCCGGTAGCTGACCCTGTAATATCAACAGTAGAAGTAGTTGTCATACTCATCAGCGTTCATCTTGCAAGTTTAATAGGATTATACCTCTATATGCGCCATTCCATCAGAATACCTGTCGCTTGGAGAAGCCTAGCCAAATATATTTTCGCGGCATTAATTATGGGAATCCTGCTTTATCTGCTTCCAATCACGTCAACCCTTCTTTCTACAATAGCTAAAGCCCTCGGAGGCTTTTCCATCTACGTCCTGCTTCTGCTCGCGATTGACGCACAAGCACGAGAACTTGTCAGAGAAATATGGAGAGAAATCAGACATTCTAAACCAGTTAATAATCAGGGCAATAATTCAAGCATAATCTCTTCTTAAAGAAGTGAAAATTAATATCTCTAAAAAAACGATATTTGTTTAAGTAGTTAAGCTTATAAGGTAGGTTCTTATTTGAAAGATGAATGTGGAATATGCGGCAGAGTTCTAAGAGTAGTTTACATGCGTAAGTGCGAACGATGCAAAAAACTGTATTGCCGAGACTGCATGGTACCTGATGTTGCAACGGGAGACCCAAACGCAATGCTCTGTTTGCATTGTGCCAGTCGTGTGGTTGCGCCTGTATCTAAAGGAAAATATGAGGGTCTTGAAAGCCACTTAAAGTTTAGAGCCGCCTTCACAAGCATGGTAAAGCTTTCTTTTGCAAGAATAGATGGCTTAATTGGTAGCAGTCTTCCAACAGCGGCTTTCAAACACCCAGCTTGGTGGAGCAACACATCGACAAGCGTTCACACTAAAGCTTGGCTAAAAGTGGGTTGGGAAATTCAGGAAGTAAACCTCAAAGAAGGCTACGTTATCTTCAAGAAAGTACGTAGTATTGCAGTCAAAAAAGGTGGAAAACGTAAGCTTGAAATCAACAAACCTTTCACTCCTGTGCCTATTCATCGTCCAAGATCTAAGATGCCTTCAAATACCAAGGTATCAAGACTTTATGCAAGAATTAAAAATATGGAGCGAAACCGCGCAGCCGAGCGACGTCAAATTAGAGGTTTCAAAGCAAGACCACGTCATTAGAAGAAGCTTTTTAGGTATATAATGGCACACCCTTAATCTAACTGGTGCCAATGGGTGCTTGAACGAACCGTTCACTTAGAAATAAATAAAGCATATTCTGCAGTGAAAACTGCTCTTACGGATAAAGGCTGTAAAGTAATATCTGAACAATCGCCAAACAAAATTCTGCTTAAACAGGGATCGCTTTGGGGTATATCGCCAGGTTCGGCCAAGAAAAAAATACAAGTCAACTTGGAATCGGTTAATTCGGAAACAAAAGTAACTTTCTCTTCCTGTTTAAGTTCTGACTGGAAAAATGTGACTTTAATTGGTTGCGTTTTAGCTGTCGTATTGATTGGTTTATGTTTGTGGATGGCTTTTGATTTGAACGCCTTCTTGGTCACGCGTAAGCCAAGTTTCTGGAGTTGGTTAGTAACTGTTAATGGGAACGTTGATTTGCAAGTGGGTCAAGCCTTTGTAAATTTAGCGAAAACTCTTGCCGCTTTTCTCTGTTTTATTATACTTCTTGAAATTGCAATTACAATTTACGTGCATTCTAGAATCGATAGGTTTACAAATGAAATTCTAAATTCGCTTTCAAGCTAATTTATTTTAAGCCGTTTTTTTACCGCATTTCACACAGTAAAGTGCAAATGATTTGTTGCTTGAACCGCAATAAATACAGAATTTAGAGGCTTCCACATTGGTATCTGCATTATTGATCAGTTTATCTTCAGAGGCATTTGGCGCATCTAATGGAGAAACAGTCGGTTCACCTGAGAGTAACCGTTTGGATTTTGGTTGTTTTGAGTTCGTAGCTGTTTTTACTGTAATAACGATTGAAAAAACTATTGCGACAACTATCGCTATGAACAAAATGGGGTAATCTGAAATTAAATTAAGAGATAATGGCTGAACTGGTTGAATAGTTGGTTGAGTGATATCGGGTGAAGATGTAGGGGTTGCATCAATATTTGGGGTTGGCGTTGACGAAGTATTGTTTGGTGAAATGGTTGGATCGGGTGCAACCGTGAATTCAGCTTGAGAATTTACAATATATTGATTGTTGAGATCTATCGGGTAAACATAGGCGGTTTGGTCTTTAAACTCATCTGGGAGGTCACCAACTTTGAAGCCAACTCCCGTAGTTTCAGCATAATAGTATGTTTGATTCTGGTATGTCCAATATGTACCTTGAAGGTTATCTCCTAGAACTCCGACCGCTAAGTGGTCTGGTGGGTTAATGAAAACTGCACCATAGCCCAATGTCATGATTAATGTTGCAAAAAGGTCGGATTTACAATCACAATCTCCAGTCTGATCCACTAACACTTCAATTGGAAATCTAGGATATTCCTCGTAGCCTGTAGAGTTCAAATCGGTACTGTACCGTATGCTTTGAACGAAAGCTAAAACAAAATTTATCTTATCGACTGGTCCATATCCCTGCTGGTTTGCTGTTTCATTAAGTTTTTCAGTTAATGCTTGTATATAACTATCTTTAGTTGTAACCATCATATCGTAGCCGGCAGGTCCATTTCGCGTTCGGGTGGAGTCGGGCACTGCTTTATAGGCCTCATAAAGAGTAACTGGAATACTTAGGTTCCACACCCAGTGGTTTCCACCATAATCCCATGCGAACTCTCTTGTGTAAACCTGACTTTGATCATATGATTGAGCTGTAACAACTTCAAAAGGACGAATAATGGGCAGAGAGACAAAAAGAATTAACGCTAAGATAATCAACAATTTGGCTGGTTTACGACTCAACAATGACTTACTCATTCCAGCATCTTCAATAGCGATACCTTGCATCACTCATCTGTTTAAAACTTCTCCCAAATCAACAATTATCACTTAACTGCTGAACGCCTGTACCAATAACCAAACCAAAATTTGTAAAAGCTAAATCACAAACTGTGCGTTAATTAAGACGTGTTAAGGCTATTGGATGCTATTTTTGTTTGATTATACCGTAACTTTGCTTTTTCCAAGCATCCCTAAACTTATTGTAATAATCTATAGGTTGAAAAACAGGCGCATAAGTTAATTGCCATTCAACACCACATTTGCATACAGCGTACACTTCTTTCTTGTATACATTTGCTAAAATCTGTAAAAGTTCTTTTCTACATTTTGGGCAGTAATATGGTCCGTTGACCATTTGTTTTGCATCTTTGGTCAAGATTTTCATTTTGCTGCCAGGAACTTTACGCGCTTCTTTACCCAAACCCATCTTTTGACACTTACTAATTTTATAATGTTAATTGATGCTTCGATTAAGATATACCATTCCATTATAGATTGTTAATTTTGACATGAAAAATTTGAATTTGTCATGAAATTAGGATTCGAAAAGGGTTTCAGGTTATTTGACGTAAAAATCCTGCTGATGTTTTCCGCAATTTAAAATTTTAAATTTGAAGCTTTTTCTTCAATTTTTGCGCTTTGTCGTTTTTGGATTGGCTTGGAATGGGTTTGGTTTGGCGAAAGCTTGATGATTGAGGGTTTTGGTCTTTGAAGTTGTGAAGGAATTTGACGCGTATCTGCGTAGTTTTGACGTCTACTCGCGCGTTTCAAACGTGTTCTTGTGTGTTTTGAACGTAAAAAATTTTTTCAAACTAGTTTTGTAAAATCGCGGTTTTTCCAGGGTTTTCGCTTGCAAGCGACTTGGTCCACAGATGACTTGCATAGTGAGTAGCCCTCTTAACTCTCAGTGATCAAATGCAATAAACCTTAAATCAAACACAGATATTGGAAATACAAGCAACACAAAACGCGGCCGTCGTCTAGTCTGGTTTAGGACTTTAGCCTTCCAAGCTAATGATCCCGGGTTCAAATCCCGGCGACCGCACCAATTATTTTATAATTTTAACTTTGTTGAAATCAAACTTATTTATGTCTTAAGTTCCGCGTTATTTACAAGCCAAAGTGATTTACATTTAATTGTTTCAATCTTCGTAAAGCTCAACTTTTTTTAAATAAGATAGGGGATAAACATTCAAAAAAACGATGTTGAATTTATGATTTAGAATGTTTCTGAATTAACAAAATAGTTTTTAATTCAAAAAAATCAATGACGCATATATTTTTCTGAAAAATATATACTGCAAAATTTTAAATACTGTTCGAAAGATATAAACGCTCAACGAAAACAGGAACTTACTTTTGAAAGCCTATTTTCGTTCAATAAACTGAAGGAAGAAAAAAAATGAATACTTTAAATCTAAAAACTTTTAAAACGAAAACAATGAAAAATAAAACTGCGATCGTTTTGCTTACAACATTGTTGATGCTTTCTTTGCTTATTTCGATACGACCCACATTGGGTGATGCCGCAATTGCACCAGGCAGTCACCTTCCAACATATTCATTCCTTAACATCTACCCTAATCCTGTCGGCGTTGGTCAACAAGTAACTCTTGGCATATTCCTCGCAAATCCATTTCCAACAAATGAAGTCGCCAAAAACATGACAATATTGGAAACAACACCCTCTGGGAACAGTTTAACACTAGGACCATTCACATCTGACCTTACAGCAGGCACAGTTGCTTATATGACTCCAGACACAGTTGGCAACTATACATTCCAATTCATCTACCTTGGACAAGCCCTTACAAACGTCACCGGTCTTACACCCGCCACTACATATACCAACCTTATAGCTGACCCAAGCAAAAGCCCAATAGAAACACTATTCGTTCAGCAACAACCCGTAGTTCAACGTACATATCCATACACTCCGCTTCCAACACAATGGTGGCAAACTCCGGTTTCCGCTGAAAACGTCCAAAACTGGTATCAAATCACAGGCGCTTGGCTGGGCCTCGCTTCAAACAGCTTTGCAACAACTGGATCGTACAATGCTTCGTCCTACTTTAATCCCTACACGGAATCTGTTAACGCAGGCCACGTTCTATGGACAAAGCCTTGGCTAGCAGGCGGTGTAGCTGGCGGAATTTTTGGTGGAGACGAAGTGAGTGGCCAATTCTGGTCAACATTCCAGTATACACCAAGATATGCACCAGTCATAATGAACGGCATAATCTACTCAACTCACTACACCACTGGTATGTCCTCTGGTGAAGATGAAGGCATTGATGCAGTCAGCTTATACACAGGACAGACCTTATGGACGATAAACACTACGAATACTTTACGTTGTGGTATGATGTTTAACCAATACACAATCAACGACTACGGCGTACGCGGACCATGGATCTGGACAACAGGAACTTTACCTGCATCAGACACAGGTGGCAATTTCATTGCTGGTCCAGGTCAATCATCACCGTATATGAATACTACAGGAACACAATGGAACCTCTATGACGGCGTTTCCGGAAAATATGAAATGAGCGTTGTCAACGGCTCAGCTCTAACACTCGGTCAAGATGCCAATGGAGATTTGATCGGCTACTTCCAAAACAATACGGCAGGATCACAATTGATTTATCCAACTTCGACTACTGGCGGAGTTCCCTCAGGAGCCTCAGTCGCTGCCGCAATCTCGACAACTACAGGGCCTCACATAACTGCAGTTAACATGACCGCAGCCGCAGGTTTCACGTCGTATATAAGCCCAGAAAACATCGCCGTAAATACAGTCCGTGCCATGAATACGGGTTACATCTGGGACAAGAACATACAAACAAACATTTCAGGCATCACAATTGACCCAGCTCTCGCTCTATCGTCAATAACTGGAAATGCTTTAGTCCTAACTTCAGGATCCACAAATGCAGGAACACATGGCTACTATATTTTTGCATCCATGGATGCAAATACAGGCGCACAATTAGCAGCAGTTAACATAACATATCCAGGAACAATCGCAATGCTGCCCTATACCAGAACTCTCTCAGCGTTTGGTGATGGATTAATAACTTTAGGCAACGATGTTAACTACGACGTTATCGCTTACAATGTTCGTACCGGCAGCAAAGCATGGGAATACCAAATGACAGGAACTAACGGTGCAACACCAGACATTTACGACCTGTTCCAAATGAAACCATACTTCGGTAATGGTCTCAACATCTGGGAAGGTCTTGGAGGAGATCTCTGGGCAATCAATGATACAACTGGACAATTAGCATGGTACGCAAACACTACACAATGGCAAGGATCATCTGGAATTGAAACTCCTTACAATGTTTGGCCACTTTGGGTTTTCACCAGCAGCTGCATAACCAACGATGTTGGATACTTTGCTGGCGGTCACGAATATAACCCACCGCTATTTCACGGAGCACAACTCTACGCAGTAAACATGACTAATGGCGCACTCGTGTGGCGTGAATTAGATATGAGCGTTACTTCCACCGCAGCAGCATATGGAAAAGTAGTTTCATTAAACGCTTACGACAACCAACTATACTGTTATGGCCAAGGACCAAGCGCTACAACTGTTTCAGCACCAAACATTGGAGTTACAACCGTTACACCGATAACAATCACAGGTACAGTACTTGACACTTCTACTGGCACACAACAACAATTGGTCAAATCGTTGTATCCAAACGGTCTACCAGCGGTATCTGATGCAAGCCAAAGCGCATTTATGGAATACGTTTACCAGCAACAAGTACAGCCTACAAACACTACAGGTGTTCCAGTTACCATAAGCGTTCTTGACTCAAACAACAACTACAGAACAATCAGCACGACAACAACTAATGCACTAGGTACATATGGTTTCACATGGACTCCAGACATAACAGGTAACTTTACTATTGTTGCGACCTTTGCGGGTTCAAATTCATACTATGGATCTTCAGCTTCAACATACATCTATGCTAGCGCTCCGCCAACAACAGCACCAGCGACTACAACCCAATCAAACATTGCAACCACAGGCGACTTGATGACGTATGTTGTTGCTGCAGCAATCGCCATAATTATTGTAATCGCAATAGTTGGCGTCCTGATAGTGACGATGCTTCGAAAACGCGCATAAAAAACAAAAAAAAATAATTTCCCTTTTCTCTTTTTTTGTTCATTTCAATAAAGATTTTTTCAAAATTAAAATGTTAATAAAACATATCTGTTATTGAATCTTGGGTGATTGGATGGCGAGGGGGATTGTGGTAACTTCAGTTTTTTTAGTTATCGCTTGGCTTTTAATGCTAACTTACCAAATTTTTACTAAAAGCGCCCTAACATCGGTGGCGTCCATATTGCAGAATTTAGCTCCGCTTTTATCCTCATCCTTAAACTCAAACATTGCCGTGGCAGCTTTTGTCTGCTCATTTGCTTGGATGTTTGTTCTATCATCAGTAATTTCGGGTCTCATATTTGGAAAACAAAAAAGAATCTTCATTCAATTCCTAATCGGTCTATTATTGACCGTAACAGCTTCAGCAATATTCGAAGGATTCAAAAGACTAGGGTTTGACCTATCCAATCCCGCCACTTTGCTTTCCAACCCGTATGCACAAATATTCAACAATGCATTATTCTCCTTCTTCTTTCTTTCTCTACCCTTCATATTCATGATAGTTGTTGACCTGCGAGTCATGGCAAAGCAATATAAAAAATAACGTTTTTTTAAGTTGCAGAGCATTTTAAGCGAAAAGGTGAAAAGGAACAAGCACCGTTTAATTTGCAATGGTGACTTAGAAATGAGCGATATAGATATGGCAACTATTCAACTTAAAGGTGCAAAACAAAACTTTATTTTAAGTGGAGAGAAAAATTTTAAGACTGGGAGCAAAGGTTTTCATGCGCAGGGGAAAATGCAGATTGGCGATAAAAACTATCAGATAAACATTTTAGCTGTTGAAATTGGTTCAAAGCCAAAAGAGAAAGAAAAGACAGAAAAGTAACCACAGTTTTTTTTAATTTTATTTTTTGTTTAAGGCACTATTGATGCGTTAATTATCGTGACGGTTTTAGTTGGTTTATCGTTTGAGTTTGTTGCAACTTTAGCGATTGCGTCAACGACCTCCATTCCCGATGTAACTTTGCCAAATGCAGGATGCTTGGAATCTAAGAAATTGTTGTTTACTAGGTTTATGAAGAATTGGCTGCTTCCTGTGTTTGGACCTGCATTCGCCATTGCAATGGTGCCTCTGTCATTGCGGTTGTTTTTTGTGAATTCGTCCTTGATGTCGGGTATTGATGGGTCACCGTATCCAGTTCCTGTTGGGTCGCCGCCTTGAATCATGAAGCCTTTGATAACGCGATGGAAGATAGTGTCGTTAAAGGTTCCTTTTTGAACCAATGTTTTGAAGTTGTTTGTCGTTATTGGCATGTCGTTGCGTAGTTGGATGGTTATGTCGCCCATGCTAGTGCGAAATAAAACTTTTATTCCGTTAACATATTCCTTCGAAATAGCTGTTGAATTTGGAGATGTATTTGCGGGTTGGTTTGCTTTTTTTTCTGACATAAAATTATACCCGGATAAAGATGAGGATTATGCCTTTTATTTCTATTGCACGAAACAATGTGCGTTTTGATTTTTTTAGAAAAGAAAGAAAATAGAAAACTAAAAATTAGGATATGACTGTTGCTGTCAATATCGTTACTGGATTCACTGGTTGACTATTTTCACCTGTGGCAGGATTCGTAGTCACTTGGGAGTTGGCTATAGCATCAACTATATTTTGACCTGAGATCACCGTTCCAAACACCGTGTATGTTCCGTCAAATGTGCTTCCGTCTGGATAAGTTATCCCGCTGTTATCAGCAGCGTTTATGAAGAATTCGCTTGTTGCTGAGTTAGGGCTGCTTGTTTTTGCCATGGCTACTGTGTACTTTGTGTTAAGATTGTTTGTGCCTATTTCATCTTTTATGGCTGGAACCGTTTGGCTTATTTGGCCGCCTTGAATCATAAAGCCAGCAACGACACGTTGGAAAGTAGTTCCGTCATACCAACCTTTTTGAACGATGTTTATGAAATTGGCGGTTGTAATGGGCTTATCAGTTCGTAATTGAATAGTTATGTTACCAATGCTTGTTTGAAGTAAAACTTCAGTTCCATTGGTGTTGCTTGTTGGAGAAGAAGTCGCAGTTGTTGTCGGAGTAGCCGTTGGATTGGTTGTCTGATCTGCAGATTTATTACCTGATTGTCCTAGAACTTCATACACTCCGACAGCAATTATCACTATAGCTATTACGCCAATTGCAAGCCACAATTTATTTCTAGACTTGTGCCTTGACACCTTACCCTTTCTATTTGATGTCATGTCTCAGATGTTTAGCTGCTTATCATATAAAATTTTCTAGTTTGGGGCAAGTTTTTAGATATTTTTGTTTTTATCAGCTTTATTTCGACCGCATATGCACCATTTCCATCGTCATACCGTTTACGCCGCTACTGTGATAGGGAAATTAGAAATAAATGTGCCTTTATGATATAATCTTCTTAAGGCGAAGTGTTATGACGGATATCGTGTTTGTATTTGAGGTTCATCAGCCCCATAGGTTAAGGCGCAACTTGTTTTGGGAAGGCAAAATTTTCAAACGGTTAAAAAAAGAAGAATTATTCGATTACTATTTTGACAACGAAGTCGATCGAGAAATTTTTAAGCGTGCCGCACGCAAAGCCTATTTTCCTTCTAACCAGATAATACTCGACTCAATAGACAAACATAAACATGACAGCAAGCAAGCCAAATATTCATTTAGCATATCGGGAGTGTTTCTTGAGCAATGTGAAATGTTTGATCGAGATCTCCTTGCATCTTTCAAGCAACTCGCCGATACTGGACAAGTCGAAATGCTCAATCAAACTTACTACCACTCCATCTCAAGCCTTTATCCCGATAAAGAAGAATTCATTGAACAAGCCAGAATGCATAAGCAAACCGTAAAGGACTTGCTTGGCTATGTGCCCAGCGTTTTCGAGAATACAGAGCTATTATACAATAACACCATCGCTAAAACAGTTGAATCCATGGGCTACAAGGGCATATTCACTGAAGGGGTTGAGAAAATTCTTGGCGAAAAATCCCCCAATTATCTCTACACCGCTAGGGGAGCAAAAAAGATTCGAGTTTTACTTCGAAACTACAAATTAACTGATGACATTGGATTTAGATTTTCATCACGGTGGTGGCCAGAATGGCCCCTTACTGCAGATAAGTTTGCAGGTTGGCTCGCGGGAACACCGGGCGAATGTATCAACATTTTTCCTGACTATGAAACATTTGGCGAACATCACTGGCCAGAAACAGGAATTCACAGTTTCCTACAACACCTTCCTGATGAGATTTTGAAGTTTGACAATTTGCAGATGACAACTCCATCTGAAGTGGTGGATAAGCATGCTCCAGCGGGAGATATTGATGTACCCGAAGCCGGGGGCACGGTTTCTTGGGCAGATATCCAAAGAGACCAATCTGGATGGCTTGGCAACGTTATGCAATGGGCTTACTACACTACACTACGTCGATTAGAGCCATTCATAAAGGAAGCGGATGACCCTGAATTTCTTAGACTTTGGCGTGACTTCCAAACAAGCGATCATTTATATTACATGTTCAATGCTGGCGGTGGACCGGGAGAAGTTCACTCGTATTTCAGTCCATTCGAATCGCCTATGGACGCTTTTGTTGCAGCCCAAACTCTTCTGAATGAATTTGAAACTAGACTTAGGATGGCAATTTTAACAGCCAATGAGCCGTTTCTGTTCTATACAAATGTTGGGAAACAGTATTACACCGGTACCATAGCATGGAGCCTGAAGGGGTTTGTTAAAGCAATCAAGGAAGTTAACATCAAAGCCGTAGAGTTCCACGTTTACAACGGAGACTTTGAAAGCTGGTTGCAAAGTTCGCTTAAAGACCAAAAATTAGCCTCAGACTTCACAGAAATCAAATCTTCTGGTGAAAAAGGCGAAAAACTGAGGAAAACAATCGTTGACTCTGTAAAAAAACGTTATGCTGCCCTTAATAAGCAAACGCAGGATGCAACCAAACTGTTCTAAAAAAACTGACACATATGCGTTTATAAGATAAGTCGCCTTAATTATTGACGGTGCGCCGAAATGAGAGATGAACTTCCTTTTCCCGATAAGGTGTTACAAACATTACATAACTTATGCGCCACAGCAGCTGATTTGGCCCGTAGAGGAGAAGAAGTTGCCAGACTTATGCAGAAAGACCCAAATGAAATAGAAAGCATTTTGGATAAGTACAAGTCTGAAGGTTTCGCTGAGAGCTTTGTGGATAATGAAGGAAAAAAACGCTACTATCTCAATGCCAGAGGAATAATCAAAGTCTGCTCGCTCTTCACGTAGTGGAAGTATGCGTGTCATTATTTTTTCGTGGGAGTATCCGCCAAGAGTGGTGGGTAAGCTCTCTGGATATGTAAAAGCCCTTTCAGTGCAACTTGCAACCAAAAACGTTGAGGTTAATGTAGTCACTTACGATGACCATTTGACTGGTTTAGATCAAGAACCGACAGGAGTAAAAACAGTTAGAGTGTCAAACCCTGTTCGAACCCACATTGGAGTATTAACATGGGTTTTAACATTAAACCAAGAGGTTGAACGAGCAGCAGCCAACATTTACTATCAAGCCAATGAGCAAATTGATTTGATAGACGTTTATGACTGGCATTTTATTCCTGCTGCAGTTACGTTAAAAAGTGGATTGGGCATGCCATTTGTTTATTCTGTGGAAAGTTTAGAAGATCATCGATCACAGGCTCTAAATACACCTTATAACATGGCAATTAAAAGTATTGAATGGTTAGGTTTCTTTGAGGCTGAGAAAATCAGCGTTAAATCAGAATGGATGCGTGACGAGGTAATTAGAATTTATAAAGTTCCTAAAGAAAAAATAAATGTCATTTCAACCGATCCAGATTTGTGGTTGACAGATATCCTTAAACTATACAATGATGTGGGTGGATTGAAAGTCAAATGAACGACGACTTAACCGTTATGATGTTGAGTTGGGAGTTTCCACCTAGAGTAATAGGGGGAATTTCTCCTCATGTTTACTTTTTATCAAAAAACTTGGTGAAGCAAGGAGTAAAAGTTTACGTTATAACCTGTGATTTTCCAGATACACCCGCTCACGAAGTAATTGATGGAGTAGAGGTTTACAGAATTGATTCATACAAAAACCCTGCGCCAGATTTTGCGTCATGGGTTTACTTAATGAATTTGAACATGCAAAAAGAAACAGCTGAAATAACAAGAAAAATCGGCGGCAAAATTGATGTTTTTCATGCTCATGATTGGCTTGTGGCAAACGCAGGAATTGGACTTAAACATGTTTTTCGAAAACCTCTTTTGGTAACCATGCATTCAACTGAAATCGGCAGAAGAGACGGCTTACATACTAACACTGAAAAAATGATTCATGAAACTGAAGCATGGTTAACCTACGAGGCTTGGCGCGTGGTTTGCTGCAGTGAATATATGATTTCACATGTCAAATGGGCTTTTGGACTTCCACCCGACAAATTAGTTATGATTCCAAACGGTGTAAACACGCAATGCTACCTCGATATTGACTTCGATATAAAAGAGTTCCGCAGCAAATTTGCTTTGCCTGAAGAAAAAATAGTGCTTTTCGTAGGAAGACTAGTATATGAAAAAGGAATTCATGTATTGATTAACGCCGTTCCAAAAATTTTACAAAAAGTTGACGCTAAATTCATCATCGTGGGTAGCGGCTACATGAAGGAACAACTGCTAAACATTGTGCGAAGCATGGGACTTGAACATAAGGTTCTTTTCGAAGGTTTCCTAGATGAAGACAGCTTGCTTAAACTTCAAAAATGCGCTGATGTATCAGTTGTGCCGTCACTTTTTGAACCGTTCGGAATTGTAGCGTTGGAAGCTATGGCGGCAAAAAGCCCAGTTGTTGCATCTGACACTGGCGGGTTATCAGAAATCATTGAACACGACGTAACTGGAGTTAAAGTTTATCCAAATAATCCTGATTCCTTAGCTTGGGGCATAACAAAAGTCTTAGTAGACGATAATTATCGAAAAAACATCAGCGAAAACGCTTATAGAAGAGTTATAGAAAAATATGACTGGGAAAAGATTGCGCAACAAACCAAACGGGTATACGAGAGCGTTTTAGGCGAGTATTCAAAGAGTTTTTGGGCATAGTGCTATTTTCCTCCAATCACTCGCACATTTTCTACCTGGATCCAAGGCGAAATCAACTGTCCCATCTGCCGCTCATTGCTACCAACCAAACTCACGTTTTTGAGCACCTCAAAAATGTTGCCTGCAAGCATAACGCCTCGGCTGCAATGTACTATTTCTCCATTCCTTATTTTCCAAGCTGGAGTTGCAACAACTGAGAATTCGCCGCTTATAGGATTGCTGCTATGGGCGCCTTGCAAATAATATACTATTAAGCCGTCATCTACTTCACTTAACATTTCTTCGGATGTTTTGTTTCCAGGCATAATATGGAAGTTGGTTGTGTCGATACTAGGTGTTGATAGATATCCTGCTCTGGCAGCGTTCCCTGTGCTTTCTTTGCCATCTTTTCGGGCTGAGTAATTATCGTACAAGAAATTGCTTAGAATTCCTTTTTCAATAACTGCTGTTTTTTGGTGTGGTACTCCTTCGCCGTCAAAAGCCCATGTGCGTAATCCGCCAGGGAATAAACCATCGTCGTAAATTGTGAGATTGTCTGAAACGACTTTTTGCCCAAGTTTATCCTTAAATGGAGATTGATTTCTTTGAACATTGTCCGCTTCAACCGCGTTAACCAACGTATAACCTAAAAGGTCCTGTAGAGCAAACTGAGTTAATATAAGAGTGGAAGATTTGGTCTCAACTGACTCAGTTTTTAATGCAGAAAGAGCCATTTTCGCAGCTTCTTTTCCAACCCAAACTGGGTCAACATCGTAGTTTCTTGAAGCGTTAAATTCAAAGCAAACTGGCGTAACCGTGTTTCCTTCTTTCGCCAACGTTGCGATGCTACATTCTATAACTGTTCCTTTATCAAAACCTGCTACTCCATTCGAGTTGGCAATTGCATTAGAAATGTAGGCGTTGCCTATCCCCCCCTCAATTGGAGCAACTCGTTTGTCAACTTGGCTGGCAGCGTCAAGCATGGTCGCAGCTATATTCACCAGTTCGTCTGAACTAAGCGCTATTATTTTGTCATCAAAAGTCTGTTTCAGCGAGGGATAAGATTTGTTATTTGGAAGCCCTTTCCAATCTACATCGGGTTTGCTTGCCTTTGCTGCACCCAAAGCACCAGCAATCGCGTTTTCAACTGCGTTTTTGTCATCTATCACGTTTGTATAAGCGAAACCTACCGCTTTGTTTGCGGCTACTCGGATACCTAAGCCTCGGTCAATTATCCTGTTGGTTTTACTGATTTGTCCAAGTTCAATGCCGATGTTTGTTGCTTGTCCCTCATAAACATAGGCTTCAGCTTCAGAGGCGCCTTTCTGCATAGCTACCTTAACTGCGTTTTCAGCTAAACTTAGCATTATATCTTTTTTAAGCACTGCCACCAACAACCATCTCCTTAACTCTGATGTGCGGTCCACCATCACTTATGAAAGCGATTTGGCCTTTGCCGCATCGTCCTGGATCTAACAGAAAATCTTTTCCGACAGCGTCAACCTGATGTAACGTTTGAAGGGTATTACCACTTATTGACGCGTCACGAATTGGGGTGCCTATTTCGCCATCGTTTATTTCGTAGCCTTCTTGGATGCCCACTTGGAAAGTGCCGTCAAGGTTAGCTTGGCCCCCTCTAAAACTCTTAAAGTAATAACCCTGCTTGATGCCTTCAATTAATTCTTCGAAAGCTTGGTCTCTGGGCGCCATGTATGTACATCTCATTCGAATGATTGGTTCTACGCGGAAATCTTCAGCTCTAGCATTTCCCGTGGGTTGAGCATTAAATTTTAATGCTGTCTCACGGTTATGCATTAAACCAGCGACCACTCCATCTTTTATCAATAATGTTTTCTGGGTTTGGACTCCTTCATCGTCATATTTGAAGGTGCCAAAAGACCCGTCAATTGTGCCATCATCATAGAAAGTTACTAAATTTGAACCAATTTTTTTTCCAATGTTATCCGCTAAGACTCCTCCAGAGAGAGCCAAATCGGCTTCAGCCAAATGCCCAAATGCTTCATGAACAAAAACTCCGACGACATTTGGACCTAAAACTACTGGGAAAGTTCCTCCTTTTGGCGATTTCGCATTCAATTGTTCAATTGCTCGTTTAGCAACTTTTTCTCCTAAATCTTCAGGGGGTTGCTCGTCAAATACTTCGTATCCAGCGGTTGAGCCTATTTCTTCTCGACTAAAAGTAAAAACGCCCTCATTTAGGGCTGACGCAGTTATTCTTGCCCAAACATACAGTTTATCTTGCTCGATACTTGTGCCATCGCTATTCACAAAATAGCTTGTGCCAGTCAAATCCATATAATCCATGTTACAACTCTTGATTCGCTTATCGAAATCCAAACTTGCTTTATTCACAGCCAACGCATTTTTCACTTTTTCCTCCATCAAAATGTCAGATGGGTTCTTCTTTGGCTTTGATACAACTTTGTCTGTGACAACTTTGGCTTCAGCAATTCTAATTGGGGTTTTTAACCTTGCGCTTGCCATTTTAGCCATCCTGCAGGCATCTGAAACTGCGTCGATCAAAATGTCGTCATCCAATGAGCCAACGGATGCGAAGCCCCACGCTCCATTTACGAGTACACGCAAAGCAACTCCATTCTCGATTCCTTGCTTTGCCGCTTCCACTCGTTCCTCCTTTATGTTGAGGACGGTTTTGTAGAGCTTTTGAGCTCGGGCTTCGGCATATTGTGCTCCGAACTTTTGAGTGGCTGCATTGTTAATTTTTGTTAGAAGGTCTTTCATGAATTATCTATCCTTTGTAGGTTGAAACGTTTTAACTAGAATTATTGTGGTGAATTAAATGATTGTGTTTCCTTGATAATTAGCGAACGTTGAATTATTATTTTCCAAAAAAATCGGACATGTTCATCTGCTTAACCATTTCATGTGGAAGCTTAGGTTTTGGCTTGAGAACTGGGGTATCAACACCCAAGACCAGTTGTCCATAAACGCCGTCGTATCCTGGTGTGACTTTTGCTGTGCCGCTTCTAACTTTAACGATGGCTTGTGCTATTGATGCATCCACCACTTTAGCTAACGCATCCATTGTTGTATCAATTAAAACAGTATATTCGTCACTGAATTTTTCAACCAACAAACTATAGTTTCTCCAAACCGCTTGCGTCGAAGGAGAATCCGTCCCAAGTACTGCCGCAATTATTTCTGAAAGAGGAAGCAAACGCAAAAAACCAGGTGCACCTTCACGTTTGAAGTTTACTGGTCGGTCAGCCAACTCTTCAACCCGCTGCTCCACGCCTTTTGTGAGGGATCTTCGGCAAACAGGGCAGACATTGTTGAATTTTATTGCATCTTGAGGCGAGAGGGCGATTTTGCAGTTTCGATGACCGGTCCAATGATATTTGCCGTAAGCAGGATCCACCTCAATAGTATATTTGAAGTGCTCTTTATTGTTGTTTTTTATCGCGTCAACAACTTGGCCATAGGTGAATTTTTCTAGCTCGAAAACGTTGGCTTCTCTGCCGATCCGCCATGGCCAAAAACTGTGGCAATCACTGTTTGAAACAAGCGCAAACTTGTCAAGTTTGCTTAGCCGCCAATTCATCGGAGGGTCAGATGAAAGCCCCGTTTCTAAAGCGTAGATATATTTGGTCATGTCTTGGTAGCAGTCTTCCATGGTATCAAAGCCGCTGAAAGCGCCGAAAATGCTGAACCACGGAGTCCAGGCGTGGGCTGGGAAAATCACGTTTTCGCTGGAAACAGCCATAACCTGCTCAACGAGCTGTGGTGCTGTCATGTTTAGGGTTGGTCTTCCATCGGAGGCTAAATTTCCAAAATCTTTTAGACGTTCATTAATCTGATCAACAATTTCTAAACTTGGAGCCAATATGACGTGGTGTATTTTCTTGGATTCACCATTATAGTCGAAGATGGTGCAGACTTCAGTTGTGAGCATAAAACGGACAGTCGAATCGGGATTTCGTTTTGACTTGAGAAGTCCAGAGTCCTGTTCAGGCGTCAATGTTTCATTTATTTCTCTGAGCCATTGCGGATGGGTGAAATCGCCTGTGCCAACAAGGTTTAATCCTTTAATTTTTGAGTACCTGGCGATTTCTGGAATGTTCATTTGTTCGCTTGTTGCTCGGCTGTAACGTCCATGAATGTGTAGGTCCGCTATGACTCTCATGCTTAACGCCTTAAGGCTAACGTTCACTCTAACCATTTTAAGGCTTCGCAAAGTCTGCGCTAAAATTAAGAAACCGTTAATCGATTCATTTCGTCTTACATTTCAACATATTAGTCCATGCCATCAGCGCTTCAATAAGCTGCCGAATAAGCGTTCTTGTTTGTTCATTAGTTAACCTGCCATTAACATCTACGTTCTCAGCCGCAGATGCCAGCATAACTTCGGGCTGATTAACCACATACATGTTAGGCATGATAAACGTCTGACGAAGGTGATACTGCGCCCTCGCTCCACCAAACCTTCCAGTTGAGGCGCTCATGATGGCAACTGGTTTGCCTTTAAGTACGTTTTCCTGATAGGGCCTTGAAGCCCAGTCAAGCGCGTTCTTCAGAACTCCAGGGATAGAGTAGTTGTATTCTGGGGTGGAAATCAAAAGGGCATCTGCACTTCTAATTTTTTCTTTGAACTCTTTTACTCTTTGGGTTGGAGTGTTTTCAAGGTCTTGGTTGAAAAATGGGATTCCTTCTAGGTCAAAAACTTCTATCGTAACGTTTTCTGGTGAAAGTTCCACGGCTGCGCGGATTAGGGCTTTGTTGTAGGAACCTTTTCTTAGGCTTCCAGCGAAAGCAAGAATTCTGAATGGTTTTTCCACAGAAATCACCGTTTAAAGATGGATAAAGATAGATAACGAAGGGGATTTAAAGCTAGCCATTGCCTGATGTTCCATTTGTTTTGTCCAGCTTTAAAATTTTTGTTTGTTGCAATATTCTTTTAAACAGGGTTAAAGCATGGTTAGTTTATGCATGAATGGGCCTTAGCTGAAGCTATTCTTACATCGGCAAAGCAAATTGCTGACTTGGAAGGGTTGAAGGAAATAACAGAAGTCACCATTAGGGTAGGAGAGCTTCAACAGGTTGAGCCCCCGATTTTGCGTTTTGCTATATCGCAAATGAAAACTGAGATTTTTAAGAATGCTAGGTTCCGAATTTTGAAGGCTAAGTCGTTGCTCAAGTGCAGGGTTTGCGGGACAACTTTTCA
Organism: Candidatus Bathyarchaeota archaeon; assembly: GCA_003164295.1. GTDB lineage: Archaea > Thermoproteota > Bathyarchaeia > Bathyarchaeales > Bathycorpusculaceae > Bathycorpusculum. The sequence continues at coordinate 423,178 of PLTA01000039.1, forward strand.
ATTTAATATTAAAAAACTTGATAAAACAACTGCCGAAGCCATCCACTTTGTCCCTGAAGTAGCGCACACGTACATTAAGTGTCCTAAATGTGGCAGTCCTGACTTTGAAATCGTTGCTGGACGTGGAGTTTGGCTTGAACACATAAAAGGGGCTAAATAAGCATGGTTGACCCACGAACAAGCGTAATTGACGAACGGTTAGCTGGAATAAGCAGAATTATTGCCGTTTCGAGCGGGAAAGGCGGCGTGGGAAAAAGCATGGTTGCTACTGCCTTAGCAATGTCTCTTGTTAAGAAGGGTTGCAGGGTCGGTTTATTTGACTTGGATTTTACAGGTCCATCAACCCATATAATCTTGGGGGTTCCTTCAAACGTGCAGCCTAAAGAAGACAAAGGCATTGTGCCACCAACCGTTGAGGGTTTAGCCTACATGTCACTTGTTTACTTCGTTGGTAACTACCCAGCACCGCTGCGTGGAACTGATGTTTCCAACGCACTTATTGAACTCTTGTCAATTACTCAGTGGGGGAAATTGGATTTTTTAATTATCGATATGCCTCCTGGAATTGGTGATGCTGTCCTTGATTTAGTGCGATTAGTTAAACGCATAGAATTTTTAATCATCACTACATCATCGCTTTTGGCTTTTGAAGTCGTCAAAAAACAAGTAGCATTACTCAGTGAACTCAATATGCCTATAATCGGTGTAGTTGAAAACATGAAAATGGACAAAGCAAACGTGGTTGAAATGGAAACAGAGAACCTGGGGCTAATTTACCTTGGCTCAATCAGCTTCGACCCTCAGATTGAAGAGGCAATAGGAAACTCAGCAAAACTGCTAGCTACAGCAGTTGGCAGAGCAATGACGCAAATAAAAATAGCAAAAACGAAAAGGTGAGCTCAAAATGGTCTGTAAAGCAATAATTTTCGATTACATAGGCACATTGGTCAACTGCAAAGGATATAACATGGATGCTTCAAAAGAAAATCTTTACGAGGCATTGGTCTCTGAAGGCTTCAAGTTTCCAAGAAAGAATTTTTTTCAGGCCTACGATTTAGCTCATGAAAAATATCGGGTCATGCGTTATGAAAAGCTAAGAGAAGTAACTAATGCAGTTTGGGTGGCTGAAGCACTTTGTAATTTGGGGTTTAAGGTGACAGCGGACGATTATCGAATCAAAGCAGCTCTTAACGTTTTCTTCAAAGCATATGTTGAAACTTTTGAGCTAAGAGATGGCGCAAAAAAACTTCTTAAACAATCTCAACAGAAAGGCAAAGTTGGCTTAATTTCAAACTTCACCCATGCTCCAGTCATCTACTCTAGCCTTAGACACTTGGGCATAAACGCTTTTTTCAACGTAGTTGTTGTTTCAGAAGAAAACGGCTGGAGAAAACCCAGCGGCAAAATTTTCGAAGACGCCCTCAACAAGCTGGAGGTTGAGGCAAAAGAAGCGGTCTACATTGGCGACAGCCCAGTCGAGGACATCAAAGGAGCCAAAGAAGCAGGATTAAAAACGATATTTGTTCCCTCCCAATTTAACACGTTAAATGAATTGTTGGATAGCAAGCTAAAACCGGATTTAATTGTTACTGACCTTATTTCAATTTTTGAAAGTTTCTCAGAGATAATCTGTTTTTAATATAGTTCAATGTTAAAAGCTGCCGATTAACAAGTAAACCATTGTTTCATGTTAAAAAGTCCATTTTTCAATTCGCTGTATGCAATCTAGTTTTATAATTAGCTCCCACTAAGTGCATCTATTAGAACATGTGGGTCATTGCGAAAAACACAAATCCCATTCAAAAACACGATCTCAAGATTGAGTCATTTCTCATCGGTTTTTCAAAAAATAAACCTCAAATGCAGCTGGTTGAAGAATTATGACTTAAAAGAAAAATATGTACAGAATCATTTTGGTAGTTAATTTACCATTCTTCTTCTTCCCATTCTTCATCTTCGCCTTCTTCCCATTCATCTTCTTCTTCGAATATCATGTGTATTTTTCACCTCACTTAAAACGCTTTTATGCTACCTGTCGTTGCGGCAGTATAAAACATTTAGATTCGTCAACTGTCGTTAAAAAAAGAGAAAATTTTTGCCAAAAACATGTGGTATGCACCGATTTTTCTACTAATTTTTTCAAGTACTTTGTTCGTTATAATCGCGGTTATTCAAGATAGTTTTTTATTTGAAGCCAACAATATGCCCACCACGAAAGAGGTTTAACTGAGAAAAATATTCAAAATGATCTTAGCTATAGTTGCTGTAATTATAATTATTGTCGTTGCATTTGGGGCAGTGATATTTCTTGATTTGGCTGCTTATCAGCAACTGGATCAAAAACTCTATCTCCGACAGGAACTTCTGTTGGAAAAGCATTAATTGTATACGATCCTGGCTATCGGGAACATCAACAACGGTAGCGGACAAAATTGCCATCGATCTCCAAGCACAAAGCTACACCGTCACTTTTGCAGGCATAAAAAGTTCAGCCGCGGCTCATACATCAGGATATAGCATAATAGTTGTCGGAGGACCGGTCTACGCTGGCTCACCATCTGCTTCAGTTAAAGATGATTTAAAAAGTTTGAAGCCTGATTCGGGAACCGAGGTTGGAGTCTTTGGAAGCGGCTCAGGCGCGACTTCGCAAAGCGACATAGACATGATAAAAAGTGCGGTACCAGCACTTTCAAGCAGCGGTTCTTTATCAAACGCTATAGTAGTTAAAAATTGGGCAAAACGAGGACCTAAACGCACGTGCGTCTGATTTTGTCAATCAATTGGTAAAGTAAGAAACTGCTACCAATTCATTTTCATTTTTTTCTTTTTTATTTTAGTGACCACTCTCCGAAGAATATTTGCTAAAGTCTATTTTCTCTTCAAATCAAATGTTCAAATTTTTGAAAACTAACAAAATGAATAAATTCTCCACGGCTTCATTTTAAGGTCGGGATGATGTGAGGCGACGGCTTCGAGCCCTAAGCTGTGAGAAATCGTCAAATCGTCGCTGACCCATTCACAAAATTAGTTTTTAGTACATCTTAGGGTAAAAGCAAAAATAACCTGTCCACATTTTCTTCTATGATGCCTGTATGATTAATGACTTTAATCTTTTAGCTACAACTTCACGTGGGAACGAGCGCCCAATGTGCAACGAACTGCTCTACTTGCTACAGGAACAATTAGGTGACGCTGAAGCGCAAGTAAGTAAAACCAAAGTCAGAGGTTTAATCGTTGGCAAAACCAGATTGGACCCCTGTTCGGTAATAGAAAAATTCCGGGCAATCCTGAATGAGCGCCCCTATGAGTTCCGTTACGCCCTTCGCATTTTGCCCATTGAGCGGGTTGTATCCACAGATTTGGAAGAAATAAAACATGCCACTGCAGAACTTGCTACCAGAATAGAGGCGAATGAAACTTTCAGAGTAACCGTTGAAAAACGTTTTACAACACTTCATTCAAAAGACATCATTGAGGCGGCTGCAGGTGACATTAAACGTAAGGCTGACCTTGAAAATCCAGACAAAATCTTGCTGATTGAGGTTCTGGGTGCTTTAACTGGTTTATCTTTGCTTAAGCCCATTGATATTTTGGCGGTTGTTAAAGAAAAAATGCTTTAAATTTAAAGTTGAGTCGATAACAAGGCTACGCGCTCGATAACAAGGTCAACAATTGCCTTTTTCTCTTCACCATTTTTCATTATTGTTCTGATTTCTTCATCTGCAATTTGATACGCTTCTTTGATTTTGTGTTCCTTACTTTCTGAAATTTCTAGAACTCGCTCATCTGGATGTGCGCCGATGCAAGCTGTAACTGACTCTATTAAAGTTTGGATTTGAGTTTGGCTTTCACCAATTATAATAACAGCCATGTTAGTCGTTTGGGGTTTGATGCCGCTATGTTGGATGGCTTTTTGTATTTGACGTTGAGCGGAAGCGAAAAGCATCGTTTCCATAGCTAAGCTTTTCGAAACGTTTGTTTTATTCTGAAAAGCTTGCAACGCATTTAGTGCGGCGAAGTAGAGATGTTCATGGGTAGCGATTAATTGTGCATCAAAAAACTGTATATTGGTGGTTTGGTTGGTTTCTTTCCGGTTGGTTTTCAGGAACTCTTCCACCTTAGCGAACGCTATATTTTGGTACCCTGTTATTTCCACCCATTTTCCATATTCTGTGAGGGGATGTAGCATTTTCCTTCATCTACTGCATATCTTCAAGAAATTTTTCTGCTAGCTGTTTTGGTAAACCTGCTTTTACAAGTTTTGTAACTTCTCGTCTCAAGGCACGTTTACCTCTCTGTTTCTCAACAATTTTTCGCACGTTTTCTTTTGCGTCCCACGGAAAAACTATCCAGCTGCTTGTTAGATTTTCATAGTAGTCAGGTTTGGTTATGGTTGTGGTTTTTGCGTAGAGGGTCGCGATTTTGATTACTTTTGCTCCTTGTTGTTGCAGGTGGTTTTTTGCAAACTGCAGGCTTATTCCGCTATCAGAGATGTCATCAACTAAGAGAGTTTTTTTACCACCCAAATGCGTGGTTAAGCACTGTTTTAGGATAGGTTCATGTCTGGTCTGGTTAATGCCCTCATAATACTCTATTTGGATAAAGGCAAAGTCTTTTACTTCTAGAAGGTCGGATAGAATTCTTGACGGCACCGTTCCACCTCGAGCAATTCCAATGATAATGTCTGGTTTGAAGATGTCTGTCTTGATTTTTTGGCTTTGACGTAGTAGCATGTCATAAATTTGGTTCCATGTTGGGGCTTCATATTTAGTTTCTGTGTTATCAGCCACTTTTTAGCCTCTTGCGTTCCATTTTGCTTGGACATAAGTTTATTTAATTTGTTAAGTCTTTTCATTTGTAAATATTTAGCCTTAGCTCCCAGATGACAATGGCTGACATCATTTAATTTCAAACTTTTTAGCTTTTTAATGTTTCCAATTCCATTTTTACCGACAAGAATGGTTGGACAGTTGCATTTTATCCTATAGTTTAGTATTATTTATAAATAGGCTCTCTTTTACTTTATTTGATTTGGGAGGAAGGCGTCTGCAGATATGTTTCGCAATTCGTAATATTGGTTTAAAAGCCGCAGACGAATTTTTAATCCTGATAACGAAAGGTGTGTTTGGAAATGGTTAAAAATATGGAAGAAGAAAAGATTAAACAAGTGCTGACGGACCCAAAGCTGTCTGCCATTAAAGCAATGCTGGAAAAAGATCATGCTATTGACTGCTTGCTACTGCTCCATACCGGTCGTGGTAAATGGAAGGATGCTAAGGAATTCATGCGTAAAAATAAATTAACTCTGAGCGATGGGACTTTTAGGGCTAGGATGATTGAGATTGAATCGTTGGGTTTAGCTAAGAGCGAACGGATTGATCCTTTGAAGAAGTATTATGTGAAAACTGAGTTCGGTGAGAAAGTAACAATGCTTCTTCTTGGTTTATTTGACGAGATTGGCTCTTAAAATATTCTTTGTTTTTTGTTTTCTTTTATTTTTTGTTTTTGTTTGTATTTGTGTTGTACCTATACAAACTATTGTGTATTAAGTCATAATGCTTATTAGGTAAGATAGGTGAAAGGTATTTTCAGCCAACCTTCAAAGGAAGTTGAAAAAAAATGAACTACATTAGAAAATTTAAAAAGAATTCAAAAGCCCTCAGCCCAGTAATAGCGTCAATCATACTCATCGCCGTCACAGTCGCAGTCAGCGTCGTCGTCGCAGCATGGATGGGCGGAATGACCATAGGACTCATGGGAAATGCAGAACAAGCGTCAATAACCAATGTACAGTTCACTGGCGGAGCCAATAACCAAGTAACCGTTACTTGGACAAATAGTGGAACAACAAGCGTAACACTCCAAAGCGCAGCAATCGATGGAAACACAGCCACACTTGCAGCAACTGCAGGAAGCTCATTAACACTCACTAAAGGCCATCAAGGAACCTGCACAATCACTTACTCAGACACAACAACATTTACTTCCGGCACACAATACACAATAAAACTTATCACTTCAAAAGGAACTGACATGCCATACACCATAACAGCTCCATAAAACTTGAAAATTTCATTAGAAATTCGGGGGTAAGGTGAAGAAATTCACCCAATTTTCCTCTTTCTCTCATTAAAAAATTTAGGAGTTAAAAATCATGGTAACACAAATAAAAGAATACAATTCAGCACAAGCAATAGCAGAAGGATTAGATAAAGAATTATCCGAAGCTAAAAGCTCACTAGGCGAATATTTACGTCGTTTGGATGAAATCCGCACTCTCGCGGAAAAATCAAAAAAAGTCCGAGATGTTGTCATGAAACTTGCTGGAAAAAAACCCAGTTCCAATGACAGTCCCGGAGAAATAACGGTGGGGACATTAAACATCATTTTAGATGCAAATGCCTTCCACGAATTGACGGCCATTGAATCTGTAGTTCGTGGCTATCAAGAAAGACTCTTGGTATTGCAAAAGGTTCGTGAAGGTCTAAAAATGCTTGATCAACTCGGCGATACTGAAGGTTTAAAGTTCTTAGTGCTGGAAGACGAAGGAATCCCTGAGCGCATCCTATTCAAAATATCCTAATTGCGAAATCAAGAAGGACCTCTGAAATGAGCACTGAAGCCTGTAACCTCGCCTTAAAAAATACTCTGAACGAAATCAGGAACGTTTGCCCAGATATTTCTCATGCCATGGTTTTTAGAGAAAACGGCGAAATCCTTGTCGAGGATGAAAATATAACCGAAAATACTGTAAACTGTGCTCAAGAAGTCTTCCACACTCTCCTTGAAAAATCAACCGCAGTAGGAGGAATCGAATCGATAACCGTAGGCGGCACAGAATCTAGAGTTAACATTATTCGATTCGACGATCTTTATGTAACGACTGTTACTTCAGGAATCACTGATGAAAAAACAGTTTCGAACCTGACTAGAGTTATGATTCCGATAACGCTAAAGATAGTGCAGAATATATATATGCCAATCAAAAACAAAAACGAAAATCAAGAAGTCGTCTTTAAGCCTGAACCCAAAACTCGCCAGCTTGAAATAATTTCCAAAGAAATTAATGCAACCGAGTTCATTGTCGAAACCCTCGCGGTTTTTGGAGGGTTCATGATTGATCAAGAAACTGCGTACATCGACCGGGCATTGCTTGTTGAATGGAAAGAAAAATATGGGGACCAACCTATCACGCAGATCGCATTGGACGTTCCATCCAATGGGAAAACTACTACATGCAAGTTTCAGCCTTTCAGAGATTCAAAATACGAAAACAGAAACATAGTGCAATTGCCTAAGAAAATTCAAATTTCCTTAAACATTCAGAAAGGCACTAAAGTCCTCATAAAACCAATTTTCGAAGTTCAAGAAGACTCAAAAGATATCTCAGTTAAAGAAACAGAAACACCTAATGACCTAATCGAGATTTCCAAAGTTAATTTATCTGAAGTATATGAACATAAACAAAGTTCATCTGTAATCCAAGTCATGGTTGAAAACTTTAGAGGTGGAATACTGGGGAAACCAGATTGCGTGCGGGTCGAAAGCATTGTTATAGCCCGTTGGAACGAAATGTTCGGAGTCAAAGAAATCAAAGAAGTAACTGTTGAAGATACACTCTCTGGCAAGAAAATTCGTTGCAAGCTCCAAGCGATCAAAGACTCGCAGCTTGAAGGGAAAGGGGTAATCCAACTTCCAGAAAAACTCCAACAAGCGTTGGGAACCAAGAAAGGTGCCTTGGTCTTGATAAAGCCTATTACCGAGAAGTCTGAAGGAGTAAGCGATGACTAGAAAAAATAACATGAACGAAACGAAACAGGTAGAAGAGATCGCAGTAATTGAAGTACAAGAATTAAAAGATGATATAACTCAAACAAATGAAATACAAGACTGCCCAGAATATACAAAGCTGCTTGAAACTCTTCAAGAACTCAGAAAACTCAAAGATGTAGTTGGGTATATTCTCAGAAGCGACTCAAATGCTACTGTTGACCTTAACGATCCTTCAAAAATAATCGAATACGCCATGTTATCATCACAGTCAATCGAGAGTTCAAAGACGCTAGCCGAAGCATTCAAACTAGGTGAGACAGAAAACATTTTCATCGAAGGTAAAAAACTCAACGTTCTATGCTTAGTTCTTGGGCAAAACACAATCAGCTTATTCTTGGAAAAAGGCAATGACCACAATAGCATTCTGAAAGCTTTAGTGGCTCAAGTAGAATAAACCAGCAAAAATAGCTAAAAAGCCGCCAAATAGACGTGCAACTTTTTTTGTTTTGTCTATGTTACCTGGTAGAATGTTTACGCGTAAAAGGTCTTCTTCAATACTCCTCTGTTTTAATCAATAACGTAATTTTCGGAGAGTCTGTATTCATTGCTCTGAAAAACAGAATTCTGCTGATATAAATTACGCCAACGTAACTTCCCTCGGATCCAAGCCAATACAACGCGAGAAGATAACAACACATTTAGTTTAACAAAAAATGTTGTAAATGTCGAAAAAGATAAACCCATGAATTTCAAAAGCAGTTCAATTGGAAGAGCAAAATTTTTTAAGGATAAAGAACTTGGCTTGTTTGCTCAGCTTTTCAATGGGTTGAGGCTGTGATTAAAGCTTAGCATTCTAAATTGGCAACTTTGATAATAGTCGCATGATATTGATGGCTGCACCTCTTTAATATTTCAACAGTTTTAAGAAGCATTTCGTTAAATGTCAAAGATTATTAGTTGAAAGTTTTTGAAGTTTTATGTCATTAAATTTAGGTGCCTTCGTTTTTTAGACTAAAGCTTCTGGAATTACAATTATTATTTTTGAGTTGTTTAGTAAGAACAAGTGTTAATAAATTTTAATAGTTGCTTGATGAAAAAGTCGAGAGCATTGATTGGAAAAAACGTAATGGTCGTTTAAAGGAGATTAAAATAAAAGGGAAAATAAGCTCTTAAGACTGCTGTTTTAGTGCCAGCAAACCTTTCTTTACATTGTCAGCTATCTGGGCTCCAATCGCTAATTGGATTTCTATTTGACACCATTTCGCCAATTCGTCGATGTCGGATTTTTGAAGCGTTGAAGGTTCCTTGTTCAGATGTCTCCTTGATTGGCGAATCAGAAATGTCTTAGCAGCTGGCCCGAGTTCCTTGGCGAGCACTGCCAGGCAATCCTGTTCAACTGTCATTACTTCTTCGTCTCCTCTTGTTCCCCTGCTCCGTTGTTGAGCGCTTCGGTCATACGAAACGCGTTAACCATTCTCCTGAAGGATTCGACAAGTTCATCGATCTCATCGCCGGTCTTGATGTCAATGTTTTGTTTGAGGTAGAATCTTTGGTTGAGGTCGCCTAGGCTCACTTTATGTGCAATTTCAGCCAATTTCTTGAGAGGCCCTGTAATGCGATTACCCATAACGACCGCTAAAATAACTGAGACTATAGAGATTAAGGCTAAGAAGACCACAGCAACAATCAAGCTTAAGTTGGCGTAATTTTGGGCATCTGCGTTCGCGCTCTCGACATTGGCCAATGTTGTGGTTCGAACGTCTGCGAGTTGAGTATCTGCTGTTTTGACTGCATTGTTGAGCGTTGTTATGTGGGTCCAAATGTCTACATACTTTTGGCTATCGTTTTCTTGGCTAGTATAGATGGTGTATACCTGACTGATTGCACCGTTAATTTCGTTTTGGTCTAGACTGACTGCTTGTTTAAATTCGTCAAGGAGTGCTGGGTTGTCTGCTAATGCGCTGAGCAGGTAGGTTTGAGCCGGTTGGATAATATCTGCACTAGATACGATTATCTGTTGTCCATCGGCTGTGTTATCAGAAGCATACATTAAAGTACCGAACTGGATTTGATCAAGTCCCTGCTGATAAGCATAAGCATTATTATTAATCTCGAGTTGTGTCTTTGCTTTAGTTTGAAGTTCCGCCATCTTTGTTGTATTGTATGTGATGGTTGCTCCTGCTGCGACGAAAAGTGCAATTATTAAAAGATACGATAATAACAATTTACGTTTTATCTTCATTCCCAATCTGCCCTTTTGTTTAAGCTTTTTGCGATATCGAGTCTGTATACGATTACGTACGACACGATATACAGATCTCGGGGTGTTTGCAGTTTATAAATCTTGTCGATTCCAATATCTTTTGAATACTTGTTCTACATAAATACGTAAATATCAATACAAATATTCTATTTTTGAATTCATTTGTGAATCTCACAATATTTAGAACACTTATTTCTAATATTATGTCTTGAGTCATAGTTTTTATTAGCTCAACAGTTTAAATTCCACTTTAATCCCCAAACACGCACTTTGGTTTAGAAAAATCCGGAACAGGCGAAAAATCTTTTGGTAAAACAAATAAAAGAATATACGTCCGCTCAAACAATTGCTGACATCTTAAACAAAGAATTATCTGAAACTAAGAGTACATTAGGCGAATATCTGCGTCGCTTAGATAACATTCGAACTTCTGCAGAAAAATCGAAAAAAGTACGCGAAGTTGTTATGAAGCTTGCGGGCAAAAAAAACTCAAGCGAAAATCCAAACGAGGTAACAATAGGCACAATAAAAATTATTTTAGATGCGAGCGCATTCCACGAATTAGCAATCATAGAAGATGTCGTGCGCAGTTATCAAGAACGGCTTTTGGTTTTACAGAAAGTGCTTGAATCACTAAAATGGCTTGATCAACTCGGCAACACCGAAGGGCTCAGGTATCTTGTTTTAGAAGATGAGGGAATTCCAGAAAGCATACTATTTAAAACAAATTAGCTATTTAGCGAAAAAACGAAAAAATAACTGAGGATAGAAATCCGCCTCATCACCATAATAAACAAAGTAAAATAATCTTCACAATCAAAGCAAATCTGCAAAAAAGAGTCGATGTGAAACTCAATAAATTTTATTTTAACTAAGCCACCTTTTGTTAGTCCCTCAATCAGACTAGTAAACATATAAAACCCTAATCTAACATTCTAAATAATTGTTAAGCTGCCATTAACAACAGAACAACTCGCCTTGATCAATCAACATTTTCTTGGCAGTTCATTAAGTTCTTTGAGTTTAGCTGTTAAAATTCTCAAAAATAGGAGAAAACTGTTTTGAATGTAAAAACAATTCTAGTTTATTTCTGATTTTATTGGGTTCATTGGATTGTCTAACAACGGTTATTGGAACCACGTATTTTGGGGCAAAAGAGCTTAACCCCCTAATAGCGGGAATAGTGTACGCAAACATTTCAATGTTTATAATTCTTAAATTATCGATATCCGTTGTTGTTGGCTTAATTTTTATTTTAGCTCAAAAAACCCTAACTCAAACTAAGGATAAGGAGACTAAATCACATAAAGTTGCTTTTAGAATACTGCAAATTGCCTTTTTTAGCCTAGCAATTTTTCTTGCTACAGTTGTAATAAACAATATGTTGACTCTGGTTCATTTTTTTAGAAAATTGAGTTTGTTGGATCACTTAGTAGGAAAGTACTTTAAAGCAGACAAGCCATAAACCTCCAGTGAAAAATTTGCCGCGTGAATTCATCCTCTTCTCGCGTATGGGAAAAACTGACTCGTCGTTTAACAATTTGCATGATGCCGGAAGATTAGACATCGTCTATGAATGCATAGTTACTAGCCTTTTTCTTTCTCATGGGATACGAAGAGATGTAACTTTTCAAGCAGTGTTGAATGGGCCGCCTAATCCACCTCGCAACATTAGAATTGATGGAAATACAGTTTATGATGTGAGAACAGACGTGGATACGTGGAAGCAAATTCTAAGAAAAGTAATTGCTGGCAAATCTCACCCAGGCATTAGTGTAGAAAAGATTAGCTTTGAAGCATTGCTTAAAACAGAAGCCCAAACGCACAAAGTTTACGTTTTAGAAGAAGGCGGAAAAGACATAGCGGAAATAGAACTTTCAGAAAATGCTGTTTTCGTTCTGGGTGATCACGTTGGTTTACCTAAAAAAGCAGAAACTTTTGCGTTGCGATATGGCGAAAAAATTAGTTTAGGCAAACAACCATACTTAGCTGCGTCATGTATTACACTAATCAATTATCTTCTCGATCGTCAAGCTAAATCTTGCTTTTGAAATGCTCCCAGCCTCGAGCTTCAATCACGCGTTTCTGACCATCAACATCCAACAGTATTTGCTTATCCTTTGTGGCTTTTCCTATCGGTAAAAGGCATCCGCCGACTTTTTCTACTGCGGCTTCAGCATCAGCCCAATCTTTGGATTTAATTGTCATTACCAGTTCGTATTCTTCTCCACCGTAAAGCGCCAACTCCAATGCATCAAGATGGTTAAACTTAGCAAATCGTTTAACTTCGTCAGCTACAGGAACGCTATTGACAATGAAGCCAACCTGACTCATTTTTCCAATTTCATGTAAACTCCATGCTAAACCGTCGCTGGAATCGATTGATGCTGAAATAGCGCCTGATTCGCTAAGCGCCAGACCCTCTTTAAGTTTAGCTTTAGGCATGCAAACCGCATTCAATAATACCTCGCTGAGATTTGAGGAAAGTGAGTAATTATCTAAAAGTAAGCGTAAACCAGAAGCGGATTTGCCAAAAAACCCTGTAACTGCCAAAATATCGCCGGGCTTAGCTCCATTACGTAACATCAATGCTGTCTTATCAGCAGTTCCAAATAGTGAAATAGAAATGATAAGGTCTGAAGCTTCACCTGTGTCTCCACCAATAATGTAAGCATCGTATTCGCGTGCCCCAGCATTTAATCCTCGTGCGATTTCCTCGATATCTTTGCGCATTATATCTCTGGGTAAGCCAAGGGAGACAAGAGCGGCTTTTGGTTGAGCTCCTTTAGAGGCAAAGTCACTGACGTTCATGACGATGGCTTTGCGGGCTGCTTGCCACAGACTCATATTTCGTGGAACATCGGTTTTTCCTACAAGCATGTCCATTTTTAATACTGCGACTTGTTTTTGATCCAAATAAACAGCAGAAACGTCATCTCCAAATGGCACTGGCATATTAGGCATGGTTTCAAAGTGGCTGGATAGAATCTCAATTATTTTGCGTTCGCCTAAATCTGTGCCTCTTTCGCTTGAATAACCGTCGCTTCCAGTTTTATCGTTACCCAAATAATTCCCCTTAAAAATTCACAGCTATAAAATATTAGTTGTTCAAGCCTTTTAAAATTGACGCTTAACTTGTCGGGCGTATAACTCAAAATGTGAAATAGCATTTCACTGCAAAAGTCTAATCTTCACATTTTCAACATGAAAAAAAGCGCAAATTCGTGTTTTTTTGCCTGAATTCTAAGGTAAAACATTTAAAAACTTGGGCTTCACTGATTAGCAAGTACCGTGCCTCGATGGCTCAGCCCAGTAGAGCGGCTGCCTCGTAAGCAGCAGGCCGCGGGAGCAAAGCCCGCTCGGGGCTCCAATTAATTTTTTAAGAATTTTTACAAAAAAAGAGAGTGTGAGATGGGTGGGGCTTCTCAATGTTAGATAGGTTTTTAATTTGTTATTATTCGATGGTTTGGTCACCTCATATCCTGAGTTTTGTCGTTGGTTAGGTTGAGTTTTCTTTGATGAATCTGCGGTATTTGATGTTGTAGTAGGCGAAGGCTGCCGTTAGCGGGCTTGTGCATATCACGACTAATAGTATGCTTATTTCTTCGAACATTTTTCTCTCCTATATATGCGGGAAGTATACTTTTTCTTTTGGATTTTTTTTTGGGGATGTTTTTTCCATTTTTTCTACCAACCTTTTTGATATTACTTAGTTGTCAGGTGATATAAGTGTGGTTGAGATTTGTTCACAATTATTATGAAAAGTTGAGCAAATGCCGAGCTTTACTAATTAAAATCTGATAAAGGTGCGGATAATTACAGATTAACTATATATTTGTTGAAAAATACTTATTTCGTTTTGCTGTAGCTGTGTTGTGCTGTTAAGCAAAGTGAATCAGGCAGTGGTAAGGTTTATTACGTATTACTATACTCGATGTTAATTGCATCAAGGAGGCGACTGACATGCAACTTTTCGGAAACCACCATGAGGAAAAACTAAAATGCCCATACAAAGGCTGCGAAAAACAATTCGACAAGCCAACCGTCATCACAGATAACACGGTGATTCCAAGACAAGAACATTACGCTTGCCCCTATTGCATGTCAAAACTTAACATAGTGACCCAAAACAGCAAAATATTAAGCATCAAACCCACCGAATACCCAACCGTTCTTGATTCACCAGCCAAATGCGCCCACTTCAGCGGACTCCTACACGCACCAGGAGAAAGCATACTAACACAAGACGAATGCCTAATCTGCCCAAAAGTCATGCAATGCAACATACGCAAAAAATAACTATCTCATTTAAAATCTAATGTTCATATTGTAAGAACCTGAACTAGATTGTCTTTCAGTTACTTCTATATGTTCTATTACAATCACCGCTCCGATAACGATTCTGTGATCCACGTTTCCTGTTATTGACACTCCAAGCTGGTCTCTTACGGTTACCCATTTTTTGTGGATACTAGCAACAGATGCTCCATCTAATTCCATTTGGTATTCGTGTTCGGTGAAGTCTCCGTAGATGCGCATAAACTCAGCGCCGTCTTTTTCAACCCAAAATTCTTCGCCAACCAGTTTGGCTAATTCACGTTTTATTGTTCCCAACGCGTCCCCAGCTGAACCGTAAAAGGTGAATTCTCTGTGCAGCGACAATGTTTTGCCCTGTAAATGCATAAGTTCCACACTGTGAGTATCTAATACTGCAAATTTAGGTGGAATTTGAACAAAGTTGCCATCAGCCTCGCCCAACTTGTTACCTTGTAAATCCATAAAGTCGTAATGTTCGTGGGCAGAAAGGATTTTCTTTTGCATTATAAAATCGTTGGTTTCAATTAGACTCATAAAGATACCCGTAATATTTACTGCTTCTATAATTTAAATTAGTAAAATTGCATAGAGAGTTAGGGATTAACGATGAAAAGTCATGTTGTGATGGCAAAGAAGGGGCGGCTTACTATTCCTGCTTGGATTGCATGAAGTACAAAATAGATGATGAAAAAGCTATCTTTCTCATGGAAACGAAAGATGGCATACTGCTGAAACCTCTTAACTCATTTTGGGATTGGATAGGGACTGGCAGGAATGAAGATAATGCCGAAGAAGTCCATAAGGAGCTTTACAGACTCAGGCATGAAGAAGATGAATGAAACTAATCACATAGTTAAAAATCATAGCCAATAAATCTCAGGAAAAAACCTCGTCAAGACATGCCTAAACCAACATATTTTAAAGGTAAAAGTTTATATTTCCGTTGACTTTTTGCTTATTTCCGAATTAAATAATGTTCTATTAAAGAATGTGATAATATATGGCGTATTTAACAACAACAAATTCAGGACAGCCCGTCTTGATTCTTAAAGAAGGAACAACTCGGAGCAGGGGCAAAGAAGCTCAGAGAAATAACATTATGGCCGCACGAGTAATTGGCGAAGTACTCAAAACAACCTTAGGCCCAAGAGGCATGGATAAAATGCTTATTGACAGCCTTGGCGACATAACAATAACAAACGACGGCGCAGCAATCCTAAAAGAAATTGATGTTGAACATCCAGCAGCAAAAATGATGGTTGAAATTGCAAAAACACAAGATGACATGGTCGGCGACGGAACAACAACAGCGGTCGTCCTCGCAAGTGAATTACTCAAAAAAGCAGAAGAACTTCTTGACCAAAACATTCATCCAATAATTCTTGTCAGCGGCTACCGCAAAGCTTCGCAGAAAGCAATCGAAGTCATAAACAAAATAGCGGTTCCACTTGATGTAAACGACCGCAAAACACTCCTTAAAGTCTCATTAACATCAATGAGCAGCAAAGCAGTTGGCAGCGCAAGAGAACATTTAGCTGAAATATCAATTGATGCAGTTAAACAAATTGTTGAACAACGCGGCGACAAAACCATCGCTGATATAGATAACATTCAACTGATTAAAAAAACAGGCAAAAGCCTCCTTGAAACCCAACTAATTCAAGGTATAATTATTGACAAAGAAGTCGTTAATCCAGGAATGCCGAAGAAAAAGGAAAACGCAAAAATTGCGCTCTTAGATTCAGCCTTAGAAATAGAGAAAACAGAAATTACCGCTGAAATCCGGATAAAAGATCCATCACAAATGAAAGCGTTTCTAGACCAAGAAACTGACATGTTGCAAAACATGGTTAAAAAGGTCAAAGCCTCAGGCGCTGACATAGTTTTCTGCCAAAAAGGCATAGACGACATGGTTCAGCATTTTCTAGCCAAAGAAGGCATAATGGCAGCTCGACGTGTAAAAGAATCTGACATGGAAAAACTCGCAAGAGCAACAGGCGCAAAAATAAGCAGTGACCTAGATGACTTCAAAGCAGCAGACCTTGGCTTCGCAGGCTTGGTTGAAGAACGCAAAATCGGCGACGATAAAATGATTTTTGTCGAGAAATGCAAAGATCCACACAGCGTAGCCATACTTATCCGCGCAGGACTCGAACGCATGGTTGACGAAGCAGAAAGAGCCATGACCGATTCACTATCAGTAGTTTCAGATGTAATTGAAAACAACAAAATCGTTCCAGGTGGCGGCGCAGTCGAAATCGAAATAGCAAAAGAACTACGCAAGTATGCAACAAAGGTCGGCGGAAGAGAACAATTAGCTGTGGAAGCATTTGCAGACGCAGTAGAAGTTATACCTCGTACTCTCGCAGAAAATGCAGGTCTTGAACCCATAGACATCCTTGTTGAACTTCGCTCAAAACATGATACAGCAGATGGCAAAAACTTTGGAATCAACATCTTTACAGGCAAACTACAAGATAGCATCGCAAACGGCGTAATAGAGCCAATCGTTGTCAAAGAACAAGCTATCAAATCTGCGGCAGAATCAGCAGCCATGATACTACGCATAGATGATGTCATTACATCTAAATCGCCGAAAGGCGGTCCAGGTGGCCCAGGCGGCGGAATGCCGGGCGGCATGGGCGAAGAATAAATTTTCCCCTTTTAATTTTTCTTTTTTAATTAAAATTTTTTTGAAGTGTAAACCTTGTTCTCTGATTGGTCAATTATTGGTTAATTGGGAAATGTTGATTCTTGCTTGTGTCAGCTGGCCAATTTCTTAAGCGATTACTGACTGAAATCATATGCCAAAGCGTTTCTCTTTGCATTTAATTTTACTATAATCTTCTAGACAACAAATAATTTAAAATAACCCCTCATGTTTATTGTAGCCATTAACAAGGAGAGACGGGGCGAAAATAATGAGTGACGAAGGCGACACATTCTGGGTATCGCTTGCTGAGAAAGTCTTTGGCTTACTACTGATCGTGATAGGTGCAGTCATGCTTTACTTCACTGCGACAACCAGCGGTTTGGGCGCATTCAGCGTATTCTTCGGCGTTGTGAGCGTAATTATGATTATTATCGGTCTGTTTCTGCTATTAGTTAAACCGCCTGAATAACCCGATTTACCTTTTCTTTTACGCAATTAGTACTGTGTTTTTGTTAATACGCATAATCAATCAATAATATCATGGTTTCATTGTCATTTAACCAAAACACAATTTAGCTTCATAGAAACATTTTATCCGGAAAGGAATAAGAATGCCCACTCGTCAGCCAATTGTTTGTGTTCTAGGACATGTCGATGCAGGAAAAACCTCGCTTCTTGATGAACTGAGAAAAACGAGTGTGCAAGCGCGTGAAGCAGGCGGTATGACCCAGCACATCGGTGCCAGCTTTTTCCCAGTTGAAACGCTTAAGCAACTAATCGGACCATACATGGGTAATTTTAAAACTGGGATAGAAATTCCCGGCTTATTAATCGTGGATACTCCTGGACATGAAGCATTCACTAATCTTCGGCGCAGAGGCGGGAGTGTTGCTGACATTGCCATTCTTGTTGTAGATGCTTTAAGGGGGTTTGAAGCTCAAACTTATGAGTGTATAGAAATTCTAAAAGCCCGCAAAACCCCGTTTATTGTTGCAGTTAACAAAATCGATCGTATCCCCGGCTGGAAACCTCAGCAAGGAACGCCGTTTTTGAAGTCTTATGCTTCTCAATCAAGCTTTGTTCGTGAAGCATTGGATAACCGCTTGTACGTTGTTATGGGCGAGTTTAGCCGATTAGCCTTTAAAACTGATCGATTTGACCACATTAAAGATTTCACTGTTAACGTAGCTTTAGTGCCGACAAGCGCCAAAACTGGCGAAGGCTTATCAGAACTAGTCATGGTTTTAGTTGGTTTAACTCAGCAGTTTCTTACAAAACGCTTACAGACAACTGAGGGGGCAGCAAAGGGGTCTGTACTGGAAGTTAAAGAGGAACCTGGATTAGGCTTAACATTAAACGCCATCATCTATGATGGCACATTACATAAAGATGATTTGATAGTTGTTGGAGGACGAAATGGGCCAATTTCAGCTCGTGTACGAGCAATTCTTGTGCCCAAACCCTTAGATGAAATGAGGGATCCGCGTGACAAGTTTACTTCAGTTGATTGCGTTATTGCCAGTGCAGGTGTCAAAGTGGTTGCTCCTGATTTAGATGGTGCTTTGGCTGGTGCGCCACTGTTTGCTGTGCCTCAAGGCGAGCTGCCAGAAAAATACTGCAAACTTATCACTGAAGAAATCGGGCGAATCAGAATTAAAAAAGAGATTGAGGGCGTTATCGTTAAGGCTGACACGCTTGGTTCCTTGGAAGCGATGGCTGAGATTTTGAAAACCAACAACGTGCAGGTGCGAATTGCAGATGTGGGCGATATTAGTAAACGTGATGTGATTGAAGCATCTGTGGTGAAAACTCGTGAACCTTTAGTCGGCGCAATCCTAGCTTTTGGCGTAAAAACTTTGCCTGATGCACAGGAAGAAGCCACAGCCAACAACATCCCTATTTTCAACCAACCCATAATATACAATTTAATAGATGCCTACATACAATGGGCTAAAAACAAACGGGAATCAAAGAGCGAGGCTGAGTTTGAAGCTCTTGTTAAACCAGGAAAAGTCAAAGTTTTGCCAAACTGCATTTTCCATAGAGCTAAACCATTAGTGGTCGGCGTTGAAGTTTTGGGTGGACGATTAAAACCAAAATATGGGCTTATGCGTGCAGAAGATGGCAGCGATTTAGGTGAAATTGATCAAATTCAGGATAAAGGCAAAGCAGTGCCTGACGCTAAGGTTGGCATGGAAGTGGCGATTTCGATGGATAAGCCGATTGCAGGACGACATATCTTTGAACGTGATGTGTTGTTTGTAAAAGTGCCTGAGAAGGATGCGCAGGCATTGCAGAAGGCACATGCGGATGACTTAACAGCTGACGAACAAGAAGTACTCAAAGAATACATTACGATGATGCGCAAAAAAGTTCCTTTCTGGGCAGGCGTAATGTAAAGGCAACAATTTTTTTGGTCAATAGAGAATGGATGTTAAAATAAATGTAGTCACTTTTACTAGACGAGCAAACCATAACCTTTGGTGCAAGTAGAATATGACCAGAAAGCCGATGCCATGTATATTTGGGTGAGAAAAGCCAAATATAACATAAATGAAGAACTATCACAAAACGTCATTATTGACTTAGACAAAACTGGTCTCACCATAGGCATAGACGTATTAAGCGCGTCCAAAAATTTGAGCAAAGAGATAGAAATAAAATTATTAACACAGAAAAGATCGGTGCAACCGCTTAAAAATTAGCCACCGCCTACTGGAGGCAAAATAGCCAAAACATCGCCGTTTTCGAGCTTGGCTTCTAACCCATTTAATGTTGAGGTGCTGTTTCCGTTAACAAGAAACTGCAGAAAACCTTTGGGGTGCCCCGTTTTGTCGTTGTAAATATATTCAGTAAATGCGGATCCGTATTTTTTAGATAAATTTTTAAGCACAAAGTCAACAGTAACCTCCTCGTTTGGTTCAAAGGTTAGGGCTTCTTCTCTTTTGCCGACGATTTCTCTTAAGCTTGTGAAAAAGCGAACTTTAACCTGCATTGTCTCACTTAACAAACTAAATGTGTCTGTGGAAATTAACTTTATGCAACAAAGCATTAACTAACAAATCTTCTCAGAGAAATCTGAATTGAGGGTTAAGCTGAGGGTCTGGAAAAGTTAAGGAGAAAATGAAAAAAGCAAACTTATCACCACGATTGATAGTAGCGTGATTTTTGCTTTCCCAGAGTTCCTCAGCCAACAAAACGGAGGTTTCATATCTTAAAGGCGTTTTTCAAAATTACACCCAAATTTACCCAAAATTTGAATCTGTCTCTATTGAATTTTTCAGCCCAAGCTGCGGATAAAACAGAATTTTGGGACTGTCCCGCTCAAAGGGTAATTCTGGATTGAAGAACTTAATCGGATGGGTGAAACAATTGGCTACAACAAAACGTTATCTCTCACTGGCCACTTCAACATTTATTATGTCTTCAAATAAAAACAAGAAACATCAGTTTTGCCCAGCAATGAATGAAGCCAGCAGCCCAATACATGATGAGCACGTAAAGAAAATACGAGAACAAGAAAAAACCTAAAGCCTTCACAGTTTAGCGGTTAAAGAGCACAGAGGCAGATGAATGACTATTCAGACAGCCAACATCAAAGATGCAGAAGAAATATTAGCGCTTCAAAAGTTGGCTTACAAAAGCGAGGCAATATTGCATGGAGATTTTCAGATTCCTCCACTAGTTGAAACTATCGATGAATTAAAAGAGAATTTTCAAACTTATGTTTTTTTAAAAGCCACCGCTGAAAGGAAAATCGTAGGCTCAGTCAGAGTATTTCAAGAAGACAACACCTGCTACATTGGCAGGCTGATGGTTCACCCAGAATTCCAGAACCGAGGCATCGCAACCAAACTTCTAAAGGAAATCGAGAAGCGTTTTTCATGTGGCAGACTTGAGCTTTTTACGGGTTGTAAGAGTAAAGCGATTCGTTTGTATGAGAAACTTGGCTATATGCGTTTTAAGGAAGAGAAGCCAACAGATAATGTTACTTTGGTGTTTTTAGAGAAAACACGGTAACCGACTTATTTATCACAAAGTAATTAAAATATTCTAATCGAAAACTGTGAAGGCTATGTGCATGAAGTTAAGCTTATCTAACGGAATTTTTTGCAAGCTAGGCATAAAAGAAAATTTTGCCATGGTCAAACGTTTTGGATTCGAAAACATTGAATTCAACATGAAATCCATCAAGAAAGAACGTGACACTGATGTTTACCGTGAACAAAAAGCGTTAGCAGCCTCAGGGCTTACATGTTTAACTCTGCATTCAGCCACCTTGCACGTGAAAGACCCCATTGAGGTACATCAGGCCGTTTATTACGGTAAAATCTCGCTTGAATGCGCCCACGCACTTAAAGCTCCGCTAATGACTATTCACTCAAATGTTTCAAAAAAACTGCCTCAAAATGATAGGGAAAAATGTTTAGATAAAATTTATAATAAAGAAATAAAGCCTTTTGCGAAAAGCTTAGGCGTCAAGTTGGCTTTGGAGAATTTGTCTTATACTTCAACTGGGTTTGGCAAAAATGTGGAGTTGCTGGAAGAAGTTTTAGGTGTCATTGACGATGGCGATATGGGGATAACATTTGATTTTTGTCATGCTTTGGAAACAAAGCAAGTTGATAACCTCTTAGACAAGTATGGCAAACGCGTCTGTAATGTTCACATGGCAAATAAAGCCCATACGCCTTTCACCGAGCCAAAACCTGAATTGATAGCGTTCCTTACCCGCTTGCACGAGTTTGACTACGAGGGCCCAATTACATTGGAGCTTGCACACGACACTTCCATGGATGAAATCGCAAAATGCAAAGCTCTTTTTGATAAACTTCTGCCTAATTCTATCCTGTAATTATCTTTTAGCGTTATTGGAGGTTTTTGATGCTCCCCTTTAACTGCATCGTACACTTTTTGAGCCATATACTCAAATACTAGGTAGAAATTGCCTGTATATCTCAGTCCTCCGCCTTTTTCACTTATTATTCAAACCGCGATTTTACCGGGGAAGAAGGGTAAACATCAAGCAGCCATCCCTTAACGTGATCAAATGCCACTGTGTTGATGCTGTTTAAGGTCATCTAATTCCTTCTGAAGCCTCTCCAAACGAATTTGCTGTGAAACCAGCATTGACATTATCATTGGTTCAAAAGACACTGGTGGGGTGGAATTGCTTCCAGCTGATGCATAGATTCTGCAGGCATCCATCAGAATGTCGAAAGCTTCTCTGTCTTCTCTGCGGAGTGCTTTTGCGAAACCGTTCCAGCGGTGTATTTCGTCTTCAAAGACCATGCGGTATGATTCAACTGTTTTTCCCACGTCAAGCGCCCATGAAATCGGTTAAAGTTAAGTTTTCAGATGGGAGTTCAGCGGTACCTAACATTAAGTGTGAATGTTTCTCTAAGGTTACTTCCCGTGTGTATGGGGTTTTGCTGAAGGCTAAGACGGTGTTTGCTTTGCTGCAAGTTATTTCTTGAAATTCATAATTTCTTTTGTTGTCTGAGTAAGGTAGGTAGGTTGCGATTAGTATTATTTGGTTTTTTTTAGCAAAGCTTGAGAGGTAACTGAGGATTTGGCTGTAGACTCTTTGCGCTTCTTCATGTGGGATGTCATTGTCTAAGAAGAATCCACCTATATCTGAAATTACAACGAGTTTGGCATTATACTTTTGTACGGTTTCTTCCAGTTTATCCAATATTAACGATGTTAGTTGATAGGTGGTGAATGCTCTTGAAATAAAGAGGTGTTCAAGAACTTGTCTTGGGTTAAGCTGATGAATTTGAGCTAAACGGGTGATTTTGTAGAGTCTAAATGTGTTTCCACCCTCAATGAAAACAACGTTGCTTCCTAAGCCACCAAACTGGACCGGCAATTGGGCTCGGATGCAGAGCAAAGACGTTAATGAATTAACCGATGGTGACCCGTACAGCATGGCGAAGTCGCCTGGTGCAAAACCTGGAAAAATCTCGTCTACGCCTGGCATGCTTAAAGAAAATAATGATTGCGCCATCGTAGGTTTAACGATTAGTTTTTGAGACATTCTCTTTGTTCACCTGTTCCTAAACGGTGCAAAACCGATTCGACTTTATTTAAGAAAGCGTCGAAACGACATAGATGAATAGTGGAGAGTGCAGTGAAAGTGAAAAAAGCAGTTTAGGCTGCAGACGATGCTTTCTTGACTTCTGCTTGTTGCCTAAGTATCTGAGTTGCTAATGTAGTTAGGAAAATTACGGTAAACACTATTGCTCCAATTCCAATCTTATACGAAATATCCATGTTAACGTAGAAAAGTGCAAAAACAGTTACAAGCATCAACGCTAAAACCAACGCTTCCTGAACACCGCTAAAAACTTTTGGTCCAAAACTCATTTAAACTCACCGATATTTCCTAAATCCATGTATAAGCGTCAGATATTAATTTTCTGTTCAGAGTTTTTAGTAAATCCCCGTTACATGCAATAAGTTATAATTATAGAACGGTCATCTGTGGTATTTGAAGCAAGGGCATAGTTGATGATTTAATGATTGACACTGAAAACTTGACAAAGAAATTTGGTAACCTGACCGCAGTCGACAATCTAACCTTGCATGTTGACGACGGTGAGGTTTTCGGTTTCCTAGGACCAAACGGCGCAGGAAAAACAACCACGATAAGGATGCTTTGTTGCTTAATATCAAAGACAAGCGGAACCGCCAAAGTAGGCGACTATGAAATAGACAACAAAGAAGATTCCTTGAAAATTCGAAAAATCATTGGGTTAGTTCCCGATAATGTTGGGTTATCTGAACATCTGACCGCTTATGACAACTTGGATTTTTACGGAAAAATATACGACTGCTCGGATGCACAAAGGAAAGAGAACAATAAGCGTTTTCTTGAGATGTTAGGGCTTTGGGATAAAAGAAACGTGTTAGCAGGGACCTTTTCCAAGGGCATGAAACAAAAACTCGCCATAGCCCGCGCCCTTATCCATGACCCGCAAGTCCTTTTCATGGACGAGCCTACTGCAAATTTAGATCCAGAGGCGTCGAAAACAGTCCGAGATTTTATTCTTCAACTAAAAAAAGAGAAAAAAACAATCTTTCTAAACACCCACAACCTCGACGAGGCACAAAGAATCTGCGACAGGGTAGCAATAATGAATACGAGTCTTAGGGCAATTGGTACTCCGCAGGAACTTGAAAGGTCCG
>PLTA01000004.1:0-5758 GCA_003164295.1 Candidatus Bathyarchaeota archaeon
TCATTGCCTCCGCAGGCTTGGTTCGAGCAGCTTTCAGGGCAGGATACAAACTGCCAAGCGCACCTAGCAGCAGCGCAACTCCTACCGCAAGCAACATTGATTGAGGAGTGATAGAAGCAGCGAGAAAATTAGTTTCGTGACCCGGGAGTATAAGAGTTTTCGAATAGCCCACAGTATTAGGTTGAAGATACATTGTGCCATTTGGATATGGCGCCAAACCGGGACCTATTTCAACGGGCATGGGCAATAGCAAACTGCTTAGTGTGGGTAGTACCGTCTTGCTAATAGCTAATGCAATGACCACGGCAATCAGACAAAGCAGGATAGCTTCAAGCATAAACTGCCCAAGAATCACTCCGTTAGTAGCGCCCATCGCTTTGAGTGTTCCTATTTCTTTAGTTCGCTCTCTAACACTAAACAACATCATAAAAAGTACAGTAACTACAACCGCAGCAATAGCAAGACAAATTTCGGCTGCACCAGTACTCTGAATACTACTCAACGTACTTTGATCAGAATTAGTAAGCTCAGAAAGCTGACTCTGCAAACCACTAACCGAATTCAACTGCAATGCACCAGATGAAATCTGTAACTTAGGATCTAAACTCTGGATACGGGTAACCACAGAATTGACACTATCAACGTTGTCAACAAAGACCAAATATTTAGTTGCTTGACCAGTGGTATTAGTAATAGCCCAAGCATCCTCCAAATTCATAGTAACACAATAACCCTGCGCAGGACTCCAGGCTTCAATCCCGACCACCGTAAAATTACGACCCAAAACATCAAAAGAACTACCAACACTCAAACTGTAATTCTTAGCAGTCACATCATCCACAACCACAACGCCGCTATCGCCGATTTGCAAATTGCGACCCGCAGTGATGTTAGAGGGCATAATCGATGGATCCTTAAAATCAGAAGAATTACCCAAGGGCACCCCATAAATCTCATACGACCGATTAGCAGTTACCAGATCCTCAAAAATAGGGATAACAGTAGCAACATCAGGAATCGAAACAAGCTCATTATACATTGACGCATTCATAAGTCCGTTAGCAAAATAAATGGGGCCAGTACCAAATAGCGAAGGATTGATATCATAACCGTATTCACATTGGATTTCAGTCGCCGACAAAGTAACACTAGAAGTAACATCGTTGTTGTAGTCAACTAGAGAATTTACTGCCGACTGAGTAATAGTAGCCCTTTCATTTATGCTGGGCGGTAAAACAATTAACAAAGTTAAAGCAAGGCATACAGTCAGAATAACAATTGAAGACCTGGTTTTCTTTCTCCAGATGTTTCGTGTTACCCTGGTCAGGATCCCCATTATTTTTTGCCTCCGATTAGCACCTACCACTGTATGTAGTAAAGCTTATAATGCTTACTATTATATGTGGTAGGTGAACCGGCGACTCCCCAACAGCAGAAATTAAAATCGTTTGCAATAATTTTGGAAAACGTTAAATGCCTACCATACATAGTAGTACTTGAGGAAGAACAACGACAGAAGAGAAAAAAACGCCAGTCTCTAATTACAACATTGAAGGAAAACAACTCGAAGCCTTCCTAGGACCACTGGAAGCAAGCATACTTCAAACGATATGGTGCTCAAAGAAGAGACCCATTACAGTAAGAGAAGTGCTAGAAGAACTCAGAAAGAAAAAACCCGTCGCATACACCACAATCATGAATACGATGGACCGGCTCTACGAGAAGGGTATGCTTGATAGAAAAATCGAAAAAAGCAAAGGTGGCGCCTACCTTTATTACGTTTATTGGCCTAAACTTGAAGAGGCAAACTTCAAGGAAGCTGCAGTTCGACAAGTATTAGACAGTCTCTTAGACAACTTTGACGAGTTAGTCACCACATGCCTTGTGGAGAGAGCAGCCGTTAATGACCAGAAATTAGAAGCTCTCAAGGAGAAAATCGATAAAACCATAAAGGAAAAGAAGAAATGACCAAACTATGTCAGGCTTAAACGATTTTCTGTTCCAAATCGTTCAACCATACTTTCTCTACTCAGTAGTTTTCCTATCCATAACGTTTGTATCCATCGCCATATTTCTCAAATTCACCCCCTACCGTTCCCGGTGCACCCAAAGCATCCTATGGCTCACCCCGCTGCTCATTCCCGTCATAGTGTTGCTAATGTTTCATCCCCAACTTGTTATCCACACCGCACCCTTTGTGCCGATTGCAACGCCAAAGGGTATGAGCGTGGCCGCAGCCTCAGTTTACCCCAGCTTCCTCTCCTACACTGGTTTGCTCTGCATCGGAGGAGCAGTTGCAGCCGCAGCCTACTTTGGGTTTATGATACTGTTTGGTTCACGCATAGCTATGAAACGGTTCCATGTAGTTATGATGGCGCCCGATGAGTATGCGCCTCTACAACAGAAAATCAAAGAAACTGCCCAAAAACTCCACATCGCTGAGCCTAAGGTCGGTTTAGTCGACGATCTACTACCCAACGCCTTTACCATAGGTCATGAGCGGGGGACAGTACTGGTTTTCTCTTTGGGGCTCCTAAATATGCTGGAGCTTGATGAGTTAAGCGCAGTTGTCTCCCACGAGTTAGCCCATGTTAAAGCCAAAGATTACCTCTTCAAAACAGCCTCCTACGCACTCAACCTTCTATCTTTCTTTAACCCGCTTTCGTACTTGACTGCATCGCGGTTCCAAAAAGAACGCGAGTTGCTCGCCGACGAGAAAGCCGTCGCTTTACTTGGCAAACCCAGCCTAATGGCTGAAGTACTCACAAAGGTTGAGGCGGCGGTCCAGGGGTTTCCTAAGCCCAGTTTTGCAGACCGGCTCTCTTCAAGCTTGTTTCTGCTCTCACCACTCGCCCACCGACCCGGCATCTTGGCTTCTCACCCCAAGATAACCCAAAGAATACAGAACATCTATGCTGCGGGTTCGGCGCCATTCAAAAAACGCCGTTATGTGGCTATCGCTGCTCTGTTCTTGGGTTTTTTGGTTTGCGCAAGCGTTGCAGTTGGTTTCTCAATGGTTCAGGTTCAAAAGGAATATAGCCAACAGCAAATTGAAGCGATGGCTGGTGGGCAAGGCGTCTTTCTCTACAATACTTCTTGCACCTTTGACCCTGAGCATCCGACAGGCATCTTCTTCGCCAATGAATCAGATTTGCAGTATTTTTTTTCCGCCATAACGATTAAGGAGGGTTATTTGGGACGCTTCATCTGCTACAGCTACGGCAATTGTACCGTGCAGGGTTACAAC
Source organism: Candidatus Bathyarchaeota archaeon (assembly GCA_003164295.1). Lineage (GTDB taxonomy): Archaea > Thermoproteota > Bathyarchaeia > Bathyarchaeales > Bathycorpusculaceae > Bathycorpusculum. The sequence continues at coordinate 3,248 of PLTA01000004.1, forward strand.
TTCAACTGCTACATTGATGGTAATGGGGTAGCCTACAACTTTTCTTCTGCCCCGGATATAGGCTGTTTCGTCATCATAGACGCACGCGATATTGTGGTAGACGGGAAAACCCCGTTCATCGGCAACGTTTCTTACCCCGTTGATCCCTCGCATCCCACAGGCGTCTATCTTGCAAACCAATCAGGCCTCCAGCCAGAAGCCATTGGCTACGTTGCTAAAAATGGAGTCGCTTACACTTTTGACAGACCCATAATCGGCGTTTGGTTCAACTCGACTGGCGCATGCATCCCACAATATTGGCCTAACCCCGCTCCTACGTGGTGCAGCTACAGCGAAGTCTTTAACTCACCACAACCCGCACAGTTTCCACCTAACGGTTAAATGCAAGCGAAATGCAATGTTATACCTGCGAGCAATTTTATGGTCTTTCATGAAAGACCAGTCAGCTATTGCGTACCTAACCAGAACTTTCGGTAGCCTACTCGCTGTATTGATGTGATGCAATAGTCAGCAATGGAAGCCGCCAACTAAAGGGACGCTTTCTATTGTCGTCCCAATTTAAGCTCCTGAATCTCTTAAAAAAATGTTTATTTTCAAAGTTCGAACCCAAAGCTCATTGGGCCTCTATGGGTACCACAACCTAAAGAGGAACGAATGGCGGGCTTACCAGCGGCCCAACCCCAAACAGGGGAAGAGAAATAGAATGTTAAGCTGCTGCTGGTCCAGACTTGGGCAGGTATTGTTTGGTTCTTATGTTATCTATCTTGGCTCTGACTTCGCATATCTTTGCCTTAATTTCAATCAGGTCTATGCAGAGGTCGATGTCGCCTTTGGTATAGGGTGCGCCTTTCAGTGATGTGCCTTTTAGCGTTAACAGTTTACCGATAACCTCACTAGCGCTTGCATAGGTTTCGAAGTTGAGGCCGTAGCTTTCAACTAGTGCCTCAAGAGCCTCACGTACCCCATGCGACTCAATTACCTTTGTCACTTCATCAGCATTCTTAACGAGAGCCAAACGCTGCTTTTGCAGGTCGCTGAGGTTTACGGTGACGGAGAATTCTTTGCCTTGTAGCTCTGCGATTGCTTTGTCAACTAAGCGTTCTACGTGAGGGCTTGCTTTCAGATTTAATTTCTCTTTAGATAAAACTTGAAAGGTTTTCCACTTAACTGGGTCAATGGTGATTGTTACGGTTGTCTTGGTTTTACTGGGCACGCGGTTCGTCCTCAAATGATAAATTGCTAAATATTTAATTTTATAGAAATATAGTAGGATAGCAAATCATAATTCTACTATACTAGCGCGCCAAAAAGGCAGTTTTCGCGCACGCGACTATTTATTTTTTAGCCCTTCCCCTTTTAATTTCACGTAAAAACGGTTCGTTTAGGTTACAGCTAACCGAACCAAAGGAAAATAAGTATATGTATTCCAAAAATTTTTTTTGAAGAAAAAAACCCCCTATTTAGGAAACCGCCATGGAGAAAGCCCATGCTTTTAGAAGTCGCATTAAAACCTCAATTCGGTTGCACACGTGCAGCAAAAAAACCAAGCAAAAAACATGTTTTTTCTTGTAGGTGAAAGCAGTGAGTTATCAACAAAAAAGAAGCAAACAAACAAGGCTACCTGGACCGAGAATTGTTGTGAGAAAAGGCATCAAGTACGACCGAGTGTTAGTCGATGGCCACACCGCTGCAAGCCGAAACAACCTAACAGGCATAGCAAGCGGCGTAACAGCCTACTTCAAATATCTCCCAAAAAACTAACTTTCTTTGTTTTTAGAGGGTTGCCATGTATAATCGGCAGAGTAAGAGCGGTTACCGCCAGTCAAAGGTTCGCCAAAAGTCGATGAACCCTAAAGGATTCCGGGTCGGCGGTGAACATGGCACTTTTCCGGCGACGTTGGTTGTTCCTTTTGAAGTTGAAGAGTTAGGCAACGAGCATATTCTTGAGGAAGCCAGTAAGGTCCTGCAGTGTGAACCTACCTTGGACGCGATTAAGAAGGCCATAACGGACAAGTGGGGTCCAAACGCAAAAGCACTTTGGCTATGCGACAACCGAATTGATGCACGAGAACACTATGGCCGAGACCTGGAAACAGGCAAACGCACCGGCGCCATATCAACAGTTACCCTGCCAATTAACGCTGAAGTAATCAGCGACTTAGGCTCAGACGGCAAGCTCTACATTTTCAGCGGAGAAGAAAACTGGAAATAAATAGTAAATAAATAGTTTCTTTTTTATAGACTTTTTATCAACAAACAGTAGTTATAAAGTAGCTACAAAATAGCTATTTTATAGTCGTCTCATCTTAGCCCATTTTTCTTTTGGTGGAATCGTGAGGCGTAAAATCGTTTACAGGAACAGGCCGATTAATGTTCGTGCGGTGCTTGTTGCTGTTGTGGTTGGTCTAGCTGTCTGCATAGCTGTAACAGCCTACCTGGATTATGTCGTGCTTGATTGGGTTATTGGAATAGGTTACTCGCCGAACGCTCTTTATGGCGATTGTCTCAACG
>PLTA01000004.1:5774-11540 GCA_003164295.1 Candidatus Bathyarchaeota archaeon
ACACTCAATGGGCATGGATGCCAGAAGCAACAGGAGTTCTCGGTCTCCCCTCAGTAAGCGCGGTACTCGGCTTCCACGGTTCATGGACAACCCTCAACCAGGCTGTCTGGTCGATTCTATGGCTGTTCGGAGCTCTACCAACAATGATTATTGGGATTCTCAAGGTTTCGAAAATGAAGTTTTGATTTTTCTAGTAGGTGACTGTGATGTATAGAAAGCAGCAGCCTAAAAAGTGGATCCAGCATGCACGTGCGCACATGAAGAAAGGCGCTTTGAGACGAGAGTTGCATATAAAGAAAGGCGAAACCATTCCAGTTTCGCTTCTGAAAGAAATAGTTGAAGCACCATTAGGCACCAAAGTTCAGGGCCACACCGTTACTGCAAAACTGAAGCAACGCGCCAACTTTGCCCTAAACGTTCGTTAACACTGTTGCATGTTGCAGTAGCGCGATTCTTCATTGTCCGACGGAACAAAAAACTCATATTTTCACCTTTGGCACTTTGAAGGCTAAGGCAGATAGGTATTTTTTGTATTCAGCTCGCCATTGATCATTGCTCATATTAGTGTAGGTTTTTCTTAGGTCGCCCTCTAGGTCATGGCCCATGAAGTACTCAGCGTAGCTTTCTGGGCAGCCAGCGTTAACTACGTTTGTTCGGAATTTCTTGCGCAGGGTGTGTTCGCTCATTGGATTGCGTCCTGGGTAGTCGCCGAGTATTTCTCTGGCTCTTACTGCATAATATTTTTGAATCGCCCGGTCCGTTACTGGGAAGAGGAGGTCTTCGGCTTCCGGTGTGCCTTCGGCTTTGAAGTACCGTTTGAGCAGCTCAATGGTTTCTGGACCAAAGAATGTGCGGAATTCTACGCCTGTTTTGTGGCGGCCTTCACTGGTGAAGTCCAGGCAGATAGGGCAGACTTCCGCTTCGAATTCGTCTTTGATTCCGCCGAATAAGATGCGTTGTTCATCGCTAACGCTTAAGCCGCTTTGCCAGTAAAGCGACGTTATCGATTGGTACATTGGTTTCTGCAGCAGGACCATAAATTTCTCAAAATCCGTCACGGTCCAAGGGTGTGGTTTAGTTTTAACTTTCGCCTTGGGCATGTTGATGAACCGTGTAGTTATCCCTTCAACTTCAAAGTAGGCAGCCATGCTTTGTATGGGGTTAATGTAGCCGTGAATGCTCTTAGGCAGAAAGTCATGGTCTTTCAGGTAAATAACGTAGCCTCGCAGGATAGTTCTTGCAACTCTTTTGCGTTCTCGCGCAGGCAGATTCTGGTCTTCAGCAACCTGATCCAGGAAGAGTTTTAGGGGCGCAGCTGAGGCTTGCCAGGCAGGATCTGGAAGGCCTCTTAGGTACTGCTGGAACTGTATCAGCCCAGAACGGTAGGTGTCAGAGGAACTTTCTTTTATGGCGGATAGCCATTCTTCAGTGTCAGGGTCAAATGTAGTGGCCATTGTTTTTACTCCTAATAGATAAAAGTTCGGTTAGGCAGATACTAAGCGAACAAGCTTTACGATGAACGTCTTCAGCGCGCTTTTTACCTGCTGGGGCGCGGGAGGAAGGGAGGTTCAAGGTGAAGGGCGACCCGAAGCTGATGAAGTTGTACAAGCTGAGGATACCTCAAGGCTGGAAAGTTCGAGCTAATGATGGCACAAGGGGAATGGGAAAAGCGTCTCAAAGAACGTGTCAAAGTAGAATAGCCCTTGAAATTAGCACAAATGTGAGAATTTAGTTTAAATACTAAAAGTTTCAATATAGGCTTTGAGGTTGAGTAATATGTTTGCCGTAAAGCTTTACGACATGTTTTGCACAGATACTTTGCGTCATCGTGATACGGCTAGGAAGGTCGTGGATACTCTTGCTAAAGAACCGCTGTCTTCTGAGGTAATCATAGATTTTGATAAAATTGAGTTTGCGTCTCGTTCGTTTCTGCATGAATTGCTATCTGACTTAGGCAGTCGAAAAGTAATCTTTGAAAACAGAACTGATGAAGTTAAACAAATGATGGAAATCGCTCAAAAAGGAACAATTTCCGCAATCTGTTAATCATTCAACAGATTTATAGAAATCAATTTGTTTTGGGCTAAAATTGATGCCAACCAAAGCACCTTGCCAATAAGACTTCAGTTTTATCTCTTTTCTTTCTTCTTTTTTGTAGTAGATTAATGATTTTCCCGACATTATTACTAATTTACCGCCAAGAGCACCTACAAAGATTTTAACAATGCTCGGTATACCAAAGCCACGTCCATTTAGCTCTGCCTTTGATGACCTTCCTTCAAGAGCGTTAATAATGGCACTTTTGTCATCCCTTGCTTCAAACTTTGTTGCTTCGTATGAATTTTTGTAACCTATCCCGCAATCTGCTAAAACTATTTCAACCGTTGCGTGTGTTGTTTTATAGTATTGAGCAAGTAGCCAATATTGGTTTATTTGTGCGTGTTCTCTTACATTGTTAACTAATTCACTGGTTAAATGTTTCAAAACAACTGTCTGAATACCCATTTGAGACAGCATTCTTTCTTCATATTCACCAAGCAATTTGCTCCTTTCGCTTGTTGATAGTTTTGTTATTGGGAGATAACGTTTGTCTATTTTCTGAAATTCTGTTACTCCATTTTGAAAGCCGATTGTATCCAAGTAGCTACAGGCATCGACGTAAGGGTCTTCAGTGCAATTAATTTTTATACCGTTGTTATTTGCGTAAACTGCAAGAGGCAAAATGGCTAACGGAGTGACGAACTTAACTGAGGACAAGTCAACCTCATTCTCACCGTTTTGCAAAGCGTTATGCATTTCTGAAAGATTGTTAACGAGCTCATCTAACCTATCGGATATACCGAAAGGTTTCGCTTGAAGTTTCATACTCGCTTCTATGCATAAGTAATATTTAATTTAGTTGGCAAATGCCGAAGTTGATTTTGCAGTAAATATTAAAATGAAATAGATCAAAAGGATGCCCTGAAAAGACAAGAAAATATAGCTTTTGTTCCTCACTATCTCTTTCTGATGCTAATTTGATTTGGAGTTATGAAAACAGCTTAACTTTTTCCAATCTATCCTTTGGCATGTTGAACTCAATAGTTTCTTTCCCTAATTCCTTAACAATGACAGAGATCCCATTTCTGCCTTCACTAGCAAAAAACGAAAACCCAGTATCATCCCGAGAGCACGAAACTGTATCTGCTTCTTTGTTCAAAAGCATTGAGAGAATCTGCTTTATCGGCAAACGAGATTTTGCTTTAAGCATTTCCAGAAAATCAAAAATGTATTCTTCTGTGGCAAAATTTATCTCGGATGTTGATTTGCTAAAGCTTACTTTGGATAATTTCGGTATTGCCATTACCTAAGCCCTTGACTTCTGCTTTACAGCGACTTCAATATTAGTCAATTGGTCGCTGAGAGCTTTTATTCTTGTTTCAATTTGGTCAAGTTGACCCATTATTGATTTGACGCGTTCATCAACTTTGGCTATGTCATCTTTCACAGGTTTGAGGCAAGCGTTTACGGCTTGGTAAATATTTTGAGACATTTAACTCACAATATCCAATTTATGACTATTACATATTTAAGATTTAAGACAAACCCGAGAAAATGAGTTGAGTCAAATAACTTAACAGTATCCGTCATAGAATAAATAGAGAAATGAAAATGTTCGTTTAGGCAGACCCTAACCGAAACAAACTTTACGTTTGAGCGCGCTTACAAGTACACCTGAAGGAATGGAGCTGTTAAAGAAGTCAAATGCCAAGGAAGCAAGAAGATAAATTACTTACACCCTAAGGTGAACTAAATATGTCAGATCAACGTAGCGGAATACCCCAAGACGAACGCCGAGCTAAAACTTTAGTCATTGAACAACTTCCTGAAGCTGAACCTATAGAATTACTTCAAAAATGGACAAAGTTTCTTGCCGAGAAAGTGAGGTATGACAAACCACAGGTTATTGCAGATGAGTTCATCAAAAGATGGGCGGAACTGTGAAGATGGCAGAAAAGCTAAACCCTTTATCCTTAAAAGGTCCTTTTCCTCCATGAAGGCATCAGTCAAACTAATCGCGCAAATAACAACAATAATCAGAATAACGAAGAGTTCATTTTATCATATATTCACAGTCTTTGAATCTGCAAGGTTTACATTTCCTTACGTTTTGATGATGTTTAGGTTCCAATTTTCCTAATGTTATCAATGCGAATCTTCTTAAACTATCCTTCAAGAATTCTTCTGCTTCCCTGGTTTGAATTCCCCTAAAAATTTTGATGCTTTCACCAGTGTTCTTGTTCTTAATGTTAATTATCCAGACCTTCTCGTTATGAGGAATCTCAAACCAATCTGAAGGTTCGAAGGAGCTTGTGCTAGTGAAATGAGAATTCAGATAAAGCAGAGTCTGTAGTTTCTGGTCTGGATAAGGTTCAAATTTCTCTAAGAATCTTGCTGCGTTATCTGGAAACTTGGATTCTTCGACTATTAGCATTCCCTTATTTCTTATCAGCTTGTCAGCTCTGCCAAAAATTAGCATTAATAGTTTTTCATCACCAAACTTCAACGGAACAAGAAGTCTTGTTTGAATGGCTTCGTAGGCACACTCCACATCTTTAGTTAAATCTGCAAGTTCTTCTTTGTTTATTGGAACAAGTTCAAAGTGTTTTCTCTTTCATATTGTTCTTGCTTCTCATGTGCCTTTGTACCCTCTATAGTTATTTTGGTTTGAGGCGGTCTGATACCTTTCAAAAAATGTTTAGCTTTAAACTCACAATACCCCATCGCGTCACAAAAATCAGCCACAGACGAAATGATAAAAGGACTGCCATCCGGCATTTCCTTTATTTCAATCATGCATCAAGATAGAGAACTCGCGCATAAAAGCGTTAATATTCCAAGGCTATTTCCAAAAAAAAGAAAATGCAAAAGTTATGGCAGAACATAGGACAATGAGCAACTGCTACTTGAAAAAAGGCAGACGCTGAAGCGTTTTAAAAACATTTTTCTATCGACCATTATGCCGAGTTACAAGCCTCGCCAGGCTTCTTCATATGGCGGGCGTAAGAAGAAGGCGCCTCCGCCAGCACCAGCGATCTACCACCAGAAAATCAGTCCAATGCTTGTCCAGGATGGAACCAAAGCTGATATTAAAGCACCTACAAAAAGGCAGCACCGTAAATTCGATGGAACCAGGTCATTCGTGGTTAAGGATTTTGATGATGTTCAAATTATCGGTAGCCGTAACTGGGTTAATGATTACGGAAAGAATCATCCGGAGCTTGTAGATGCCGTTCGTAAGCTGCCAGTGGACAGGACCATCTTGGACGCTGAATTTACCTTCTTTAAAAAGGGAACCGATAGAGACTTCTTTTTAAATGCTTTAGCCACTAAAGAAACCATCGAGAAAGAAGGCGTTGAAGCAAAGTTAGTGATTTTTGATGTGCTGTACGTGGATAGTGACAACCTGCAGCAACTGCCCTTCGACGATAGAGACGAGATCCTTCACACCATCATCCCAGAAGACACGAAATATCTGATTGTGCCAAAAACAGTTAAGAATGTAGCACAAAAAGAAAAGCAGTTCCAGGAACTTGAGAAACGGAAACTTGAAGGCGTAGTTGAGAAGGAAGCAGAAAGCCCCTACAGGCAAGGAGAGAAAACGCCTGAATGGACCAAAGTCAAGAACTGGAAAAGCGACGAAGCCATCGTTGTTGGCTATACGCAGGGTGAAAACTCAAGATCATCAACGTTTGGCGCCCTGATCCTGGCCCAGAGGGATAAGCA
>PLTA01000035.1 GCA_003164295.1 Candidatus Bathyarchaeota archaeon
GGCTTCATTCTAGCCTGTCTAGGCCACAGATACCGAGCCGTCGCAGGTTCAAATCCTGCTCTCCCGACCAATTGTTCCATTTATTAAATTGCTTGTTTTTTGTCGCTAGCAAGCTATAGCTTCAATTGTTGCATATTTGTAGTGCAGATGAGTAGTATTGTATAGTTAGACACAATACTTAAAAGGAGTTTTACGCCCTCGTTAATGTTAATGAAAAAATCAACGCTGTTTGGGAGATGCCAACTGCAAGCCCAATCAAAAAAATACACTTTAAACAAAAAGATGAGGGAGGGATTAAGGTCTTTATGACGGACTCTCCACGTTCGTCTCTATCGAGTAGATCGATTGAGTTGTCGTAATAACAACTCGAACTGGTTGACCCATGTCATAAACCATTATGTTGTTGGGTGTAGCTATGTAGAGAGCCATCGAAGATCCTGACTTAAGCGATATACCTTCGGATGCAACTTGGAATTGGTATGGTTGACCCGCAACACTTATCGTTTGATTAGGAAATGTTGCGTCAGAATGAGAGGTCTCCTCCAAATGAACTTTCCGTTTTGCTGTAGATAACAAAGCTGTTGTTCCCGTTGTTCCATGAACAGTCAATGCCGTTAATTGTTATCTTATTAATAATTGAGTCTGTAGTGCCTGAATTAGTCAAAATAATTCCGCCAACCGATGAAGTGCTATTAATATACCAAACATGAGCGCTTGGAACAATTAATTTTTCACTAGTCATCGCGTTTGTGGAAACATTGGTCACAACAAGCACAACTGCACCAGTTAGGGCAACGGACGCTGTTAAAATCATTAAAGTGGAAATTGCATTGGAAACGCCGCGTTTATTATCTCGAAAACTAAAAAGTTTTAATAACGTATTCATGGCGAAACACCTTTTAGCTGTACTTGATCAGCAGCAACCGCAAACCTGAGGTTATCATCTTGAACGACACGCAGGTAAGTTAGCGATTTGCGCTGGTATACGATTTTTGCGCCATTTCGATTATTTATATATTTTAGAAGGTTCACGTATTGTTTTTCTGAGCCCTTTAACACGAGGGCTATATAGAAATAAGGTTCGTTTTGATTGTTTTCGTCGTTTTTCATTTCAATCAATCTCTTGTTGTGTATTGTATCTGCAGTATTAACTCTTAATAAACATTCCAATTTGTATTACAAATCAACATCAACAAACCCCAAAAACAGCCCCAACCAAGAAAAATTACAAAAAATACATCCGTCAACTCCCCCGCTGTACATCAAATTCGCATTTACCATGAACGCAAATCACTTTTTCTAACCTCTTGTTCAACAACAATTTTAGAAAAAAATTAAATGCTTCATCCTTAGCTAAGTGTTAGTCATTTATTATATGAAGGGTTGAGGAAGCGCTGAATCATAAGGTTTTAAATGGAGCTAGTTTATTTCATTTTCTCAGTCAGCAATATTCTTTGCTTAGCATATTGCTTGGTTCAACCCTTTTCACTTTCACGATAGGTCCATTTAAGAATTGGGACACGGGCTACGAGTTCTCAGCAGCCTCAGGAGTGTTATTATGGGGTGTTCCATTCACTGGCGGTGCTGGCACAATGATTAATCAGCCACCTTTAGGCTTCTACATTGATTCACCCGTCTTCCAAATTTTTGGTTTATCCTTTAACACCGGAGTAACAATTGTAACTTGTTTTGGATTAGGATGCATTCTGCTGGTTTATTTAATTGGAAAATCTTTGTATGGTAAAACAACAGGGTTGATTGCTTCAGCGATTTTTGCATTAACTCCATGGCAAGTTGTTTTTTCAAGGACTTTTCTAATAGACTGTCAATGTCTGTTTTTCAGTTTGTTTTTTCTTTTTATAGGTATTTATGCGATCCGTAAAGATTCAATTAGGTTTTTTATGTTATCGGGAGTTTTTTTGGGGATAGCTTTTTTAACAAAATTTTATGGTATTTTCCTGCTATTTCCCTTGGCAGTTTTCTATTTTCACAATAGAAAGAAAACGCTGAAAAACCCCATAATTATCGCTGCTTACTTCATCCCATTAGTGACTTTTTTGTTGATTTGGTATCAGGGCATAGTCGGCATTAACATCTTGACAATTTTTTGGCAAGACGATTTCAAATTTTATAATGCAGCTGGTGCAATGCCCTCTTCTATTTTCAGCTTCAACTTTCTAGTTTTCAATTTAGGTATTTTTCTTTTAACTGCAACAATTATTTCCCTGCTTGTTTCATGTTTTCAAAGAAAACTTTTCAAAAATTTTTTTGCTGCTGATTTGATCTGTTTTAGCACAATATTTTTCATCGTTGGAATCGATGCACTTTTTGTGTTGGGCTTAAACTTTCAGGCACCGTATTCGGGAGCCGTAAAATATGATTATCAAGCTTTGCCTTTCTTTTGTTTGCTTGCAAGTTCTCTACTAAGCAAATCCAATTTACTGTTCAGTACATTGGAACGGAAGTTTAATCGAAGTTGGATTTTTTTTGGAATCACTTGTGCAGGAGTTCTGCTGATAGTTGCAACGATTTTTTCAAATTTCTTTAAATCCGTTTCTTATTCGCACCTAAATTATTTGGTGTTTACAGTGGAGGGCTCAATAGGTTATTCTTTTTTTAATCCTTCACAAATCATAGGAACCAATAGCTTAGTTTATGTTCAATACATCGGGTTCGCAGTGGTTTTGTCAGGTTTACTTTGGATGGCTAAGGACAAAATAAAATCAATCGCCAAACTCTGAGGGCTGGTTTTCAAGGCATTATTGGTTCAAATTATTGAAAATAGGTATTAAAAAAATGAACTATGAAAAGGAATCAAAAAAATTAGATTCCTTTGTTTCCATATTTGTTATGGTGCGTGAAGTCTTCGATGTCACGGCGTACTCTGAGATATTTACTGGCACCCGTTGGGTATCCTAAACGGCAGGTAAAAGCAATTTTCATGCATTCAGGAACGCCAAAAAGCTTTTTTATTTCAGATTCAATAGGCGGCGCCGAAAAGGAGCTAAGAATGTGAAAACTTACTCCTAACGACTGCGCCATAAGCCACATATTCTCCATTAGACACCCTAAACTAATAAAGCCTAAAACGTCTCCATGTGAAGCAGGAGCCCGCTTCCTAGAATCATAAACAACAATTAGCAGAGTCGGACTTCCTCGGATAGACTGAGTTAACGGCATAGGCTCAGCTTTCCTTGCGGCCTCAGCCATTTTCTTTGGATCAACCCAATCGGGCGGAAACATCGCACCTAAAATACCCGTTTTCTTTTTCAAAAGTTCCTCTTTTGAGAAGGAAAGCTGTTCATAGTTTTCCCGAAGGAACTCTTCGGAAATACGCGATTTGATATTGCCAATTTTTTCAAGCATCACTTTATCGTCGACGACTATTATTTCGAAATTTTGCATGTTATGGGCAGTTGGAGTCCACTTTGCTGCCTCTAAAATCTTTTTAAGGGCATCTTTTGGTATTTGTCGATTTGAGTCATAAGGTACTCTTGCGGATTGTCTTTCTTGAATTATTTTTATGATTTTACTCATTTTTATCCCTCACTTATTTTAAGGACTGATCGAAAATGAACTTTTGCCGTCATCATTCGGTCAAAAGCCACCGAAGCTTGCTCAAGCGGAAAAACCTCCACCATCAGAACAACATGCGTGAGAACACTAAACTTCAATGTGTCAGCAGCGTTGCCTCCTACCCAACCACTCACAGAACGAACCGCCCGCATAAGTTGTGACGGAGAAATCAGCATTGGTTCATTAACAAAAGTTATAATTATCATTTGACCACCACGTCCTAATCCTTCAACAAGGTCTGAAATGGCTTTGCTGTTTGGTGCAGTGCAAAAAATGGTTCTGGCTCCGCCGAATTTCATTATTTCTTCAGCTGCATTCATTTTATTTGTGTCAATGTAAATATGTGCGCCTAGCTTGCGGGCTAATGCTTCTTTTTCAGTACCGCGCGATACAACTGCAACTTTTAAGCCTGACTTGACAGCGAACTGCAACGCTAAGTGTCCTAATCCTCCAAAACCCTGAATTGCAATTAAATCACCACCTTTTACACTGCTACTTTTCAAAGCGCCAAGTGTTGTTGCTCCAGCGCAAAGAAGGGGTGCCGCTTCCACTGAGGTAAGTTCGTCTGGGATGGCTGTTAAGACTTCCATTCGGGCAACCATGTATTCAGCATATCCGCCGTCTGTTGAGATACCTGTCGCTAATGGGCTTTCGCAAGCCCAAAACTCACCTTTCAAACACGGTTTACATTTTAGACAGTGTCCTCCACGCCAGCCTACACCGACTCTTTGCCCCTCTTTCCAATAATGTGACTCGGAACCTAGTTTAGCGATGCTGCCCACAACTTCATGGCCTGGCGTTCGCGGATATTGCGCAAGCCCGGAAAATGTCCCTGTTTAACGATAGCATCCCCATGACACACTCCGCAAGCTTGCACCTTAAGAAGAACCTCATGGTCTTTTGGTTCAGGAATTTCTTTTTGAACAAGCTCAAAATCTTTGCCAGGTGCTTTAACTTGAATTGCTTTCATAAATGGCATAAAATTTCACCTTACTCTTGAATTGATTATTTGGATATAAATCTTGTTAACGTAAAAAAAGTCCCATAAACCCTGAAATAAAATCTAATGCTAATCAATCGTGCATTAACACAATTTCTCCAGGAGCAAACCAAATATCACGATAAAACTCAAATATTCGCCAACCGAAAAGCCGCCCTAAATCCAAAAACCCCATTCTTCTAAAACCCTGTAAGTCAAGTACCGACAATGCTGCAATGTTTCTTCTTTGCGTTGAAGCGAAAACTGCGTTTGCGCCCTCTTGTTTGAACTTCTTGACGCAATTGTTTGTTAATGAGGCAGCAATGCGTTTTCGTCGGTAACTTGGGTGAACAGCAATCCAAAGTATGCACCCGTACCTTTTGTCTTCAATATGAAAATCAATGAGTTTAGCAAAGCCGACAACATTTCTTGAAATCTCAGCCACCAGCACTTGTCCTTCTTCATGTAGGCTGTGAGCTGCGAAGAAACGGTAGAGTCTCGGAAAAGACAAATCTATAACTTGTTTAACTTGGTCTCTGTCAGTTTCCCTCATTTGTCTTATAACTAAGTTGATGTCCAAAAGATGGCGCCTAACCTGTAAGAAGATGAAAAAGAAGGTTTATTTAAACAATTTAGGCGAGTGGCGCTTGCTAAAGAGGAGTTAGTGGTGGGGTTCCGACAGGTGTAACCTCAGGTTTTTTACGGGAAAATATTAGGCTTGTGGACTTTACAATTTGGGGCACACCAGCAAGGTCTTCAAAAATTAGCAAGCCACGGGCCATCAACGCGAATACGCCTGCAATTGGAGCGGCAACGCCTAACAGTCCAAGGATTCCAACGATTCCAAATTCCTGCACACCTATGCCTGCTGGAGTAATAGGTATGAACGCGAGGGCAGTTACCAATGGGTGAATCAAGAAAAAGGCTAGCCACCACGACCACGATAATTGTGAAATTCCTAAGGCGTAGCCTAAAAACCACCATTCAAAACCTTTTAAGACCCAGCATGAGGCGGTTAAACCAAGTATTTCTGGGATTGCTTTGCTTGTGCTGCCTGAGCTTTCTTTGTATTCCTCAAGTTTTCCCATTATGCCGCCTGTGAATTTTTTGAGGAATCTTGAGTTGGCGATTCGGTCAAATAATGAGATAGCTCGCTTGGACCATGTGAAGGCAGCAAGGATTACAGCGCCAACCATCATCAAGCTTATTCCAAGGACTGCGATAATCAATCCAATGTTTACACCTAGAATCTGGGTTGGAAATATGATGCTCCATGTTTTTGCAGGGACAGTAGTGACCAACAAAATCACTGCGCCAATTCCGCCAGCAACTTTGATTAGAAATTCAAATGTTTGAATTCCAAGAACGCTTGAGAGACTTTTTGATGTAGGTACGTCTTGATCTCTTAAGTAAACTGGTGTGAGAATATACCCTGAGCGACCTGGAGTGACATCACTCGTTAACATGCCAGCATACTGGGCAAGCAATGTTTTGCCAAAAGAGGTTTTTACCCCGTTTTTACTAAGTACCCGTCTTAGCCGTACTGCGAAAAGGATGTTTATTCCAAAGTACATCAGAAAAGCAAGCAGCAGATACTCAATCTTAACGGTGAGAATCGTGTCATAGATATATTCTACCCCTTTGAGAATAGTTGGAACATTATTGTATTTAGTCAGCGTAGATGGAACGGTCGTTCCAATGTAGTATAGGAGTCCTGCTAAAATAGCAACCATAAAGGTAATTTCAAGTGAATACTTTAAAATTTGCCGTGAACGGGAGGATTTCTTCTGCTGGCTTGGACTGTCTACTGTGACCATAGTTCATCAACCATATGATTAGGGTATTAAATCTGTTGTGGAAAAAAACCTGATTTATGTTGTTAGAGGTTTAATCCTGTAATACCTTTTTTTGGTTGTTCAGATCTAATAAACGTTTATTTGGGCCTTTTTATAGTTCGCTTGCTGTGTTTTATGGTCTTACACATTCAGCTTTAGGCTTGAAGGGACGCTTCGTTGTTCTTCTCCGTTTATGATAATCGCATTCGTTAATTCTAGCAAGAATCCATCCTTTATCTTGGTAGACGCATCCGCAAGGTAACTTTACATTTTTTTGTTCATCTGTCTCAACTTTTTCTTTTGCGTCTCCCATTTTTTCAGCCATCAAAGATTCATAGCAAATAATAAGATTAACTTTAAGAATTGAATTTTGAAGGTTTAAAAAAAGAAAAAAAAAGAAAATTTGGGAAACAGATTTTACACATTAGATGCGACTGTTGAAAGGTCAGTGATGTCTATTTTGAAATGGCCGCAAAAGTCCAGTTTTGCGTCGTAGTTACCCCAGCCGGGCATGGCTCCATATGCATGTATCACTGCAGCTATGTCTGCTTTGTTCACTACGTTAGTTGTTGTGTCATCAGTTACTTTGAATGGGTTAAATTGGACTTGTCTTTGAACAGATGCGAACACTGAGCCTGTTAAGGGGTCTATTCCGTTTATTGAGAGTGTGAATTTAGTCCAATTGTCGGTAACGTTAAGTTCTCCATAGGCTTTTAGAATGGAGGTGTCAGAGCTTCTCTGGATATTTGTTATTTGCCCATTGGTGTTTGTTATTATGGTTATGTTGCTTACAACAGTGTAAACATTCCATGTGCCGTTAAGGAAGTAGTTAGTTGCTGATGTGCTAGCACTCAAAGTTGAGATTGAAGCATTCGTTAATCTTGCTTCATAGAAAGTGTAGGTGAAGTTCTGTTTTGATTCGACAGCGCTAATTGGTCGTGAAGTGTTTGTTGTCCATATGGCAGTGGCTGCAGCTAACTGGTTTGTGCTTAAGTCTGTGCGTGTTGATGTTCCAGCTTGTGTTTGAAGAGCGCCAATTACGTTAGTTGTTCCCCATTGGGTTATGTTGCCATCAATCCGTATGTAAGTCCGCTGAGCCAACGCGGTTGACACAGTTGTCATATTTGGTTGACTTACTGACGATGTGGTAGCACCTGCCAAACTGATGCTGCTTACAGCAAATAATGCTATGATGGCAATTACTATCGGAATTTTTTTGTTCATGTTTTCTTCCTCTTTTTTTGTCCTTGAAAAGCCTTTGTTAGTTTACTGATAAAAGCATTTCTGGGCTCCTTTTTGACTATAAACCGCTGCAACTGTTCATTTTTGTTCATTAGCGTTCATTCAAGTTTATTTGAAGTTTTACATCATAAAATAGCTTCTTTTACGATTAAATCGAGGCTTTCCACGATTGTTTTTCTAAAACCCGAAATAAAGTCATCTTGAACAAGTCGAAAAGGTGCGGGCACAAGAATTCATGATAAGTACAATAAATTTATAATTCTTAAATATGCAATAACGTCCTTTTAATGAGAATCAAAATGAAAGCTAGCCGTCTAGCCATTTGCTGCGCCATATGTTTGATGTTGCTCTTGTTTCTTCCGCTCTACAAGGCAAGTTGCCAAACATATGTTGAATACTCAATCCAAATAAACACTGACGGCTCAGCCTTGTGGAAAATAACAAGTTTCGCTAATGTTAACGCAAGTGTTGACACAATCAGTGCTTTTCAAGATAAAGTTTCAAACCTTGTGGATGCAGCTTCAACTTTGACCCACAGAGTTATGAGCGTAGACGAAAATTCTTATCAAATAAATACAGCCATATCATCTCAATCTAAAACCACCGAATATTCCTTTTTGTGGCAAAACTTCAGCATAATTCAAGGAAAGGAATTAGTTTTCGGCGATGTTTTTCAAGTTAATAGTTTTTTCAACCAACTCTACGGGGATGCTGCACTGCAAATAACTTACCCCTCAAGTTTTAGCGTTAAATCGGTTACGCCTACACCTTACCAACGTGACGATTCAGCGAAAACATTAGAGTGGGCAAGAACTCAAGACTTAGTTATTGGCAATACTGACGTTATTTTGACAAGCACGCCTTTGAATGATAATTCTAGCCAAAATGAATGGCAACTATACGTTCTCATCGGGGTCATTCTAGCTGTTGGAGCTGCGTTAAGTTTGGCAGGTTTCTATATGTTCAGGCGACGTAAGACTTCACTATCAAAGGCAAAGGTAATTAATGCAGAGCCAGCCGAACTGGAAACTGAAGAAGGTAAAATCTTAAAACTTCTTGCGCAGTCAGGTGGTAGCATGCGACAGTCTGATATAGTTGAGCAATCCAGGTTTTCAAAAGCAAAAACAAGCCAATTATTATCTATTTTAGAGAAAAACGGTAGTATAACAAGGTATAAGAAGGGGAGAGATAAAATAGTGAACCTCACAGAACGGGTAAATGGTGATTAAATGACAAACCCGAAGTTTGCTTTCAAAAAATTTATGGTCTTTTTAGTTTGCGTTCTGCTTTCAGTTGGCTTTATCGCCACTGTTTCAGCGCAAAGTATAGTAGTTAATGCAGGTGCGTCTACTACTCAACCAGTCGTAGGCAGTACCCTAACAGTTACTCTTACAATTTCTAACGTTCAAAATCTCTTTGGAATTGACTCTACTCTTCAATGGAACCCCTCAGTTCTAACCCTAACAAACACAGTTCTCAATTTGGGCGATTCCCATTCAAACGGCGTCCTTCACGGAAGCAACATCAACACCGATTCCAATACCCTCGTCACAGGCGACATATATGTTCAAGAAACAAAAGTGGCCGGAAGCTATGAGCTCGTTACCACATCTGTTGGGGCATCAACAGCTAACTTTACTGGAAGCGGAACCATAGCAACCTTAACATTTAACGTAGTAAGCGCGGGGTCAGCGGGCTTAACTCTATCAACAGATCTTTCAGACAAACCCGCATCTGGCTCAACGGCAAATTTCATTACCCATCAAGACACAGCTAGCGCAGTAACCGCCGTCACATCAGGATCTTCAAGCCCCACGGCGTCACCTACTCCAACTTCAGGTACTTCAAGTACACCAACCTCATCTCCAGTCGTACCAGAATTTCCAAGCACCATCATAATAGCCGTATTCATTGCAATAGCAACAGCAGTAATAGTTCTTACAGTAAAACAATCAAAAAACAAAATCGTTTCAGAAAAACTCCTTAACATTTGTTAAGTTAGAATAATCACAACTTTTTTGTATTTTTTTGAAAAAAAGGCTTGAATTCAGCCTCAATTTTTTTGGTCAGGGCAAAAGGCTGAAATTTTTGAGCGAAACACTTAAGTGCAAAGAATAAGTAGTTTTGTCTTAGAATTAAAAACCAGGATGTAGAATTAGTTGGCTGTTGAAGGTTTTTTCGAAAACAAAAAGACACCAGTAGAAGCAAAAGTCGGCGACTTAACCCCACAATCTAAAGCGGTTAATGTTACGGCCAAAGTAGTATCCAAAACAGAAGTTCGTGAAATTCCAATGGGTCGCGACGGATCCGCACACAAAGTAAGTGATGCGCTCGTCGGAGATGAAACAGGTGTAGTTTACCTGACACTTTGGGATGACAACATTGAAAAAGTAAACGAAAGCGACACAATCCGCGTAGAAAACGGTTATGTAACACTGTTCAAAGGCAACATACGCTTAAACATCGGCAAATACGGCAAACTTGAACCTGCAAAAGAACCACTCGCAGTAGAAGTCAACACAGAAAACAACGTTTCCAGTAAAACATACGAACAAGAAAGACGCCCATTTAGAGGAGGCGGCGGAAGAGGCTTCGGTGGCGGCGGCGGATACGGCGGAGGAAGAGATCGTCGCGGTGGCGGCGGAGGCGGTTACGGTGGCGGTCGAGATAATAGAGATCGTCGCGGTGGCGGCGGAAGCAGCGGCGGCTACAGACCAAGATACTAAACGCTTCAAGTCTTGAAAAGATCAATTTTTTCTTTTTTTGCTTTTTTATTCTTTCATCATATTTAAAACGATATTGAACTTTTTTCAGTTATGCAGATAATCATTTTATTGCTGTTAAATGAAACGAATTTTACGCGTTGTTATGCAACAAAGAAAATAATCTGAAAAAATGGACTTAATGGACAAAATTTAAAGTAATCCATGAGTGATGTCATTAATCCTAACTTCCACTTCTGGAAAATTACAGAAATCAGATATTTGCACCAGATTTGTTGTGAAACATTTAAAACTCTGTGAAAGAATTCCACCACATAAAAGAGAGACAAAAAATGGAAACCGCCAAAAAAGAAGCTAAACCAACGGTAGACGAATTATTAGCGAAAGCCAAAAAACCAGCTCAATTATCGCCTCCAATGCACAAATTTTACGAAGGAAAAATGCAAGTTATCCCCAAATGCGCCATTCGAAGCGTCGACGATTTTGCAATATGGTATACTCCAGGCGTAGCAGCGCCGTGCAAAATAATTCAAGCTGACCCCGACAAATCTTTTGAACTGACTAATCGTTGGAACTACGTTGCGGTTGTTTCTGATGGAACCCGTGTTTTAGGTTTAGGCGATATTGGTCCAGAAGCAGCGTTGCCAGTCATGGAGGGTAAAGCACTCATTTTCAAATATTTAGGCGGTGTCGACGCGTTTCCAATTTGTTTAAGAACCAAGGATCCGGATGAAATTGTTAGAATTTGTAAGGCTATTGAGCCGTCTTTTGGCGGCATTAACCTTGAGGATATAGAGAAGCCGAAGTGTTTTCATATTCTGGAAAATGCGCGCGAGCAACTCAATATCCCTGTTTGGCATGACGACCAGCAAGGAACTGCTACAGTAATTTTAGCTGGCCTAATTAATGCCTTCAAAATTGTTGGAAAAAAACCACGAGAAAGCATCATCACGTTGATCGGTTCAGGAGCCGCAAATATTCGAACAGCTTACGTGCTAATGAAGTGGGGCGTTAAACCAGGAAATATAATACTTGCCGACAGCAAAGGCGTAGTTTACAAGGACAGAAAAGACATAACTAAAGAAGATGACCCATGGAAATACGACGTTACCCAAAAAACTAACGGTGAAGGCAGAACCGGTGACATTTCAGAGGCATTCAAAGGTGTAGATGCAGTTGTTGCGGCTTCAAAACCTGGACCAAATACTATAAAGAAGGAATGGATAAAAACCATGGCTCAAAACTCAATAATCTTCGCGTGTGCTAATCCAATTCCAGAAATCTGGCCATGGGACGCAGAGGAAGCTGGAGCAAGAATTGTAGCAACTGGCAGAAGCGATTTTCCTAATCAGGTGAATAATAGTTTAGGTTTTCCGGGGATTTTCCGTGGAGTTTTAGATGTTAAAGCAAAAACTATTACAGATGACATGTGCATTTCAGCTGCGCAGGAACTTGCAAGTTTCGCTGAAGAACGAGGGATTAACGAGAAAGATATTTTGCCTAGAATGGATGAGTGGGAAGTTTTTCCCAGAGAGGCTGTGGCATGTGCATTAAAATCAATTGAGCAGGGAGTGGCAAGGGTAAAGCTCAGTCGAGATGAATTATACGAACGCGCTTCCGCCATTATTCAAAATGCACGGCAATCGACTGAGTTGTTGATGAAGCATGGATTAATTAAGCCGCCACCAAGTGAAGACATACTGTTAAGGTAAGCACAAAATCTGAATAGTGCTTAATCTAAACTTAAAAAAACCATGTGATCCAAACGATTTAGCAATAAATAAAAAAGATTAAAGAGGAGTTATTTTCACTATATTTCTTTTTTCCAGTCTTCGCAGGGCATCTAAACATTCGTCTTTTTTTTCGCCAGTAATGTTTAAATTTAACATAATTTCTTTGACGGAAATTTCGGCTTTTCCAAAGTTTTCATGGCGTTTATAGAGGTGTCGTACAATGGATTTTTCTAGTTTACCGCATCGCCAAGTAGTGTTACGGATTAAGACAACGATGGTTCGAACAAGTGTTTGCTCATTAGATTTTCTTCCACGAGAATCTGCCAACTCTCCCCACCAACCAAGTTAACCCGCGGCATTGTTTTTAAACGTTTGTTCGCCTGCGGAATAAACGCTTTAATTTGAGCTTGGTTGGTAAGTTTACAGGTTTTTTTTCAGATGTAAACCGTGAGCTTTGCCATAATATTTTTCCAATCTTCCGATTTTTTGATATCCACTTTTTTGGTAGAGTTTTAATGCGTCTGAGTTGTCTTCTCGGACTTCTAAGTGAACTTCGTTTATGCTTTTTTGCTTCAAAATGGTTTCGATTTCTTGAAGCATCTTTGTTGCAATTCCTTTTCGTCGATAAGCTGAGGCGACATTTATTGTTATAATGTGCCCAAACAACGTATTATTTTCAATTTCAATTTGTGCAATTATGAACCCCGCGACGGTATTGTCTGCTTTGGCAACTAACGCTATGGCATTGTAATCTGTCAACAAATAAGATATTTGTCGTTTTGTAAAGGCTTCTTGATCAAAGCATTGCTCTTCAATTTTGCACAGGGTGTCAAGCAGCCTAATGGATGCTGTTTCAATTTTTAATTCCATTTTTTGCCTTGATAGCAATTAGAGAGGAGGATTGATTTTAGTTTTTTCTATGTCTGTTGAAGCGGAGATTGATGGTTTTAGTTCAAGCCATTGTTGAGCTCCAAAGCCTATCAAGAAACGGAACCACAAGGTTATGATTCGTGTAAATATTGTGGCGGTCACAGCTAAAGGTCCGTATACACCCATTGAAACGTACAGGGTAGTCATCACAGCTTCTGGAAGCCCAACTTCAAACGGTATACCTATAGGAATAGCTTTGACTGCTAAGAATATAGCTGAAGTAACTATGATTATGCTTAATGAAACTGGATGCCCAAGAGACATGAAAACAAGATAAGGTATGCTTAAACTAAAAAACCAAGAAATAACCAGATAAAACAATGAGCCAGCCAAGGCTTTAGGATTGTGGCTGAATTCTTTCATCCCGTCGTGGAAGTGCGCTGTGATTTCAACTGCTTCTTCCTTTAATTTTTCAACTTTAACTCTTCCTCTAGTGATTTTTCGTACAAGATTGGTTACAAAATTAATAACTTTTAATGTCCATTGCGGCTTGAAACCTAAAACAATCATAAAGCCCATTATAGATATTATTGCGGCAGCGACTAGAATGATAACGTTGAAGACTAAAGGGTTAACATTTCCGCCGAAGGTAAGCAAAACTATGCCTGCAATTAAGGCAACAACATTTAACGCCATGCCCAAAAGCCTGTGTGTATAAAGCGATGCCACTACCTTACCAAATGGTCCACATTTATCTCTTACGCACAAATACGTACGAGTTACTTCCCCGCTTATAGATTGTGCTGGAACGATAGTATCTACATAAATTCCATACCAAACGTAAAGATAAGCTCGAATAATACCAATTTTAATTGAAAGATGATTGGTTAAAACACGCCATGAAACTGTAAAGAAAAAAACTTCCAATAAACCAAAAATTATGGCTAAAGCGTAAATCGTAGGGTCAACATTTTTTGCCTCAGCTAATATGTTCCCGATGTCAACGCGGAACAAATAAATGTAGATGAAGAACCCCGTTAAACCTAAGAGTGGGAACACTATTGTCTTCCAACTGATTTTTGGTTTAAGAGGTTGCATCTGGGTTTTTGCACCTATTTTGAACGGTGAGGTATGTTTGTGTGATTATATACTTTACCCAAATCCCAGCGTTTATTTGCCAAATAAATCTATAGCTGTAGCTCTTTGGTTCGAATAAGCATCTTAATTTTGTTAGTAACCTTTTAATTTGCTCAGGGCACTAAGCATAAAAAAGGTAACGAGAATTGAACGACGAAGTTAAATGCTCAAAACCTGAATGCGACAAATTCACCGCAATTAACGAGTTAGCAAAGCGTAGAGGATTTTTTTGGCCATCTTTTGAGATTTATGGCGGCAGCGGCGGTTTTGTAACTTATGGTCCGCTTGGAACACGATTAAAACAAAATGTTGAAGCAAAACTTAGAGAACTTTTCGTTAAAAGAATCGGTATTTACGAAATGGAATCTTCCATAATTGCCCCAGGTAAAGTCTTTGAAGCATCTGGTCACGTAGACCATTTTAAGGAGCCGATGGTTGAATGCCAAAACTGTCATACCCGTTTTCGTGCTGACCATTTGCTTGAAGAAAAAGGTATCAGTTCAGCTGAAGCAGAAAAAATGAGTTTAAACGAGATAAAAGAAGAGATTGAGCGTCACGAGGTTATTTGTCCTGACTGCCGCGGCAAATTTGGCGAACCGCAACGGTACTTAACAATGTTTGAAACTACAATTGGGCCTTACTCGGGCTCGGTTGGTTACGGCAGACCTGAAGCTGCACAAAACATTTTCGTTGAGTTCAACCGACTCTATGTTGCTGCACGAGAGAGACTTCCGTTTGGAGTTATTGCAATTGGTCACGCTTTGCGTAACGAGATTTCTCCAAGGCAGGGTTTGATTCGTCTAAGAGAATTCACTATTTCCGATTTAGAGTTTTTCTTTGATCCTGAGGAACCTTCTTGCCGTTTTCTATGTGAAGTGGAAAACGAAGTTTTGCCGATTCTACAATGTGAAACAAGGCTCAAGGAATGCGAGGATACGACTGACCTGACTGTCCGAGAAGCTCTTGATCGCAAAGTAATCCGTTCTGAGTGGCAAGCTTTTTTCATGGCGATGGCTAAAAGACTTTTAGTTGAACTTGGCGTCCCAGCTCAGAAGCAGCGTTTTATCGAAAAGCTCACTTGGGAGAAAGCTCATTATTCAAGCCAAAGCTTTGACCAAGAAGTGCTGGTTGACCGTTGGGGATGGATAGAAGTCTCGGGGCATGCGTATCGCACAGACTACGATTTATCGTGTCATATGAAAGCTAGCGGCGTTGACATGACCGTTTACAAAGAGTACGCTAATCCAGTCGAAAAAGAAGAGCTCGTTGTTAAGCCTATTATGGCAAAACTTGGTCCAGTGTACAAAGGTGAAGCTGCCAAAGTTGCTGCCTTGCTTGTCAAGGTTTCTGCTCAAGAGGTTGCTGACACACTGCAAAAACAAGGCTTTTTCATGGTTGACAAATACGAAATTAAATCCGATCAAGTGGAAATTAATTGTCAAAAAACCACTGTGCGAGGCACTCGTTTCGTTCCCCATGTTGTTGAGCCAAGTTTTGGTTCAGACAGACTCTTCTACGTTGTGTTAGAGTATGCATACAGAATTAAGGATGACCGTGTCGTCATGAGTTTTCCTCGAAGCATTGCCCCGATACAAGTTGGAATTTACCCCCTAATGAGCAAAGATGGCTTAGACACTAAAGCAATGGAACTTCGAAAGATGTTGGCATGCGAGGGCTTCATGGTTGAACTAGACGAATCAGGCTCTATCGGCAGACGATACGCAAGAGCTGACGAGGCAGGGGTTCAGTTAGGTTTAACAATTGATTACGAAACATTAGAAAAAGACACAATAACCATTCGGGACAGGGATAGTTGGCTACAAGTTCGAACTGCAATTAAAGATTTACCCCCACTGCTCCATAGCTACTTTGAGGGAAAAATTAATTTTAAAGATTTAGGAATATTGATTGAAAGTTAGGAGTTACCTTTTTTAATAAACACTTGTTTAGTAACAATATTAAAATAGGGATAATTGTTGGCGGGGGAAACAGATTGGTACTTCCATCAGAAACAGAAGAGCGCGTTAAGAGGCGAGCCTTAAACGTTTGCAACGATAATTTGCGTAAAGTCGTAGACGTGTCAAGGAAAATCCCTCAAATAGTTGAGTATTTTGCAAGCGGCGATAAAGACAACGCAAGAAAACTTTTAAGCGAAATAAGAACGGGCGAAGAAGAAGTTGTTAAGGCAAGACGCTTGGTTTCTCAAGAACTTTCTGAAATAGGTGCCATTTTGACTTCCCGCGAAGACTTTTTAAGATTTACAAATTTATCAAGTGAAGTAGCCGATTTCTCAGAAGGCATCGCGTATTATATAGTTGAAATAATGGACCATAATTGGACTATTTCTTCTGATATCAAAAAAGACCTTCTCAAACTTTCTGTAGCTGTCCTTGATACTGTGCTTAAACTTAGGGAAACAATGATGGTTCTAAATTATGGTTCTCAAAAGACTCTTGAAAAGGCAAAAGATGTTGAAATTGCTGAACGGATAGTAGATGATCAATACCGTGCGTTAACAATAAAAGTTCTCAATGGCAAACTTGACGTTTCAGTACTCTTGCTTTTAAGAGATGTTCTTCAATTGCTTGAAAACTCCGCTGACAAAGCAGAGGATGCAGCTGACGTTGCACGAATGCTATCGTTTATCATGTAACCCGAGCTGCTGTAATGCCGAAGATACATGTTGAGCTTATAGAAAACTTTCTTGTAGTGTGGGACTCCGCTAAAGGCTCAGAACTCTATAAAGCAGGTTATTATGGTAAGCCCCTTGGGATTCCGAAACCAAAAATTCCAGAGTTTGATGTCCCCTTAATTTTGGATTTGATGGAAGGCTTATACCTAGTTGAGAATAAGAAAATAGACATTTATGAAGACCCAAACCAGGCCAAGGTTAGTCTCAAAAAACTCAAGCAAAAAGCTAAACAATTGTACGACGAATTTGAAGAAAAATACGCCGTTTACCATGACCTAAGAGATAGCGCCTTAATTGTTACGCCAGGAATAAAGTTTGGCTGCGACTTTGCCGTTTACAAATATGGTCCAGGTGTAGAACATGCGCCCTACATGGTTTCAGTTAAAAAAGCAGGCTCAAACATTTCAGCCACCGAACTTGTGAAAGCTGGACGATTAGCAACCACAGTTCGTAAACGCTTTATTATTGCAGTCCCCGATTTGAGTTCGGGCAAAGTGAAGTATTTAATTTTTAAATGGTTCAAGGCTTAATTTGCAATTATTGTTTGGTTTCGGAATTCTCCCCTTATGGTTTGATGGGGATAAATTTTTGATGCACTAAGCTGACAACCTTCTTCAAGTTTAACGTCATCAGCAATTACTGAGACAGCCGTTATTCTTGTTGGTTTACGTTGACTTGAATTAACTACAACATGTCTACCAATAATGCTATCATGCACTTCAGCATTTTCTCCAATAATCACCCGATCCATTACCGCAGAGTTTGTTACTACAGCGTTTTTGCCAATTCGTGTAAAATTGTCAATGCATGAATCAACTATTCTTACGCCATCCTCAATTTGGCAATGCCTTCCTATCAAAACAGCGCCTTCCAGAATGATTTTCTTTTGTTTTATTTTTTGGATAATTTCTTGGCGCCGTTTTTCTGAGTCGTTGCTTTCACCTTGGACCCAAATTGGGGTTCCTTCTTTTAGTCTTTCGCCGAAACATTCGCTTGTGCAGAAATTACCGTGAAGCAGGTTTTTCATAGCTGCTAAGTAGTTTTTTGGCGTGCCAACGTCGAACCAGTCGCCTTTTAAAGTGTAACCATAAACGGGTCGTCCAGTCTGAATCACATATGGGATAAAATCGTATCCGAAATCTAACCTGTTTTTCTCTTTAATTATTTGTTGGATGCCTTTTTCTTTGAAAATTTTTCTCATTTCAGGTGATAATACGTACAAGCCTGTGTTTGCAAGGTTGCTTGGTGCGTCTTGTGGCAGAGGTTTTTCGACGAATCGTTGAATGCGAGAGTTCTTGTCGATGTCTGCTATTCCTAAGCCGGTAACGTCGTCAACTTCCCTAAGCACAATAGTTAGGGCACTGCATTTTTCTTTGTGAAAATCGATGAGGCTTTTGACTTTAATGTCAAATATGTTGTCGCCTTGAACTGCAAAAACTGGGTTGCTCAGCTCATAGTATTCCATGTTTATTCTTGCTGAATCAGCACTGCCCAAATCTTCAACGTTTGGCTGATATTTTATGTGAATCCGAGGTTTGATGTCGTAGCGGGCTGAGAATCCGAAGCCTGATTCAAAATAATCGTAGAGATCTCGGTAGTTGGTGTATCCTTTTACTCCAAAAATAAAGTTACGTATACCTTGGCTTGCAAGCGACAAAAGAGAAAACTCTACCAGCGGCCTATTAAGTAAACGTAAGCAGGCTTTGCTTGTTTCAGCCGTCAGGGGTAGAAGGCGCGTTGCTTTTCCACCTACAGGTATAATTACTCTAATTTTTTCAGGCGCATAGTTATCTCCTACCAGCGGCGCATAGTTGTCGCTCAACTTCCTCACCAATAATTGCTTGTATGAAGATAGTTAGATTAAATCCTTTTAAACCTGTTTCTTAGTCGTCTTGCTTTTTTTCTATATCTTATTTGTGATAATTGAACATATTTCCTTTTTAGTTTAAAAAGCCCTTTTCAGGTTGTTTTTTTGGCTTGGGGTTTGATTTGTTTGCAGGTTGCGGAATTATACGGAAGTAAACGGAATTATACGGAAGATTTCGGAAGAATTTGCAAGAAAACGCAAAAGTAAAGCTAAAAAGTTATCGATAACTCTTAGAACAAAAACGCATACTAATAGTGCTGGCGTGGTTACAAGTTGTGCCGCCCTAAATTTTTTGTTTGTTTTTTGGGTTGCTTTTTTAATTCAGGGTTTAATTTGGTTGCAGGTTGAGTCTAAATTGGTCCAAAAAAGTCTAAAAAAGTGGAAAAAGAAAAAAATTAAAAGTGAAATCCATAGTAATAATAAAAAGCTAAAAGAGAGAAACAAGTTAATCTAATGTGGTGTTGTAAACGGAGAAATCAACGGTTGCAATTGTAAAAGGCGAAAGAGGGCATGAACCCGTTTTCAAAGCGCTTGACTTAATAGATTACAAATCTTGTCTAACAGGATACAAGAAAGCGCTCGTAAAAGTCAACTTCATAACCACCAAAACATGGGATTCAGGAGGAACAACCGACCCCATGGTAGTTGAAGCAATAATAAAAAAACTCAAACCATTAGGCATGGAAGTTTACGTTGTTGAATCAGATGCAACCATGACAAATGCTGACAAAGCCTTCGAAGCTACAGGCATGAACGAAATGTGCAAACAAAACGACGTGGAATGCCTCAATTTAAGGCATGTTAAAGATAAAGTCAAAATAAAGATTCCCGGTTGCGAAACTTTAGGCAGCATAACCGTACCGCGTATCGTGACTGAATCTGCGATAATTAGTGCTGCAAAAATGAAAACTCATATGGCTACTAAAGTCACATTGGGCATGAAAAACATGTTTGGTCTGCTTCCCGATAAATTCAAGGCAAAATATCATGCAAAAGGCATAAGCAGCGTGATAGTAGACATCAATACAGTAATCAAACCAGCCTTAACGGTAATAGATGGATTCGTTGCAATGGAAGGCAGAGGACCGACTGATGGTACACCACTTAAAATGGATCTAATAATCGCTGGGAAAGATGTTGTTGCCACAGATGCAACCACAGCTCGAATCATGGGATTTGATCCTAAAGAAATCAGCCACATCAGAAGAGCAGCCGAGAAAGGCTTAGGAAACATTGACAACATAGAAATTGTAGGCTCAAAACTCGAAGATGTAAAACACGAGTTCAAGAAAAGCAAAGTAACGCCAGGCTAACTACCTAAACAAAAGATAATTGCTTTCACCGATTTCATGATGTTGCCGTTAAGAACACACTGTTTTTCCTAGTTTTTGCCGAGAGAGCAACTGTTCCGCCGTATCTAGACGCTGGTCTACTGGCTTCTCGATGGCTCTTGTGACACTGCACACCCATTGTCTTTTGGTCTTGCGAAACCCAAACTACGCTGCCAATGCTTGTGCATTCTGGACAATTTCTATGATCGCCGATACTAACTATCGGGTGAATTTGTTTCTTTTCTTTCTGAGCCGACGCTCCGCTCTTAATGTACAAAGTTTTTTTACCCCTTTATTTTTTCTTGAAAAGAATCCGTGACTCAACCTGATCAACGCAGAGGACAAAAGAAGCTCTTCAAGAACATGAAAGAGCTCCCACGCTTATAAACCAAGCAAACCCAAATTCTAACTGCAAACCAAAAACCTTTTGAAGCTAATTTGGCTGTGTGGTTCGGTTTTCTTTTCCCCGGGTTGCCGACAATATTGCCGCTACTGCCAAAATTGCTATGGAAGCGTACAGTGCTGCTTGAATTCCCGTGATAAAGGATGCGCTTAAGCCGCCTGAAAGTTTTACTGTGTTGATGAACACTTGGAAAGCTAGCTGTCTTGGTATGGATGCAGATGCGACTGTTATTGCCACTACGAAGCTTCCCAAAATACCCACATTCTGCAAGGTTCTAAGCAGACCCGAAATGCTTCCGTAGTTGCCTTGTCGTGCTTTAGCCATGACGGCACTGTTGTTGGCGGGGAAAAACATGGCTGTGCCAAAACCCGATACCGCAGAAGCTAATATGATTATGTAGAGCGATGAATTTTGGCTGATTGCGGTGAAAATGAGAGTTGCCGCTGCAAGGCAGATGATGCCTATGGTGGCTATTGTTCGGGCGCCTATTTTGTCTGAGTGCCTGCCCATTACTGGAGCAAAGAAACTTCCGATCACATAGCCAGGTATCAAGAGAAGAGACGCGTTTAGAGGCGAAAGTCCCCGTACCCCTTGCAGATACATTATTATTAGAAACACAACGGAGATGTAGCCGACGCTAACAAAGAACGTGGCTAAGCAAGAGTTTCTTAAAACTCTGTCTTTGAAAGCTCCAAAATCAACCATCGGGGTTTCTAAACGGTTTTCGTAGGCGATAAATATTGGAATCAAAATGGCGCCTATCAACAGTGAAATTGAACTTGGGATGCCTATTCCTTGTGAAGCTAAGCTGGTTGCACCATAAGAGATGAGCAAAAGGCTTGTCGCGAGGAGAATCATGCCTCCTAAGTCAAGTTTTGCTTTTACTTTAGCTGCTGGTTTGAGATATTTGAATCCGAGAATTAAGGCGATTACACCTATGGGGATGTTGATGAAGAAAATGAATTGCCAGCCTACGAAGGTGGTGACTATTCCTCCTAAGACGATGCCAAGCATGGAGCCGATTGTCCAGCCCAGCGAGCTGAAGCCATATGCTTTGCCACGTGCATTTGGTGGGAACGTGTCTGCGATTATGGCACCGCTGTTTGACTGCATTAATGCACCTCCCACAGCCTGCACCACTCGGGAGCCAATCAAGAAGTAAATGTTTGGTGAAAAACCGCAAAGTGCAGAGCCGACCGTGAAGACGCCAAAGCCCATGTTGAACATTCTGGTTCGTCCATAAATGTCCCCTATTCGCCCAAGTTGGGTTGTGGTGACGGCGATAACGAGCAAATAAGTCAGTATTATCCAGATGGTTGTGATGAAGTCGGATTTCAACCCGTCAGTTATCGCGGGAAAAGCCAACAGCACAATCGTGCTGTCCAAAGCGCCCATCAAAGTACCAAGAACAACTATAACCAAAATGATACTCTGACTCTTCACCATAAGCTCCTAACGATTCAAAAAACAGCTTTTTATCCCTTTACCCATATCTTACAAGCTTTGAAGAACACCTTGCATTGATCACTTGAATGCGCATTTCTATTTACGAATAAGCTATCTGCATGTATTTTTCTGTTAGTGCAAATGAAAAGAATTTACTTTTAAATGGTTAAAATCTCCATTAAGAGTTGACAATTGCTGGAAAGGTTTATTTCACTGGATGGTACTATGATGTGAAATTGCTGGCGGACATCATGTCCGTAGGAATGTGGCCGTAAGGCTGAACCGTAAGCAAAGAAACATTGGAGGAAAACGAAAAAATGGCATATAAATACATAGCAGAAGAATGGTCTGCCCCAGAAAAATCCTTCGTTGAAGAACTCATGCGCGAAAGATTAGTGCAATGGCGAAAACAGCCATCGACTATGCGTATTGAACACCCAACAAGGCTTGATAGGGCAAGAAAACTTGGCTACAAAGCCAAACAAGGTTTCGTAATGGCCCGCACAAAAGTGCGTAGAGGCAACTTAAGAAAATTACGTCCGCGATCAGGTAGACGACCCAAACGTATGGGTGTTGCCAAATTTAAACCAGGAAAAAGCCTAAAACTTATTGCTGAAGAACGTACAGCAAGAAATTTTCCAAACATGGAAGTTCTTAACAGTTACTGGGTAGGCGAAGACGGAAAACACAAGTGGTTCGAAGTTATACTGGTCGATCCAAAAGCTCCCGGAATAAAAACAGACAAAGACATCGGATGGATCGCTGAGAAACAGCACACAAGCAGAGTTTTCAGAAGTATGACTAGCGCAGGCAAAAACGTCAGAGGCTTACATCACCGTGGAAAAGGCTCAGAAAAAGCAAGACCAAGCCACCGTAGAGGCGCAAGATATCCAGAAAAACAAAGATGGTAAAATATGCATCACATGAAAGCAGTAATAACCAAACAAAATGGGAAACAACGCCTCGGAAGAGGCTTTAGCCCAAATGAACTCGAGCAAGCAGGCTTAAATATGCAAGACGCCAAAAAAATTGGAATACCCATGGATATCAAAAGAAAATCTGTCCATGAGGAAAACGTAACTTGCATAAAAGCACACGCAAAAAAAACTAAAGCCGAAGCAGCCGCAAAACCAAAAACAGAAACACCTGCAGTAGAGAAGCCAAAGAAAAAAGCTAAAAGCTAGAAGCCCAAAGACAAAACGGTAACCAATGTCTTCTAAACCACCAATAGGATACATCGATATTCGGGTCTTCGCTCACGCAACTGAGGATACCGACAAAGTTGAAACAGCCGTAAAAAACCTGCTGCCAATAGAACTGGCAGAAACCATTATTTTCCAAAAAACAACTTTAACGGGGCATCATGGAAACCCCATTATTCTTTTTACAGCCCAAATGAAGGATAAAAAAACTCTTTTTGCAGCCTTGGAAAAAATTGGTTCAGGCTTAAACTCGCTAGACAAAGAAGAATTATTCACCAACTTGAAACTACACCTAGAAAAGCGAAACTTGTACCTAAGATTTGACAAACAAGCCGCTTTTTTAGGAACCATAAAATTTACGCAAAATGACCCCATTCACTTCAAAATTCATTTCAAAAACAAAACTCCCGAAGAAATAACTGAAATTTGTAAGAGCTCCGGGCTGTTGCCATGACTCGAGTTTTTGCCGATTTGCATCTACGTGTTAACCTAAGAGACCCACAGGCAACACAAAAAATAATCAATAGGGCTGCACGTTTCGGGTACAGCTTAATTTCCATTCCTTTCACATCTGTTATGCGCCAAGAAGAATTGGCCAAGCTCAAAGCCATGTGCACTGAAGTAGGTATAGATTTTGTTTCACGGGCTGATTTTCACCCTCGAACAGAAAACGACTTAACCCATTTCCTGCGCAAATTCAGACGCCAATTCGAAATTATAAGCATCTCATGCGACACCAAGGAAGTTGCTAGGCAAGCAGCAAAAGACAGGCGCGTTGACCTTCTAAGCTTTCCAAGTTTAGACTATCATAAACGTTTTTTTGACCGCGCAGAAGCTGAATTAGCAAGTGGCTGTTTAGCCGCTTTGGAAGTGGATGTCAGGCCTCTTTTGGTTTTAGAGGGTCCATCACGAGTTAGGCTGCTTATGAGTTTACGCCGAGAAATCGCAGTCGCACGAGAATTTAAAGTGCCAATCGTGGTTTCCAGCGGGGTTGCAGAAGAGAAGTTTATGCGATACCCAAAGGACATGGCAAGTTTAGCTTATATTGTTGGGTTGGATGAAGCTTCAGCCCTTGATGCTGTTTCAACCAATCCAGAGGAAATCGTGAAGCGGAACCGCGAAAAACTTAGGAATCGTTTTGTAGCTCCTGGCATCAGCATTGTCAAGGAGGGCAAAACTTGAAGCGTGTTAAGCGACGATATTTAGCATTGCAACTTGAATGCGAAACATTGCCAACTGAACGTGAGTTTATAGATGCTGTTTGGGCTGCGGTTACGAAACTTTACGGTGAAGTTGGAGCAAGCACTACTGGTTTGAGTTTGATTAATTTTGATTTGAATCGGAAAATTGCTGTTATTCGGACTTCTTTGGCTGCATTAAACATTGTGAAGGCATCTGTTGCTGTGATTACTGGCATTTCTGGTAAGGAGGCGGCGATTCATGTTTTGGCCGTCTCTGGCACTCTTAAGGCGCTTTATTCAAATGTAAAATAATTTTGCTATATTTATGTGTAAAGATTTTGTTTGTTTTTGACAAGACATACTGTAGCTTTGTCTTATTCTTTCTTGGACAAACTTACAAAAGTATTAGAGAAACGTTTATCAATTGCAAATAAGCGTTAATTTATCATTACAAAAAAGCTTAGGAAAGCAAAAAAACGACACAGAGGGTAAAAAAATGGAATTACAAGACTTCTTCTTCAAATTACCAAATTTAAAAACCGAACCAATCATAGATGATACCACACTTCGAGATGGCATCCAAATGCCGGGCTTAGCTACAGGACCAAAAGAAGCAGCAAAAATAGCTCAATTCCTCGCCGAAGTAGGAGTAGAACGCATCGAGCTTTTCCATTATCAAGAGCCAGATAAAAAAGCAGCAAGACTCATCCAAGATCTAAATCTTAACCTCCGCGTTGCAGGCTGGTGCAGAGCCTTAAAAGAAGACATAGACAGTGCAGTAGCATGCGGATTCAAAGAAGTTGGTATATCTCACCCAGTCTCCGACCTTCATTTTAAAGCTAAATGGCCCGAGAAAACAAGAGAACAAATCCTAGCAAACATGATTGACGTTGTTGAATATTCAGCTAAAACCTGCGGCTTAAAAACTTTCGTACATGGCGAAGACAGCACACGAGCAGACTGGAACTTCGAGAAACAATTCATCAACGGAGCAGCCGACGCAGGAGCCGAATGTTACCGCATCTGTGACACAGTCGGCATAGGATTATCTGACATAGACGCTCCACTACCTAATGGTATTCCGGCAAAAGTATTAGCTGTCAAAAAAGAAACAAAAATGGGCTGCATAGAAATTCATGCACACGACGATTTTGGTAATGCCGTTGAAAACACAATGGCAGCGATTAAGGCATCTTCAGGAGTATGGGACAAAGTATACGCAAGCACAACATACCTAGGCATTGGCGAACGTGCAGGCAACGCAGAAACAGAAAAAGTCCTATTGAATTTATACTTGCATCACGGTGTCAAAAAATTTGAGGGCAAAACCCAGCGACTAAAAGCAACGGCAGATTACATTGGCAAGGCAACAGGCTATATTGTTCCACCTAACAAAGCAATTGTCGGCGACTACGGTTTTGCGCACGAGTCAGGAATTCATACTCATGGCGTCTTAAATGATCCGTGGACTTATGAGCCGTACCCGCCTGAACTAGTTGGAAATGAGCGGCGTTTAACGGTTGGAAAGCAGTCCGGCAAAGGCATAATTAAACATAAAATAACAGAGTTAGCAGGCAACGAACCAGACGACCAAACTGTGGCTAAGGTGGTAGATAGAATTAAAGAAATCTATGCCAACGGCAGACGAGCATCCCTTAAAGAAGAAGAATTCAAAAAAATCCTTCGCATACTAAAAATCTTGCCAGAAAACAACGGTCACTAAACTGTTTTTCTTATTTTCTTGTCCTGGGCGAAAACGGAAAATAACTCTTAATTCTTTTATTGAAAAATAAAAATGAAGAAGAAAAGTTTAGGCTGGCTCGCATTTTTGCAAAAGTCGTTGCCAGTTTTTATCAGTTAACTGTTGAATTTTATCAACTATGTGTTGATTTTGTGGGGTAAACAGATGCCTAAATCTGCCCTGGCCATTAAGGTAGTCTGTGACTGGCTTTTTCTTTTGTGGTGCCAACGCAATCAGTTTGCTTGGTGTTGATAGTTGTCGTTTGCCATTTACTGCTTCCCAAATTGGGAATACGCAGGATTCTACTGATAGCTTTGAGTATTCCATGGTTTTGCCTGGTTCAGTTCGCCAGCCTCTGGGGCAAGGAGCAAATATGTGTAGGAATGCTGGTCCTTCTACTTCTAAGCCTTTGCGGACTTTGGTTAGCATATCTTTCCAGTAATATGGTGTTGCGGTTGCGACGTATTCCATGTCGTGTGCTAGCATGATTTCGGTGATTGGCTTTTTTGTTTCAAGTTTGCCTGGATTTTTAGAGCCTGCGGGAGTGGTTGTTGTTGATGCCCCCATTGGGGTTGAGCTGCTTCTTTGAATTCCTGTGTTCATGTAGCCTTCATTGTCGTATAATATGAAGAGAAAGTCGTGTCCACGTTCAACGGCGCCTGATAATGCTTGTAAACCGATGTCGTAGGTTCCGCCGTCGCCAGCTAAGGCAATAATGTCAATGTGTTCCTGTTTGATTTTCCCATTTTTCCGCATTGCTTTGATTGCAGCGTCGATGCCTGAGGCGTTTGCAGCTGCGTTTTCAAAAGCTGTATGTAGCCATGGTAGGGCCCAGGAGGTGTATGGGTAAATTGAGCCGACAATTTCCATGCAGCCAGTTGCTTGAGTTACAATTGTTGGTCCTCGTGTCGCTTTCATTATCAATCTAAGCGTTGCCGCTGGTCCGCATCCTGCACATGCTCTGTGGCCTGAAAGGAACAAATCTGGTTTAGAGGCAATATCTTTTGAAGTAAATTTCCATTCTTGAGTTGTCACTTTGTTTCCTCCATTACTCCCTTAATCCGAAGAAATGCACTTCTTTTTCTGCAACACCACTTTTAGCGGTTCGCATTAACTCATCAAATATTTTTCGTAGATCACGCGGGCTCGTGTCTCTACCACCTAACCCGAAAATGTAACTTACGATAATGGGGTGTTGGCTTTGGTTATATAATGCATTTCTGACTTCACTAAAGACTGAGCCACCTAGGGCGCCTGGGCTCATGCTTTTATCCATAACTGCTATAGCTTTAATATTTTTTAGTGCATTTCGAAGCTCTTCAACTGGCAATGGTCTAAATGTGCGCAATCTTAGAACTCCCGCTTTAATGCCTTCTTTTCTCAGCTGGTCAGTTATTACTTTAAGTGTTCCCGCTGTTGAGCCAATTACAACAATCGCGATTTCGGCGTCTTCCAGTTTGTAAGCGTCAATTAATCCGTTGCCGTAGCTTCTGCCGCTGACTTTAGCGTATTCACTGTTGACCTCTTGTATCTTCTTAAGGGCATTTATCATGCCTTCTTCTTGTTGACGTTTAAACTCGTAGTAATAGTTTTGCAATGCATTTGGTCCCATAGTCATTGGGTTTTCGACGTCAAGTTTGAATGGCACAGTTTTTCCCTCATGAGTAAGCACCATAGGATATTGACGTTCTCCAACAAACTGTTTGACTGCGTCTTCAGGAAGTGTGTCTACTTTTTCAAGAGTGTGGCTAATTGTGAAACCATCTAAACCCACAATTATCGGCAATGACACGCCGACATCTTCTGCAATCTTGAACGCTTGAATAATTGAGTCATATGCTTCCTGGGCGTTTTCCACGTAAATTTGGATCCATCCGCTGTCTCGCTCTGCCATACTGTCTGAATGGTCACCATGAATGTTTAAAGGCGAAGATAAAGCACGGTTAGCTACAGCCATTACAACTGGCGCTCGAGAGCCTGAAGTCACAAAAAGCATTTCATGCATCAACGCTAAACCTGCTGAGGCACTTGCTGTGAAAGTTCGAGCTCCTGTCATTGAAGCAGCAAGACACGCAGTCATCGCGCTGTGTTCTGATTCAGTGCAAACATATTCTGTAAGAACTTCCCCATTTGCAACATATTCACTAAATTTTTCAACTATAATTGTTTGGGGCGTAATAGGATATGCAGCAACTACGTCAACGTTACATTGTTTTGCAGCTAAGGCAACAGCCTCATCGCCGTTTAAGGCGCTTGTTTCTTGTTTAATTTGTTCCTTCATTTTACTCCTCTTCCTCTGGTAATTTCATTGTTATTGCTTTAGTTGGACATTCGTTTGCGCATATTCCACAGCCTTTGCAGAAGCTGAAGTCAAACTCGATCTTGCCCATTTCTGGACGCCATTTTATTGCGCCTTCGGGACAAAACATCACGCATGTTAGGCAAGTTGTGCATTTTTCAAGGTCTCTTATCGGCATGTAGGTTTTCCAGTCGCCTGTCATGAATCCAATGCTTGATTTTGAACAAATGCCAGCTATCGAAACTTCTCGCCAAGTTTTTTCTTTGCTGCTCATTCACTTTTTGCCTCCACATAAGCTTCTTTGATTACTGCAAAGTTTTTCTCTGCTAGGTCTGGTCTGAAACGTCCACCCAATGTTTTCTGGATGCCTTCTAAAGTGACTATATTTGTTGCTTTAGCGACACATCCTAGCAAAGCGGTGTTTGTTATTGGTGCACCTAAGATTCTTAAAGCAATTTCAGTCGCTGGGACCGTCCAAACTTTACCCTTTGTTACCTTAAGGTTTTCCCGTAAAACCGCAGGTTCCTCATTGGAATTAATGATTAATACGGATTCATCTCGATTTAATCCAGATGTTACTGGAACAGATTTCAATAGAGTATTATCTAAAACTACAACGACGTCAGGGTCATAGATTGCGCAATGTAACCTTATGGGTTCAGTGCTTATTCTGGTAAATGCCGTGACAGGGGCTCCCATTCTTTCAGGACCAAATTCAGGGAATGATTGAATGTATTTGCCTTCATCAAGGGCTGTTCTGGCTAAAAGCTCGCTGGCTGTCCATGCTCCTTGACCGCCTCTACCATGCCATCTAAACTCAATCATGCTTTTCAAATAATCCTATTCTCCAATGACTTTTCCCATTAACTAGTCGAATACCTTCATAAACATTTTTCTAGTAAATGATTAAACTGCATGCTTTAATGTAAAGATCAAACTTTTGATAGTTGACAAAAGATACTCTCTTAGTATTAATTAATCAGGAAAAACATTACAAATACTGCCTTTAGGGTTAAAACTTACTCACTAATATTTAGCGTTCAAGGTTATTTTACATCATTTTCTTTTTAATTTTCTATCAACTATTTAGTAGTGTTTATAATTGGAAGCAATGTTAAAATTTTACAATTTTCAACTCAAAGGACATAATTTAAATAAGCGAACTTAAAAATCTTCAGAAAAGCTCTTAAAACGCAACAAAAACTCTCCTTTTTAAACTTTAAGTTTCAACAAATTTATTTTCACCATACAATTTTGACATTTCCCGTTTAAACATAAATTATATTAGCATCATAGCCGCCAATTAAAGCTAGCGTTGAGCTGTCGCTCAACGTGAAATTAATGAAGGAAGAAAAAAAATGAAAATATTAGACATGAAAAACCTAAAAAATAAAAACGCATTAATTTTGCTATCAATGTTTCTAATGCTTTCAATGGCAGCTTCAACGGCTTTTTCACCAAATGCATTAGCACAAGTTGTCCCTGCTCCAGGAACAGTAATTCCAACATACGCTCACATGAACGTTTTTCCGAATCCAGTCGGCGTCGGTCAACAGATCACCCTTGGCATATTCCTTGCTACCCCCTTAGAAACCGCTGGTAACGGCGGAGAAGCACACAATATGACCATTCAAGTAGTACCACCATCTGGCTCAAACATAACTCTCGGACCATACACTTCTGATACAACAGGCGGCACAGTTGCTTATTACACTCCATCACAAGTCGGTAACTACACGTTCCAGTTCTACTATGCGGGAGAAGCACTTGGAAATGCCTCACTTGGCGGCTATTATGCCTTAATTAACGGACCCAGCGTCAGTCTACCTGTAACAGTCACAGTACAGCAAGAACCAGTATCACAACAAATAAACTTCCCATACACTCCGCTTCCAACACAATGGTGGCAAACTCCAGTATCCGCTGAAAACGTCCAAAACTGGTGGTCAATAACTGGACCTTGGCTTGGACTCGGAGCAACTACCTTTGCATCAACAGGCGCATATAACGGTACAGGTCTCTACAATCCCTACACTGAAGATGTAGCTACTGGGCACGTCTTGTGGACAACTCCGTGGTTTACTGGCGGTGTCGCTGGTGGAATCTTTGGAGGAGCCGAAGACACGGGTCACTTCTGGTCAACAACCCAGTACACGCCAAGATATGCACCAGTAATCATGAACGGCGTAATCTACTCGACATGGTATACCTTTGGATTCAGCACTTCTGCAGATCAAGGAATTAGAGCCCTCAGCTTATACACAGGCCAACAACTCTGGCTCATAAACACAACTAGCGTTTTGCGATGTGGTATGGAATACTACCAGTACACAGTCAACGACTACGGAGTCCGTGGACCATGGCTATGGACAAACGGTGCTCTTCCAGCATCTGAAACGGGCGGCAACTACATCGCTCCTCCAGGCGCATCATCACCATATATGAACACGACCGGAACACAATGGAACCTCTACGATGCACAGACCGGCAAATACTGCATGAGTGTCGTCAACGGTTCTGCTCTAACATTAACGACAGATGCCAATGGAGAATTGATCGGCTACTTCCTTAACAGCACTGCAGGAACACAATTAATTTATCCAACTTCGACAATTGCCGGTGCTACTGGCGGACAAACAACCACTACCGCAATCTCAACAACTACCGGACCCCACATAACTGCGGTTAACATGACAGCAGCCGCAGGATTCGTATCTTACATAAGCCCAACCAACACTGCAGTAAACGCTATCCGATCCATGCAAACAGGATACATCTGGGACAAGCAAGTGCCAACTAATATTTCAGGCACTCCAATTAGCCCCGCTCTCGCATTGAGTGCAATTACAGGCAACACAATAGTTCTAACCGGCGGCTTCGTTCACGGACAAGGTGTCGGTTCAGAAACAGCAGGCTGGATAGTTATGGCAAGCATGAGCGCACTAGATGGCTCATTCCTATCAGCTCAAAACTTAACATATGCCGGAGGAGACCAGTCATTCCTACCATACACAAGAACAACCCAAGATTACATTGATGGTCTATTCATTAACGCCAACGACATTAACTACGCAGACACAGCATACAGCACAACAACCGGTGCAAAAGTTTGGTCAAATACTTTCACAGGACTTAACGGCGCTGCACCAGACGTATACGACCAATTCAGCCTTAAAAACTACAATGCAAACGGCGCAGTCATTTGGATAGGCTTAGGCGGAGACATTTGGTGTCAAAACGTCACAGACGGCAGCATAACTTGGTATACCAACACAACACAGCTCATAGGTCCATCCGGACTTGAAACACCGTATAACGTATGGCCACTATGGGTCTTCAGCAGCAGCTGCACTTCGAATGGAATCGCATACCTAACTGTCGGTCACGAATACGATCCACCGCTATTCCGAGGAGCACAAATAATAGGCGTAAACATCACAAACGGCGCAGACGTATGGAATGAATTGGACACAAGCGTTACTTCTACAGCGATTGCCTACGGAAAACTAGTCTCATTAAACGCATATGACAACCAACTATACTGCTTTGGACAAGGACCAAGCGATACAACTGTTACTGCACCTGACGTTGGAGTTACAACCAAAACCCCAGTCACAATAAGAGGTACAGTTATGGATGTCTCTGTAGGCGCAACACAACAAGCAGTTGCATCAAACTTCCCCAATGGTCTACCGTGCGTATCTGATGCAAGCGAAAGCAACTGGATGGAATTCGTATACCAACAACAACAATGTCCAAACAACATCACGGGCGTTCCAGTTACCTTAAGCGTTCTTGACTCAAACAACAATCTCAGAACAATCGGCACAACAACAAGTGATGGTAGCGGCTTGTACACTTTAACATGGACTCCAGATATCGTGGGCAATTATACCGTAATAGCTAACTTTGCAGGCTCAAACGCGTACTACCCATCATCAGCTGAAACCTCATTCTACGCAAGCGCACCACCAACAACAACAGCACCAACAATTACAGCTACATCAAACTTGGCAACTACTACTGACTTAATGACATACATCGTCGTCGCAATAATCGCCATAATCATCGCAATAGCCATCGCAACAGTATTAATGCTCAGGAAAAAGTAATAGTACTAAAGCAACAACAAGAAACAATCTCTTTTCTTTTTTTTGTTTTTATTAATATATTCATGAAGTTAAGTGAGTAAGATAGCTGTCGATAACTTTTTGGTTTATTCACAAAAGACGTTTTGCACAAAGAAAATTTTAATCTTGAATGATGAAATCAGAATTCAATCGATTTGTGTTGGAAGCAAAATCGATTTCCAATATAGTAAATTCAAAGAAAAATTTGAAATAAATGCAGAGCTATGCGTCCAAGCAAGGAATAAAGTTATATCTGCCTCATAGGTCAATAGAACATTATCATATAGGGCTTTGAACAAAGGATGGGAAGCCAATGGCAGAAGTCATATTGACTGCTGATAGAACTTTAATGAGTAATTATCATAATAACGAATTCCTCGGGTTTGGTACTTGTGCCCCTCCCAATTTCATTCCTGAATGGCTTTATAGTTACCTTTTCTTTCCGCCCTTAAAGACAAAAAGTGGTCACCCAAAACAAGCTCCTTATGGACTGAGGAAAACTGAGGCTCAACTTTTAAAAGAAGGTTTCCACGTCGAAACAGTAAGTCCAAAATACTTGGGCAAATATCTTCCAAACGCCAAAGTTCTTGGCATTCACACTATGGATCCATTTGGGCTAGGTCCCGCCTCAACAACTCTTGCCTCGATTTTCAAAAAAGAACCATATCTAGCAAAACACTTTCAAAGTTTACTAACAAGTCCCGCAATTAAAAAAGCTAAACAAAATGGCTTAAAAGTTATTGTTGGTGGACCGGGCGCATGGCAATTCCGCTACCGAGAAAAAGCTGTTCATGATTTAGGTATAGACTGCGTAGTTGAAGGTGAAGCAGAAAATATTATTGGAAAAATTTTCAAAGCGGCGATTGAAGGAGAACCAATCTTAAGCCATTATGAAGTTGGAATAGGTGAAGCGCCGACTTTAGAGGAGATTCCTGATATTGTCTCACCTTCAGTTAACGGTTTGGTAGAGCTTGGTAGAGGCTGTTGTAGAGGCTGCCAATTTTGCAATGTTACACTCAGACCGCTGCGTTGGTATCCGCTTGAAAAGATTAATCGTGAATTAAGCGTTAACATTGCTGCAGGCTACACTGGTACCTGTATTCACGCTGAGGACGTTATGCTTTATGGCTCCAATAATACTACACCAAATGACGAGAAACTTTTGGCGTTGCATGAATTGGTAACAAAAAAAGTGACAGGGTTAAGTTGGAGTCACTGTTCAGTAGCTGCTGTAGCTTCAAAGCCTAAATTGCTTGCTAAATTGTCTGAGCTTATTTTGCAGAATCAAACTTGGTGGGGGGCAGAAGTTGGTATTGAAACGGGTTCCTCTGAAATTGCAAAGAAGATTATGCCTGCTAAGGCTCATCCGTTTAGCGCTGATAACTGGCATGATGTAGTTGTTGAGGGCATGGGTGTGATGCATGATAATATGCTTGCTCCAGCTTGTACTTTGATTGTAGGTTTACCCGAGGAGCAGGAGTCAGATGTCCTCAAAACAATGGAATTAGTTGATGACTTAAAAGACATGCGCAGTTTAATTGTGCCATTATTTTTTGTTCCACTGGGTAAATTAAAGAGCGAAGACTGGTTTACCGATACTCAACTTAGCGAAGTACATAAACAACTATTGATTGCATGTGCCGAACATGATTTTCACTGGATTGACAATCTGCTAGATTTGTCCTTTACAGGCAAATGGTACTCGCAGATATCCAAAGAATTCTACAAAGGCTTCTCTGCAATTGCAAAACGTAAAGTTCGTCAGATAGAATAATAAGGTTTGAAGAGCGAAATAAATTGGCTTTAGTTGTCTTTGGTTACAAATGCTGAATTGATTTCATTTGGCGTGCAAGTGTAACTTTCGAATATTATGCCTTTTTTAGTTTTGTTAAAGTAGCTTATTAATGCAAACTCGAGGATCCCGCCATTTACACTGACCACAATATAGGGCCATTCTCCCATAGAACTGAAAATTATTACGTAAAGAACTATGTTAAGCAGAAAAACCGATAACCCAATTGCATTATATTTTATATAACGCCATCCCCATTCTCGGAATAATGCTTTAATTTTCTCATTTGTATTCAATCTCCTTTTATGTATTAAGTTAATCGTTAACAATTTTTGACTGTAACAAAAGTGAGTTAAGGACAAAAATTATTGTTAAGCCGATTTAGCCATGTGCTGATAGCGTAAAGTGTCAAAAATTGAGAGGAGTTAACACTTTATCGTCCATCAGCAGCCGAACCTGCCTAAGCAACCGCTGGCTCTTAGTTTTCTGCTTCTTATTAAGCGACTATGTTTCAAAACAATATAAAATAAT
Organism: Candidatus Bathyarchaeota archaeon; assembly: GCA_003164295.1. Taxonomy (GTDB): domain Archaea; phylum Thermoproteota; class Bathyarchaeia; order Bathyarchaeales; family Bathycorpusculaceae; genus Bathycorpusculum. The sequence continues at coordinate 34,711 of PLTA01000035.1, forward strand.
GTTGTCACAAAATGAAACCAACAAGTTCAAGAACTTTTGCATAAATTTCGAATATGAATTTTCTTTTTTTATTTGTGTAACTCTTTTATTTTTGGGTTTGTTCCATATTTGTTTCTCAGGAAACGATTATACTTAAATAGTATATTGGAACTGAAAAGGTGCAGTAAGCATTTGTGATGTGCCGTCGTGGCTCAGCCCGGTAGAGCGGCTGGCTGTTAACCAGTCGGTCAAAGGTCCGAATCCTTTCGACGGCGCCACTACTAACGGGAAGAAACTACCAGTTTCTTTTTTTGGTAGTTTTTCCTTCACTACTATTTTAGGTTTTTTGGAGGCAGCTTTTTAGTTGGCCAGATATAATGCTGCATTTTTGGCCAGAGCTCAGAACTTCAAGTTTACTTATCTGCAGCAGCCGCTTAACCGTTACACTTTCAAAGCTCCCAAGGTTAGGGCTTGGGTTGAACAATATTGCAAAGGCCTGGTTGTTTTAAATCTCTTTGCAGGTCCGACACGATTAGCGGGCTGCATAGAGTTCAGCAATGATTTGGACCCTAGCTTTGCTACAACTTTTCATTTAGATGCTCTTGATTGCGTTAACTTGCTTAGGTGTAATCGGGAAAGAAAGTTTGATCGAATTGTAATTGACCCTCCATATAGTTATCGGAAAAGTATGGCGCTCTATCACGGAAACAAAAATAGCCGTTTTAAGAAGGTTTTAGATCTTATCCCTGAAATATTGACGCCTAGTGGTTTGGTGATCACTTTTGGCTATCATAGCAACGTTATGAGTAAGAAACGTGGTTTTGCCATCCGAGAAATTTTGCTAATCTCACATGGTGGCGCTCAGCATGATACGATTGTTTCTGTGGAAGAGCGAATCAAAGTTATTGAAAAGGAGATAACATCTTGAAGAAAATCTACACTGACGATGAAAAAGTAAAGTATGTTAAAACAACCGTAGCCCCCGAGCGCACCCGTGACGATATAAGCGAGGTTCTAAGAAAATATGACACTTCACTGATTGCTTGGCAATGGAAACCTGAGATCAATGATGTCTATGTAATGTTCCAAATTGAAGAGATCATAGATGGAATTCCAGTAAAAGTGGGGGCAAAAGTGTACATGCCTATTATTTGGGATAAAGCCGTCTTGCGAAGTCCAGATCCTAAGCGCAGAGTTGAGCAGGTCAATCTCAAAGTTTCCATGCGAGCAATGTTTTGGTACATTAAAGCAAATATGGAAAACGCCTATGTGATGCAAAGCAGCAGAATCTCAGCTTTTCTATCAGATACCATCCAACCCAATGGCAAGAGAATGTTCGACAACCTGAAAACACGTTTAGATCAATTTCAAGCCTTACCTGAACCGGCCAGAGAACAACCGATAGATGTTGAAATTATTGTTCCTACTATTAGTCAGAAGAAGCCTACGCGCATCAACGTAACCAATCAGCTTCATGAGGAGGCTTCTTAGTTGGGTCATATGCAGGTTGGTCCTTGCAATATTCTTAGGCCTCTTTTGGACCAAGCAGATGCAGAAGAGAAATCTTTGGGTGATCCTACTCAGACGACTTTGCTTTCAATCGCTTTTTCCTTAGTGAAGTACGCACCAAATAAATTCACTTCAATGAGTGCCCCAAGTTATAGTGTAGAGGATAAGGTTGCGGCTAAGGCATTACTTGAGAAATACAAGCTAGGTAAATTAGCTAATTTGAGCGCTCGTGACAAGAAAGCTACGCTTGAGTTAATTAAGCAAGAATCTAAGGAGCGGTCTTAGAGGTTTTTTATGGCCAACTTATCTGAGAAGCAGTCACGAATCTTGGAGTATAACAGTTATGCTAGTTATGGTGTTAGCATGCGCAAAGAAGTTTGCAAGCTTCTTGATGAAAATTCCTTGTTAACAGCTAAAATGCTTGCTAAACTGATGAATCTTGACTACAAAAAATATAGGCAAACTCTCACTAATTACCGCAACTTTTGGGTATATAATCATGAAAATGAGCGAGGTTCAAAGTGTTCAAGTTTGCATTGTTTTAAGGCTAAAGTAAAGTTCGATTTGCCTGTTAGCCAAAAATTAAGAAATGTTATTGATTCCGACGTTGAAAAAAGTCAATTTGGATGGGTTTTGAGTAAGGCGCGGAATCGTTTTTTGGTTTGGAAGGGACGTTTGGGGCGTGCTGTTTGGTTTGAGAGTGGCACTGTTACTTTGCATGTGAAGTGTCCAGGTAATTTAGGGAAGGCCAAGCAGCTTTTTTGCGATGCTTTTGTTAATAGTGGGCTTTTGACAGATGTAAAATTGTTGAATCCTATTTTGGATCGTATTAGGCCTAAGAGTGGGCATTTTCCTTACAGCAGCGGTGTGCGGTTGCCTTACATGGTTATTCGTGATTTTGAGGAGAGCCATGGAATTGTAATTAAAGTTGGAGATAAGACGCATCCGAACGCTATCGAAGTTATCGCGAGTTTTTCAGATGCCATTGATTTAGCTTTGCAAAAGATTGATAATTTGGCGAAAAATGGGGAAGCTCTGAATAAGATTTCAGATATTTTAAGCAAACTTGGAAATTTTGAAAAACCGGAGGAACACCAGCTCCTTGATAGTGGAGTGAAAAAATTTGGAGATTATGTAAGATGAGTTCTAGATCTCAAGTAAAAATTGTGTTTCGTCATACGCCTGCTGCAAGTATGGAGTATTGTCAAGTTATCAATGAAGATGTTTCTTATCGCGTTTGTGCGGTTCTTTGCAAGAAACGATTCAAATGTGCTATGAAATGGAAGGGAAAAAAGAAGGCGGAGGTTTCTTGATGGGTTCTCATGAGAAGAAACGTGCTAAAAAGCGGCAACAAAAGCAACGTGAATTCTTGAATGATTTAGGGTTATTTGGTGACAAAAATGAGTGAGAAAACGACAAGTTTGAAAGTTCCTTTGATTGATGATTTGAAGCTTGAAGATCTTCGGTTTTTGAAGCATCATGAAGGGAATCCTAATCGTATGACGGTTAAGCAGAAAGAGCAGTTGTGGCATAGTTTGCAGCGTTATGGTTGGTTGGTTCCAATTATTACTGATGCTGACGGTATTGTTGCTGATGGTGAGCAGCGCGTTGATGTTTGCATTGCACATGGCGAGTTTTTTGGTCCTGTTTTGCGTAGGGCTCTTACTGAAGCTGAAAGATTAATTGTTGGCCAAGAACTAAACAAACTGCGAGGTAAGCATAATCGCGAGGCAGACCGCGCAGAGTACATAAAAATAGATGGTTTGGGTGAGCGATCTGATTTAGAATCTTTGCTTTCTGCTGTGGGCGAAGACCTTTCTAAAATATTGAGCAGTAGCGTAGAGCATGGTGGCAGTAATATGATTCCTGAGACCTGCGAAATAGTGATTCGCGGTTTTAAAGGTAAGAAGTTTGATGAGCAGGCGCAAAAGGCTGCTTGGGAGAAGTTTACGGTTGAGGGTTATGATGCGGGGTTGCTGAATCTATAGATGCCGTCTTTTGATTTGGTTTTCAGTTGGCATGCTGGTAATACTTATCGAGAGCAAGCAATTACCAGTACATATGATCTTAAGGACGTTAAGCTTGAGAAGCACCTTAAAGGCAACATTCCAATTGAAGGCCTTAACTGGCAGATAGGCTGCATTGTTGGCTCTAGTGGAAGCGGAAAGACAAGTATAGCTCGGCATTGTTGGCCAGAGGCGTATTATGCTGATCTTAAAGAAAGATACAAAGAGCCTTGTTTTCTAAATGATTTCCCAGCTGAACTTACTATAAGTGAGCTTGGCGCGGCATTATCAAGTACTGGCTTTAGTGAGCCTCCCGCATGGCTGAAAAGCTACAATGTGTTGAGTCAGGGGCAAAAGATGCGTGTTGATATTGCTCATGCGCTTTGTTTGCCTCAGCCGCTGGTTGTTTTTGATGAGTTTACTTCAGTGATTGATCGCAATGTTGCTCAAATTGGCTCTTATGCGATAAGCAGGGCAATTCGGCATCATCCAGGTAAGCAGTTTATAGCTGTTACATGCCATTTTGATGTTTTGGATTGGCTTGAACCTGACTGGACATTTAATGTTGATACTGGAGAATTCTTTGATTATGTGAATGTAAAAAAAAACGATGTCACCCCCAAATTATTCTCTCAGTTCATAAATGCAATTTATCCATGTGGCAGGTCTTTAGGGAGCATCATTATTTGAATACTGAACGCCTTGGCGCCGGTGTTCGCTGTTACGTTGCCAAGCTGGGAGATAAGCCCATTGCGTTTATTGCTGTTGCACATGTGCATATGCTTGTTAATTATTTTAGGGTTAGTCGTCTTGTGGTTTTGCCTGATTACCAGGGCATCGGTGTTGGGAAGCGTTTACTGAATTTTGTTGCTGAGCTTTATACATCTCAACTGCCTGAGATTCCTTTCTATTTGGTTACGAGTAATCCTCAGCTTATCCGAAGTAACTTGGATGGTTGGCGTGTGAAGCGTGTTGGCCATGGCTCTAGTGGTAGACATGATAGCAGGATGAATCGGGAGCTTGTGAATTCAAATTCCAAGCGACGTCTAAGCGTGTCCTTACAGTATAGTCCGAAGCATAAAACGAGCGAGGCATAAGATGTCTAAGGGCAGAAGCCGTAATCGGCATAAACTTCGGATAATTTATGATATCCTTAACTGCTGCATTACTAAGCCCCTAATTATTTCGCATATTGCACGCAAAGCTAACGTTAGTAGCTTGCCTTTTTATGAAGTAATTGAGGGGTTAATTAAATCGGGGTTATTGACTAAGCAAGAAATCGAAAAATCTACATTCTATAAGACTTCGCCTACCGGTCGTGAATTCATTAAGAAATATGCTGATTTACTTTTAATTGTAAAACCAATGTTGGACGCTTCTGAAAAATTTATTGGACAATCAGATGCTGTTAAGTGACCATCATTTTAATGGTTGTTAAAAAAATTCACAAAAAAAGAGAGAATTATTTTTCTCACTTACTCACTTACTACCTTTGGTCGAAGTTTATCTTAAGTGAAAAGGTGGTTGTGGAAGATCCTGCTGCTGTTGCTTGATTTCCTTCACCCTCGAGACATTTGAGGCCACCGGTTCCATGGTTCAGAATATCGATTGCTTGCGATGCGCCTCCAACTATGCCATTGCCTACTATCAGAATGTTTAAGGTGCCGGGTTGGCTGGACAATACTGTTCCTGTGAAGGTAACTTGCTCAATGAACGTCAACTTGCCGGTCAAGGTATCTATGATGGCTATCGCAGTGGCTGGACCCGTTCCTTGTAAGCCTCCAGTGAAAGTTAGTGTGCTAGTTATGCGTGCTACAAGGGTATTGCCTGTGTTACTTAGAACAGTTTCTTGTAAATTGGAAGCTGTTGCTTGGCCTGTAACTAATGTGGGCTTTGCAGTGCAAGCGTAAGCTGGAAGAATCATGAGTGCCATAATCATGAGCGCTAAAGGAACTAACAACAATGATCTTTTTGTTTTTGTCTTCAATTTTTCACCTCCGGTTAGATTCATTTTCTTTTTCTGCTGTAAGTTTCACTATTAGAGGGGAAGACTGGTTGAAGCCCTTGATGATCATCCAGATGCCTAATGCTCCCTCCCAAAAGAAGATCGGGGCTGTCGTTATCCCTGACCATATTGTGATGTTGATGCCAAATATCGTTAAGATGGCTGATGAAATGAGCAGCGGTGCACCTATGAGTCCTACTGCTGGAATTATTCGGGGAACGAGCCGAGATCGGTACATAAGCGTTCCCAGCATTAGGGCATTTAGAGCAGGCATCATACTTGGGCCGAGTGTGAACGTTCGATTACGTACTGCGACAAGAGCCTTCCCGATAGTGACCAGGGTAGTTGCGTTAGCTCCGATTGCATTAGGCTGCTGCAGACTTACAACCGCGAGTATACATACAACGCCGATAACGATTGTTGCGGCTTCAAAAAGGCGTGTACCAACGAAGCCAAGTGCGAAGCTCTCGTTCTCGCGCTTGACAACCCAGAATAGTGCCACGGCTGTGCCTATACAGGCTAAAGCGTTTACTAGATCAAGACATGCCCCGGAAATAACTTGAGTGTTGGCTCCGGCGCTTACAATGAAGTTTGCGTTGTTCAACACGGGAGCTTGCAATAAGGCCGCCGCGATAGAGGCGACGAAGGTGATTATGTATAAGATGCCCGCGACTAACGATGTCTTCCTTGTCGGGTCAATCGGTTTATTTGAATCCATAAAAATACTCCCAAAATATTTTGGTTTTTTCTAAAAAAAGCATGGATCCTTTTTTTATCATACAATAATTTCCCCTAAAAATTCTTTTTCAAATAAAAATATTCTTTTATTCGCTTAAAAGCGTATGTTATTGTGTCTTGACACTAACAATAGATCATTTGAATTCGTTTTAGTTGATTCTTAAAGCTAGGGCAAGCTGGAGCATGCAGGGCTGTTCCTGAATTGTTTCGCAAAATATCTCTTCATTGCTCACTCCAATAAGAAGTGTGAGACTCACTTATTTGCAAATTTAGGAATACGAGCATCTTACTTAGTTGTGCAATCATAGATTTTATAAGTAGGGGCTTGCTGACTTGCTATTGCTATACTCTCGCAAGTTTAGTCGATTTGGCTTTCGAATAATACCTAGTTTCGCCTGCCTCATCCAAAAGAGGAATTGTGCGGTTCAACTGTCAAGTATCAAATAAAATGAAGAGAGAGGGGATTTTGTTGGGTTATACACATAGGGGACAGAGGAGTCGTTTTAGTAAAGAAGAACGTGCTGCGAAAGACTATTGTCTAGCGCATAGCTTTTTTGATTCTAAAAAGAATGAATCAATCTATTTGGAGCATGAAGAGGAAGTAGTTGCAGCTGTAAACAAGGCATTCGAAAAAGAACTTGAGGTTCCTGAGTTTATTCCGGAAACTCCTCAAGGCTTAGTTCTCAGGGATACTTATGGTACTGGAGCGTTTCAGTAATGGCTTCTTCAGAGGATACTCATCCGAGTAGAGGTCGTAGAAGTGATTCGGCTAAATTTGCATTTGGGACTTGCCCTGCTTGTCCTGAGATTAAGAAAAAGATTGATCGTATAGATTTGGCACTGCTGGGGCCAGATGGTACAGGTATGAAAGAAGGGATCGTTCATGCCATTACTCAATTGCAGAAGAATCGTAAGGTCGAGACTAGCTGGGTTAATTTTGCTAAGCCCGTGGCAGTTGCGGTTGTTAGTTCACTTTTGACTTTTGCTTTAGCTTATGGTCTTCTATCTCATACACAATTGATGGACTTAGTATCTAAGCTTATTGAAAAATAATTAGAAGTGATCAGTATGAATTTTGAGAAGCAAAAGGCTTGGCTGGAAATTCTACGTGGGATCGCTGATTTACCTGTGGGTCTGCAGGAGATTGTCTTCGAAGATATCGTTGAGTCTGCGAAGAATCGGATTGCTACTATTAAGCGAATTGTGGATGCGAATGAAAATTGAGACGTTCTCGAGCAGAGTTGATTTATGCGGTTCTCGAAGTACTACATGGTCAACCCTTAAAAATTACTCACATCATGCACAAAGTCAATATCAACTGCCTGATTTTGCGCAATATCCTGGATATTTTGGTGCAGACTGGTTTCGTTGAAGTAAAGATCACAAATAAGCCGCCTCAAGGTAAACGCTTGACATCTGCCACAAATACCCGACATAATGAAGTGTACCGGTTAACGGAGAAAGGCGTAAAGTTTTACCTTGAAGTTCGCTCATCTTCAAGAGCAATTAACGAGTTAATTGAAGCCTCTGAGAAGCAACGGTATCTCTGTGATGCACAGAAAATAAAAACTAACAGAATAGGTTGAAGTGCCAAGTTATGTCGACTCCCCCAGAGGCTATTGAAGGCCAGCGCATAGCATCGTTGGAAGATGCTCTTGGAATAACCTCAGAAATGCCTCAACAAGTCTGCGCAGCGGGTAAACAGCCAAAGGAACCAATGGTGAGAATGACCTTGCCGCTTTTTCATCGACGCAAAACAATGCTGATAGCCTATCATAGCGGTCACCTAAACCCTTTAGCTCTTAGACAGATGGCTATTGAATTTGAATGCACGGAGGCTGCTTTGCTTGATGATTTGGAAGACCGTGCGAATTGGGAGCCGTTTATCTGGGCAAATCAAGAAGCTCATAAGGATGGAATGGCTTATTTTCATCAGTTGCAGTTGGCTCGGGAAGAAGCCCTTTTTTTGATGAAGACCTGTAAGTCTGCTAATGCTCGGGTGGGCGCGATTGGCAAGTTTATAGAATCTATTAAAGCGGAGGTTGACATTGGGCAAAGTTTAGGTTTGTTGCCTAAGCAAATTTCGCCGGCTGTTGTTGTGCAGCAGAATAATGTTATGCAGGTAAATGCTAAGACTGAGACTAAAATAACGATTGATCTAACCAAGATGTCTGAAGATGATAGAAAAGCCCTCCTACGAGCTGAAGAGGCTCTCTCAAGAGCAGAGACAGCTACTGGCCCGCAGTAATCTGCAGTATTACGCGCGTTATCTTGGGTACATTGACACTGCTTGGTTTCAAGATGAATGGTATGATTTGCTTCAGCCGGAGAATGACTCGCGTCATTTTAGCCCTTTACCCTGGCATAGTCGAGCGTTAAAACAGTTTCATTTGGAAGCTCCGCGGAAGCACGCGAAAAGCGAATGCGTCTCCATAAATTACCCCTCCTGGTTAATTGGGAACTTTCCTGAAATTAGAATCGGGATCGTCAGCAAAACCGCGCCTTTAGCCGAGCAAACTGTGGCGGCCATACGCAACCGGATTGAGAACGATCAGCACTACATCAGCGTTTTCGGCGATCTGAAGCCTAAGACCCCGCAGAAATGGACCGATAGCGAATTTTTCGTCAACCGCAAAACCATCAGCAAATTTCCAACTCTGTATGGCTGCGGTCTAGGCGGCTCCTTAACTGGTCGTGGCTTTGACCTCATAATTGCCGACGACATTATTGATGAAGAAAACGTTAACACACCCAATCAGCTGGAGAAAGTCAACCGATGGTTCTTCAAGGTCCTGCTTACAACTTTGTTTTCGCATGGCGCCACTTTAGTGATTGGGACTCGGTGGCATTACGCAGATCTTTATAATGATTTGATTCAGTCAGTTGTGAAGGGCGGCAAAGGTTGGCCGTTCAAAGTCTATAAAGCCATCCAAAATTATGAGGGCGTCGAGAAAGGCGAAGTGCCTCAGGTGCTCTGGCCGCAAGTGTGGTCTTATGAGCGTTTGATGCAGAAAAAAGTCGATATCGGCACGGTTTACTTTAACAGCCAATATCAGAATGACCCGACAGGCATGATGGGTGACTTGCTTAAGTCTGAGTGGCTTCATCCCTGGAATGAAGTTGATAACAACTTTGTGCCCTCGCCTCATTTGCCAAAATATGCTGGTGTGGACCCAGCTCTTGGCGAAGGCGACTTATTCGCAGTCGGCACCGCGAGCTATGACCGCGTTCTTAACCGGATGTATCTCTATGATGTTTACGCTAAGCTGTTGCCGTATCCGGCTGCAATGCAACTCCTGCTGCAGCTTCACGGGATCCATAACTATGCTAAGATCTATGTGGAGTCAAACGCTTTCCAAAAAGTAATCATGTATATGCCCCAGCTGCAAGGCCTCCCGATCGTGCCGACAGTGACCTCAAGAGGCAAAGAAGAACGCTTGATCCCGTTAAGCAGTCACTTTGAATCTAGACGTGCCTTCCTTAACCCCGCTTGGCCTTACACTCAAAGCGAGTTTTTCCAAGAGTGGGTCCAGTTCCCAAGAAGTGCACATGACGACGCACTAGACTGCGTGGAAGTTATGGCTCGCAACCTTCTTGGCGTTACCGCGATGCCTCAAGGAAAAGGCGTAGCTGTAGTTAAGAAAAAACAACCAATCGAGGATGATTAAAAATGGTCGATGAAATTTTGGTTTCTGCAAGTGCAAAAGACGAGATTGTCAAAGTTCTCGGTATGGAGCACGCATCACGTATGCGTAGCTTACATATTCGCATTAACGGGGTAGAACAATTCAAGAATGTGATAATTGATGAAATAGAAGTTTCTATCACGCTTGAAGCCTCTAAGAAATCTGAACCTGAAAAGAAACAATGAGGGGTTTTTGATGGTCCTGCTGAGAAAAGATCTTTCGTTAGCGATGCCTAACCCGCTTCGCAACGTGCCAAATGCCGTTGCGGTTTCTCAGCGTGAAACAGAGGTTCCGGTTGCTTGGCGTGGCGACTGGAACTTAATGCAGTACGTCAACAATTATAACTTGGCAGCTTCAGGGATCGGCTTTGTCAGCAGCCCCTACACGTCACTTTGGGATCGCATTTGGGGAGTCACACCTGTTGAAGACCTGCCAAAATTCAAGGCATTATACTCTTTTGTTCCACGTATCCAGGCTTCAGTCGACGTAAAAGTTAACTTGGAGATTTCAAACGGGTTCACTTTGGAAGGCGGCACAAACACTTTCCGCGATTTTCTTGAGGATTGGATTGAAAGCCATGACATCCTTGATATAATGCGATCGGAAGAGAAAGACGCACAGGTTTTCGGCACCAGTTACACTGAGCCAGTTATGGATGAAGACTCCTCCAAGGTACTGTGGCTAAAAACTCTTGATCCCGAATATATGCGGATTCGCCAAGACTGCTACAAAAACATTTTCGGCTATGCCCAGCTTAATTCATACCCGCCTGTGGTTTTTGACCCTGAAGAAGTTTACCGAACCCTCAACAACGTTTCCAGCTGGTTTTTTGAGAATGCCTACGGAACCTCTTCTCTGCGCAGCATATTGCATGTTCAAGCTTTGATCGATGACTTCCAAGTCGACATGGCTAAAATCATGAAAGTTTACACTAAACCGATGTTGATCGCTAAATGCGGTGGCAACGGTGCACCCGGGATGCCTGAACCATGGAGTGATCCCCAACTAGATGTTATGTCAAATACTCTTGCTGTGCGTGACCAAGGCACGGATCTGACAGTTAGAGGTGACGTCGAGGTTACGCCAATGTCCTCTCTAACCAAGGACTTGAAGGCTGAATGGTGGATAGAGTACCTGGAGCGTCAACGTGACAGCCAACTTGGTGTGCCTAAGATCTTTTTGGGAGAAACAGAAGGAAGCAACAGGGTTACTGCTGATGTTGTAATGCAGGAGTTTATAACTAGGCTGCGTATGCGTCAGAAACACCGCAGTGGCGTCTATGAACTGCAGCTATTTCCTTTGATCTTACGTGGCGACTTCCCAGAAGCCTTGATCATACCGGATAAGATCCCTAAGATAAAATGGAAGCCGATTTGGGAACCGCCAACAGATGTCAAGATGAGCCGCGTGATCGACCTGTACAATAACATGTTGATGGGCGATAAAGAAGCACGTGGCGAACTGGGCCTTCCGGAAAAGATCGATGGAGTCTTGAAAGCTCAGCCGACAGTTAACGCAGCTCAGCCAGTACCGGAGACACTGCCTGAAACAAGGCAATTTCAGACACCTGGGCAACCGCGGAAGGCTTTAGGTAAGGGTGTTCCTGCGCAGCTTGTAAGGGATGGGGCGGGGGCTTCGTATCTTGTGCGAGCTCTGTCTTGACTCCACGACAACATAACCGCAAAGAAAATAGATACCGCAACTATCAATGTCAAAATAGCCAACATCGGAGAAAACTCTGGAACCGTTGGCGATGTTGAAGATATAGGCGGAGAGGGTTGAGGGACCTCAATTGCACCAAAGGCGTAAACCTTACCGTCGAAATCGGTATCTGAAGATGCGCCTATATAGACCACGCCGTTTGCAATAGCAGGAGAAGACACCACAGCGGAATTTTTGCCAGGAACCGCGAAGCTCCATATGAAAGCACCCGTTGAAGCGTTCAATGCATACATATAGCCGTCTATTGAGCCACCATAGACAACTCCGTCTGCAACGGCAGGGGAAGAACTTCTGTCTATACTGTTGCTCCACAAGTATGCACCCGTTGTTGCGTTCAAAGCGTAAAAATTGTCTTCATATGAGCCAAAATAGACAACCCCGTTCGCCACTGCAGGAGTAGAAGTAATCGTAGAACTACTGGGGGAGCCAGTGGGATAGCTCCATGTTTTTGTCCCCGTGGAAGCGTTGAGTGAGTAAATGTTGCCGTCCTCTGAATTAACATAGACTAAGCCATTTGCAACTGTGGGGGAAGAAGATCCGTAGTTCCCTGTTGTATAGTTCCATATATTGGTGCCTTTGGCAGCGTTCAAAGCGTACAAATGGCCCTCTCCTGAGATTGCATAGACAAAACCATTAGCAACGGCGGGAGAAGAATCCGCGTAACTGCCGATTGTGCAGTTCCATGCTTTTGTTCCTTTGGCAGCATTCAAAGCGTAAACGTTGCCATCGGTACAGGTTACGTATACTAAACCGTTTGCAACGACTGGAGAAGAAAACCAAGAATCGCCGATTTTGTAACTCCATATTTTTGTGCCCGTTGCAGCGTTCAATGCGTACAAATTGTCGTCTTCCGCACTGACATAAACTACACCATTAGCAACAGCAGGAGAAGACGCAACAGCTTGCCCGTTGGTGTTGTAGCTCCATAAGTCTTCACCCGTCGCTGCATTCACAGCGTACATGTTGCCATTATCAGAGCCCACGTAGACTACACCGTCTAAAACGGCAGGGGAAGATGAGACCGAGTAATAAGCTGCAAAAGTCCAAAGGGTGAGGGTTTTGTTTGTAAGTGGCCCTGTTGAAGTAGAATAACCTGTATGTGTCAGGTCATGATGGAACATGGGCCACCAGTCTACGGCTGACTGCTGAGCATTAACCTTTGACCCATATATTGAAAACATCGATAAACACAGAATAGCAACAAATACAATTACCAATGTTTTCTTCAAGTTGCCTTTCATTCCTAATTGCAAAAGCATGGAGTAAAACTATCCTCACAGATTACTCTTTGAAACGGTTTACGCTAAAAGGCTTTCCGTAAAAGTTTCTTGACTAAGTTTAGTCCAAATTTCTTGACCAAGCATGGAGGGTGGAAAAGAGATGTATCGAGAGGCGGCTAACGCGATTCATGCTGTAAGAGCTGTACAAGCTGCGGTTGTTAACCCTAACGTGAAATCTTCTACTTGGTGCTTTCACAATTCGCAAAGTCCTAACACGTGCGTTAAATGCGAAGGTTACGACGGCGACGAATACGAGCTTGAAGACCCAGATGATTTACGGGATATTTTCCCTTGGGGAGAATTTGTTGCTGATGATACGTTCGCCTGCAATGTACACCCGAATTGCGGTTGCTTCTGCGTAAAAATCTCAGATCAACTAAAAAATTTGCGTTAACCGGAGAATTTGTCTTTGGAATTAAATTACGACATTGACGTCAAAGCCAGCCTAGATGATATTAGGAAAACTGGGATCATCGAAGGTCAAGCGATAGATTCTTCTGTTAACAAGAACCGTTGGCAGGTCCCAGAGGAAGATCTTGATTTCTTCTGTTCTAGTCTGCAGAATGCTCAGTTACGTATTAACCATGGTGGTTCAGAAGAGGCAGACAAAGTTAAGGGCTTAGTTACTAAGGCTAACCGAGTTGGTGATCAGGTTTTCTTTGAGGCTGAAGTTTCAAGCGACCCGGTGCTTCTGACCCAGATTGAAAAGAAATATCTGCGTATGGTTAGCCCGCGAGTTGTCTCAGATAATATTGTTTGCAGTTTATGCCAGGGTAAAACACGCGACGACAATATGATGATGGTTCACCTATGCGCGGGTGCCTGGGAGATCGTGCATCAACCCCGCGTTTTAGAACTTAGCATTGTAGCTGAGGGAGCCTATCCTAACAATCTTTTTCATCTAAAAGGCTTCGCCGCAGCTATGGATGAATCGCAGCGTCGGGGGTTAGTTGCTTCTGTCTGTGACTGTGGGGATAAGTCGCGTTGTCCTTGTGGCCTAAAAGAACTTAGAGCAAAGTTACAGCCTGACTTACACGGGCTTAACAATCTAATAGGAGAAAAAAATAAAATGAGTTCAGGTGAAAATCAGCCACCAGTCGCTCCGACAGCTCCAGGTGAAAAACCTAAAGCTGGCACGGAATTGACGTACCAACAGCTAGAAGATGAATTAACGAAGAATACATCGCAGATCATGGATGCCTGCAAAGCCGCTATTGCTGCTTCTGAAAAGACATTGGAAGCTAAGATAGAAACAACTGTTAAAGCTGCAGTTGAAGCCGCAGTTCCTAAGCCTCGACCAAACGGGAAAGGCCAAGCGGGACCAGGCCTTGGTGTAGGCGCAGGAATTGATGACGCACAACGCTTAAACAACATGTTTGCATCGAAGGGCAACTTGAAGAAAGCTGGGCTCGAATTAGCTGCAGCCGCAAAACGGATGGGCAGCTTAACCGCGGATATAACGCATAGTGATCCTGAGGAGGCAGAGTAATGTCAAGTTTTGACGGTGTAGGACCTAAAGTAATTCCTGACTTAGAGCAGACTTTCCTAGCAGATTCAGGCTATACCTCGCCAGCAGTAGGTGACCCAGTTTACGTCTCAAGCAACAACGCGGTCAGTAAATGTGCAGGTGCTAACGCAGCATTCGTCGGCTTTGTCCAGTCAGTGCCTCCAGTAGACACGTTCGGAAACCAATTGCTAAACGTTTACGTCTTCGGTCATAGGATACGCTGCAAGAACACTTCAGGCGGCACATTGTCAGCTGGTGCAGTTGTCGTTTCAGCTAACGGCGGCATCGCAGCTTTGGCAGCTACTACAGATGCAGCTCTTGGCGCAACATTGACGGCTAACACAACCACAGGAGTAATCACAGCTTCAGGTCTCGCAGCAATCATCAATGCTTTGTCAAATCGCCGCGGAGTCGTAGTTGTTGGTGGCGCAAATAACGCGCAAGTTCAAATAATCTTCGGGTAACCGAGGATCCTTTCAAGTTTTTTTGAAAGCTAGAAAACTAAGATAAATCAAGAAAAATTGTTTTTGGAGGAAAAAAAATGAGTTTTGTAGAAGATGCTTTAACCTTTGTTGATAGTGCTGCCATTCAGTATCCGGAACTGAACCAGGTCATCATAGAAATGACTATGCCAAACCTGATTCTGAAACGATTACTCACCGATGATATTTTGAAGCATGGCCGAACTAAGACTTACGCGATTGAAAACGGCTCTCACAGTGTCGGCATAAGCGAAGTTGCTCCAGGCACCGCTGCACCCGTCGATTACACACCTATGAAATACGCTACCATTAGCCCATACAAACGTATGCAAGCTATGGAAATTCCTAAAGAAGACGTTGAAGACGTCGATCTGCCAGTGGTTAACCAGCAACTCAAGAGGCTTGGGAGACGCTTAGCGTATCAGATTGAACTTGACTGCTGGACAGTAATGCTAGCTGCAGTTCCAAGCGCAAATAGCTTCGCATGTACCGGTAAGACAATCACTGTAACAGGCACCGAATTCACCAAAGCAGGCACTGCAGGCATGGAAGATTTTAACAATGCTGAGGCTTTGATCAACGCCGGCGACTTCATGATGGACACGATTGTTTGTAATCCGATTCAGAAGCGTGATATCAAGAACCTGCCAAACTACAGCTTGTACCGTGAAGAGATATCGCCGATTACTCAGAAGCCGATTCAGATGCTGGGCGAATGGGAACTTTGCTGGAGTAATGTCGTTCCCGCAGGAACAATCATTTGCTTATCAACTGGTAAGAACCTTTCAGCTGCTTATGCGCCGCTTGGATACTTTGTTGTTAAGAGACCTCTCACGACTGATGTTGAATTGTTGAAAAGCAAGGAAGTTGTGAAGCCCATTCTCAGCACCAGGTACGCTCCGATTGTAGTCAACGGTCAATGCCAAGCTTCAATCACAGGGTTAGCAACAAGTTAAAATCAAATTCAGTTTGCCCATATCTTTTAAGTTATGGACCGTAAAGCCGGCAAATCATAATTACAAGTGATAACCATGACTTGGGTCCCTTTCTCGCCTGCCTTCACCACTCTAAGTGAAGTTGTTAGCCATCTAAACGTAACTGGCCCTGACAATAATGGTAATTATACCGTTTTCGGTTTAACGATTTCTACAGGTTGCCTACAGAGCCAGATTGACCACGCTAACAAATACATCGCCAGTCTCGTGCCAACTTTGAGCCCTGGCTGTTTGGATCCGCGTTACCCGTTTGCGCAGTTAGCCGCCCTTGATCTTGCTTGTATGAGCGTTTTAGTTGCAGCAAGTGGCGGGATGCTTTTGGGAGCGGCAGATTACAAACTTGGCGACTTATTCGTAACCAAAGCTCCCGTTGGAAAATTCTCATTTCAAAGCGCAGTACAAAGCTTCCAAGACAGTTTTACCCGAAATATAATGAATCTTTCAACTGTAGCCATAGGAGCGAAAGCACGCCTGGGGCAGGAAGTTCCCCATTGCAGAGGACTGAGGTATTAGAATGGCTTGGCGAAAACTTAGATTTCTGCTTATTCCCTTTGCCATAGTGCTTTTCGCAATAGGTTGGCTTCTTTATTTTGTTTGCCGAAAAAAATTGAAGGGGATGAAGGCTTAGATGCCAACTAATCAAGCAGAAGTAGTAAATTACCCGTTTATATGATCAACGCTGAGGTAGTTTACTTTCATGTTTCATCTTAAGGCGAAGGGTTTGGAATAGGTAGATTTTGAGCTATTGAAGTTATCCCTACGCCCACATTAAGATTTAAAGTTCCCATATCAATTCTGCTCATCGGTATCCCTGTTGCATTAATTGTTAATCCTCCCCAAGTTCCGACTACATCATAAATCTGTTGACTTGGAAGAGATATGTTGTAGAATCCATTTTGAACTGGCGTAGTATATGTTAAATTGTTGTTATCCGTATCTACAAATTCAATTTGTGTGGGCTGAATCTCCAAGCCTTTGTAATCGACTGTGCCAGATACCTGGATATTACTTACAAGTGTTGGAGTCGGAGTTGACACTGGTGTTGATGTTGGAGTTTGAATTGGTGCAACTATTGAATTATTTCCATTGAAAAGATAGAAACCTACTATTGCTACTACAACTATTAGCGCTATCAATGCAACAGCAATTCCTATGCTTCTATTCCTGTTAGCTTTTTTAGGAACTGATGATGTTTGGTTATTCATTAATTTTTACCTCCTATTTTCACGACTAGAAAGAGCAGCGCTCTAATAGCTCTCCTCAGAGAACAGAATGTTCCGCAAAGAGAACAGCCAAAAAAATGGGGAAAGTTTTGGTTTTTGGATTGGAGATTCCAGCAGCCTATCTCAAAGGTGAAAAAATTTGAGTTTTTCTGTTCAGGGCAATATCGTCTAAACTGCTTACAGCGTAAAGAACGGGCAGAAAGGCACCATCGCAAACGACATCAGCGGTGAAGCACAATCAGTGACGATAAGCACTTTCTAAAGATTTTTCCTTTTGGTTTTTTAAACTTTACAAAAATAAGACTAATGCAATTGCCACTTTTCACTTCCTGCCCTTGTTGCCAACTTACTGCATTAATTTTCAATCTCTTTTTAAAAATTGAGACAGCCGCTATAGCAACAATTGCGACCGCTATTACCGCACCGATTATAATGAGAAAAGCGTTAGACAAGAATGTTGACGAAGTACCAAAAACAAGAAGTTCCCCAACACTACCAGTTCCGACGCAAACTACCCCGTTGGCAACCGCAAAAGAGCTCGCAAACCCAGTCACCGGATAACTCCATATTTGTGTACCTGTAGAAGCATTAAATGCATGAACATTCAAATCGCCTGACCCTATGTAGACTACGCCGTTATCAATTGCAGGCGATGATGAATAAACGGAGTAGCCCGTGTAGTAACTCCAGATTTTGATGCCCGACGAAGCATTCAAAGCATAAACGTCGTCGTTATTCGAGCCTACATAGACCACACCGTTGACAACAGCAGGAGACGAAACAACATCGTCACCTGTAGAATAACTCCACATTTTAATGCCTGTAGTAGAGTTCAAAGCATACACGTTGCCGTCATCAGATCCTACATAGACAACTCCATTTACAATAGAGGGAGAGGTTTCGACACCACTCCCAGTTGTATAATTCCAGAGATTGTCGCCGTTTGTGGCGTTCAAAGCATAGACGTTATCATTAATTGAACAAGTATAAACGACTCCATTTGAGAAAGCAGGATTTGACAAGCCCGGTACATCTCTTGCCCAGATTTGGTCGCCGTTAGTCGCATTTAAAGCGTAAACACTGCTACCGCCGTTGTCATAGACGACTCCGTTAACTACAACAGGGGACTCACCGCCATTGGCAGTGTTGTTCCAAATTGAATCGCCATTAGAAGCCTTCAACGCACCAACGTAGTTGTTTGAGCCAAAAAAGATGTCTCCGTTGGCGAAAGCGGGCGTGTTAATGCCACTGGACGAGTTGTCTATGTAATCCCAAAGTACGGCGCCGTTTGAGGCTCTGAAGGCATAGATGCCGCCCCAAGTCAGGGGGGTACATATTCGCTAATCTCGGCGTAAACGCCGCCTAAACCTACGTAAATTACACCGTCCACAAGAATTGGGGAATTAAAAGAAGAAACGCTATCTGCGTCGCTGGAATGCATGTTGGTTTTCCAAAGGAGTGAAGGAGTAATCACCGGGTTACCTGAACCTACGCCACTGTGCGAAGGGTCAGCTTGATACATTGGCCAGTCCCCGGCAGATTGAGCATTCACCGTTAGCGCTAAAGCTGAGAACATTGACATACACAAAATGGCAACCAATGCAATTGCTAATCGCCCATTCAAGTTAACTCCTCCTTATGAAGCACGGGAGTTAACCTTGTCTATATAAGCTAACGCATTAAACAGCAATATTTTTTTTATTTTCTAAATACTTGATTTATCAAAATTGATGGATGTTTGATTGAGTGAAAGTCAAAATGGTGCTTTTAACTAACTGTCTGGAGTTTTTCTTATAATGTCTGCTGCTGCTTTAAGCATTTTTCTTCAGACTCAGTGGGTATTAACTGCTCCTCTTGCGTCGACGATTGATTGGCCTACTGATCGCACAACTACTGCAACCTGGGCTAACAGTACAAGTCCCAATAGTGTAATGGTGGCTTGTTTTGAAGTTGGGGGTTCCAGTGGTCGAAGTTCAGAATCAAGTGTTGTGACCGATGAGATTGTAGAAGTTAAAATAATGGTTAGGGGTCAAGCTAATTTGGCGGCGAATCAGGCTTTGCGAAATACCGTTTTTGCTGCGGTTCGAGCGATTTTGGCAGCGAATTTTAGTATTCTTATTAATGGAAATTTGAAGATTTCTGCTTTGAGGCTTAGCGGCGCTTATGATGTGTCTCAGTATAGCAGTCGTGATGTGATAGTTACTCTTCAGTATCCTGAAGGAACATAGTGGGGGTGAAAAAGTTTGGTTATGATTTATACTACAGGTGTAGTTGCTAAGATTGGCGCATCCTCTGTAAATTGCACTACTGTATCGAGTGGGATGAAAGCGTTTACTTATGATGAGGTCATTGGAGACGATGGTGAAGGTTCTACACCGGCAATGGTCATTAATTCAACAACGCCCCAAGGGTACAATCCAGGTCACCAATATGTAAAGTTGACTTTGCAAATGACAAGTACATTGTTTAAGCCTCTTTTGGCTGCTGATGGTACTTCGCCGACGTGGGGACCCTATAAGATACCTGGTGGCGATCCTGTTACGATTCCTTATTTTGTTGTTTCAGCTAAAGCAGCAGACGGATCCACTGTGACGTTTACATGTGTTAATGTTACGCCTGGCAAAGCTACGATGACAATTGATGCGACAGGGAAAGAAGTTGTGACTGTTTACAGTTTCAAATGCGATAGTGTCACGCCTTCTGCTTAATTTTTCTCCTTTTGGAGGCTGAATTTCTTGGGGTTTGACGGTGTTTCTTCTGATAAAATCAATGATTACTTTGCTGCTTCAGAGAATTTGCCGCATGAAGAGCCTACTTACGAATATCGAATTTGTGACTTTTGTTTGACGCCGCCTTGTGAAGATTGTTTGCCTTGGGACTTCAACATTTTCAAGCTTTCAGAGATACCGTTGTTTTTTCCCGATGCAACTGTCAACGGTGAGGGCGTAATTGAGGTTCGAAAGCATAAGCACTGCCGTTGTGGGCTTTTTCCTGTTAGCGGTTTTATCTTGGATGATGATTTGATGAGTGATAATGTTAGAGATAAGATGCAGGCTATTCGTAATCATAAACTAGCGTTTAGAGAAGAAGATAACAATTCTCTTCTAAATGAACTCCAGGCGATGAGTCGAAAGCAGGATGCGGAAGCAGCTGCGGTTGCTGCGATGAAGGCAAATGATCCGAATAAGGTTTTAATTAAGTCCCGTCAGACAGAATTTAGTTTTTCTGCTGATGGCGAGTTGAAGTTGACTCCGAAGGCGCCTCTAGAAAGTGGGACTCAATTGGCTCCGGCTAGGGCTTTTAGTGTTCGGCGACTGAGGGAGCTGGAGGTTTTTCGTTCTCCTCAAGCCTTGGCACGTGTGGGGATGCGTGAAGGCATTGGAGCTATGGGCGAGGCTGGTTTACTTGGGGGTGCAGAATCTTTTGCTGGTGCTCTTCCGCCTTTGGCTTTTCTTATGGTTTTGCCTGAACTTGAAAAAGTGTTGAAAGTTTGGTTTGACAACTATATGAAAACACAGCAAGTAAAAACTGAAACCCAGTTCAACAAAGAACGCGCAGAGGCATATCTTAATGTTTATAGGGGAATTATTCCAGCTTGACAAATCTTATCACAGCTACCGTGAATGGCGCTGATATTTCTAGTAGAATTCAAAAAGCAAGCATAACCAGGAAAGCCACAGAAGGCATTGGTAACTTTACTTTATTATTAAATAATAATGATGGCAGCTTAACATCAAGTCAATTTCCAGTGAACGCAGTAAATAACATCAGTTTAGCCCCCGATTTTGGTGGCACCCAATATCCTTTCTTCAATGGTTACCTTGATATTCCCGATTTTATTCAGACTCAAGATCAAAAGTCAAAAAGTGTGCAAGTAGTGCAGTTGCAGGGGCGTGATTTTGGGCAGGATCTGCAAAATAAAACTGTTTGGGGCAGCGATTCAAATCATATAAACAGCATCATCTATAATCTGTTAACTTTTGGGCAATCGCCCCCAGTTTTAGGAGCATCAACTAATTACACCGAAATAGTGGGGCAAGTTCTTGTCCCAGATACTACAACCTCAGTTTTTTGGGATAGCCAAGGCAGAACATTAATCAGCGACAACATAAGGCGCCTCTTAAATCTCGCAAACTTTGACGGCTACGTTGATTTAAACAAAAACTGGGTAATGTTTCCCGTTGGCACAATCTCAAGCGGCATAAATCTCTATGATGTTCCAGACGGCCCAACTTTCCCAAATTCACCAACAACAAATCAACAGTTTATCTTAAAACAACAATCTGGCTCCTACATTCCCGGGTTCTACACTTACAATGGTTCAGCCTGGAGCTTCATAAACAACACAGCTCAAAACAACATCATAGGCCCTGTTCATGTTCAGCCTGTCAATAGCAGAGAACTACGCAACGTCATATCCGCGTATGGAGGCATCGATGTTAATGATAGTTGGACAGACTGGGGAACTGCACAGTACTGGTTTGCCGCAACAAACGCCGCATCAATAATCGATTACGTCTCCACAGATATTTGGCAGCTTCCCCAAGCAGGCGCATCAGTATTAAAAATCACTGCTAAAACAACTTTGGACGATACTAATCAATCGATTATGTGGGGCATGAATTTCCCCGGATTATTCCATTGGTATCTACCCTTTAACCAAGTTAGTCTTGCAACTATAAAATTCAGCATATTTGTACACAATGCCGCTGGGACTCCTGAAAATCAAGATCAAACCTGGACGTTGAGCGACCCCAAATTTATCACGCCTTCAATATCTTTAACTGACAATTTAGGAAACATTATTCATTTTCAATGGGGCGGCAACTACCGATTTAACAAATGGCTCGTTTTTGAATGTAACGTCGGCTACAATTTAACCTCTGAAGCCCAAATTTATGATTGGAGTGGCAGTCATGGGCCTGCTCCGCCTTTTGGTGATCAAGGGCATGATAAATGGGTTCTCGATCATTTTAGCACTGCATCTGGAAATACGGGGTTTAACTGGAAAATCGTTAACGTCACTTTTTTAAGTGGTGGCGAATCAGGCGCGTTGCCATCTGGTCCGGGGATTCATGTTACTCGAATTGATTATATTTTGTTTGATAATCTTGTTTATCCCCAGGTGCAGGTTGTAGCTACTGCCGATCACAGTGGGTTAAACAATTATAATGCAGTTTCCACAGACGGGATCCACTCAGGACTTGGAGTTTGCCCGATTTGCCTACGTTATTTTAGCCAAAGTCCTTATGGTCAAAGGCAATTAACTGTTACCCGCACAAACATCAATTACCAAACTGACCTCAACAATTATGCTGAAACTGTTTGCAATCAACGCATGACTCCACTATCAACGGTTTCGTTAAGATGTGATGGACGTGCGGGTCTTGTTGCGGGTGCTTGGAATTGGTATCCAGGCAAAAACATCAGTTTAAACGGTTCAGAAAGCTACCGCATGATAGAGATTACCCATACCATCGAGCGAAATGTGGAAGGCAGCGGTTTTAGTCACGTGGTAGATTTGTCGCTTGTACCTAAGTTTATGCAGCTTGACATGGAGCAGTGGACTTATAGCGCTCATGGCGACGTTGGCGTAGCACGCCAACTGCATGATCGAGTTCAAGCCTTAGAAAATACGTATCAGCTTTTCAACCCAACATCTTAGGAGAAAAAGACTATGCCGTATCTTGTCGATGTCACTCAGGTAAGAAATCTCCAAACGTATCTTGGCAGTTTTGGAGTTTCTTGGTCACAAATAACTTCTATTCCTGCAACATTTACGCCTTCAGCGCACGCATCAACCCATCTCGTTGCTGGCTCAGACTCAATTTATGATCAAGATTTACACACTACTGCTACACCATCTTTTAACTCGGTTACAGCTGGCAACTTCATATTTTTAGGACATACAAGTTCAAACTTAAGTTACTGGACTTCGACACTGTACAATGATAACGGTATAGGCACGCGGGCTTCAGTAAATGGCATAGCAGCTTCAGGTGACTTATACATCCCAAATGCGATACAGGTTGCAGGCGGAATACAATTCTCATATTCTTCAACTGCTGTCAATTTGGTGTGGTCAAATAATCATGTTCTTTCGCTTATAGCTGATAGTTCAAGTCCGTTTGCGTATTTATGCAATAAAGATCCCCGAACAGGCGCGACGGTTTCAAATTATACAGCATACTTTGGAGCGTTAGATCTGGGTGCAGTTTACTGTCAATACATAAACCCGATTGGAACAACGCATTATGTCACGGTTGTTGGAACACAATTTAATGATGACTACTCCGTAGCTTTTGCTGGGGCTTTGAAATTTGCTTCTGGAGCCAAATTATACGATGAAGCAGGACTATCTGGTTCTTCGGGTCAATTTATGCAAGTTAATTCTTCAGGTCTACCTGTTTGGACTTCTTATTCACCTGCTGCTTGGAACGGCGGTACAATCACAACTAAGTTAACCACTAATCTTGGAACATCATCAGGAGGTAATCCACATTGGGGGCTTCAAACAAGCAGCGTAGCTCGTTGGCAATTAGGTTTGTTAACTGCGGAGTCAGGCAGCAATTCAGGTTCAGACTTCAACATTTGGGGTTATTCAGATGCAGGTTCCTTTTTGGGTTCTTGGTGCCACATCACCCGCTCAAGTGGCGCATTTTATACAAGAAATAGCACTTTAGACGATGGATCAGGAAACGTGACTGTTGCGGGTAATGTCACAATTAGTAACACAGGCAATAATCAAATATCCTTAGGTCCCAATCCTTCAAGTGGACCATCAAACGCATTTATCAAGTATTCTGTAAGTGAAGATTATTTAGGTTTGTTTACATGGGCTGACGGTAAACCTATTCATATTGGTGGTTCAAGTGTTATCTTTGCCGCTGAAGGTGGGAGTGCAAGAGCAAGTTTAGATTCTTCAGGCAATTTAACAGTCGCAGGCACACTTGGCGTTTACGGGACAGCGTCTTTTGCTGGCTCCATCGGAGTCGGCGGAACTGTCGCCTTTAGCCCTTACGCAACAAATAATGACTATTGCTGGCTTGTGTGGGTTAACAAGGATACTTTAGGACTTTTATGTCAACATG
>PLTA01000045.1 GCA_003164295.1 Candidatus Bathyarchaeota archaeon
AGATTCAAAGAGAAGCAAAGAAACTAGAAGAGATAACAAGCTGACAGGATTCTAGGAAATTTCTAAACTACATATTGGATTGCGAATGCGTTAACTCGCTTGGTTTTCTTAAGCTCGATATGAGCGTTGACAAAAAGCCATTCAGAAAGCTTTTGACACTCGTCGGGGTTACATGAGAAACTTCTTGCTTTTGAATCCCACTTTTGGCAAAAAAGCGCAGGGAATTTCTGGATTGGTCGTTGTAAACAAGAATATGTTAGTATGAAAGTTGATTTATCATTTATGAAGCAGAAGTTAAGACTGTTATTCAGGTTTAAAATTTTATGAATTTTGGGATCGATATTCAGATTGCTTGGGTTGAGTTGTCTGACTTGTGTGTAAGCCGAATTGAGTTTTTTCTTTTTATTATGAAACAAGTGTTTGTGATTGGTCACGTAGAAAATTAAGCAGATAATTAGGTCCACATACTCCTCGCCCTGTTGCCCCACTTGCGTTCCAACCCGTAAAAGATTGGGCTCCTGGCCATGCCCCCGTGGTTGCTCCACCGCTCCTGTTTGCATAGAGGACGCCGAACTGGACCTGGTTCATGAAGGCTTGTATTTCTTTAGGGTCTTCGGAGAAGATTCCTGCTGTCAATCCATACTCGGTATCGTTGACTTTGGCGATAGCTTCTTCAAGAGTTTTGAATTCGTTCAAGACAATTAGTGGCATGAATAGTTCGTCTTTGAAGAGTCTGTGAGTCGATGGCAAACCAGTGATGATCGTAGGCGAAAGATAGAAGCCTTTTCCGAATTTGTCCGTTTTGAGTACTTTTCCTCCACTAAGCACTTTCCCACCTGCTTCCATAGCTTCCCTCAATGCCACAGTGAATTTCTCAACCACGCCTTCTTTAATCACTGGTCCCACGAAAACCTCTTTTTCTCTGGGATCACCGACCACAATCTTTTCAGTTCGTTCGCAAAGTGCTTTCAGAAATTTATCTCGAACACCGCTCTGCAAATAGATTCTTGAAGTTGCACTGCATTTCTGACCTCCATAACCAAACGCTGATCTTACCGTCCCCTCAACCGCTTTGCTGATGTTAGCAGACGAAGTTACAAGAACAGGATTTTTGCTTCCCATTTCGAGAATCATGGGCTTAGGGTATGGTTGCTGGGTCAAGAACTCCCGATACAACCTCATTCCAACGTCTCTGGAACCTGTGAAGGCAATTCCAGCGACATCTCTGTTTGAAACAAACTCCGCTTCAAAATTTGGACCGGGACCTGTAACATAGTTTATTGCTCCCGCAGGCACACCAGCATCCTTGAACACATTGTAAAGCATCAAACCCGTAAGCGGAGCCTCGATAGTCGGCTTGAGAATAACCGTGTTCCCAGTAAGGAGAGCACCAAGAGCCATTCCGTTAGCCAACATAAAAGGAAAGTTGAAAGGGGAAATCACAGGCCAAACGCCAAAAGGTTTTGAAACGACCGTGCAATCTTCGCCTGGTCCGCCTCCATCCATCTTTTCGATATACCCCTTTTTATCTTCCATATTTTTAGAATAGAACTTTATCGCATCTATGGCTTCCCAGCATTCAGCCAACGCTTCAACCCGATTCTTCCCAACCTCATAAGTGATGGCAACCGCAATGTCAAATTTCCGCTCATCAATCAAATTGGCTGCCTTATTCATGATTTTGATCCGTTCCTGCCAGCTTTTGGTGCTCCACATTGGGAATGCTTTTTTGGCTGCCTCGATTGCAAGTTTGGCATGTTCCCGCGTGCCAATTTGGAATGTGCCTACAGTTATTGAAGTGTCAATAGGGCTTTGATGAGTGAATTCGCCGATCGTTGACCATACCTCATCTTCTCCAATGTGTAGAGGGTAACGCTGTCCAAACTGCTTCTCAAATTTTTCCAAAGCAGCCTCATATTTGGAATGAATGGTCTCGTCTGCAAACAATGTGACATAAGTTATTTTTGGAGAAGCAGTTTTTGCCATAAAACAACCTGAGTCAAACTTCTACTTAATGGTTTAGGAAGGGTATTGCTTGAGGGAAACTCTACTGCCATAGACTAGCTTTTCTTAACGCTAATTGTATCTTTGATGTTATCAAGCACTTGCACCATCCATCTAGCGCTGAAACCCGCCAATGCGCACAAAAATATAACAAAAATCTGCGACTTGACTGCCGTTGTCGTATCTCCAGTTGTTGAAATTAATCCTGCGATGAAAACCATGTATGCTAATGCACCAAAAATGGAGCCCATAATAGGCAATAAAATATACTATGGGTACCAGGATTTTCTAAATTTTCTTTTGTTTACGTTTTGCCAGAGCCACCAGAAACCGTAAACAACGCCGCCTAATGCGCCCCAAATAAATGCGTAGCTGGGAATCCATAGAATGTTTAGGTTCAGTATAGCTGTTTGATCTAATCCCCATGAGATCAAGATAGCGGCAAATAGTGCTATCAAGTAAATTAGTGCTGGCCAAGCATAGAAATAGTTGAAACGCCATTCCATGGGAGCTGAGTTGACGTAGTCGTTGAATTCTTGCAAAGCTTGGCTGTAAGTGCTTCGAGCATCGTTCGTTTTTGGCGGAGTAGCTGATAAATCGTTTAGAGCGCTTACTATTTTGTCCATTATTGATTTGTATTTGGCAGCATCGTTTTTTAATAAGCCATTTTCGTTTGCTCCTTCTAGTGCTGTCTGCAAATCGGAAACGGTGTTTTTCCAATAAGTTACTTCATCGGTTTTAGCTTGAGACAAAGTTACTCCTTCATCATTAACAGCTTAAGAATCAGGGTCATCGAAGCGAAGTTTAGGTTTGGACGATTTCGTTTCCTTTGATAAAAGTAGATTATTATTTTTCTTAAACTGCTCAACTGTTTTTGTCATTAGATCAATGTTTATCTTATCACGTTTACCGAAAAGTGCATCCGCTTCATCAAGCTTTACTATTAACTCCTTGTTGATTTGGGATCTAAGTTGGTCCGGACCGTAGAATTTTAAGTGTCCTTCTTTGTCTATTTCTGCAACGAAATCTTTTGAACTAAGGTCTGAATAGATGCCAGAAGTGTGACTCCCCGTGATTGTTATATGCCCCTTTTTAGAAGCTTCTGAACTGAGGTTGAATGAGTTGATTGTGACTTTTTCGATTCGTCTGCCTTTCTTTTTAGCTACTGACACAAAACAACCTCTGCTTTACTAATGAATAATGTATCAAGTAACAAGATTTTCCATGGGACAATTTGGGCATATTGCGTCGAGTGGTTAAATGAAGTCAAAAAGAGAAAAGAATCTTTAATTATATTTCTTCAACGGAGAAATCGGAATTGTTGATGTTGCTATGACAACTTCAACTTATCGTAATCTCTTCGTGTAGGCTGGAACAGGTGTGGGTTAACATTTTGGACAAGACTTATAGGTTAGCATGGTTACCTTTGGTTGGGTTTTTGAAATGGTATTGCACAGATTTGAAGAAGAAGACGAAGACTGCGAAGACGACTGCGACTGTGAAGACTGCGAAGACGAAGAATAAACTTCTTCCACTTTCTTTTTTCTAAATCTTAATTTTTCATTAAAAAAAATAATTTTAAAAAAAGTTGATTGAGCTAGACTTATTGAAAGAACAACAATAGTTGGTGGTAGCACCGGGTGTTGTTCTTCTTAGCTTTTAGGTTTTTCGAGATTCAATTATACCCCGGCATTTGTCAGCATATTGGCAATATTCTAGGCAGGCGGCTGATTTGTCGGGGCGCTTCCATT
Source organism: Candidatus Bathyarchaeota archaeon (assembly GCA_003164295.1). Lineage (GTDB taxonomy): Archaea > Thermoproteota > Bathyarchaeia > Bathyarchaeales > Bathycorpusculaceae > Bathycorpusculum. The sequence continues at coordinate 3,756 of PLTA01000045.1, forward strand.
CGGCTCCACAACTTGGGCAAGTAGTTTTGTCTTCATCACTCCAAATTTCAAGGTCGCCGCCGCAAACATGGCATTTAATAAAAGCTGGTTTAGGCTGAAGCAAGTCACGAAGTCCAGGGCACGTTTGAGGGTTCTTTTCAACTGGTTTGCCTTTAGAGCTCAACTATTTCACCCCCAATCTTCACTTCAAACTCTTTAACTGGGATTTTTTTGTCTGACTTTTCAAGAGCTTTATTTACTGCCCATTTTAAACCTGCGCAGCAAGGAACTTCCATGTGTACAACGGATACGGAGGCAATCGTGTTTTGTTTGAAGATTTCAGTCAATTTCTCTGCATAAGCCATTGCATCGTTGAATTTTGGGCAACCAATAATGGTTCGTTTACCAACCATTAAGTCGTGGAAGTTTTTGATCGCAATTGGGGCGCAGTCAGCTGCAAATAACAGATGGGCATTCTCAAAGAATGGCGCCTTTACTGGGACTAAATCTAGCTTTACTGGCCATTGCGGTTTTTGTGGCGTCTGGTTGGCTTGGATGTTTATGGTTGGCGATGTGTTTCTGCTTTTAAGGTGTTCGTGGGTTTCGGTTTCGTTAAAAGGGTCAGCTTCACGTTCGGTAATTGTTATGGCTCCTTGAGGGCACTGTCCCGAGCAGGCACCTAGCCCGTCGCAATAAACCTCTTTGATAATTTTAGCCTTTCCGTTCACAATTTGCAACGCGCCTTCAACGCATTTAGGAATGCAGTTGCCGCATCCATTGCAGAGATTTTCATTTATATTTACAATTTTTCTTTTCATGTTAGTTTTCTCCTTTTAGACATTTCCCGTCCATGGGGCAGAATTTTGACGCGTGGTTTTCGATTGCAGTGAAGATGGGACGCAGGGTTTCCTCGTTGATGGTGTAGATATGATTTTTTCCTTCCCGTTTTACCAGGATGAGATTACATTGAAGAAGGGGTTTTAGGTTGTGCGAGATCATGCTTTGCTCTTGTCCAAGTGCTGTGGCTAATTCGTTCACGCTCATGGGTTTCTCCATTAATTGTTCGAGTGCGGCGAGTCTGGTGGGGTTCGATAGGTTGGTAAAGAAGCGGTAACAGATGTTTGTTATTGCTGGTTTCATTTTTCATCTTGCCTATTGTTGTATGAATTATATTTCATATGAATAATTATTCATATAAATATTGTGTTGTTACAGGTTTTTTCAAATATGCCTGTCTCTTCCAAAAGGAATTCACTCTTTAAACGACATCTTAAAAAAAATTAAGTGACTTTAAAGACTATGGACAAATTTAACAAGAAATTTTTGTATAGAAAATTTCAAAATCATCAATATTCTCTGTCTTTTTTCCAGATGTTTAAGGAGCATTGCCCCCAACAGTAACTACTTGCTTTGTACATACAGCATCCACAATTTGGAGAATCAAAAAATCTACGCTTACTCACAAAAATCTCTCGATAGATAATATAGCAGACATGCATTTCTGTGTTGCCATACTTTTACTCGATAAATAAAACAGTTAATAGTTAAGTTCCCATCTTAAGAATTGACACGGTTAAAATTATGGCACTTGACTTTCAAGGAAACATAGTTTCTGTTATTCAAGTTATTGCATTAATCTTGCTCATTATAGGCGTGTACCCTTACAGAATAAGAACTAAGAACAGAAACCTAATAATGCATGGCTTTCTAAGCATTTTAGCGCTTGCACTCAACTTAACAACAGTTATTTCCGTAATGATTCCGATTTTTAGCACAAGCATCACTTTCATTAGCGGATTGCCAATTTTACAGTCAACCATTGTTTGGCTCCATGTTGCCTCTGGATTAGCTGCAATCATTTTGGGTCTTGTTATCATTGGTTCTTGGATAGTTCATCCTTTAGGAGAACTCGGTTGTTCAAAAGTGTGGCGATTGATGATACCCACTTTCTTAATTTGGGCTCTCGCATTGGTATTGGGATTAATAATACACATTTACAATATTGTATAATGCTGTGATAACTTTTACAAAAGATTGATTTAATAATTGCTGTTTAAACAAATTCTAAAGTTTAATATTACCTCGCATCTAAGTGGTAAAGTATGTCTTTTCATGTTAGGCGTAAGGATCGGGAAATAACCGATTGTGAAGAGTTGAAGCAAGTTCTAAAAAGTACTAAGTATGTTACGATTGCTCTCTCCATGCATGACGAGCCGTATCTTGTTTCCCTCAGCCATGGTTATGACGAAGAAAAAAATTGCCTCTATTTTCACTGCGCATCCGAAGGAAAGAAACTGGAATTCCTAAAAGCGAATAGCAGGGTGTGGGGACAGGCGCTGTTGGATTTTGGAGTCACTGAGAAGTGCGATTATGCTTATACCTCTGTTCATTTCAGCGGCAAAATGACTCTGATAGATGATTTGGTTGAGAAGCAGCATGCGATGGAAGTGCTTGTGCGCCAGGTCTCCATTAACCCCGAAGCCACGCTCTCAAAGATTAAGCCTGAACGCCTCTCTTCTGTGACGATGGGCAAAATCGACATAGATTACATGTCGGGCAAGAAGCATCAGAGCCCAAAAACTGCCCTTCAATGAAGGGTTTTTGTATCCTATAGCATTTAGTTTTTTGGAAGGCACAAAATTATCCATTAAAGGTTTAAATAAAACTTTTTTACCAGAAAGAAGCAAGGCTTAAAAATGAAAGATAAGAAACTGGAAGAGAATTACTTTGTCCTTGATGCACAGTTACCAATAGTCTTGGTTTCTAAAATTGTTAAGACACTTGCCAAACTACCTATTGAAGTTCAGGAATTTGTCGATGAAAATGTTCAATTTATCGAGGGTCGTGCAAGCACGATTCGTAAAGAACAAATTATTGAAAAACCCGTCTTTATTATTTTGCGAGCAAACAATTCTGAATTCACAATCGCACATGAAGTTGCTCATGCATGGTTAAACCATGATGAACAAAAAGCAGACCCGTCCATGTATGACAAAAACCAAAAAGAAGCAAATCAATTAGCCAAAAAGTGGTTAAAATCCTCATGAAACAACTTTATTTTTATTCTTGATAATATCCCTAAGCCGGCTGATTTAGTTATCATGGCTTCTATTTCCTTTTGCCTTTACATTTAAAACTTGCCACCTAAAAACCACGCAAGAAAAATGTTTTATATAAACAAACATACTTTATGCTATGGTCAAATTTCTCTCCTGCAACGAACTTTACAACACGATTCAACAAAAATCCCAAGATACAAAAAGCATTTTGTGGGTTTGCTCACCAAATCTGGGTACAGATGCTCACCAAGTTTTTTCGCAAGAGATATTGAAAAGTTCACTTGCCGACATTCGTTTTGTTTTTAAAGTTACCGATTCTGCCATCAAAAGCGGTGATGTTAATCCGTATGAAACACAGTATTTCATGGAGCATTTTAGTAGCGATAATGTAAAGTCGCACGAAAATTTTAATTCAAACATTTACATTTTCGACAATTCAGCATTAATTACTTCTGCAACTTTGACAAAGCCTTCTTTTGAAAGCTCTCTTGAAACTGGAGTGCTCCTTGAGAGCTCAGAACTTGATGAAATTAAGAGTTTCTTTAGCAGTTTATGGGATAATGCAAGAGCGGTAAGAGAGCTTCAAAAATTCAAGAAAATGTGGAACATTGAGAAGAAACCAAACATCAGTGATTCAAAGAAAATTAAGCCTCATACAAAAATCCTAGATTGGACGGATGATTATGTTAGTAAATGGTATTTTACCATTCCTGATGTGTTGTCAAAAAATGTAGAGCGCAGGATTAAGAAAGAAACAAGTTGGGCAAGTGATTTGTCGGTTGTTGCAGATATTGGCCCGAGTTGTTTTAAAAGTATTAAACTGGGTGATTTGGCGCTTCTAGCTAATCTAAGGAAAACGCGGGGTAAAGTGCAAGTTGATTTGGTTCGAATATTTGACAAAGGCATCGTGGAAACTGATGATGGAGATCATCACTTTGCATATAGAACAGAAAAAACCTATTTGCTGGAGAGAAAAAGATTCTACGAAATGCTGGTAAACGCAACTATTGGACCTAAAACTTGGGGCGCCCAACTAAATGAACATCAAATAAAGTGGATGAATGAAACTCTTTCCGCACGCAAAACAAAGAAACCGCCTAAATCCAAAAAGAAGTAGCGAAAGGTTTGGTACAAACATTATTTTCCGAGAAACATTAATTAGTTGAATTATCGTGTATTGTTGCGGCGCTTAGGCCATCAAGTAGATAGCCCAGGTAGTATAGTTCGGTCCAGTATATGCGGCTGTCGCCCGCAGGACATCACGAAAAAACTCGTGGCCTGATCCGGGTCCGAATCCCGGCCTGGGCGCCAATTATTCTTCTCCTCCTCTCCTCTGATATTTTTCCTAGACAGATTGATTAAGGGCTCTGGAGAATTTGAGAACAAGGTTAACCAAGGGGTAGGCGGTTGTGGTTCTCAGCATCGAACTCATTGTGGCGGCATTTCTGCTGCTGGCTTTCTTAGCCGCAGTCCTTTCAAATAAGCTTAAGCTACCTTACACTTTGGTTTTGGTTTTAGCAGGGGTAATAATTACTGTGGTTGCCTCCTCGCTAACATTTGAGGGTGGTTCTTTTCAGAGTATTGTTTCTCAGTTAAGATCACTTTATACTCAACTGCTTCAAGGCGGCGGAGGCGGGCTCTTCGTCGGTTTAGTTGTGCCTCCATTAATATTCGAAGCCATGATTCATCTTCGAGCTAATGATCTACGTGCTGTAATTAAGCCATCTTTAGCCCTTGCAACCATAGGCGTTTTGATAGCAACAACTGTTGGAGGACTAATTCTATGGAAAATCGTAGGGCTTTCACCATACGTTTCTTTTCTTTTCGCTGCATTGATTGCACCCACAGATACAGTGACGGTTTTGGAGGTTTTTCGACGAGTCAAAGTTCCCTCCAAATTATCAACGATGCTCGATACCGAAGCCGCCTTCAACGACGCAACCGGCATCGTCATTTTCACAATAATTCTATCCACAATAGGGCTTCAAAAAGTGGCTATAACCCAAACAATATTTAGTTTCGGGTTCACTCTAGGCGCAGGCGTTTTAATTGGATTAGCAGTTGCGTTTGTAGGCGAAGTGCTCTCCAGCCTGATTGAGGACAGAGTCGCTGAAACCATACTGGCAGTCGCTGTGGTATATGGCTCATATGCTTTAGCGACAGGAATAGGCGCGTCAGGGCTAATAGCGGTCGCCGTTGCAGGATTGTATTTTGGCAACTACACAATGCGTTCAGCCATGGAACCTGCCACAAAAGAAGCGGTAATAACTTTCTGGCAAATAGCAGCTTTCCTTGGCAACTCTATAGCGTTTGTAATTATTGGTCTTGAAACAAATATTATCACTCTTTCGCAGTCAGTTGTAGTTATTGTAGCAGCCTATGCCGCCGTAACTATAGCTAGGGCAGCCACAGTTTATCCAATACTTGCGGTGTTTAGCAGATTTGGAGAGAAAATTTCGGGCGTGTGGCGTAATATTGCTATGCTTGGTGGAGTTCGCGGTGCCTTGTCCATAGCGTTAGTAGCGACAATAACTGCTTCCGCTGCAATATCTCAAGGAGACATCAACACGATAAACACAATGGTGCTTGGCGTAGCTTTCATTTCAATAGTTATTCAAGTGCCTTTGCTATTTCGATACGTTAGAAAGAAAATACCTCAAACGGACGAGTTATCAAAAGCAGAGATCGATGAGCAATTCGAGCTAATGGAGGCGCATATGGAAGAAGTACGAAACCTAAAAACAGAAGGCAAAATATCCAATGAAGAATTTGCAGCCAAAATTGAAGAGAACAAAAAGAAACTTGACGAATTAATCGCTTCATCTCCGAACACTTTTGAAACCAGAAAAATTATACGGGCCAGAGCTTCCGCGCTTTACAATTCTTTTCCAAAGATTCCCAAACGAAAATTCAAAGACAAAAACAAAGAAACAAAAACTAAATCAAACCAGGAATAGCCGATTAAGTTATATTCACTATTTAGAAAGCACTAACCTGGTCAGTGTAAACATTTGTCAAGATTAATTGAGCCATTGAACGTAAAGGGTTACACTCTTAGGAACCGCATAGTTATGCCGCCGATGCAGTCTGGAAGAGCAAGTTTTGAAGGTGCCGTAACTAACAAACTCATCAACTTTTATGTTCGGCGGTCATCAGTGTTGGGTTTGCCTATTGTTGAGCATGCTTATGTTTCGCCGACGGGAAAGATAGGTCCAAAACAATTAGGCATTTATGATGATTCGTTAATTGGCGGTTTTGAGAAGCTTGCAAAAGGTTTACATGAGGTTGGTGCACCTGCGGTTGTTCAAATATCGCATGCTGGCGGAGTCACAAATAAAAAAGTAATCGGCACCGAACCAGCTGGCCCTTCTGCAAGACCCAAAACACGTATGCTTGAAGTAAGTGAAATAGAGGCTATTGCTGATAATTTTGCATCGGCTGCTGAGCGTGCGGTGAGAGCTGGTTTTGACGGGGTTGAGCTTCATGGGGCTCACGGCTATTTACTTAACCAGTTTTTCTCGCCACTGCTAAACAAGCGTGAAGATGAATATGGTGGTTCTTTGGAGAAACGGATGCGCTTTCCTTTGTTGGTTGCTGAAAAAGTGCGTAAACGCTTAGATGATAAGTTTTTGCTCTATAGGTTGGGCTCTGATGATTTAGCTCCTGGTGGAACGCACATCGAAGATTCAATTGTTTTTGCCAAGAAGCTTGAAGCCTCAGGTGTTGACATTATTGATGTGTCTGGAGGCATGTGCGGAAGTGAACCAAAGCAGCTAAAGCACATAAAAGGTTATTTTATCCCACAGGCAAATGAGATCAAAAAGGCAGTTAATGTTCCTGTTATTGGTGTTGGAGGAATCACCGATGCATTTTTTGCTGATAAACTGGTTAGTGAGGGCAAAGTGGATTTGGTGGCAGTGGGTAGAGCTTTTTGGAGAGATAATTTGTGGGCAGAAAAAGCCATCCAAAAACTATCAGTCAAGCCAATTCCATGAGAAAATCAATTGTTTAACGATTAAGGAAAAAAAATGCTACCCAATATAACAAACTTATTTACCTAAAGATTACTTCGAAGCTCTTAATTTATTTTTTATCTAAGAGCAAGTTTAGATTTTCTTGTTACTTTTTTCCTTGTAAAGATGAATGTGGATAATGTTGTGATAATAAAGACCGTTAAAATTAGTCCAATCGTTTGGATTGGAAACTCGGGAATTGTAGGTGATGGGTTTAAGCTTGGTTTGGCTGTTTGTGGAATTGTTGAACTTGGAGTCGGCGTTGTTGAAGCCGTAGCCGTAGGGTTAGTGGTAGGTGAGGGTGTCGGCGTTGAGGTAGGAGATGTTAAGCCAAGCGCAAGAGTGGCGTAGGCGGCGCCCGTTGGGCTAATTGTAAAGTTCGCTTCGTTCTGGTAAATTAATGGGTTTAGAATGCTATGAAGTTGAAAAAATGTTTGTGAGTCAAGTTGTTGGGTCCATGTTAGGTAAGCAAAGAAGTAGTAGTCTCCATCAAAAGGCGAGAGATATTCGCAAGGATAAATTTGACAGAACTTGGCCATGAGCTGCTGATATTGTGTATCTATAGGACTCCAGTATGAGAAAGCATCTTGTTGAGTTGCTACAGGTCCACCATATCCTCCACCGCCCCCACCGTTAACAGGTTGCAGAATTTTGGTGCACCATTCCTCATCAAAAACGATTCTTTTTCCATGGTCCTTTGCATACTGCCCCAAACTAATCAAGTTGCTCAAGAACGGAGAAACGACAGGATAACTGTGAGTTGAGATAAAGTCAAGATTGGGATTGCCCGCGAACCCATCAACCCATTGAGTCGTGTTTTTAAGCCAGTCACCTGCTCCAGCAGCTAATTTTGTGCCGTTCTTATCGATTCCATTTAGCAACTGGTTGATGTAACTTGTCCATCCTGAAGGCGTGTTCAATTGAGTGTAGCCCTTGAGAGAGGCCTCGGTATCTGCTTCGACGCCAATTTCAAGTATGTCAGGTTTGATCTGTGAGCAAATGAGGTTGTCTTGAGCTATGTGGTTAACAACGTATTGCGGATAGGACAGTGCAGACCAGTTGAAAGTCAATGGAGAATAAACGGTGTTGGCGAATAGAACTTGAGATTCAATGTCAACTGTGAAGCTATCTTGATGACACATTGACACAACTGTTTTGAAATATTGAAGATACTGTGTGCTGTTGGGAAATGTTGGGTCAAGTAACGGATAACCCACTGCTATAGTGACACCTTTTACTCCCATCGCTTTTAGTGCTTGAAGGTTATTCTCGACGCCGTTAAGGTTGTTGGAGTTAAAGAGTGGGGGTCCTTGATTTCCATTTGCAGGTAACAATTCGGTTGCATAAGTGAAACTGTTGCTCTCTGAAGGCGCAGTTCCCATTGAGGAATTGAATTGGTTAAGAAGGTTCTGAACAGTAGAATACTGGCTTTGATATTGTGCTGGAACCGTTGTATTGTAGGATTGGACAGTTAAACTAGGCAATACTTGACCACTCGCTGAAGACATTGGGGAAATAACGGTAGATGCCAACATGAGCACTATAATTATCCCTGTAGTTCCAGCTAAAACTGCGCTTCTTGAAAAGATTGCTTTTGTTCCAAAATGCAATTTTCCAGCAAGCAATTAAATATTTCGTAAGAAGAAATCAGCGCTATTTTATGGCGTTGCTGTTTTTCCTTTTTGTTTTTTCGGGACGTAAATTTGTTCCAAGCGATATGAGTAACGTTTTAGGAACCATTTCTTGACAACTTCTACAAGGAACAAGTAAGCAACGGTTAATCCTGCTAGAGCTAGATAAAATGTTGCAGGGGGAGGCGTGAAATTAAATATAGCACCAAGAGGCGTGTAGGGTAACGCTAATGCAACAGCCACAACAGCTAAGCTGCTTATCACCAAAAACTTTCCTGGTTTGCTCTTCCAAAACGGAGTTTTTCTTGTCCTCAAAACAAAAACCACAAGTGTTTGTGTTATGAGTGACTCGATGAACCATGCAGTTCGGAAAACAGGCACTGTAGCTTTGAACACTACAAGCAGCAAAAAGAAGGTTAGAAAATCAAATAGAGAGCTTACAGGACCCATTGTCACCATGAATCTTCGTATGTAAGAGATGTCCAGTTTTTTCGGTTTTCCAATGTACTCGTCGTCAACGTTATCTGTTGGAATGGTCGCTTCTGAAAGGTCATACAACAAGTTGTTCAAAAGAATCTGAATAGCTGTCATGGGCAGAAAACTCAAGAACAAAGATGCACCGGCAACACTGAACATTGTGCCGAAGTTTGAGCTAACGCCCATCATAATGTATTTCATGGTGTTGCCAAATGTTTTTCTTCCTTCCAAAACACCTTGGTCAAGCACAATTAAGTCAGGCTTCAAAAGAATCAGATCAGCAGATTCTTTGGCGACATCAACCGCGTTTTCCACTGATATGCCCACGTCGGCTGTTTTTAAAGAGGGTGCATCGTTAATTCCATCCCCCATGTACCCTACCACGTGGCCATTAGCTCGTAATGCTCCGATTACTCTGTCTTTTTGAGCGGGATTCACACGAGCAAAAATGTTGTTTTCCTCAACAACTCGCGATAAAGCGTCATCTTGAAGCATAGCGATTTCGTTTCCAGTAATAACCCCTTTTATGTTAAAACCAAGTTGTTGGCAAACCGTTTTTGTGACTAACTCATTGTCCCCTGTGACAATTTTTAGTTCCACGCCGTCTCTAGCCAGCAAACCGATAGCTTCCTTTGCGCTTTCTTTAGGCGGGTCAAAAAAAGACAGAAAGCCAAGAAAAACCATTTCGGTTTCGTCGCCGACTGAGTAATGAGTTTTATCATCTTTGACTTTTTTGTATGCGACTGCTAAAACTCTGAAGCCTTGTGCACTAAGAGAATTGTATTGCTTCTCAAAATCTGCTTGGTATATGTTTGTAAAATCGGTAAGAACCTCATCAGTTTCGCAGAAAGCGCAGACTTTTACGATTTCTTCTGGGGCTCCTTTGGCGATTATAAGTCTTTGCCCTTCTAATTCGATTATCACTGAAACGCGTCTTCGGATAAAATCAAATGGAATCTCATCAACTTTATTGATGCCTGTCACATCAAACTGCTTGTACTGAAGAACTGCATCATCCAGAGGGCTTTTCAATCCAGTTTCAAAAACACAGTTAAAATAACCAAATGTCAATACCTTCTGAGTTTCTTTGCCCTCTAAATCCCCATACTCATTCAACGTAAGTTTATTCTCGGTCAGGGTGCCTGTTTTATCAGTACATAAAACATCCATGTTGCCAAAGTTTTGGATGGATGCTAACCGTTTTACGATAACGCCTTTTTTGGACATCGCAACTGCTCCTCTGGATAGGTTAATGGACATTATCATGGGGAGAAGTTCTGGTGTCAAACCTACTGCAAGAGCCACGGCAAAAAGCAGTGACTCCAAAATGGTGCGGCTGCCTGAATAGAAGAAGGCGTTTACGAAAAACACGAATACAACGAGGAATAGTGTTACTTCCGTCATTAAAGCTCCGAAGCGGCGGAGCCCCTTCTCAAATTCGGTTTCAGGTGCCTTTGCTATAAGCGCTTTGGAGATTTTTCCGTACTCTGTTAATTTTCCTGTCTCGACGACAACTGCTGTTCCTGTTCCGCTTACGACTGATGTTCCTAAGAAAACGTAGTTGTTCCACGAAGTCATCTCTGATGTTGGAGCGGTCAGCTGAGCAGCGTTCTTTTCAACTGGGAAAGCTTCTCCCGTTAAAGATGACTGGTTAAGATTCAAGTCTTTGGCGGTGATTAATCTTGCATCGGCTGGCACAAGGTCTCCTGCGATGAGATAAACAATGTCGCCAGGGACAACTTCAGAAATTTTTATATCTTGTTTAACGCCGTCTCTTAAAACGGTGGCTTTTGTCGTAACTCTTTCTTTGAGTGCTTCAGCGGCGTTTTGAGCTTTCGATTCCTGGTACACGTCAAGTATGATGCTGAGAAGCACAATAAAGAAAATAATTACTGCATCCGTGGTGTCCCCGACAAACCCAGAGACTAATCCTGCGATCAGTAAGAGGAGAACAAGCGGGTTTCTCAAGTGGTAAAGAATTTCTACAAATCCAGTGCGTTTTTGTTTGTCTGCTAATTCATTGGGTCCATACATTGCAAGGCGGCTTTCAACTTCTTGAGCGGATAAACCGGCTTGTGATGTTTTAAGCTGCGCTAAAACTTCATCCACAGATTTCGTTAATACATCTTGGTTATCCGCCATCGAATCAACGCTAAAGAGTTGTTAAAAGATAATTTACCAAGCGGCTATTAAACATAAGCGCCTCAATGGTTGCCTGTTAGCTCGAAATTTAAATTCGTTTTTCTTTTTGAGTTCGATATAACAATGCCCCTAATACGCCTAATAAAAACCCGATTAACTCTAAACCTGAGTTTGTGCTATTGTATTTGGCATTTAACACAAAAAATTGAATCCCTAAATAAATTAGGATTACTGTACCTATGGCAAAAAGAAGCAAGCCAGCTAATCTTATACGCCTCATGTTGGATCAATCAAGTAACTGTTTTTGTTGTTTATAAATTTTGGAGATTTTGACGTATTCATTGTTAGCTGATTTAAGTATAAATTCAAGTTGTGGCGTACCCTGAGCTAGGCAACAGTGATTATCACAAACCTTTTAAGTGAATGAATCATTCATTCATCCAAAAGTTGCGGAGTACGGGTTGTTAGCATGGAACATAAACGAGGCAGAAAACACCCTAAATCCAAAGAGTTTTGGTCTCAAAATAAAGAGTCTTTTCAGTTTGTTCGAGATCAAGCTTTTCACAATCGGGTTAAAGGTGAGTCTATTTGTTTGGATACGGTTGAGGCTGTGGCTTTTCATTTAGCATTAAAGTTCGGCAGTGAGCATTCAGAAATAACAGACCTTAAAACTTTAGTCTTGCGTTTGTAATAGTATGTTTGCAGTCACAAAACTAATTCAACCAGAACAGCTTTTTTTTATATGTGAAGTTCAAATCCTTGCATAAGAAAGCGAAGTTGCTAGATGATTTAATAGATGTTTATAAAGAAACGAAGGGTACCAGTTTTGTTCCAATGGCTGACTTGGAAAAAACGGTGATGGAGGCGTTTCCTGATGTTGTTTTGGTCAATTATGGTTTTCATAAGCTTGTTTTTCATTTGCGCCATAAGAGCCATGAGTTAGCGTTGAAAATTGGCAGAAGCCAAGCAATAGAGTTTGATCATACCGTGTACAAGCAACTGCCAGCGAACTTGAGGCAGGTTTATTTTGCAAGGGTTTTTTGGCACACTAAATATTGTCTTTTGCAGGAATATGGGGTTGAAGCTGAGGCTACAGCTGAAGCAGTGGAACAGGTAAGAGCGGTAGCTGGTAAATATGGAATATTAGATATAACCTGTGATAACATCAGAAGCGTAAATGGAAACTTGAAAATTGTTGATGCTACTATTGCTCCTCCTGGGCTTTTTAAACTTTGGAAGACCGCTGATGTTATCAAGCTTAGGTTGCCTGAGCCTGTTCGCAAAGCAATTAGAAAGTCAAGAATGCTGATGACTGCCAAAGGAAGATAACTAAGGGTAAACCCGCTTTATTGCGTTAAATTTGGTGGAAAAACATATCAAGGCGTCACAAACATCATGAAAGTATACATGACTACCACAGCGTCCATGCAAAACATTCACGGATCTGACAACTGGCTAAAAGACATCCTAAAAAGCAGCAACTTCGACCAAGACCAAATTATTACAAGAAGCCGACAAGACAGCTTGTGCGTTTTATGCAAGGGGGCAAGATTTCTCTGCGGAAAAACACGTTGCCCAATTATGCTTAAAGTCAATTATTTCATGAAAAGTGTTCCTTTGATGGGCGAAGATATCAATGGCATGTCGCCTCCAAGTGTTTTCATTGGACGAATCGGCTACCCCAACGTCTATGCTGGACCACTTGTGCCGCCTATTCATGAAGACACAGGCATTTACGATTTGCCCGAACATTGGTTTGGAAAATCTATGGATGAAATTGTAGGTTTTCGCAGTTTACTGGTGCGTGGTAAACATCGGGTTAACGTGCAAAAATTTACGGATGCCGGCAAAATCTTGGATCAAACACGAGAATTAGCTCTCGCCGACAGTTGTGTAGATATTGAATTGAACCTAACAAAAAAACCGAGAGGCTCAATTTTTCTTGACGATGATGTTCAACCGTTTGGCCCTTCAGCCCCCATCCGAGACCTTCATGTTGGCAACTCAAGGTATGACGATAAAATTGAGAAAGCGTATTACGACACGGATTTGAAAGCTACTCAAGCCGTGATCGAGCTTTTTAATCGAGGGGTTGTGGTTTCCAAGATTCAAAAAGCCTTCAGTGTTGGGGCTTTTGGAGTTGAAAAAAACAGGAAACTTGTCCCAACTCGATGGAGCATAACTGCTGTTGACGACATTATATCTAAAAATCTTAGGACAAAAGTAAAGACTTTTCCTGAGATTAATGAATTTAGAGTTTATGAATCGATTTATATGGATAATGTTTTTGAGATTTTAATGATTCCGCAGCAATGGAGCTATGAATCGATGGAGGCTTGGTATCCTGGTACGGTTTGGAATCCGACTGGAAAAAGTATTGCGATTTTTTCTGATTGGGAAGGTAACAGTGGACGTACCACTTATGCTCAGATAGGTGGCTGTTACTATTCAGCGCGTTTGGCTACCTGTGAACAGTTGGTTCGGGAACGTCGCCAAGCCACTGTTATTGTTCTTAGAGAAGCAAGACCAGGCTACATTATGCCCATTGGTGTGTGGCAAGTTCGCGAAAATGTTAGAAATGCTATGAAGCAAAAACCCTATCTTTTCAAAAGTCTTGCTGAATCTTTGCAGTTTATTGGTGGCAGATTTGAAATTCCTATTCAGCGGTGGATTTTGCAAAGTGAGTTGTTAAAGCGGGCGCTATTTCAAAAGAAGATGACAGATTTTTTCTATGCTAACCCTTCCTGACTTTTTCCATTTTTTTGACGTGTAGCGACTTTTTATCACGTTTAATGACGCGTAGAGACGCGTAGTGACGAATAAAGACGCAACCTGCAAACGATTTAAGCTCTAACTCAAAAAACCAACCCAAAAAACAAAGAACAAAACTCACACAATGAATTTTACAAAGCAACCCAATATACTGTGAACTGAAACATTCATGTTAAACTCTGCAGTTAAAAGATTCATTTTACCCTTTTCACCAAAGAAAAGCAATGAACCATTTCACTCAGACGCCGAAATTGCAGCCATTTATGCGATTTCAGAAATTGAAAGAGCCAAAGGCGGCGGCTTAGTTCTAAGACAACCTGAAGAAAAACTCATATTTATTACGCAAATCGGCTATCCATTATGGCTTTTTCCAAACAATTTAAACGCCTTTATTTTTGATGGCTTAACCAACTTCAATTATTCAATACTCTACATCGAATTATCTAAAGCTAAAGACTTCAATGAGAATCTTGAGAAAAACTCAAAGACACGCGAAGACTACATGACTTTCCTCTCCGACCAGCGTAATTATTTCCAGCAACCTGTAACTGAAAAAGAGTTTTTGCTAAGAAACTTAATTGAAGATTTAGAGTTTAAGAAAGAATTTGATCTTTACCGAAAAGAAGCCACAGAAGTTACAGGCCAACCAACAAAGATAGCACTGATTTCTCCAAATCTGACAGAAACAACAATCTCTTCCATACTATCAGAAATGAATAAACTACATTTTTCCCTCAAAGAAGAAGCTGATAGACTATCAGAATGCTCAAGACGCTTAAACAAATCAACTAGCCAATATGTAACAGAATTAGCTTATTCGGCAGAAGCCGTAAAAGACGAAGTCAACGCTAAAATTAAGGCACAAGAAGAAATTGTAAATCCCCAAATCATCAAGTTAACCCGAGAATACAAGCATCAAATAACAAATGCTACAAAGAACTTTGATGAGGAAACAATTAAGCTCAAGAAACTTTTGGCAAAAACAACAAAGTTCATAGAGGCTGACGAAAAAAAACTCATTCAATATGAGCATGAGGCAAAAAAACAGGCTCAGAAAAGCCATATGATTTATGAGAAGAGCTGGAAATCAAAAATTCGGGAAACCAAAAAAGAACTCAGCGGACTTAAAAAAGAACTAAAACGAACAGAAAACAGCATTAAAAATTTGACTAAACAGAAAAACGAGAATGTCTTCAAGGTTCAGTTTGAGTTTGATGTTGAAATTAAGTTGGCTCGTCAGCCCTTACTTGATCTTGAAGCCTCCCGTGATTCCAAATTGTTAATTTTTAAGCAGGAAACTGAAAAGTTGCTAAATCTGGAAAAACCCTTACTTGAAGGATTAAACAAACCCATTAAATTGGCTGAAGAAGTTTACGTAAGATTCCATACTTTGGGCATTAGAAATACACAATTGAAAACTCCTGCCCTCTTTTACATCCCGTTTTATGCCGCATCTTACCAAGCAGGATTAGAACAACGGTACATTTTTTATGCTCCATCAATAACCAGTTCTATCGGTTTTGCTACCAAACTAAAAGGCGCAATGGGCATTTCAAAAATTAAACAAATTTTGCTTCCACGCTTCAAATCTATGTCAGACTTAATTGAAAAAGCTCAAGTTCTGACAAAACTGGATAGCGCGTTGGATCGCCAAATTATTTTATTAGGAGAAAAAAACAATCTCTTGAAGAATGATTTGGCACGCAACAATATATCGAAAGGTTTAATTTACCTAAAAGATGTAGGCTGGCTTTCATCTAAGGAATATCAGGTTTTAAGCAGCAGCTTAGAGCAAAACTGACATTAAAGAAAAAAATAGGGCTTTTTGATAAGAGCTGAACGCTATCTTTTGAGAGCACACTACAATTATATATTCATTTTTGCAAATACAAAATAGTGACCTTATTGGTGTTTTCGAGAAATCTGTCAAGCGAAATACTGATTGATTCTTCTGCCGAACAAGTATGGCTGCTTATCACCGATTTTGAGAATTTTCCGCATTGGAATCCCTTTATTCGACATGCAACTGGCGAAGTCAAAAAAGGCGCAAAACTCGAATTGTTCATTCAACCTTCTGGAACCAAAGGAATGACTTTCCGTCCTAAAGTCTTAAAAGTTGACCCAAACCATGAACTTCGTTGGTTGGGACGATTATATTTACCTGGGTTGTTCGATGGCGAACATGCTCTTATTATTGAAACCTTAAGTGAAAACTCGGTTAAGTTTATCCAACGGGAAAAGTTCAATGGGTTGTTAGTTCCTTTAACTCGGGGGTTGCTACGCGATACTTCAGCGGGGATTCGAGGAAATGAATAGATCCCTTAAACAACAAGCAGAGCAAAGATAACAAATACTTGCTTTGTCAAATCACAAGGGAAAACAATTATCATAAATGGGAGAATAAAGTGTAACAGTTATTAGGCGTTGAAATATGAAAAAGTATACAGGCAAAACCGCAACTGCAATCATACCCATTCCGAATGACAAAATTTTGTTAATCAAAAGAAACACTGTTCCCTTCAAGGGTTACTGGGGACTGCCGGGCGGCAGAATGGATCCAGGAGAAACTGTTGAGCAAACCGTTGTCCGAGAGGCAAAAGAGGAAACAGGCCTTGATGTAGCCATTGTCCGCAAAATTGGAGAGTATGTTGAGAAAGGTATCAAAGATGATGTAGATTATGAGTATTATCCGACATGTTTTCTTGTTGAAGAGATTGGCGGAGAAATGAAGCGGCAAGAAAGCGAAATCCAAGATATCAAACTGTTCAGTTTAAAAGCGCTACCTGACCCTTTGGCATTTGAGCATGACAAAATGATTATGGATTATTTGAAAATTAAAAACAAAAAATCTTAAGCTAATATGTCAGTTATTGCTTTTCCAACGCTTTTTTTACCTCATTGAGAACATCTGAAAAGTCGGTTTCTTTATCCGGCTTCATTCCTTTTTTAGAAACCTTAAGAAGGATTTCATAACCTTTAGAGGACAACTTTTTCTCCATAACATTCAATGCTCCACTTCCGAAAAACCTGTAAGTGCAAAACAATATTGCTTTTTTGGTTTCGATTTGGGGTAAGCTTTCTATGAAGGCTGCTGTCTCTTTTGCTGGGCTGGAACCTTCAACAGGGGTGCCAAGTATCAAAAGGTCAAAACTTTCTATGGCAGATGGCTGGGTTGATAATAAATCAAAGATGGGCGCTTTTGTTGTTTCCACAATGGCTTGTGCCAGTCGTTTGGTGTTTCCTGTCCTTGAAAAATATACAACACAAGGGTTCATGATTTTACAATGTACTTACTTTACTTAAATAATCTTCTATTCGCTTATTTTTTCTATGTTTCCAATACCTAAATCAAATTCTCTTTTTCTGAAGGAAAGATTGAAAGCGAGAAGCTGAGATGTTAACTTGTCAGATGCTTATAATGATCGATACATTTTATTTGCTCTTGGAACTCAAAAACAAAAAAGGCAACTGGTCTATTAATTTACCATTTTTATGCACCACATGTGGCGCTTGTTGTAAATTGGAGGATTTCTTGTCTGCGGGAGAAGTCTCTAACGAACCCAAAAAGCATCCTGAAGTTCACGCCAAAATAAATGTTCTATTCGAAGAGCTTGCAAAATGTGGGAAGCAGACGAAGCCCAATACGAAAAATATATTGCGCATGCACGCTGCCCATTTCTGGTTAATAACACTTGTTCCATTTATGAAATTCGACCTTTAGGTTGCCGACTTTTCCCAAAACCACCTTTGGCATGGCAAACCAAAGACTGCCAACCTCTAAAGCGATTCAAAAAACAGCGCACCGCTCTCAGAAAAGGAAAAACTAACAAAGAGACCTACCTCTTTACTCACTTACCTAAAAATGCTGAATCCATCAAACCTGCAAAGTTCAAGGAAAAACAATACAGTGCCTGCATTGAGAAACTGCGCATAGCTTGCGTGACAGACAATGAACTAACTCTCTTCAACTATTTCAATCGAAAAAACAAAGAATAAGAACACAATACTTACGGCTTATATGCGTCTACTTCAATGCGCATCATTCCAACATGAACTATGCCTTCAGCATCCGCCGGGTGGTCTTTTAGGTAGCGTTGCACGATTTCTTGGACGAATTTTGGCTTAAGCTGCTCAGGAAGTCTGTCGGTGAAGGGCAGCCAAGTAGTGCGTACCCAACCCGCTAGTCCCTCTGCCCCTTGATGCTTCATATCCCTGTCAAATAACTCAACTCGAATAGGCTCCAAACCCGCCTGTTGCAACAATGCTTTGTACTCATTCTTGTTATAGAAACCATAAGGAAACGACATGCCACTGAAATATTTGCTCCAAGGCTTCACACTCAACAATTCATTTATTATGCATAGGACGTCTTTCGCGTTGCCTTTTCCAGCCATCTGAAACAGCAATCTACCGCCTGGCTTTAAGCTTCTCTTGACACCTGCCAGAACTGCTTTTTGATCCACAATCCAGTGCAACGCGGCATTGGAGAATGCTATTTCAAACTCCTCTTTGAAAGTGATATTGCGTGCATCCATGTGTTGAAAAGAAAGATTGGGGTATTCCGTTTGCGGGAACGCTGTAATTGCTAAGGTAATCATTTCTTGCGAACTGTCTATCCCAACAACTTTGCCCTTGGGCAGGCACCGAGCCAGTTCTGCTGTGATTTTGCCATCGCCACACCCAATATCGAGCAGTGATTCGTTTCCTTGGAGTTTTAGTTTTGGAATCAGCTCTTGTGCCCATTGGAACTGGTTTTGACTATTTTTAGCGTAGTCTTGAGCGTTCCAGTTATATCCGATATGCGACATGTTTCCACGACTTATTTGAAAGTTAATTGTGAAACTGAGTAATAGACAATTTCGCCTCGGCGGTTCATAACGGCTAAGGTTAATTCCTTCTTTTGGTTTTGGCATTGTTGCGTTGCTTCTGCTAATTCGTTTATGCCCAAAGGTTTTCCTTCTTGGGTACTCAAAACCAAGTAAGGTGCAGTGTCCTTGCCATATGAGCCCCGTTCATACATGCGAAAATCAATCCCAGCGCCGAAACCTTCGCGTGCAACGTAGCCGCGGCTTCTTAGATCCCGGTAAACCATGTAGCTAACCCACGCATTATCGTTAACTGCTTCGTAACAATGTAGCAGGCTTTGAAAATCGGTTGTTTTGCCTTTTTCGTCCTTGACCTCAAGCATGCCTTTGTCCACAAGATACAATGCTTCAAAAAATGTTAGCGTGAAAACTTTTTCCTCCAACGTCCCGTATCCACGCGTAGTAAGTGCATCAATGCTGCTTTGATCGGCTACAACAACGCCTTTTTTTGCTAAGATGCCGCTGGTTCGAAATTCGGGAGGCTGAGTTTTTTTGGTTTCACTCATCAGTAAATCAACTGTAATAAGCTTCTTTTTGGGCTTGTTAACTCTTTAACATTATGCTTTACAATCTGTAATTGAGTAATTGGAGGCAACGTTTGATTATAGCATTACGTTTAACTTAAAAGACTAAACCATTCCTTAACCGCGTTCATAACAACGTATTAATTATGCAATTGAGTTATTTCCGAGATTAAGAGCCTTAGCTGGTTTCTTGGATGTGCAATTTACGGTTAAAAGTAGGCAAAATGCTTCGAACAAACGACTTTTTGACAGTAAAGTACCTAATGATTTTCCCATAGTTGGAGTCGGCGCATCCGCAGGTGGCTTAGAAGCTTTTAGGGAATTGCTTGAGTTTTTGCCGGTAGATACGGGATTGGCTTTTGTAATCATACAACACCTAGCGACAGGTCAAGAGAGTATGTTAACCGACATTCTTTCAAGATTCACTGTAATGGCTGTTCACCAAGTTGAGAATGGCTTGAAAGTAAAACCCAACAATGTTTACGTCATTCCTCCTGGATCAACCATGACGCTGTGTAATGGAGCTTTGAAATTAAATCCAAAGGGTAAATCTCTAAGACCTATAGACGATTTTTTAAGGTCTCTCGCTAATGAACGGAAAACTCAAGCCATCGGAATTGTGCTTTCAGGAACAGGAACTGACGGAACAGAAGGACTTAAAGCGGTTAAAGCTGAAGGCGGAATTACTTTCGCACAGAAGCCTGAATCTGCCCAATATGCAGGTATGCCTCAAAGTGCAATATCTTCCGAGGCCGTCGATTTTGTTCTTTTACCAGGCAAGATTGCTAAGGAAATTTCAAAAATTGCCCGAAACCCTCACCTTGTTCGTGCTGAAATAATATCTCAAGAGCCCAAAATCTCTAAAGAAACGGGTTTACGCAGAATCTTCACGCTACTAAAATCTTCTTTTAACGTAGATTTCACTCACTATAAAGAGACAGTAGTTAACAGGCGTGTTACTCGTCGAATGGTAATTAATCATGTGGATAACCTAACGAGTTACGCCGATTATTTGGGAACTCAGCCTATTGAACTGAAGGCTCTTTTTGATGATATGCTTATTGGCGTAACAAGCTTCTTTAGAGAACCCAAAACTTTTGAGACTTTGAAAGAAAAACTGTTACCTGAACTTCTAAAAAATAGAGACCCAAAAGAACCATTAAGATTATGGATTCCAGGATGCTCCACTGGTGAGGAAGCCTATTCTTTTGCAATTGCAATTCAAGAATTCCTCGAAGAAAACGGGCCCACAGAGGTTCAAGTCCAAATTTTTGGAACCGATGTGAACGAAAAAAATGTCGACAAAGCGCGCCAAGGAATATACCCCAAGAGCATAGAAGCCGATGTCTCCGAAAGTCGTCTGAAACGATTTTTCACGAGCTTTAATGGAAGATATCAAATTAATAAACTCGTCCGCGACAAGTGCGTATTTGCTAAACAAGACCTAACAGCCGATCCACCCTTCTCTAACTTGGATCTTATAAGCTGTCGCAACATGCTCATATATTTTGATTCTCAACTTCAAGAGAGACTAGTGCCCATCCTACATTATGCGCTGAAACCAAATGGTTTTCTAATATTAGGCGAATCTGAAAGCATAGGCAAATTTACCACTCTTTTTGAACCAGTAAATAAGAAAAGTTTTATTTATACTAAACGGATCGGTCAGTCGCGCGTTAACTTTGGCGTTAATTTCGGGTTTGAAGCCTTGGTTCCTCATACTGGAAAAGCAGTTCCAAAGGAAACTCGCAAAAAAGACCCAAGTGTCCTTCTGCGGGAAGAAGTGGATCGACTTCTAATAACAGAATATGTCCCTGCCGCGATGTTAGTCAACAACAATCTCGATATTCTTGTTTTCCGCGGCAACGTAACTCCTTATCTTTCGCCTGAATCAGGGCAAACAAGTTTGAACGTGACAAAAATTCTTCGTAAAGAATTGCGCTCAGAAGTTCAAACATTAGTTTACAGGGCCAAAAAGGAGAACAAACCAGTTACAGAAGAGGCAATACGTTTTCAGTCAGGTGAATTACAGAAGACAGTGAATATTCAGGTCATCCCGTTGCATCGTGAAGAGCCTTTCTTTCTGGTGTTGTTTGATGATGTAAGTTCAGCGGCAGCGCATCTGCGTCAGACAATTGAGCTTACAGTATCGCCTGAAGGACGCGAGAACGTTAAAGATAATCAAATTCGAGAATTAAGCGAAGAATTGGAGTCTTCTAAGCAGACCTTAAAAAATGTCTTAGAAAACCAAGAGGCAACCAATGAAGAGTTGCGTTCTGCGATGGAGGAAGTGCAATCGAGCAATGAAGAGTTACAGAGTACAAATGAGGAGTTGGAGACAGCTAAAGAAGAGCTACAGTCGAGCAATGAAGAACTAACTACTTTGAATGATGAATTAAAGAATAGAAATCAATCTTTGGGTAGACTAAATGATAATGTTGAGAATCTAAATAGAAACGTTGATTCAGCCGTTGTAATGGTGGATTGTGACTTAAAGATTAGACTTTTCACTCTCTCGGCACAAAAAATTCTGAATTTTGTTCCTTCCGATACTGGATTGCCAATATCTAACTTGAATCTTGGGATTTCCATTCCAGATTTAGAGGAAACTATCCAAGGCGTAATTACAAGTCTTAACAGTGTTGAAAAGGAAGTTAACGATAAAACTGGGCGTTTTTATGAGCTTAGGATTCGACCATACATCGCGGAGGGAAAAAGAGTAGATGGTGCAGTTTTATCATTTGTAGATATTGATTTATTGAAGAAACATGAAGATGAATTACAAGTCGAAAAAGAAAAATTTAGAACGCTTACAGAAAACTCGCCAGATGTCATTGCAAGATTTGATAGAAATCTACGTTACCTGTATGTAAATTCGCCTATTCAAGAATTGTCAGGTGTCTCTCCAAAGGGCATAGTGGGCAAGAAAAATGAAGAAGTAGGTTTACCCAAAAAATTTGTTGAAAGCTGGAACAAAGTCCTTCAGAACGTCATCAAAACTGGTAAGATTGAAAAAGGCGAATTTAATTTTTCATACCTGGAAGGCTACCAAGTTTATCAATATGTTATCGTTCCCGAATTTTCAGTAAAAAGCGACGCTGTCGAGACAGTTTTATCTCTTATCAAAGACATTACAGAAAGCACGGAATTAAGAGATGCGTTGGCTGAAAGTGAGCAAAAATACCGTACAATTGTTGAAACTGCAGCGGAAGGTATAGTGGTCGCTAAACCTGATGGTACCCACATCTTTGTTAATGCTAGGCTAGCTCAAATGTTTGGTTACTCAATTGATGAACTTCTCAATAAATCAAGCTTTGATCTCTTATTTGAAGAAGAACAAAAAAGACAAGCTTTGAAGATGAGAAAAAGCTTGGAAAATCAAAAGATTCAGTATGCCGAATTTGAATTCCGCCGAAAAGACGGATCTGTTCTATGGGCCGCTTGCAATTCCTCACCACTTTTTGATAAGAACGGCAAACACATAGCTAACCTATCTCTGATTAGCGATATTACTGATCGTAAGAAAGCTGAAGATAAGATTAGGTTTGAGGCTGAAAAATTAAATCGCGTAATGGAAAACGACCAAGATTTAACTATGCTTACAAACACTGATGGTGTAATTCTTTATGTTAATTCAGCTTTAAAGCAAATTACCGGTTACGACAAAAACGAATTGGTGAATAAAAGCCCTTGGCTTGTTCACCCAGAAGACTCTGACCGGGCTAAAGAAATTTTTAATTCTGTTTTGAAGGGAAAAAACACGGAATTTGAACATCGAATAATTACTAAAGATGGACAAACAAAATGGGTTATTCATACAACCTCTTCGATAATGGAGCAAGGCAAGGTTATTGAGTTCGTAAGCACAATTAAGGATATCACGGAGCGCAAAAAAGCTGAATTTGAACGCGAAGTCATGGTTGAGTTTTTGAGAATAGCCAATGCCGCCACAAGCCCTCGGGAGCTTGTAAAGGCAACTGCCGATTTCTTCCAGAAGCAGTCTGGTTGCGAAGCAGTCGGTATTAGGCTCAAAGAAGGAGAGGGGTACCCGTATTATGTGACGAGAGGTTTCCCGCCCGAACATGTTCGCCTTGAGAACCAGATATGCGCAAGAGACGATGCAGGATATATTGTCCGAGATTCTGAAGGCAAGCCGATTATCGAATGTATGTGCGGCGCCGTGGTATCAGGAAAGTTTGACCCAAGCAAAGATTTCTTCACCCAAAAAAGCAGTTTTTGGACAAACAACACCACTTTACTTCTTGCCACAACAACTGCTGAATCACGTGGAAAAACGCGAAACTGCTGCAACCGCGAGGGCTACGAGTCAATTGCCCTGATTCCTTTGGCTATCGGAGAAAACCGGTTAGGACTACTTCAGCTAAATGACAAGCGAAAAGGCATGTTTACACTTGAAACGATTCAGATGTGGGAAAGAATAGCTGACCGTTTAGCGTCCGCTTTGGCAAGGACAATGGCTCAGGAAGCTTTGCTTGAAAGTGAACTGCGGTATAAAGGTCTCGCTAATCATTTTGAAGCACTTGTTGAGGAACGTACTAAGCAGCTTAAGGATTCTGAGCGGTTGGCGGCTATTGGCACAGTAGCTGGTATGGTGGGGCATGATATTCGAAACCCGCTACAAGCAATTAGCGGAGATGTTTATTTAGCTAAGACAGACTTGGCTTCAATGCCTGATAACGAAGAGAAAAAGAACATTCAAGAAAGCTTAATAGAAATTGAAAAGAACACTCAATACATAAACAAAATAGTTGCCGATCTCCAAGACTTCGCTAAACCGCCCACACCAAAAATCGAGGAAACCGATCTTGAACAAATAATAAAGTCTGCTTTAGCTAATATTGAAATCCCAGAAAACATAACATCCGCAAGTTACATTGAAAAAGGTATTCCAAAAATAAACGCTGACCCGACTTACCTGCAACGAATCTTAATAAACTTATCTAACAATGCTATACAAGCTATGCCAAACGGCGGGAAACTTACCATATCAGCCACGATCAACAATAACAAAGCTTCAATCACCGTTCAAGACACTGGCGAAGGTATTCCTGAGAATGTCAAAAGCAAGATATTCACTCCGTTAATGACTACAAAAGTAAAGGGACAGGGTTTCGGTTTAGCTGCTGTGAAAAGATTTACAGAAGCAATGGGTGGAACTGTCAGATTTGAAACTGAAACTGGCAAAGGAACTAAATTCATTGTTGAATTGCCCCCTTAGGTTTGAGCAATAAGAATGAAGAAAATACTTTAAGGTGTCAAATTTGGTTTCTGAAAAAAATTCGCGTTTTCATGGGTGTCAGATAGCAACCACTAATTCAGTGAAACAACACAAACTCAGAAAATTCATCGCCTGCATGTCGGATAAAAAGGGGCGTGGACTGGAGTTTGTTTCGCTTTACATACCTCAAAAAGCACCGATAGATGAAGTAGTTGCACTTCTCAAGCAAGAACCTGATTGTGCTGCCCCAAAATCAGAGAGCGACAGAGACGCGAAAGATCGCCTTGTAAAAGCTCTTAAAAAAACCATCGGAAGCCTAAAACTTCAAGCGAAAATTTCAGAGAATGGGCTTGCAATCTTTGCTGAAGCTTCCAATGCGAGCAATGCAGATGGCGAAGATTTGAGTGTTGAAGAAATTATCCCACCAGAACCACTCACATCCTTTCTTTACCAGATTGACGACCACTTCCATTTAGAACCACTCAGAGAAATGCTGAGAAACCAAAAAGTTGTGGGCTTTATCGCATTGGATTCAAAGGAAGCCAGCTTTGGAGTGCTTAATGGTGAACAATTTGAATTAATCGAAAATATTACATCGGGCGTTTCGGGCAAGTCTGGAAAAGGTGGATCAAGCCAAAGAAGATACGAAAGAGAACGCGACATGGCAATCACAAACTTTTTCCACCGCATTGCAGAACATGCGGCAAAGGCGTTTCTTGAAAACCATCAGGTCACGGCGATGATACTTGGTGGGCCAGGTCAAACAAAAGAGGATTTCTTGAAAGGCGATTTCTTGCATTATGAGTTGCAGAACGCTGTTTTGAGCACTGTTGATACTCAATCTGCTAGCAAAGAAGCGCTGAGAGAGATGCTTGACAAATCAGTTGAGGTGCGGCAGAATATGTGTGCGCCTGATGAGCGGCGAATTGTACAGCGCCTCTTGGCAGCTGTGGCTAAGCAGGATGGTTTGGCGATTTACGGGTTAGATACAGTGTTAATTGGACTTAAAACTGGTAAAGTGGAGGTTGCATTGGTGACCAATAATACGGATATGGTGGAAATTGATGTTGTATGCAAAAAATGTAGCTTATCAAGGGCAAAAATTGTTGACACGGCAAAGAAGGTTCAGGTCACGCAGGAAATGATTTCGCAGCCATGCGAGAGTTGCAGTGCGGTTGATTATGAAGTGGAAGAGAAGGACGTAATTGATGTTTTGGAAGATTTGGCCTCACAGACAAACGCCCGCGTAGAAGTGATATCGACGGAGTCGAATGAAAAAGCTCAGCTTTCGGCTTTGAGTGGCTTCGCAGCTATCCTAAGGTACAGACTCCAATAGTGATTGCGATATATTGCGGTTATAGAAATCTGACTTATTTATTTTCAAGATGAAGTTTTATTATAGAATACAAGGGAAAATTGTAGATGCTCGAAAAAAACCTCAAACCGTCAGTTACAGAGTTTTTAGTGGTGCTCGCCATTTTGCTAACTGCCTTTGTGGCCTCATCCAATTTGGCTTCTGCAAGCGGTGGGTCAATTTCGCAGGCAAATAGCTACCCCAAAATGGCTGCAAATATAGTGCCATCGCCCATTTCACTTATCAACTTACTGCAGTTAACACTAACACGACTATTTCAGTGAGCATTGATGGTGGACCACTTGTACCCATGGTTTTTGAAGGCATACAAAATGAATTAGCCAATGACGATACTGGCCCGAATGAGAGGTGTACTTGGCAAGTAACAATCCCAGCTATTACGTCTCCTGGAAATCACACATACCAATTTTTCAGTCACTACTATGTATGGCAAGATACCGACCAATACTGGGCTGAATTCAACGCTCGCTCCATTGTTAACTCGTTTTCAATCGCTGCCCCCGACTCAAACCAGCCAACATTAGCTCCCAAATCCACCGACGTTCCACAACAACAAACGATCCCAGAATTACAATCTTGGATACTTTTGCCACTTATCGGCGCAACAACGCTAATGGTATCGGCATTTGTGAAAAAGAGGTTACCTCAAAAATAGCTGCGTTAAGATTTTTGCAAGTTTGTCCCTAGAAACACGGAAATGTTTTAGTTAACGGGTTTTTTGAACGCGACAAAATCTTTGTTGTAATAAACTTGGGTCTCGCAGATTATGGCTGATACGTATTTGAGCGGGGTTATGTCGAAAGCTGGGTTCATGACATTTATGCCGTCGGGTGCGATTTGTTGGGAACCGATGCGAGTGACTTCTTCGGGTTTGCGTTCTTCAATAATCACATCAGATGCCTTGTGCGCAAGGTCGAAGGTGGATTTTGGCGCTGCAACATAAAACGGGATCCCATGTTCATGTGCCAGCACTGCCACTGAGTACGTGCCGATCTTATTCACCACCCCA
This sequence comes from Candidatus Bathyarchaeota archaeon, assembly GCA_003164295.1. GTDB lineage: Archaea > Thermoproteota > Bathyarchaeia > Bathyarchaeales > Bathycorpusculaceae > Bathycorpusculum. Next base: position 30,841 of record PLTA01000045.1, read on the forward strand.
TCCTGGACGATGCGGTCAGAACCCACAATAACTTTGTCCACAAGCCCTTTGCTCATAACGTAACCCGCCATGTTATCCGTTATCAACGTTACAGGTATTCCATCGCGTTTTAGCTCGTATGCCGTAAGCCGAGCACCCTGTAGGAGTGGACGGGTTTCGTCAGCGATAACTTTTATTTTTTTTCCTTGTCCCCAAGCTGCCCGAATGACACCCAAAGCAGTGCCATACTCAACGGTTGCAAGTTCGCCTGCGTTGCAATGAGTCAAAAGCGTGTCGCCGTCCTTGATTAGTATTGAGCCGTTTTTGCCTATTGCGCGGTTTTGGGCGGCGTCTTCATCGGCTATTTTCTGTGCTTCCTCGATAACTATGTCTTTGAGCTCTTCGAGGCTGCCTGAAACACTTCGAGCTTTGTTTAAGACTCTATCAATGCCCCAGAATAGGTTCACAGCTGTTGGACGTTGACACTTGATAATTGAGCCTGCATCCTCAAGCTCCGAAAGCAGTTTTTCTTTGGTTTTTGCTTTTGAATGATAAGCTGCCAATGCGACGCCGAATCCTGCGGCCGCACCGAGAAGGGGAGCGCCTCGAACGCGGAGAGTCTTTATGGCTTCAGCCATCTGCTCAACAGTTGTAATTTCTAAAGTGACTTCTTGAAGGGGAAGTTTGGTTTGGTCTGGTGTTATGACGGTTCCGTTTTGCCACTTTATCATCCGCATGTTCAAGTTCTCCAATGAATTTGTAATTAGACTTACTTAGTTGGATAGTGTCGTGTTAAAGATTTTCGATAACTATTGACTAAACTCTCGTTGTACCAAATCGTAGAGATTGCCGTAGAGGTCCTCAAAAACAACTTCAGTTCCCCACATTTGCTTTGTTGGTTCTCCGTAAAATTTTATGCCCTTTGCTTTCATGGCTTCGTAGTCAGGTTTGCAATCATCAGTTTCCAAAGTGAATAACGCATGGTCTCCGGCCTGCTTTCCCAATGCTTTAACTTTCTCTTCAGTGTCAGCCAAAACAAAAGTTAACTCAAGATCAAGTTGATCCTTTGGCGAAACAGTAACCCAGCGCATGTCACCCCATAACTTGGTGTCTTGCCTTTTTAGAAAGCCCATTTTTTCAACGTAAAAAGTTATTGCTTTATCAAAATTTTTTACTAAAATTGTTATGTGACCTATTTTCATCTTCTTTAACTCCAACAATCAAACTTGGAAATGGGAAAGAAAATGTTGCTTTAAGCTCAGGCTTAAGATGTGTCAAATGGGGATTTTAGGGCAGTTACAACTTCAACCGGGGAGTCTTCGCCTGATTTCAGCCGTTTCTTCCATTCTTCGCCAACTGCAATTAACGAGAAGATGCCTGAAACTTCAGCTTTTGACTTCTTCACTAATGTTACCAGTGCTTCTTGTGTTTCGCCGCTTTTGATCATGTCATCAACGATTAGAACGCTGTCGCGTTTTTTTATGGCTTCTTTTGGAATGTAGAGTGTTACGGTTACTCCTGAATCTCTGCCTAAAACAAACGTTTCATCAAGGAATGCTTTGACACCGACTTCTTTATTGCGTTTTGCAACGATAAGGTTAACACCAAGTGCGTTAGCGACCATTGTAGCTAATGGGATCCCGTCGACGGCTGCAGTTAAAACCTTTGTAACTCTTTTCCCTGCGAAATTTGCTAGTGCATGGTTTGCGGCTTGTTGCAAAATGTTGTAGTCTCCGACGATTTCGGTGTTATCAAAATATCCATTGTCATCAAATTTTATTCTGCTTCTGAGTTCGGTTTCTAATCCTACCATTTTGGTGAGGACTCGCCACAATTGTTTGGCTCGTGTTGTGTTTGGTAATACGTGGCCTTTTGCGTAGCGGCTCAATACAGTGACTGGTAAGCCTGTTTTTGAGGCTAATTCTCGGTAAGTAATATTTCGTTTATATTTTGCTGTCCGTAGCAGTTCGATTGTCATTAAACGAAGTTTCAAATCTTCTGCGTGAGTGCTCAAATTTACCCCTTCACACTTATGTATATTTACTTGTTATTGTTGGTTGCCAATTTATAGCTTTCTGATTAAAACAAACAATGAGTAATCTGTTGGTTACAACGTCGGGCTCAGCAATTTTAACCATTTTTGCATTAAACTTTTTAGAGAGATAAGTGAAGTCCTATATCAAAGGGGGAAATTTAACGCAGAAGCTCAGCCAATTATTCATGATAGCGCTTTTCGGCTCAATCATCTTTGTCGTCAACGTTTTTTTGCCGCCCCCACTGAACTATGTTTTAATCGTAGTTGAAGCTGTTTTACTAGCTCTAAGCGGATTATTTATTCGAAAAGTCGGTGCCACCTATGTTGGCGCGGTTGGTGGTCTCTTAACAGCTTTGGGAAATCCTGCTTTAGGTCCATTTACTTTTTTGTTTACTCTTATCTTTGGAGTTTTAGTCGATGTGTTCCTGTTCATTTTTAGAATTAACGCTTCCCGCGAAGGAGTAAACCGTAACAGATTGATGGCTGCGATGGCCCTTAGTACAATGCTTATTGCAATGATATCTTACTCAGCTTTTACTGCATTTCCACAGCTTCCATTTGCAAAAGCGGGAATCGGCTTATTTATTCAAAGAAGCACAATGCTTGACGCACTCGTTCTGTTTATGGGTCCAGCTACCGGCGTCACCGCTGGCTACGCTGCTTCCTACCTGTGGAACAAGTATCTTCGCTATATAGTCATTTAAACATCAATTTTATTTTCTCGTCAACTAACTTTGCAATTAGCAAATTAGAAATAAACACACATTTTACCCCGAGCAATTCAGCCAATTCAGCAGGTTTTTGATCCTGAGTGACAAGAATCAAATTATTTTTTCCAGCGTACTCTACAACGTCTCGGTCTTTGGCGCTTTTCAAGCCGGCTTCTTGGGCAGTTAATACTTCATAGCCTAAGGTTTCAAAGTATTCTTTTAAACCAGCGTACATTTCGTCAAGTAAAATCTTCATAATTCTTCGCTTTTCCTTTACTTGATTAAATTATTTAGGCTTATCTCAAAGGTGCGTGTTGCTACTTTGCAATTTTTGAACAACTTGTTTTGGGTTGCTTTTTTAATTAGGGGTTTAAATTGGTTGCAGGTTGATATTTTTTTTGACTTTATTTGAGCAAAATTGACTTTATTATACTTAATTTGACTTTTAGTTTTAACATAATTGACTTGAAAGATTGAGTTCAAAGGCACATATTTTTATCGCAAATTTTGTTCAGCTTGTTTCAAGTTGCATTTTTTGTTTAAAGCTTGTTTTGTCTTTAGGTCGAGTCACTATAAGTCAAAATTAACAAAAAAGTTGCTGTGATTTTTTTTAGGTTGGTTTGGGTTGATTTTTTGTTTTAAAGCTTAACAATTACAGGTTTTGCGTAAACAAAAGTGCACGCAAGTACAACCGCGGAAATATGAAAATCAATTAAATTATTTATTTAATCGATGAGCAGTATTGCGAATGACTCAGGAGTCGTGGCAAAAGGAAAAGTAACTTCTATTCCCGCGTTAGCCGCAGTCTTTTTCACGTTCACTCCAACAGCATCCTCAGACCAGCGAGCTAAGTTGGGGTGTGCACAAATTTTTGTTTCAGTGTTACATTTTTCGCAGAGTTGACAGTGCCCAGATACAAATGATGTGGCTAAGCTGTACCCCTTGTTCATTGCTTCTTTCTCCAAATCAACTACCGATTGAAGCATTTTGCGTTTGTCATCTTTCCAGTCAGCCCAAAACTTGGCTGCTTTCTCTTTGATTTCTTTTGGAACAGTGGGATCCGTTTCAGCAACCATAAGTTTCTTTAGCACTTCTGGTTCTGCTTGCGCGGTTGATTTGAATTTCATGAACATGGCGTATTTGTATTCGTTGACTATTTTTCTAAACTCTTCAGCAGATGGAGTATATGGTGGGCACGCTAATGTTTTTCCGTAATGGTTGCAGCCGACTTTACATTTAAGGACGACGCGGTCTTCAACAACTACTTGGGTTGTAGGAATAATTTTTGCATCTGCTGCCCCTTTTTCTAAGGCTAACGTGGCTAGAAACTGGAATTTTTCTTTGCCTATTTGAGACGATGACATTAATTTTCACTTGTTTCTTTGCGAGAGCGTTTCTTTTGATTTAAACATTTAGTTCTTAAAAAAGAAATGAAATTGAATGGTGTTAAAACTTTTAAGTGCTTCTTTATATTTGGGTTGGGGGTCAATAATTTTTTTATTATAATTCACTCATTTTTTTCCCGATCGGTTTTACAATTCATAAGGGAAACTAAGTTGACATTTTGCAAACTAGCAAGCGCAAGGATAATATAGAGAATCGGTAAATCATGTTTGAACTGAAGGTGCGGTTGCAATCAAAAGCAAAATCAGCAGCATCGGATACGTCAACAAAATCCAAGAAAACATTTTGAGCATAAAACGAAAAGAACTTTCACCCCTCTATGAAGAGCTAAAAGCAGCCGACTGCGTGATCTGCGGAGGATCGGGAAGGTCTCTTTATTCATTAAATGCTGCACTCAGCCAAATTGCACTTAGCCAAGTCGGATGGAGAAATAAGGTGGTTCTTACTCCTGATGATCCAGGTTTTCCAGGAAAAAGCATGTATGATGCAGCAGCGGATTTGGCAAGGCGTTACAAGAAAACTTTGCTTTTAATAAATTCTGGAAGCGGGTATTCTGATGATCCGTTAGTTATGGCTCAGGATTTAGCTAAGTACATTGAGGAAAAGAAATCAAACAAGTTTACAATGGGGCTATTTACTTCTGCTGTTTCGTCTCCTTTAGGCGATATATGTAGTAAGTATGGCAACGTGGTTGAAATTAAGGGACGTGGAAAATCCAAGCCAGGGACTGAATATAGCGAAACAGGTATGATGGGCGATATCTTCGAGTTAGGCACTCTTGAACTTTTGAATAGCATGATTGAAGCTATTTTCAGAAATTTTGAGGTTGACGATGTCTTTCGGCTTTGTGTTGAAGAATTCGAGAAGATCGGTGAAATGATAGATTCAAACGTTAGTTCTGAAACGTATACGGCGCTTGTTGATTTGCTTGAAAAACGTACAAATGTGTTTCTTGGCGGAAAAGGAACAGCTAATGAAATCGCCAAAATGACAGGCGTTAGGCTTTTCCACATTAAAAGTTTCCTAGGCGACAACGTATACATAACAAGAGGAGTTAATACGCCGCACCCAAGAGCTGGAGACCTTGAAATTCTCCTTTCATATTCAGGCGAAACAAGACCCGTTATCATTTGGGCAGATGTTATCAAAAAATTTGCTGGAACTGTTTTTGCAATAACAACCTCTGCAGACTCAACCTTAGCGAAAAAAGCCGATTTAAAAATTATTTTGCCTGAAGAAACAAAACCGCTTACTCCAAGACGCTTCTACACCCGGGCAGCCTATGTGCTGAGTCCAGTGCCCGTAAAGTTGGCAGAACGACTTGGACAAAGAGGATTGAACTTACCTGAATACATAATCAGCTGGTACCATTCTGTTACACAATAAACTTTAGCGTCTATTTCGCATATCATTTAAAAGGCAAATCAGCTTAGTCATATTCAGGTTAAAAATGAAAAAACTTCAGAAGCTAAAGTTGACTGTAGCTCAACATAAGGAAGAACTGAAAACGAAATATAAAGTAAATGAAATTGGGTTTTTTCTTGGCTCATATGCTAGAGATGAGCAAACAAAAAAAAGTGACGTAGATATACTTGTTACGTTTTATGAAACAATTGATTTATTCACGTTTGTGGAGCTTGAAAATTATTTGAGCGATATCTTGGGCGTGAAAGTTGATTTGGTAATGAAAGAAGGTATTAAACCACGGCTTAAGCAGAAAATTCTCAACGAAGCGGTTTATCTTTGAGAGATTTTCAGGTTTATGTCGAAGATATAATAGATGTCATAAATAGCATAGAAGAGTACACACAAGGGCTAACTTACGAGACCTTTGTGAAAGATAGAAAAACAATTGATGCCGTTATTAGGAATTTTGAGATTATCGGTGAAGCAACAAAACAAATTCCTAAACACATAAGACAGGAATATCCCAAAGTGCCATGGAAAGACAAGGCGGGCATGAGGGACAAACTGATACATGGGTATTTTGGGGTTCAACTTGACGTTGTCTGGAAAACGGTTAAAGAGCGCTTGCCAACAGTAAAACCATTGGTTGAAAAAGCATTAGCCAAAATGGACAAAGAAGCGGCGAGCAATTCTAAATGAGTTTTGGATTGTTGTTCGGTTTGTTAGATTTTTAGCCAAAAAGGTTTTCCTGAAAAAAAAGCCGTCAGGAATTGGGCAAAATCCGCGTTTTCTTGATACACTTCGCTTATTTCGGTGTTAACTAAAACTTTGAGGTTTTTCTGAATTGATTTGGCAATTAGTTCTGCAACTCCTGAGTTTGCGCCTCCGTCAGCAAGCTTGCTTCTTAATAATTCAACTGAGTCATTGTTTTTTCGTTTCAACATGACTATCCAGCGTCCATCCTCAATGTATGGTCCAGAAACCACTGTTTTATTATCGACATATTTTGATAGAAAATTTTCTCCTTCGACTTTTCTTTCGAGCTGGGGACCAAGATGATTTTTTATGTTTGGCAAAATTTGTTGCGCAAGTTCAAAAACAAAGATACTGAGCGATTTTTCATTGCTCCAAACAGTATCTTTAAGGATTTTAAAATCACTTAACTCTATTAAAGTATGCAATGAACGTTTGGTTCTGTAAAGTTGTCCCCATAAAACATCGGGAACTGCGCCGATTTGATCGATAACAAGAAATATGGTAGATGATCCGCGGTTTTCAAACTGACTTATTAATTCTGAAATCGAAAATGCTTCTGTTTTTGGGGGAAAAAAGAATTTTATGTCAGGTTTTTTTGTGAAAGCTCTGGCTGCACCCACAAAATCATACAATTTTGATGGTTGAACAGCGGAAGCCACATTTCTTCCCTTGTCAACCGGATCAATAATTACTAAGGGTTCAGGAAAAACAAGTGATAAATCGTTTTCTCTTCTAGCATAGTAGTTTTCTATATCTATTATTACGCGTTTATCGTAGTGTGCGAAGGCTTCGATTGTTTGGATAAACGTGCAATACTTCATTACCAGCAGCTCGCAGAGGTAACCGCTGAAGCCGCCAACTTTTATTTCCGCGCCATAAACGCCTATCCCCTTCATAAACTTTTTTAAAAGTCGAACTTCACCAAGCAAATCTTTGCCCAAATGATTATTTATATAGTCGGTGTGGTAGGGCGTTCGATCAGTGGCGCTTTGCCATTCTCCCGCTTTAGTATCATAACATGGAACAATGTCCACGCGATAGTCTTCAACGATTAATTGCAGGTACGGATGTTCAGCAAAACGTTCAATTTGTTCGTATGAGCCAGCTGCTTTTTTAGCGATTCTTAGCGCCACGTCGCCCAAGTTTTTGCGTGGAATCGAAGTGGGTAACCTCATGAAAATATCAATATCGGGATTTTCCCTAAGCCATGTATCTTTAGCAATTGAGCCTTCCACCCGTACAATGGCTGTAACGCCTGCGTCTTTGCAAGCCAACGATACTTTAAGCTCTAACTCTCGGGTTATAGCGTCAATTTTAGCGCGGTCCTGTTTTGTTGGCGTAATTTTCTCTAATACTTGCTTGGTTATGGTTGCTATTTCTTGCATAGTTATCATTTAGTTGTTGTTTCTGGGCAGACTTCTTTAATTGTTGAGTAAGTGGGTCCTTTTGGTGAGAGTTGGCTTCTTTTAAGTCGCAGGCAATTGGCTTTGATGATGCCGAATTCAAAGTCACCTTTTTTGGTTACAAACTCAGCCAATCGCTCTTTATTTGTTGCTGACCTTACTCGTGCAATGGTTAAGTGTGGACTAAAACCGTAGGCATCTTTCGGGAAACCTAATGCACGTATTTGAGGTTCAAGCTGGGAAAAGATGCTTTTAAGTTGCTCTACGCCATCGGTCATTCCTGCCCAAACAACACGAGGATAATTTAGGCTGGGAAAAACTCCTAGACCCCTTATTAGAATTGTGAATGGGGTAAACTTGACGTTTTTCATGGATTCGAAAACTTTCTCTACCATACCGGGGCTTATGTCGCCTAGAAAACGGATGGTTACATGGATGTTTTGTGGCGCTACAGGTCTGAGGTCAGCTCCTGTTTCAAGAACAAGCTTCTGTGCATCTGCAAGCCTGCTCAGTACTTGCTCATTTTCCAAGTCAAAAGCTATGAAGCTTCTTATCTGCTCTGACATCACGCATCCCTTAAGTATTTTTAACACTTAACTTTCATAAATGCTTTCTAATGCAATTGGAAAGATCAGTTAATAATTTTTAAGACTGCTGCTTTGGCCTTCTGAGACTTTAAAACTCCAGCTTTTTGTATGCCAGCCCGAGGGCGAAGAGTCCTGTCGAGACGACAAAAACAAACCAGTTGGTCACTATTCCTGTGAGTGGAGTGTAAGACAAGAACAGGGTTGCATGAATCGACATCTCAGCGGTATCGGACAACGATAGCCAAAGTTCAAAGACCATGATTGCGGGAAAGACGAAGAATCGAAACGTTTCCGTTAATGCGTTTATTGTTCCTCTCTCAAGCAAGGAAGTAAGAAGACAAAGTGTAGCAGAAACAAAGAACGTAAAACCGAGGACACCAAAGAAAAAAGCACCTCCTGGAAATATAGCGTAAAATGCAACAAGAAATGATCGAGACCAAGAATTGTCATGAGAAGTGGCCGTTACATACCCAAAAATTGCAAATACAACTACGGCTACCCCGAAACCGATTCGGGCAATAAACTTATATCTATTGGGTACGGCGAACTTTTGGTCAAACCTTCTCAGCTTCCGGACGACGGGGGATATGAAAATGGACAGAACAGCCAGCGCTATAAAAGAGATGGCAATTTGATAAATAGTTAGATGGAGCCAAAGGTTCGAAACAGGGATCATGAAGTAGACGATGGTGCAGGCCAGTGAGGCTAAGAGGAACAGGATAACGATTAGAACACGTATTCTTTTCATATTTTTTTTTAACTGCCTTTCTCTCTGATAAGCAGACCTCTTTATCCGCATTTCTCCTTTTTCACTCAGTCTGAATCATTGCATCTAAACAAATAAACCATCTTTCTTGAGATAAAAGATTTTTGGGAAAGGAAACTTCAAAAAGTTGCAGCGTTTCCACCGTTTCTTACATTCAAGTAGCATTCCACAGAGCGATGTTATGAACAGAAAATGGCTTTTCTGAGAGCCAAAAATTTTCAATAAACGAAAATAATAATTACCCTGCAATGTAAATCACAAATGTGACTCACGATTGTCAACTAACAATAAAGGAATCGTACAGGTGCAAAGTGAACATTCTTTTGGAGACACATGTGAACGCTTAAAATATACTGTATTGTCGCGGGGACTCACGATTTTTGCTGACATAAATTTTAGTGCAGATGTTGAGCAAGCAGGGTTAAAAATGAATCACACACAATTACTTATTTTTGGGAATCGGAAAGCTGGAACGCCTTTGATGATTGCTTCGCCAAGTCTTGCTCTTGATTTTCCATTAAAGGTCCTTGTTTTTGAAGATGTTAAGGGGAAAGTATGGGTATCTTACAATTCGCCGTTTATCTAAAAGAACGTTACAATATTCCGGATGAACTATTAAAAAATATTTCAGGCATATCGGATATTGCTGAATCTGCAGCAAAATAGCTTGATAAGTGAATTTGAACTTGATGTGTTAGTTTATTTCATTGAACCTGCTGAACCTACGATAAATAATTGTTGAAATGTAATGCTTTGCAGCATCCAACACAGGCTTGAAGTTTTAGGATTGTTTGCGACGGAATGAGACGCAACTAGACGACAGGAGACTTTTTGAGACGAATAAAGACGCAACCTAAAAGCAAAACAAAACCTAAATTAAAAAACCAATTTGAAAAAGGCTTTTCAAAAATGGAGTGAAGCGGTCTACTTTTATCGTTATTCTCTAAACGATTCCGAGCCTAATTAATTTTGGGCGGGAGTCAGTTTAGTAGGGGTCGATAAGATTTGGACCTTTCGCGATTTCTTTATTAACGCAATTTTCTTTCGGCGTTTAGCGTTTGTTTTCCTTTTGAAAACGTTTCCATGAGTGTTTTGATAGAGTTTGTTTCCTTTATTTCTCAAGATACTCTCAACCTTTTGTTACTAATGTATAATGTATAACATGCTTATTTGAGGATGCCTATTGATATCTTTTTTTGTCCAAAATAAACACCAAAAAACAATTAGTGTTACGTAGCTTTGTAACTTTAAACAGAACTGGTTCCGCTTTCCNNATAGTCTTCGGGGCCAGAGTCGTCATCGCCCACCCACCAAAAAACTGCCTCAATAGCCTTTAAACATTAAGGTAACTTGCAAGATATTATGTTAAAGTTTAATGTTAAAGTTTAAAGGTTTGCAAGGTATCTTGCTCCCTAAAAAAGCTAAAGTGAATATATGCCATTTTGCCGAAAATGTGGACGCCGACTCCCTCCATACAGTAAAATCTGCCCAGAATGCAAAACTTCAACCTCTGGTCCATTGATTAATATCAAAAAAGCTTCAGCCGCCAAATCATTCAAAGTTACTGCTCCAATGAAGATAGTTAAGACTATTGTTCCCAGCCGAGATGTTACAGTTTCATTCAAAGTAATTGAGCCAAATAAGTCAACCAAAGTTGCCGACACTAAAACCGCCCCCTTGTCTAAATTAAATTCCCTGAGAATAACTTCCAAATCTGTTGCCCCGACTGAGGTTTACCCCCAGCATGAAATCAAACAAAGTAAAATACCCCTCAAAGAAGACATCATCACAAATCCCCATGACTATGAAACACAAACTTTCAGTTTTGACCTCCAATGTCCAAAAACCCATTTTTGGCCAGCCCATAAAACCCTCCCCACATCAAACGGAAAAGCATTCTGCCCCAAATGCGGCGAACCGCTAAAAGAACCTAAACCCAAACAAAAAAAACGTCACAGAACTGCAGGTTTTAATTACTAATTTTGCCAAATCTTGTTAAGTCCAAAGAACCTTGACCTGCTCCAGCCATTCATCAGAATCCTCAGAAAAAATTCTTACAGCCAAACGTTGATTTCTGCTGCATCTTCCCAAATCTGAATGACTCTGCTCTAATACTTGCCTGAGTTACGCACATAATTTAAGAAGTCAGTTATTTGGGTGTCGAAAATTCCAGCATTATCCGCAAAAATAACAGTGGTTTTAGTCAACTTATCTTCCACTAAACTGAAGGTATTGGATGCACTCGGTTTTTTCAGCATCAATAAACACGAAATCAAAGGGGCCTTTCAAGGTGAGGCTAACTCGTAAGGCGTCACCAATGATAATCTTCACTTTGGGAATATGTTTGCGGTAAGAATATTTTTTCCAGTTACTTCAGCTTTTTCGCCAAGTTCTTAACCCCTTAAAATTGCTGCGCAATCAATAAGAGTACCAAGAAAACATGGGATGGATTGGCTTCTTAATCTTATCAACCAAAAACTTGCCTTTTTCTGGACGGATTATGGGTAGGAAATGCTTTTTCTTCAGGCGCTTCAATTTCTTGCAAGGCTACTTTTGCATAGCTCGCGTCTGGTTTTTCCGTTATCATAAGGGAACCTTGATTTTGTCGAAAAATCGCTGCTGCAATTTAGCAATTTTCGGCGCAATCACAACTTGGCAATAGGGTTCTTTGGGGTGTTTTTTGTAGTAGTCTTTGTGGTATGTTTCAGCTTTGTAGAACACTTTTAGTGGTTCAACAGCTGTGACTATTGGTTTGTCAAAAATGGCTTCTTTGTTGAGTTCATCAATCAGATTTTCCGCTATGGCTTTTTGTTCTGGGCTATGATAGAAAATTGCCGACCTATATTGTTTTCCAACATCTGCGCCTTGTCGATTCAACGATGTGGGATCATGCATGGCAAAATAAATCTCTAAAATTTCTTTGTAATTGATTACTTTCGGATCAAAAAATATCTGTGCTGCTTCGGCGTGACCAGTTGTTCCGGTCGAAACCTGGTCGTATGTTGGATTTGTAACTGTGCCGCCTGTGTATCCTGGCTCTATTCTTTCAACGCCCTTTATTATGCTAAATGCTGCTTCAGTGCACCAGAAACAGCCTGCGGCAAGTGTTGCAACTTCCAAATTTTTGTTATCGATAGGTTGTTGGCTCATAACTTCACCTAAAAAATTAGTTAATGTCTAATGTAATGGTGGTTTGTTTAAACTTAACGGTTTGTGGTTGTCACACTACAGCAACTCGATCTGAAGATTTTTATCAATTATTTCGCTGCTGTCGGCATCTTACTCATGTCGGTGTAAAGCATATTCCAACGATGTCCATCTAAATCTTCAAAACCGAAAGCATACAGCCATGTCAGTGTTTCACCTGGTTTACCAAAGATTTTTCCTCCCGCCTTAGCAACCGTTTTTGCCATGTTATCCACTTCTTCTTTGCTCTGAGCATCAAAGCTTATCAGAACCTCATTTCCCATTTTTGTGTCTGCAACTTTGTTTTGTGCAAAGTTCATGAAGGCATCATTAGGGAACAGCATCAGTACAAAATTGCTCTCTCCAATGAGAAAGCTTGCCGCATGCTTTGAGTCCCCAACTTTTGGATTTATCTTAAATCCTATTTCCTGGAAAAATTTCCTTGATTTTTCGATATCGTTCACTGGTAGATTTAACCAAACACTTCCTATTGTCACAGTTCAACCACCATATTTGCTTTAATTATATATGATAAACTATTGTTTTAATGCTGGGAAGCTTAGAACTTAACAATTTGTGGTTGTCATGACACAATAACCAATTATACAAAAATGTATTTGAAAGTGTTTTTGAATTTATGTATTGCTGTAAGTTTGATAAAAGGCACTCAAATATTTCAATTTGAAACTATGCCAGTTTTTTTGGATGAAAATGCAAAAGCTCGTTTAAAGCCGACTTTAGATTCGAAAAATAACACGTTCTTGAAAAAGATTTAGAGCGGCTGATTTTAAGATCGATGACTTCGAAATTATAGGTTGCAGATTGCACCTTCAGGTTTGGGTTCAGGTCCCGGTTCGGGAGTTGGCTGGGGATAAGGCGAAGGCTCTTCAGGTAGAGTTAGCATTTTAATCAACGTATAAGAAAGAATTTTATCTGATACCATATTTTTCAAAATTAAGCACCATTAACCCTATTGATTGCGTAGCTTTAAAACTAGCTGGTGATTCTTATCTTTATTTGCAAGGGTGACTGGGCCTCAATAAGTTCTTTGGTTATCAGAATTTAAGAAAATGCTCCGGCTGCATTAGCCGCATTTTCAGGAATCATCTGAGTGATATCCCAATACTCAACAATTTTGTCCCCACTGAAACGAAAAAGATGAACCTGCCTTAGACCTCCTGAACTTGGCTTGGATCCTGCGATCTGCGTGTGAACTGCAACCAGATCCCCGTCTGCAAGAACCTGTCTGATAACGAGTTTAAAGTCAGCTGTAGAACTTTTTATAATTCCCTGTGACCCTTGTTTTTGAACCGCAATCATTGCATCGATTAACTCTTTCATACTGGCACCAGTGTAAGGGTTATGGGTTTTACAATCAGGAGCGAAAAACCGCAATCCATCCATGGGCTTTCCTGAACCAACTAAACTGAGAAATTCGACAGCAATTTTCTTACGGGTTTTATTAACGTCATTTTCAGGTATCATGAAAGGTGTTATTGTTTCCATTTTTTTTCACCTAAAAAATTTAGCATTTTAACGATATTAAATGTGTTGGCAAGTTCTTGCTATGGATAAAAGTAGTTAGAATCTGTCGATGATTAAATTTCAGGTGATTAAGAAGTAAATCGAACATAGATTCTTATGGCTCCTGTAACAAAACCCACAATTAGCCATCATATTTGAATATACCCTTTGGACTAACAAACAACCTGGAATAATGTAAAAGTTTTTGCAAAATATTATGGTAGTAACTCATTTACTCTTTTGTCAATAACTGAATTACTCATATTTTGAGGTCTAATTAAGTTAAAATCTAACCTCAAAAGCCTGTGCTTGCATTTGCTATCTTTGCAACCGTACAAAAGCAGGTTGGGATTGTTAAAATTAGCTGTTAATACCTCGCTAATTGATTTGCAGTTTACGCACTCTTCGGCTTTAACTTGATCGTTTAAAACATAACCTTTCCTAAGCAGAATCTTCCAAGATTTCTCTTTAATAGAAACCAGCATTAAGAAAACTTCCAAAACTTGTCAGAATTACAATTCGATTATGCCATTGCTGGATAAAGATTTCCATGGATATTTAAATTAGTATGTGACTGCTAACTCACAACAACTCCTTTCAAAATGTTTATGCAAAACAGCAGATTTTTTAGAACAATCAATTTTGCGCTAATTTGATACCTTTGGAATAATTCAAATCTTAAATTTTAATTGTAAAGAAAAAAAACTATCGAAGATGTAGTGAACTTTGTCGTTTTTTTTATTTACGGTATTAATTTTGGATTCATAGGTTGCTTTCATAAGTTAGTTAAATAGCTTAGGCTAATGGAAAGTGAGGAAAATTTGGTGGAAAGTCTATGAAACAAATTCAGGATAGAGATAGAAAAGAACTAGAATTTAAATTAGCTAGTGTTTTCGATTCGAAAATCAACGGATTAACGGCAGAATTGCGTGAAATATTGCTAGATGATATGGTTACTGCGTTCGAAAATAGATTAAATGTGTTAAACAATGCATGTGTAAAGGCTGATAATTAGCGAGCACATATGGATTAATCAGTGATTAGTGATACATAAATGATTTATAGTAAAAACATGAATAATGGGAAAAACAAGAGGAGTATAACTTGCGTCGTTCAAAACTAGAAATGTATGTTGACATTCTAACAGTTCTGGCTCATAGAGGACCGCTGAAACTAACGCATGTAATGTACAAAGCGAACGTTAACTGCAGTGTCCTAAAAGAGTACCTTGACTTCCTAACAAAACAAGGCTTAGTTGAAGAACGTATCGTTGGAAAACGACGGACTGTTTATGCCGTTACACAACGAGGAATAACTGTTCTAAAATACTTCAAAGAACTAAAACAAGTCTTGCCTATAGTAGAAGAAGCAAGGAACCAAGCAATGGTTCCCTACTAAATATTTTCTTATTTTATTTTAAAGAAACAAAATTTGTTTATTTATTAATTTTGAAAATTAATCGATTACTTTTTCTCCCCTATCATAATCAATATTACTATATCGTAAGACTTAATAAACAGTTTAATTAAACATCTGTATACCTGCAAAACAATTCGGGGGAAATTGAGTGATTAAAGATCAAACATTAACTAAAAAGCCTTCGAACATCCTTGAGAAAATTGAGGAAAGTCTCGAAAGGCTAAATGACAAAATGGAAGTAATTATTGAAATACAGAAAAACGGCGGCGACAACCAAAAATCTGCTCCAGCTTTACCTGATGCGCCGCTCGATGTCATGACACTTCTCTCAATGCCGGATCACCTACGAAAAACAGCTATGGCCATTTGCAGATGCAGCAGGGCAACCGCTGAAGAAATATCTCAGCACACAAGCCGTGCAAGAGCAGTTGAAAGCGCCTATCTTAATCAACTAGTGATTATGGGTTATCTAAAGAAAGAACGTAACGGCAGAAAAGCCTATTTCTACGTTGAAAAGGAAACTCAGGGTTGAGAAGCTATGAGTAAAATAATTGCAGTACATTCATATAAAGGCGGAACAGGAAAAACACTTCTTTCGGTTAACTTGGCCGCTACTTTTGCAAAGAGCGGTAAAAAAGTTTGCATTTTTGATTTGGATTTTAGGGCACCAAGTTTGTTTGCTATTTTGAAGGCTGAAGACTCTGAAGTCTGGTTTAATGATTACTTAAACAACACTTCGGAAATCGACTCGGTTCTTTTGGATTTAAGTAGCAAGGTATCTGGAAACGGTAAATTCTTTGCTAGTTTAGCTAATCCCTCCACAGAGGCCATTCGTGATATGTCCTCAAAAGATCGAAAATGGGAAATGCGGGCTTTAGGCAGACTTTTAGCGCTTAGAGAATCTTTGATTAGAGATAAAGAGTTTGACTACCTCATCTTCGACACAAGCCCAGGACTGCAGTACAGCTCAATTAACGCGATTGTTGCCGCTGATTTTGTTGTTGTAGCAACAACCGGTGACCGCAGCGACGTAGATGGAACAAAACGTATGCTAAAAGAACTTTATAACTTGTTTGAGAAGAAAACAGGACTTGTCTTAAACAAGGTACTTGACGCATCTGCAACATCTAAGAAAGCAGAATTAGCCGCTAAAGTAAAAACAAACTATAATGTGCCTATGCTGGGTGTATTACCATGCTTCTGTGAGATCTTGCGGGCGGAGGGGAACTTGATTTTTGTTCAAGATAAACCTGATCACCCGTTCACAAAGATTCTGGCTGAAATGGCCAAGAAAATCGAGGTCAACGAAGTAAACTAAAAAAGTTTTCTTTTTTCCTTTTTTTGCTAAGGGAAATGCAAACCTTAAAGAATAGTAATGCATAGATTTTGCAAAGCGGAGTTGCCTACGGTTTGGAAAAATCAGCCATCATTTTAGCAATTGATTCCTCTAACAAATTCGAAGAAGACAAAGGCTTATTGATTCTGGATAATAAACCATTGTTGAAATATGTTGTTGATGTTGTGAAAAGCGTTGCTGAAGAAACAATTATTGTCACCACTTCAAAAGAACGAACAGATTCTTATGCCAAAATTGTTTCTCCCAAGGTTAAGTTTGTTAATGCAGATCCGTCAAAAGGGTTTTTAGGGGCTGCTTTTGCGGGTTTTGAAGCTGCTCAAGGAAAATACTCTTTGGTTTTACCGTTTGATTCCCCATTTGTTTCTCCAGACGTAGTAACTTTGCTTTTTGATTGTGTCGTTGGCAAATCTGCCGATGTTGCTAGATCGCCTGATTGTGAGGTTGAAGCATTGCATGCTGTTTATAATACTAAGGTAGCCTTGGAGGCAGCTAAAGAAGCACTGGCAAATGGTGCGCTTGATTTGGAAGCTATATTTGATAAATTGCGGGGGGTTCGTTATATGTCAACGATGGTGATTGAGCAACTGGACCCAGATTTCAAGACGTTCTTTCGCGTAATTACTCCACTGGATCTGAAAAAAGCCGTTGTAATGTTAAAACCTAGAACATCAACATCAAAAAAAGGCGCTGCGAAAGCTGCCCGTATGTCCATCCGAAGACCTAAAAATCCATAGTTGTATCTTGCTGTAGTACTAGTACAGTCACATTCTCTTTTATGGCAAAGCCTCAGTATATGAATACTAACGCTAAGACCTGAAAATCTGAAGCATTGGCAGAGCGACGGTTAACTAAACGCAAGTATCATGTTCCCCATCTCTCTTCCGTTCAATTTTAGCTTGCGTTTAAGTTAAATCCGAATTTGCCAAAAACAATTTTTAATATTTTGTTACAATTAGATAATTTTTTATCATTTTTTGATGCTATCTTGGCACAAGCACATAAGTTAATACCCAAACGAATACTCGGTTTAAATTGGAAGTGAATTTTTTTTGTCTGAAGAAAAAAAGAAAATGTACTATTATTATGGTGGAAAAGAAAAGAAAGCAGGCGAAGTCAAGAAAAGCTCTAGTGAGATTGCACCTTACATTATGCAACGAGATTTTGAAAGGATGATGGATCGGTTTGAACGTGAATTTGGGGATTTCTGGGGTATGCCGCCAATGACGAAGCAATGGATGCATGAACGACCAGGTTTTCCAATGATGCCATTCAAACAAATGACGCTGCCATCAGTTACGTTGAAGATAGGGGAAATGCTTTCCGAGTGACAGCAGATTTGCCAGGGTTTAACAAAGAAGACGTGAATATTGAAATTACCGATGAATCAGTAATGATTCATGCTAAAAAAACGATGTCAGAGGAGGAAAAGAACAAAAATTACGTTCGCCGTGAGCGCGCGGCACAAAGCTTCTACCGAAGGATTGAGCTGCCTGAAAAAGTCAAGACCGCCGATTCCAAAGCAAGCTTGAAAAATGGCATTTTAGAGATAGTATTGTCTAAGAAGGAACCAAAGGAAACTAAAAAACTTCAAGTTACTTGATTAGAGTTACTTCTTTTATAACTTTTTTGTTTTTGGTTGCTTTGGTCTTTACATGCTGCCTTTTTTTGCAAAATGAAACTCGTTCTTTGTTTTTCTCACCAAAATTAACACTGCGGAAACGGAAAAAACAGTTAGAATGGATAAAACAAGAGCCGTATAGCTTAAGCCGATTTTAGCTGGCAAAACCTCATAGACACCGATTAAACCAAACAGAACGAATATTGTTGCGGAAATCCATTTTAGAATTCGTTCAGGAATGCGCTTACATAAAACTACACCTATTACTATGCCGATTCCGTCAGCAACCAACATGGCTAAGACAGCGCCAATAAAAATACTGACTGCACTTTGGTATTGGGCAGTCAAACTTATCGTTGCAAGCTCAGTTTTATCTCCAAATTCAGCTATAAAAAATGTTAAAGCTACAGTTGCTGTAATTCCAAACCGTGAAACTTTTTGATTCTCAACTTTAGATTTCTCTCCTCGAATAGTCCATAATCCGAATGCAATAAAAGAAACAGAAGCAGCCAATGAAATTACGTCGATAGGCAAGATGGTAGTTAAAATTTGCCCAATAGCTACTGTTAACGCAAAATTTACGGCTATCGCCAGAAAGATTCCCAGAATTACCTTGTAAACGTTGTATTTTGATGCCATCGACATAGCTAAGAATTGAGTTTTATCGCCCATTTCAGCCAACAAAATCAGGGCAAAAGAAGCAGTAAAGGCAGCTAAGCTGAGTTCAAACAACGCTGTTCCCGTCAAATCGGTGGTTTATCAATTTTTTTGTTATTTAATGTTTTCATCCACAGTTTAAATTCCATAGAAGGAGGCGAGTCTCGGAAGAGTTGTTTACGTTTTGATTCTAAAAAGAGATTTTCCTCGCCGGTATACTCTGCTGCGGTAAATATGCTATGCCCTGCCTTAGATGCCTGATCGTAAATCGAATTTATTTTTTGCCTCCACATTTCATCACGCAACGCATGGTGCTCCAAAATGACCGTAGGCACAGCCTCAACAATGCGGCTAAGATTTTTTAATCCCTGCTCTAACTGAGCAGATTCAACTCGAAAGCCTCCCAGGTAAAAGGGCGGTCCTCCCAACATAATCGTAGTGGGTGATTGTTGTAAAATAAGATCGAGCGTGTGACTCGACATTGGTCCCTGAACATCAGGTGCAAACATGAACCGCTCGCCGAAGCACTCAACCGTTGCCATAATTACCCAGCCCAACATGGAATCTTCAGAACCGTGAGCGACAGCCTCAGAAAAACGCAGAACCGTTTCCCCGTAGCTGAAAGTTTTGCCGTCAGCAGCTTCCAAGCTTTTGGAATATTTACCTCCTGTTTTCTGGAACATCCATGCCCGTTGCCGTTGGCTGGCGTTGATTTTTTCTTTCGGGTTCTTGACGAGCACCATTTTGTCCTGGTAAATTTGCTTTGCAGTTTCGTTTGCTTCGGTCCAGTTTACTATCCAATCTTCGTAGGAGGGAGTATGATGGTCGAAATGGTAGTGGCTAATTGTGACGATTTGGGCTTTGTCTGCGGCGTCTGCGATTTTTCTGCGCAGATTGCTGATTGTTTTAAATTCGATTGGGTGAGGTGGCAGGCTAAAGCGATATGGGCAAAGTGATATTCCAGCATCAAAAAGCACAACGACGTCGGGTGTTTCGACTAGTGTGCACATTGATCGGACGCCGAAGCTTTCTGATGCCAAAGGCGTAACTTTGATTTTGTTTAGCGGATTGACGATTGTCTCTTTTTCCATGTTGACTGTCCCGATTAGAAGTCTTTACAAGGTGGCTAACTCAAAAGTTAATAAAATGGATTCCGTTGTTTATGATTATTTTATTAATCTTCTTCCCCGCCATTTGACGGTAGGTTAATGTCAATACAATTTGTTGAAAATTTTGTAGATATATTTGTGTTTGCTTCATAAAACGGGAATCTTTTTTCAATGAGGACTGTGCTTTTAAATGCAGAAACAAATTCTTCAATAAAAAATAAAGAAGAATACACGAAAACTTAGGTTTCTCCAAACCATTTCTCAAACCATTCTTCAAATGCTGAAAGACATTCTTTGCGCCAAGCCCCTTCTGACTCTTCCTTCAAACAACTTGCCAGTTCCAAACGATTGGTAATTTCTGCCTTTGCCTCATTAAGCAGCCCTTCAACATCATCGAGCATGTCGTTGCCGCCAGAAGAATAATCTTTCATAGAGGACTTCAAAAAAGCTCTTTTCTGTTTAAATAATTCTCCAATTTTTCCTTCATCTGTCATATATTATCCCTTTAAACATCGGTTAATCGGTAGACCTCTCTAAAAAAGTTAACATTTTTGATTTAGATAATCGCACTTTTGTAGAAGAAAACTTCTTGAAGATAATTTGGTGAAAAATGTAAGAGTAAAAAAATATTAGAAGATGTACTTCTTGTGGGCAAATCATGAGAACATGTACATGGAAACCTGCGCTGCAAAAGAATGGTTATCACTGTTACCACTTGTAAACCTTATCCATTTAAACAAGAACTTCGCATGGTAGAAATAATATGTCATCAGGTGGAGGCACTGACTCCTGATCGTCGAAGTTCTGATGGCTAGGGAGAAATCGGTACTTTTCTAATCGTTTATAATCGTCAAGTTTTAGGAAATATCAGCAATAAAAGAGGAGTCTCAGCCCTACGTTAGCAAACAAAGACTGGACGAGGTTTCGCAATAAGGTAACAAGCCGGAAATTACACAGGAGCGCTTGATTGGTATGGGTTAGTTTTTTATATTTACACCACATTACAACTAAGGTTATGCTGCATAAAGAGTACTTTCGGATGACAACTTTTCTAAACCAATATTTGATATTAATTTCACGAAATTTCATCGCCATGCATTTGGAGGCAAGCTTAATTGACTGCCGCGTTATCCAGTACCCCAACCCAAGAAGAAAATAAAAGCGGCAAAATAATCGCCCGTCAAATCACTTCTATTGGCGCAGTTTTGGACACGAGGATTTCTGTAGACGTAGGAAAAAAAAGTTGGATTTATCCCTAGTTTATTGATATTTGGAAATGTTAAGATCTCTATGGAACTGGTTTCTAGTCCTTTTTAAAAGTGCATACTGGTTCTAAGGTCAACTCTAATAGAAAAGTCTCAAAGACTAAGAACTATAGTTTATTAGGAAGTTTTCAGATTGTTGCGTTACACACACTAAATGCGGTAATAGTACAGCTTGGTCAGTACATAGGCTTGCCAAGTCTAGGACCCGGGTTCAAATCCCGGTTACCGCACTGTCATAATTTCTTAGCCATTTTTATTGATTAGTAAGGCCAATGTCTGTAAGTGCAAGTGCATTTTGTAAGGAGGTTCATGCATTTTCAGTTTGTTAACAACGTAAATTTTATTTTTTTCACTCAAACGTTCATGTAGTTTCAAGTGCTGTTATGGTTGTTTGAAGGCTGAAATCTGTTATATTAATTATTGCAGGGCTAACCGTTAGTGTTAGTTTTATAGGGATTATTTCGTTTGGACTCATGATTTGTCCTGAATAGTTCCAGATTAGAGACATATAACTTGAAGCATTAGTTGGAGTCCAGTTTGAAATCGTTAACAGCAAAGAAACAGCTGAATTGCCTTCATTTTGGATAAATATAGTCAAATTATTGCTTGAATTTGGGTCGACGAGCCCCCAATTAAGGGAACGAGTTGTGTTTGTGCAATCTTCGTTCCAGTAAATTCCAACTCCTACGCCAACCACTGAATCCGCCTTAGCAAAACTTTTGGCTGGACCAAAATCTCCCGTGAGAATTATTAGCGCAATTAAAGTTAGAATGCATATTGAGGCGAATATTGTTTTTCTTTTAATATGATTGTGGATTGGCTTAACACAGCTTGCTCTTGGATTTGTAAACCGTTTATTGAAGGCAACTGGTTGTTTCTTAAAGTATTCCCAGAACATTCTAAAACCTCGGCAATCTTGTGTCATGATATACACTATATTATATTGACAGATAAGAAATGATGTGACTGCCAATACACAGTAACAAATTTAGGCTGACATTCCTACATATAATATAATCTTGTTTTTCTAAATTTTCAGGTTATAATCAGGATTTAGGGCTTTGAAACTTAAAACTGCCGTAAAGTTCACCTTTAATCTCCAAAACTAAGATATTCATTTTTTACTAATGCCTCTTAGAATACAAAAAACAAATTAAAATAGCTGACTTGACTGATTATCAAACCATTGGTTCTTGTCCAAGTGTTTATGATTTTGCCAATTAGATCAACTGTCAAGACGGCAACAATTACTATGTTTGGTATACAACCCAACTTTAGCATTACACCAAATATTCTTTGTCTTTGCCTCAAATTCAATTGCAGAGTTTCCTTCAAACATGATCGGTGTAACAATAACGATGGCAATGATAACGGCAGTATTATTTTGCTTGATAAAATCGAAAAAACTAAAATTAAACCAGTAGGAAAATAATAAGCAATTTTTGCATGCGGAAACAGTTGGCTTTTACATTTTCAATTTATTAATACAACTTAGTTACTGCCCTTAATGCAAGGCCTTTTAAAGTATGTTTTATTTTTAAAACGAGTGGCTTCTTCTTTTCAATGACTTAATTTGACCAATTTATTTTGCTTGCTGCTATAAGAATCTGCTCCGTTAAAAACTCCTCCAATGAGTCTGGCGCTAAACCAGAATCCGCTTGTTTGTGTTCGGCCAAATGATTTTTTATTGCGATTTTCATAGCTTGTAAATCTGGGACTACTAAAATTTTTGTGCCGCATACGCATCTGATTTTGGGCATACCTTTTCTATAAATGGTTGATTTACCCGACGCGAAATTGATTTCTTGATTCTTAGTTATTTTTACTCCCCTCTGGACTTGCTAACTTTTTAAATTGTAATTGAGCAAGTGGAATCTATTTATTTGCGACGAATATAATTACTTAGGGTAGGCAACGCACAATCACATCCAATAATTATTGATAATTATTTAGTTTTAGATTCATACTTAAATATATCCAAACGTTTTATCTACAAAAATCTTATTTTTTTGAATCAAACAATCGCTAAGTAGCTTAAACCACATTTGCAAGATGGCAAGCTTGAGCACAAAACTTTGGCGAAGCAAGATTGACTTATGTCTTGAGAAAGAATCGAATATTCAATCTAAAGTTTTATTTATGCTATTCTTGCTAATTTTTTTGTTAAAAATCTTGTGTCATGTAT
Source organism: Candidatus Bathyarchaeota archaeon (assembly GCA_003164295.1). Classification (GTDB taxonomy): domain Archaea; phylum Thermoproteota; class Bathyarchaeia; order Bathyarchaeales; family Bathycorpusculaceae; genus Bathycorpusculum. The sequence continues at coordinate 54,208 of PLTA01000045.1, forward strand.
CTTAAAAATAATTAATTAATTTTTGTCAAGATTGAAAATGTTAAAAAGAAGAAAAATTTGATGATTTTTTATGCCTTAAAGGGGCTGTCTTTAAAGCCAAATCGAAGGTTTCTGAGTGGGAGGTATCATGTCTGAGGCTTGTAGTATGGCTTGTTGTGCTAGGTCTAGCTGAATTGCGGGTGTTTTTAGGCGAGGCACTTTCAGGTCTGTATGTGAGTGGTTTTTATGGGAAATTATGTGGTTCTCAATTGATGCAATCATTTCATCTAAAGTCGGAACCATGAGGATTGCTTCACCACATTCGGGGCATTTTATGTATTTCTTTGGGAGTTCTTGGTTACTTGTTTTGTTAATGTTTTCTTTGGGTTGTTTATTATATTCATTGTTAATTTCCATACCGGAGCACCTTGTTCCACCACTTGAGCAAACTGAGAATTTAAGTTCTCATAATATGCTGGTATAGTGGTGCACGTTATCTTCGCGGTTTTTTTACAATTCAGGTTATAGTAGTTGCATTTATTTGGTATATATTGAGTCTGGAATCACACTACTTTGCAGGTTTTTTGCTAAAAATAAACATCGCTTCATTTATTCTATTTTAACCTTGAGCAATTGCGGTTTTTTTCTATTTGTTAAACGATTTTTTCCAGTTTTATCAACAGAAAGAGGTTTATTCAAAATACACGTGTTCTATTACTGCGCGTTAATGCGAGTAATGCTGAAAGATGGACGGATAACACTTGATGAAGATGCCTGTTTTGTTTGTGGGACATGGTAGTCCAATGAATGCCGTAGAAGAAAATGAGTTTGTTGACGGATTTAGAAACATTGCAAAAATAATTCCCCAGCCAGCTGTCGTCCTTTGTGTTTCAGCACATTGGGAAACAAAAAGAACCTTTGTAACTGCAATGGATAATCCCCGAACTAAACACGACTTTTTCGGTTTCCCACAAGAATTATATGATGTGCAATACCCCGCTCCAGGTAACCCAACACTCGCAAAAGAAATAATGAGTTTAATCACAAAAACAAAAGTTGGTTTAGATTATGAATGGGGACTTGATCATGGCTGCTGGATTGTAATGAAACATTTCTTTCCAAAAGCTGACATCCCCATAGTTCAATTAAGTCTGGATTATTCTCAGCCAGCACAATTTCATTACGATTTAGGAAAAGAACTTTCATGGTTGCGTAAGCGGGGTGTGTTGATTATTGGAAGTGGGAATATTGTTCACAATCTTGGCCTAGCTGCCTGGGGCCAAATAGACACCGTTGGCTTCGGTTATGATTGGGCGATTGAAGCTAACGAAAAAGTAAAAAATTATGTTCTGAACAATAACCATCAAGCGTTGACTAATTATCATTCTCTGGGTAGAGCGTTTGATTTGGCAATTCCTACTCCTGAACACTATTTGCCATTGTTGTATGCTTTAGCTTTGAAAGAGGAAAATGAAAAAATGACTTTGTTTAATGATAAGCTATTGGCAGGTTCTATATCGATGACGTCATTATTGATTGGTTAAACTTAGTTTAAAATCTCAGTTTTTCGCTTACTCGCTGCAGTAGTTACCTAGCAGTCACATACGGTTATTTTATTAAGTGCAAAACTATTACTAGAAAGATTATGTCAGACATTATTACAGTTAAGAATCTTGTTGAAGTTTACTCTGACGGCACAAAAGCTGTAGATGACATCTCCTTCAATGTGCAAGAAGGAGAATTTTTTGGTTTCCTTGGTCCTAACGGGGCGGGAAAAAGCACAACCATCAAGATTCTAACCACGCTTCTTAGAAAAACATCAGGTACCATTAAGGTTGCAGGTTTAGATATTTTTAACGACGCTGCACAAATCCGCAAAATAATCGGTGTACAAAGCCAAGAGACAACAGTTGACGGTGACTTAACTGGAAGAGAAAATATAACTCTCCAAGGCCATTTTCACCAAATGACAACTGAAGACATCAAAAAACGAGTTGACGAACTTCTTGTTCTTGTGGGGCTCGAATCTGCTGCCGAAAAACGGGCAAGAAACTATTCCGGTGGAATGAAAAAGCGTCTTGACTTAGCTACTGCCTTGGTCCACAAACCAAAAATCCTCTTTCTAGATGAACCTACAACGGGTTTGGATCCTCAATCCCGCTCGGCTATATGGTCTTATTTGGAAAAGTTAAACAAGGAAAATGGTATAACTATTTTCTTGACAACTCAGTATCTGGAAGAAGCCGACAAACTGTGCAAAAGACTATCAATAATTGACGCAGGAAAAATAGTTGCAAGCGGTTCCCCAAGTGAGCTTAAGGCAGACATTGGAGCAGACTCAATTCGAATCTCGCTGGAAAACTGTTCAAGAGACAACGCTAAAGCAAAGGAGCTTATAAAAACCATGAACAATGTAAACCAAATTGTAGATTCAGAAGAGTGCATCACGGTTTATGCTAAGAATGCAGGTTTATTAATTGCTGATATTGTGCGGGCACTAGACAGCAGTGACATTCGCATTTCGTCCGTAACATTTTCACAGCCTTCACTTGATGATGTTTTCATGAAGCATACCGGCAAAAGAATCCGAACTGAAGAACTTGTTAAAGCGCCAAGCGCCATTTGGGGCGGCGCAAGGAGATGAAAAAATGACATTACTTTCCGATACACGTTACATATTCATGAGATACATGACTAAACTTGTTCGAACACCTATCTTGCTATTCTTTTCTCTTTTCCAACCCATTTTATTCCTTGTACTATTCACACAGTTGTTAGGCAAACTTTCCAATTTTCCAGGAGTATTACCGGCTGGAGTGGCTTATCTTGAGTTTGCGGCTGCTGGAATTGTGATGCAAAACGCTTTTGGAAGCGCTCTGCAATCAGGAAACTCGATAGTTTCTGATATCGATTCGGGATATTTACAGAAAATGCTTGTGACTCCAGTAAACCGGACCGCTATTCTGCTAGGCAGGTTAAGCAGTGATGCATTTAGAGTGGTTGTCCAGACAGCTATCATTCTAGGGTTAGGATACGCTTTAGGTGTTGCAGAAAACAAGCCCTTTTACGTTACCACTGGCGTTGTTGGAATTTTGCTGATCTTTTTCACGCTTGCCTTCTTTGGGCTTGCATGGTCTGGTATTTCTTTAGCGTTGGGTATGAAGACTAGAAGTTCTGAGACGGTTTTCGCGATAGGCGGAGTCATCACTTTCCCACTGTTATTCCTAAGTCCAGCCCTGTTCCCCCTTAGTTTCCTACCGTCATGGGTGCAAACGGTTTCAATGTTTAATCCTGTAAGCTACTGTGTCACCGCCACTCGAGCACTGATGATCAATGGCTATCAATGGAGCACTATACTTCCAGCTTGGGGAGTAATCGGGTTAGTCGCCATCATAACAATGAGTGCAACACTATATCAATTCAGAAAAGTAGTCAGCTAAGGATAAAGGTGCGCATCAACATCTGCAGGCTGCTACAGCCTCTTTATTTTTACCTCAATTATTTGAGCTTCAGAATCCATCCATTTTAATGATTTAGAAAAACTAGCCATAATGTTGCCAATCGTTTCTTGAACAAAATTGTTCAGAGGCAACTCTTTCCATCTACAAACATTTTTGTATCAAAGTTTTTTTTCATTATCCTATGTTTTTCTTCCAAAAAATTCACCGATTAAAATTGGTTTCTAAATTTGATAAAATATTCTACTTACAAAACCCCTAAGGCACTTAAAAAAATAAATAGCAATTGTTTAATCATTTATTAGGGAAATATACCTTTACAAATGAGGCTAGGTTGCTAAGATTTTATGGCGGAAAGACAAATCGAAAAAACACAAGACCCCAACTCTTTAACGTTAACGATAATTGCTGTATTAATTGCCGCAGCAGTTTTGGGTGCGGTTTTGAGTTTTTTCTATCCCGGCTTTAGCAATCTTCTATCTGGTGGAACTTATGTTTCGGGCGGCGGAGCCATTTATAATTCGATTTATGTTGTTCTCACCTTAGTTACTGACTCGCTCTATCTTTTCGGCGGTGGTGTGATGGCCTTTGGTTCCATATTAGTAATTATTAGGTTTATTCAGCTTAAACTAAAAGATCCATATAAACCATCATTTTCTACTCGTTATTTATCAGGATATTTGACCCTGAGTCTAAACTTTTTTATTGGGGCCGAACTTGTACGCACTGTTGTTGTTAGAACTTATGAAGAATTCGCATTGTTGATACTTGTTATTGGTAGCCGGGGGCTTTTCAGCTTAATTCTTTATTTAGAAAGAAGATGGCATGGAACCGCCGAAACAGAGTAACTTTTTTTTGGTTCTTGATTTTATTCAATAAACCATGGATTTTGCATTATTTTTGTTCTTAATATTTAAATCTAAGAATAATGCTTTATTGGAAACTAGCTCGGGGTAATATGGGAGAAGACAGAGCTTCAGGGGACAATATACTGTACAATTGGCGCGATTGTATCTATTTTGGTTTAGAACTGAATCCGCAAGTTGCAACTGATATTGTGCGTTTGAACAGTTTCAATGCAGATAAATTTATATGCGTTCACAGAGAGGCTTCTGGATATAACAATTGCAAAAGTGAATACCTCTGAGGAAGCTTTAATGTTAAAAGTTAAAAGCATTTATGGAGAAATGTCAATTGGCTTTTGAGATCCTTTATGAAGCCCTCATTGCATTTGTATTAATTTTCATTTCAACCTATGCAATTTATAGTATAGGCAAACGTTCAGCGCCCAAAACCACGGTAAGTGAAAACGAGCAAGCATCGTACGCTTGCGGAGAAAAAGCCAGTTTCCACGGTTTAAAAATCACCGTATCCCTATACAAATATCTAATTTACTTTGTAATCTTTGACTCAGCCGTATTAGTAGTCGCTTTTGCCGCTTTAACAGGGATAAACGCGCTTTACTTAATCCTTTATCTTGGCATAATTCTTGCAGCAGGATTAGTTCTTTTAGAAGGAGGCAAAGAATAGATGACAAATACAGTTACTTGGGCACGAGTCAAATCACCTTGGGTCTTACATTTTAACTCAGGCGCTTGCAACGGATGCGACATAGAAATAGTTGCATTACTAACACCAAAATACGACGTTGAACGTTTCGGTGTAAAACTAGAACCTTCACCGAGACACGCAGACGTTCTTCTAGTAACAGGCGTTGTCACACAACAGTGTGCAGAAAGGCTAAAACGCGTCTACGACCAAATGCCACAACCTAAATTCGTCGTAGCAATCGGCGCATGTGCATGCAGCGGCGGAGTTTTCGCAGGAAACTACAACGTAGTCGGCGGAGTAGACAAAATAATTCCAGTTACCGCTTACATACCAGGATGCCCACCACGTCCAGAAGCAATGCTTGACGGCGTCGTTAAACTTTTAAACGCCTTAAACCCACCTAAACCAAAGAAACTTTCGAAACAGGAAAAACAAGCTGAAGCCCTTAAGACCGAAGAGGCAAAACAAGCTATTGCCTCACCCAAAATCGTAGTAGCTGCGCAAGCAGCAAAACCTGTAATTGAGGAGATAAAACCAAATGTCAAACAATAATATCGATATAATAAAAGTAGTAGAATCTAAATTAGGCGACAAAGTCCAAATTCAATTAGGCCAACTTGGCACAGCTGCCATAAACACCAGCAATGGCTTACACAGGGACGTTCTCAAAGCCATGATTGATGCTGATGAAAAAACCGGAATCACCGCAATAACCGGTTTAGACCTTGGAGATAACTTAGGCATCTTATATCATACACACACTTCAAATGCATTTGTAACAATACGCGCAGAAGTACCAAAAGATAACCCAAAAATTCAAACAATAGTTGACCTAATTCCAGGCGCGGCGTTTCATGAATTTGAAGTTACAGACCTTTTAGGCGTTGTTTTTGAAGGAAACGAATTCAAAGGACACCTTGTGCTTTCTGAAAATTGGCCTGAAGGCGTTTATCCATTAAGGAAAGACGTTAAAGCAGCCGAAGTAAAACTGAGTCCAGCCCCCGAAGAAAAACTTCAAGACATTAGCAAAGTCGTTAAAATTATCATTGGGCCTCAACACCCAGCATTGCTGGAGCCAGAAAAATTTGCCGTAACAGTTGACGGAGAAACCGTAACCAACGTTGAACCCAGACTCGGCTACGTACACCGAGGCATAGAAAAAGCATCTGAATCACGCACATACATTCAAGACGTTTACTTAGTTGAGCGAATCTGTGGTATTTGCAACGCTTGTCACGCTTATGGTTTTGTTGCCGCAACTGAGAAAATTTTGAAAACTGAAGTTCCAGAGAGAGCTAAATACTTGCGAGTAGTGGCACTTGAGCTTAATAGGTTACACAGTCACTTGCTAACTTTAGGTCATGCTGGATTAGAAATCGGCTACGAAACATTATTCCAATATTTCTGGAGAGATCGAGAACCAATCATGGATCTCATCGAGTTAACCAGTGGTAACCGTGTTTACGCATCACTGATGACAATAGGCGGCGTAAGAAGAGACCTAAAAGACACGGATATCCCTAAAATTAAAACAACTGTAGAAGAACTGAGAAAGAAACTTCCGTTTTACAGACAAGTTTACGCAAACGAACCTTCAATAAAAGCTCGTATGAAAAATGTAGGCACTCTCTCAAGAGAAGATGCAATAAAACTATGCGTTGTAGGTCCAGTAGCGCGTGGATCAGGATATGATATCGATGTACGCAAAGATGATCCTTACGAAGTTTACGGCGAAATTCCGTTCAAAAAAATAGTTTACACTGAAGGCGATACATGGGCACGAATGAATGTGCGTATGGATGAAGTTGAAGAAAGCATCAACATAATCCAGTATGCACTTGACCATATGCCCAAAGGACCATTCCGAATTGATGTACCCAGAAACGTGATCACAGGTGAAGCTATAAGCCGCAATGAAGCACCGAGAGGCGAACTATTCTACTACGTTAAAAGCAACGGCTCACCCATGCCCGACCGCGTTAAAGTTCGGACACCAACATTCGCTAACCTTCCATCATTCCTCAAAACAGCAATCGGTGAAAACATAGCTGATATTCCACCGAACTTTGTAAGCCTAGACCCATGCTTCTCATGCACTGACAGGTGATCCAATGATTGACATTTGGCTAATCCTTCGCATCCTTATTTTTCCCGGGTTCACATTTATTTTACTATTAACTCTATTTTGCGATTGGCTTGAACGAAAAATTGAAGCCCGCATCCAAAACAGAGTTGGCCCCATGGTCGCTGGTCCTGCTGGAATTCTCCAGCCTTTAGCCGACTTCATAAAACTATTAACAAAAGAAGATATAGAACCAAGAGACGCCAAAAGAACTGTTTTCAAGTTTGCACCGCTAGTAGCGTTTACAATTATGGTTTTTGCGTTTTGCTTTTTACCCGTTGATGGTTCAAGTGTACTTTCATCAGGAGGGTTTAGCGGCGATTTAATCATTATTTTAGCGTTTTCCACAATTGTTAGCTTTCTGATGTTCCTTTCAGGATGGGCCTCATGCAATCCTTACGGCACTATCAGTGCAGCACGAGTATTAACTCAATTCATGGGTTATGATATACCACTTTTCTTGCTTGCATTAACACCCGCATTTATTGTGGGAAGCTTAAGCATATTCACCATAGCCTCAGGATTCACTTTAGCCTCAGGCCAGCTCGTACCAATTATTCTTCTTGCTCCCTGGGCTTTTGTTTTGTTCATAATAACAATGCAGGCAGAACTGGAAAAAGATCCTTTCGACGTTCCAGATGCAGAAAGTGAATTGGTCGGCGGATTAGAAACTGAATACACAGGTGCAAAATTAGCTTTCCTACATTTGACACGTGACGTGCAAATCGTTTTCGGCTCTGCTTTAGTGGTTGAATTGTTCCTTGGCGGTCCATATGGTCCAGTATTCTTCGGTGTTCCTGCGTTCTGGTATTCCTTGTGGTTTGTACTCAAACTCTTAGCAGTCGTAATAATCACCGAATACATCACTTGTCTTTTCGCAAGATTACGTATCGATCAAGTGTTGTCAGCTAATTGGAAAATAATGTTACCTGCAGCAATACTTTCGTTGATGCTTACAGTTGCATTAGTAACATGGGTTTACCCGTTGGTGTAAAAAAAATGACCGCGAAGACTAAAACCAAGACAAAGAAAACACGGATATCTCCAATGTTTAGAAGAACATTCTCACATTTCTTTACCAAACCAGCCACCACAAAATATCCATTCGTAAAGCCCAAGCTTCCAGATGATTACCGCGGCAAACCAGAATATACTATCAAAGCATGTAACATGATTGAGCTTTGTGCAACAAAAGGTGCTATGTGTTTTGATGTAAAGTCTCTTGTCGGTTCAAATTGTTCGGTATGCTACCGAGACTGTCCTGCCGACGCAATTAAAATGGTTGAAGTTGACGGTAAACAACGTCCTCAATTTGACCTTAACAAATGCATTTTCTGTAATCAATGCGTTGAAAGTTGTCCCAGAAATGCAATAACAGGCACAACCAATTATGAGTTAGCAACGACTGACAAGGGCTCTTTAATCAGTAAACCTCAACTAAACGCTAAAGAAGGTACAAAACAATGATTCTTGAAATAATTTCGGTAGGCTTAATAGTTTCCGCTTGCTTGGCTCTATTTACCGATGAGATGGTTTATTCCGTTGCAGCTTTAGCAGGAACCTTCTTTTTCACAGCTATACTTTACATCTTAAACGGTTCGCCTTTTGCAGCTATTTTTCAGTTTGTCGTCGGTGTAGGCACCTTAGCAATTCTTTTCTTATCAGGGGAAATGTTAGGTGATAAGCCCATAAAGAAATCTTCACCAAAAAAGACCTTTGCCTTGATTGGCATTGGAGTAGTTTTATCATTACCCGCAATTTTCCTCTCAGTTACAGGTTCAACAGGAATAACCTCTGATGCATCTTTTGGCGACGCTTTATGGAACCTAAGAGGCATGGATGTTATTTTACAAGCGCTGGTTGTTTTGACGGTGGCTTTAGGAATAGCCATAATTTTGTATCAGAAAAGGAAAGGTGGACAATAATGGACTTTGTTATTTTATCTCTGGTGATGCTGGCACTTGGAATCTATGGCTTGCTCACTAATCGGCAACTACTCAAAGTGTTTATATCTGTTGAGTTAATCGCAACTGCCGCCACCTTAAACTTCGTTATGCTTGCTTCTTCAACTGGTCAAGGTTTGGGACAAGCAATTCTGATCTTAGCGTTTTCAACCGATACTGCGGTTAGCGCAGTAATTTTGGCGTTACTTGTTATTGTATCAAAAAAGTATGGGACAAGTAACATCAGTGAAATATTAAAAATGCAGGATAAAGTCGAAAGCGAGGATGAAGCATAATGACATTTGATAGTATTGCTGCATGGCTTGTTTGGGTTATCCCACTCATTGCGTGCCTGTTCGTTCCAGTTGTTGCTAAAAAAAGCGATAAAGCTCGAAACTACTTCGTAATTGCAATCGCTATAATCGTAGCTGCTTTAGCATTTTCGATGGTACCCGGAGTTTACTTCGGTAATGGCCAAGTTGAGGCTTCATCGTCAGTTAGTTGGATTCCGGGTCTTAACGCGGGGGTATTCATTGACCCGCTCAGCGTATTATTTACCTGCTTAATTGCCTTCTTCGGATTAATTATCGCCGTTTACTCATGGGGATACATGAAAGGTGAAGAAGGATTAACACGATACTACTTCTTGCTCATGCTCTTCATCGGCTCAATGATCGGCCTTGTAATTTCAGATAACTTACTTCAAATGTTTATTTTCTGGGAAATGGTGGGCTTATGCTCCTACGCTTTAATTTCATTCTGGTATAAACGGCCTGAATCAATTAATGCTGGTGTCAAAGTTTTCATCATGACTCGCATAGGCGACATTTCCCTGCTTGCAGCCATCGGACTACTCTATGCTGGCCCCATGGTTAACGGGCAAGCCATTGGATCCTTTAGTTTCCGCGATATCATAGCTGCACTTTCTTCAGCGGCGAGCGCAGGAACTTTGAATATTAACCTCATGGTTGTGGTTGCATTCTTAGTATTGGGCGGTGCAATTGCAAAATCTGCTCAGCTTCCCTTATTCACTTGGCTTTACAGCGCAATGGAGGCACCAACTTCAGTCAGTGCTCTATTACACGCCGCCACAATGGTTAAAGCAGGTGTCTATCTTCTTGCAAGATTCATTCTTATATTCTCAGTAGCAGCCCCCTTAATTGCGGCGTTAGGGACACAATTTTGGTTTGCAACGGTTACTTGGATAGGTGTCTTAACCGCGCTAATCGGCGCTACGCTGGCTATAACTACAACCGACATCAAGGGAGTACTTGCCTACTCCACTGTCAGCCAAATCGGTTTCATGATGGCTGGCTTGGGCACAGCTGTGCAGGGTGCCTCATCAATCGGCTGGTTCGCCAGTTTATTCCACATGGTAAGCCACGCTTTCTTCGAAGGTCTCGGTTTCCTCCTTGCTGGAGGCATTATACACGCCATAGGCACCAGAGACATGCGTTTGATGGGTGGCTTACGAAAAGCTATGCCCATCACTTTCATTTTGATGGCGATCATGGTTATCACAACAAGCGGTTTGCCGCCTTTTGCCGCGTTCTTCAGCAAAGGCTTGATCATCTCAAGCGTAACCAGTGTGAATTTGATACAAGCAATTCTGCTTTACGCCACAGCCGCAATCACGTTTGCATACGTGATACGTATGTTCAGCCTAGTGTTTATGGGCAAAGAATCAGAACACTTACAGAAACAACACGTGCACGAAGCACCCAAAGTCATGCTGATCCCAGCAGCAATCCTTGCAGGTTTATGCATTATTTGGGGATTATCCATGCCTGTAGTTGCGAACTTTATGCATTTAGGCAGCCTTAACCTCTCTATTCTTGGTTCATTCACTGACATAGAAACACCAATCTTTTTGGCAATTCTGGTGCCGACTGGTTTGCTTGTTTACTATGCTTACTACAAGAACGTAATGAGCATACGAAGTGTTGGTGGCGGTTCAAACCCTATTGCCACTATGCTAAAGCACGCTTACTTCTTTGACGACTTCTATGGCGTCTTAGTTAAAGGACTCAACAGATTCTCAGACGGCGTCAAATATTTTGAAGATTCAGCAAATGCGTTAACAACAAGCTTTGCAGCTGGTGTCGTGACAGCTGCTTCAAAACTGAAAAAGGTGCCTTCCACAACAGTTCAAAACTACATTGCCGCTGCGGTAGTTGGTTTCATCCTAATCGTAGTGCTGATAATATTAACCTTAGGAGGACTTTAACAAAATGTTTCCAGCTCTTCTAGCAGTATTTGCTATTCCAACCATAAGTATCCCGTTTGTTTACTTAATAGGAAAGAAATCACCCAAAGCAGCCGCCATCTTTATTGCATTAATTGCATTAGTTAACATCATTTTAGTTTTAACGACTGTTCCAACAGTCCTTAACAACTCAGCACACCGATACATTGAATCCTACACATGGATCAGCGTCATAAACACGAAATTCACGCTTTTTACAGATGGCATCAGCGTTTCCGTAGCTCTAGTTAGCCTTGTCTTGATTCTGGTAGCATCGCTTTTCTCCATAACTTACATGGCTGGGAAAAAGCATCTGGCTGCCTATTATGCACTGTTATGCATGCTTTCCGTTGGTATGGTCGGTGTTTTCTTAACATCTAATCTGATTTTGTTCTACTTCTGCTGGGAACTAATGCTGGTTCCTGCTTACTTTATAGTTGGAGAATGGGGGTATAGAGATTCATACAAGCAAGCATTCAAACTTTTCATATGGACACATGCAGGCGCCGTCTTTGTTCTCTTAGGCATCGGAGCAGTCTATGTAGCTTCAGGCGGACAAACTGACATATTTACCGCCCAAACAGCCTTGATGGGCGTGGGCGTTGCGGGTTCAAGCATTGTTAAATGGGCTCTCGTCGCCTTAACGGCTGGTTTCGCTGTTAAAATGGCTGTTATACCCGTTCACATTTGGCTTCCAGACGCTCACTCAGAAGCTCCAGCACCAATGTCTGCCCTCTTAAGCGGTGTCATTATCAGCGCAGGAGCTTACGCAATTTTACGTCTTTCACTGGGTATGGTTTTTCCATCCGTCGGAATAACTTTCGGAACTGATTTCCTATATGCATTAGCAATCGTAGGTGTACTCTCTGCATTTTTCGGGTCACTAATCGCGTTAGTTTCAACCGACATCAAACGGCTTATTGCATATTCCAGCATTGCCCATATGGGTTACATCATGTTTGGGCTTTCACTCTTCCCAGTAAGCGTCTTAGCGGGTGAAACGGTAATCTTGGTTTCCTCTCTTGCAATAGTTGGAACTGTGCTTCACATTGTCAGCCACGCTCTAAGCAAAGGCCTTCTCTTCCTTACCGCAGGAGGGGTCATGCATCAAACAGAAAAACGAGACATCCGCAAGATGGGTGGTCTAGCATCCAAGATGCCGTTTACAGCAGTATCATCAACTATAGCAGCCCTGAGCATCGCTGGAGCGCCACCGTTCGCATGTTTCATTAGTGAATTCTTAATTTTCGTCGGGGCTTTTCAAGTAATCAAAGTTGATAGCTTCTACATCATACCCACTGCTCTTATGCTTGTAGCAACAGTGATTTCGTTAGCTTACATGCTAAGATTCACTTCAAAAATTTATCTCGGTCAACCTGCATCTGAAGAACTTGCACCTGGTGAAGAGCCACACAAAATAGTTGACGTATCCAATTGGATGAAAGTGTCTTTAGCTATCTTGGTAGTGTTGGTAGTGCTTGTAGGGATTTACCCAACGTTCTTCATACATCTAATTCAAACAGTAAGTTTCGGAGGAGCATAATCATGGTTCAAATCATAGACGTCATATTACCACTAATAACTCTAGTAATCGCGGCGTTGCTAACTATCCCAATTTTTAGGTTAATTAGAAAAACCAACCATAAAACTGCCTTAACTCTTGGCTGGTTCCTCGCCGTATTTGCAATTGCAGGCGCAACCGTAGCCAACTTGGCAATAAACTATTACAGTACACCTTCCCCAGGCATTCTCAGCTTAGGATTAAGCGGTTCTTCCCCATTCGCAAGCGCGTTTATGATAGATGCCATCTCCATTTACATGTCAATCATCATAGTTGCCATCGCCGCTGTAGTCGTAACCTATACTGTATTTTCAGTCGGGTCAAATGAGCGACCGTCAGAACGTTACTTCGCCATTATGCTAATGACCACTGCAGGCATATTGGGTGCAGTTCTTGCAGGCGATCTCTTAACATTCTTCATTTTCTGGGAAGCTGCAACAGCAGGTGCAGCCTTCCTTATGCTCTATAAGAAAAACGCGTTTTCACTTAACGCCACATTAAAGTATCTAATCATGGTGATTATCGCTTCAGCTTTCATAATTTTTGGGTACTCACTGGTTTTCGGTTTAACTGGAACCCTAAATTATTTGGCACTTGGTCAAATTTTGCCTTCTCTAGCCAATAATCACTTGCTTATCATAGCCTTCATATTCATAGCAGCTGGCTACGCGATTGAAGCTGCAATTGTGCCCTTCCACTTTTGGTTACCTGACGCTTACACGGCAGCCCCAGGACCATCCGCAGCTTTCCTCTCGGCCCTCGTAGATCAAGGCAGCTACTACATCCTCATCAGAATACTACTATACATCGTTGTTCCAAAAGGTTCAGGCGCAGTGTTAGATTGGACTCTGATGTTAGCGGCTTTGGCAGCGGTATCAATGATAATTGGCAACCTATTCGCCCTAATACAAAGCGACATAAAACGCTTAGTAGCATACATCTGCGTTGCAGATGTCGGCTACAACCTCGTCGCAATTTCAAGTGTAACTTCACTGGGCTTACTTGGTAACCTGTACTTCTTCCTAATCGGCGGAATCACCACGGCGCTTGCTTTCATGGCCGTTGCCATCATAAACAGCCACGGATTTAAAACCATGGATGACTTTGCAGGTTTAGGAAAGAAAATGCCTCTTGTATGCTTAGCCTTAGTAATGGCTGGATTATCCTTTGCTGGTGTTCCACCCTTCGGCGGATTCATAGGTAAATACTTGGTATTCACAGCAGCAATTGAAGCAAACCTAAGTTGGCTAGCAGTTATCGGAGTTTTGACAAGTGTCCTGCAAACGGCTTACATATTCAGATTAATCTATGTCATGTATGGCAAGAAAGCTAAGAATGAAACCTCAATAAAAGAATCAAAACCCATACTCATCCCCATCTTTATCTTAGCTTTCACATTGATAATTCTTGGCTTGTTCCCAAACATCGTGCTCAACCTAATCCACCCAGTCGTAGGTCAACTCCAAACAATCATTCCAAGCCTGCCTACAATCTAAGAAACCGCAATTTAACAAAAACAAACCTCGGAGTACCCACGCTCTTCTTTTCTTTTAATTTTCAGACTGAAATAAAAAAATGTAAATATTTTGGGAAAACGAAAATTTTGTGTCTGTGTGCTCGCCATTGATGCGCTTAAATTTCTAGACTTGTTCTTTTGTTTGTAGTAATTCCAGATCCAGTGGTTACTTCGGGAAATTGGTCTCTTACCCTTTTTTCAGCTTCAACCTCTGCTTCCTGCAAGATAGCTAATGCATCTTCATTTGCCGCCATTCCAATGTTTGGTGTCTCAGATGATTGACTAGTTTGAGTGCAAATGTCGCCAAGAAGACCTCCGATGCTTTCAAGTTCCTGACTCGCCTGAGGCAAAATACCTGACATTCCTGAACGGACAGTGTTTAATACGCTTGCAGCTGGACCCAAAATCGTAACCAAATCGCCTACTTCTGAAACCGTTCGAAGACGCATAGATACACTTTCTAATGCGAGTGATTCTTGAATTAGCATTTTTTCTACTTTGCGAATTTCCCCCAGTTCACCGGCATAAATGTTTGCTCGTGCCTGATCTCTGTTTGCCATGGCTTTTACAACGCATTGAAAGAGAGCTGCATCACGATTTTTAAAACGTTGTATTGCTGCATCTAATGTTCTGGTTTGAGTATCTAAACGTTGAATAACCATTGTGATTTGATCTTTTACATTTTCCTGAGGCTTACCTATACTTTTAATTTTTGTTGTTATAGATGGTTCTTCTTGCTCTTTTTTTTTCCAATGATTAATGAATCGGTTACCCAAGTTAATTTCTCCTAAATCTTAATTTAGCTTCAGCTAGGATTGAGAATATAAATAATTGTTTGAAATAATAAGTTAAAACTCAGCATCTAAAAAATCTCGTTTTTAATTGGTTCTCTAAACAATTAATCGATTGTAAGCTTTTCTGTGTCACGAGTCACGACAAACAAATGAAATTTATATTTATACTTCATCTTCTTGTTTGCTTTTTTAATATAAAAAAGTGTGTCGGATTCCTTTATTTTCGGATTTGTCCGCTGCCCAAAATTACGTATTTTGTTGTTGTTAGGTGTTGTACGCTCATGGGTCCTCGTGCGTGGAGTTTTTGGGTGCTGATTCCTATTTCTGCCCCTAGTCCGAATTGGTTGCCGTCGGTAAAGCGTGTTGAAGCGTTCCAGTAGACTGCGGCTGAATCTATTTCTTTGATGAATTTCATGGCTTTATCAAAGTCGGCTGTAAGGATCGAATCGGAGTGTTTTGTGCCATATTTGTTGATGTGAGCTATGGCTTCGTCAAGGTTTTTCACAACTTTGACACCAATAATTAGATCTAAGTATTCGGTGTACCAGTCCTTTTCTCTTGCAAGCTTAACATCCGAGACAATCCTTCTGGTTTCTTCGTCTCCTCTCACTTCAACGCCTTCCTTTCGCAAAGCAGCAATCACAGTTGGCAAATACTTTTTTGCAATTCTGCTATGAACCAAGAGTTTTTCTGCTGCATTGCATGTTCCAGGTCTCTGACATTTGGCATTAATTACAATGGACGTTGCTTTTTCCAAGTCAGCGTCTTCTTCAACATATATGTGGCAGTTACCAGTTCCTGTTTCGATAACTGGAATTCGTGAAGTTTCAACCACAGTTTTGATTAAGTCGGCGCCTCCACGAGGAATAAGAACATCAATGAATTCTCGCATTCGGATTAATTCTTCTGCAACCTTGCGGTCAGGAGAATTCAGTACTTGAACAGCGTCAACAGGTACCGCTGTTTCCTCTAAAGCGTCTCGTAGCACTTTTCCAATGGCTACGTTTGAGTTTAACGCGTCAGAGCCGCCTCTGAGAATAACGGCGTTGCCTGATTTGATACATATTCCTGCAGAATCAGACGTTACGTTAGGTCTTGACTCGTAAATTACACCTACAACACCTAAAGGTACGCGAACTTGACTGATAATCAAACCGTTTGGTCTTGTCCAAGTGCTAATTATTGTGCCAATCGGATCGGCTAAAGTGGAAACTTCCCGCATGTCCTTAGCCATACTTTGAATTTTTTTCTGATCCAAAGCTAAGCGATCAAGTAAAGCTGATTTAAGCCCTTTAGCTTTAGCTGTTTCCACATCGACCTTGTTTGCCGCCAAAATCTTCTCTGCGTTAGCTTCAAGGGCATTTGCCATCCTGCATAGCGCAGTGTTTTTTGCGTCCGCTGAGAGCTTTGCCATTTCAACTGAGGCTGCTTTGGCTTTTTTGCATATTTCAGTTATCATTTTTCTTCCCCGATTAAGTGTATGTTCCTATATTCCACGGCTTCTTTAGGTTTATCGGAGCCAAGTTTCTTTTGAACTTCTGGAACTTGTAAGCCTTTAATCAAGTTTAATTCACTGCTTGAGTAGTTGGGGTTGCCTTTTGCAAACTCATCTTTGTTTTCGTCAACTATGCTGATTACATCGCCGATGTTAAAGTTCCCAACAACTCGCGTTATGCCAACAGGTAATAGACTTGAACCTTCAAGGATGGCTATCTTTGCGCCTTCATTCACGTGGATTTGACCCTTCACAGCTGCCCCATAAGCTATCCAACGTTTCAAAAGGGGCATCGTTTTCTGAGGCTTGAAAAAAGTGCCAACATCTTTTCCTGAGAGGATATCAAGTAGAACGTTTTCTTTTCTGCTGTTTGCAATTACAACTGTTATGCCGCATGATGTGGCAATTTCCGCGGCTTTTATTTTGCTTTGTATTCCGCCTCTTCCCAACTTGCTTTTGCCGTTAAGCGAGGTTTTCAATTCAGGTGTTATACCGTTTACAGTTTTGATTAGTTTTGCATCTGGATCTTGGGGGTCAGCGGTGTATAAGCCGTCAATATCGGAGAGGATTATAGTCATGTCGGCGCCGATTGCTCCCGCTACCAGAACTGAAAGGATATCGTTGTCACTGAAATTTTCTTTATATCCTTCACATCGTTTGAGTTCAGCAACAGAAGTTACATCGTTTTCGTTAATTATTGGGACAACGCCCGATTTTAGAAGCATAATTAGCACGTTACACGTGTGAACATATGATGCCCGGTTGGATAGGTCCTCTGCAGTTAGCAGGATCTGCGCAACTTTTAATCCATGCTCTTTGAAGAATTCACGGTACTTTGCCATCAAAACGCTTTGTCCAGTAGCGGCTGCAGCCTGCTGAAAAACCACATCATTAGGTTTGGGCGGTATACCCAGTTCCGCTATTCCCGCGGCTACCGCTCCAGAAGTTACAAGAACAACTTTGTCGCCTTGTTTGTTTACAGCGGCTATTTGACTGGTTAATTTTCGCATTTCTTCCTCGTCAAGTTTTCCCTCGCCAGTTGTTATGCCGCTGGTGCCAACTTTGACAACTATTAATCTTGAAGGCATCACTTTAAACCCCTTTAAAGTCAGACTTACTCAGATATGTTTGCAACTTCCTTAAAAATGCAACCAAATTTGTCTAACTTAAAATTTCCTTAATTGATTTAAAATCCAGATTTATACATTACACTGCTTAAATTTGTTAGAAAAACATATATAGAAAATGGGCATGGCTTGTTAAACATGTACATACCCATACAAGCATTAGCATCATCAACTCTTAACTCACCATCCCCACTTGTATTTTGGATTGCGCCCATAGCTGGCTTTATTGCCGTGCTTGCTTCACTTTTGCTTATGCGCCACATAGGCAAAATGAGTGCTGGCGGACCCAAAGCTCAAGAAGTGGGAAACGCCATTCGCGAAGGCGCATACGCCTTTTTGAAACGGCAATACAAAACAATCGGTATAATCACAGTAGTTGTCTTTGTCCTGCTGTGGGTTGCTTTACCAAGCGGATATCTTGGCGTAGGCACGGCGGCAGCCTTCTTAGTAGGTGCAGTCGCATCGTTGGCTGCTGGCTATATAGCTATGGACAACGCAACCAAAGCGAACGTTCGCACGGTTGCAGCAGCAAAAAACGGCGCTGAAGCAGCTCTTAAAACTGCGTTTTACGGCGGTGCCACGATGGGTATGGCGGTTGTTGGTTTATCTCTTTTAGGTGTAAGTTTTCTATTCTTGCTATATGGCGGCTATAACATTTTATTCCCCACTGGAGTCGTCAATTCATTAACCACTGCAACAGAAATACAGAACTTCTCCTTGAGTGGTATTGTCGGCATGGGTTTTGGCGCTTCATTAATTGCCTTGTTTGCGCAGCTTGGAGGTGGAATTTATACTAAGGCCGCGGACGTAGGTGCAGACCTGGTGGGTAAAGTTGAAGCAGGCATACCTGAAGATGACCCACGCAACCCAGCAGTAATCGCTGATAATGTTGGAGATAACGTTGGTGACTCGGCTGGAAGAGGCGCAGACCTCTTTGAATCTGCCACTGGGGAAAACATCGGTGGAATGATAATTGGCGGCTTAATCAGCATTGCCACTGGAAACCTATTATTCCTCATTTTCCCACTTATCGCTCGAGCACTGGGCATCTTTGCAACACTAATTGGAATGCCCTTCGTAAAACTCAACGAAGCAGAAGCTAAGCATCCAATGAAAGCTCTTCGAAAAGGTCTCATGGTAACAACAATTGTATCAGGCATTCTGTTTCTATTCGCAACAATTTTCCTCTTAGGCAACGGAGATTTCTCAATGACTTTCTTCTACCTGTACTTCTGCTTACTCGCAGGTCTAGCTGCAAGCGTAGCAATCGACTACATCACAGACTACTATACAGGAAGTGACCGTGGTCCGGTTGGACGAATAGCTAAAGCTAGCCAAACAGGAGCCGCAACCAACATAATCACAGGCTTCGCAGTAGGGCTTGAAACAACGGCATTGCCGATTGTCTCATTAGTGGTTGCACTCATTACTTCCTACTACTTCGGAACGCAATTTGCCAATTCATGGAACACTACTCATGCTGTTGCACAACAAATCACACCCTTCATTGGTGGCATATACGGAACCACATTAGCCACTATGGGTATGCTCGCAGTAATGGGAATGGTATTAGCCTTAGACGGTTTTGGTCCAATCGCTGACAACGCAGCAGGTATAGCTGAAATGTCAGGTGAAGGCGGCGCAGAATCAACCATGGAAGCATTAGATGCAGTTGGAAACACAACAAAGGCCCTGACCAAGGGATTTGCACTTGGCTCAGCTCTACTCGCAGCACAACTTCTATTCCAAACCTACATTTCAGAAGTCACAGATTACGCATCGAAGCACGCTGGGTATTTATCTGGGACATTTAGTGTGGACGTCGCAAACCCTGCTGTTCTGATAGCTGGCTTCATCGGTGCAATGCTTCCCTTCTTCTTCTCCTCACAAGCAATCAGTGCAGTAGGAAAAGCCGCTGGCGAAATGGTTGATGAAGTAAGACGGCAATTCAGGGAAATCCCCGGTATCATGGACGGAACAGGCAAACCTGACTATGGTAAAGCTGTAGACATTAGCACAAAAGCCGCGCTAAAAGGCATGGTGCTTCCAGGACTTATCTTGGTGATTGTTCCAATAATCGTCGGAGTACTTCTCGGACCGGAAGCAGTTGGAGCATTCGTAATCGGCGCAACATTATCGGCAGTTCCACTGGCATTATTCATGAACACAGGCGGAGGAGCATGGGACAACGCGAAGAAATTCATTGAAACCGGCAAATATGGCGGCAAAGGTTCACCAGCTCATGCAGCAGCAGTAGTAGGCGACACAGTTGGAGACCCATTAAAAGACACTGCAGGACCAAGCCTTCACGTACTCATAAAACTGCTAAGCACACTATCAATCGTCTTCATCCCGCTGTTCCTAAACCTGCTACACCTTATCTAAGAGGATTTTTTTTCCTCCTCTATTTTTCAACTACTTTTTGATTTAGTTGATGAATCTTCAAAAAAAAAATTTGAGCATTATTATTGAGGTGTTTTTTTGTTTAGGTTTTTTTCAAGCTTTTGTTTAGCTTTTACTTTGTTTTTTGGGTTGAGAAATTATTAATTTAGATGTTAAGTGAAATTAGGTAAATTTTTGAGAAATGTTGTTAATATAAGTAGAACACCAACTGTTGGTGGTTGCACCGGGGGTTGTTCTTCTTTGAAAGAAGAAGGAAGAATGGAATTAGCACCGTCCTTCTTCTTCTAAGCTTCTAAAAGAAGCAGAACCTAGAAAAAAGCACACTTCTTCTTCATATTTTTTAATAATGCTTAGATAAACTGTATATCATTAAGAATAGAACGTCAATCTTGTCCTTTTGAAAAGCTTGTTTCAACTTGATTTTGGTTTAACGTTTTATTTAGTTTCAAGTTCCCGCTATATTTATCTAAATTGTTTTATAAAATTAAAAAATAGGTTAAAAGAGGTTTGAAAATCTCAAAAAGTTGTAATTAATTATTAAAAGAGTGAAAAAATTAGTGGAGATATACAAATCAGGGTGGGGGGTTTTGAGGCACCTCATCTGAAAAACTATCTTCTCTAATTTGCTGCGTCATATCCTTGCCCAAATCAGTAAGGTAAAATAGTTTGTAGCGATTGTGTCCGTCTCTGGTAAGTTTGACCTCTTCCCTGAAAAGAACGGCATCGGTTAAGACTTCGCAGTTTTTTACGTCTATTGACGGAAGAGGAGTACCTAAACTCATATCTATATACCAGATGAATTGGTCTTGGCTATCTGACGCGGCCAAAAGGTACTTTTTCAAAATACCTGTTTGGTTCTGAATATATTTACACATGAAATCTTCAAATTTTTGTGTCATAAAATCACTTAAAATCAGTTGATAACTAAAGTTAGGAAGCATAGGGATTTAAATTTTATCTATTCACCGCTTGGTGATATGTTATGTTTTTATTTCTTGGTGTCGCAACTAGTTAAAGACGTGTAGACCCGTGAAAATTGTTCAAAAAAATATTGAGCAAGACTATGTCAAAGTGGTTCCTGACTCGCCAGATGACCTATGGCATCTATACAACATCATCTATGCTGGCGATGAGGTTTACGCTTACAGTTCAAGAGCCATAAAAAGTGATACAGAAGCTTCGCGTCCAAAAAGTGGCGAGCGGGTTTCAGCTTTTATGGGTGTCAAAGTGATCTCTGTTAGTTGGGACAAATTTTTGGGTAAGCTGCGGGTTCACGGGTTAATCTGCCATGCCCCCGACATCATTCCCACTGGTGCCCATCATACTCTTAGCATAGCATTGAATCAACAAGTTACAATCGTAAAAAGGGAATGGCCCAAACATGTCCTTGATAGGCTTGATAGGGCAAGCGAAACCGAGAAACCCATGCTTATACTCTCTATAGATGATGAAGGCTTCGCTATAGCCGAAACCAAACAATATGGTGTAGAGATCAAAGTAGAAGAACGCACTAAACTACCCGGTAAACATGAAGCTGACAAACGGGTTGAAGGTACAAAAGCATATTTTCGCAGTGCAGTCAATTGTCTCCAACAGCTTTGGAGCCCAAATCACAATCCAATCGTAATAATCGGCGCTGGGTTTGTTAAAAATGATTTCGCAAAATACCTTGCTGAGGAAGCAAAAGAAATGTCCAAGGCTGTTGCAGATGTGAAAAGTGTTAACAATGGTGGCACTTCAGGCATTTACGAGGCTTTGCGTTCAGGTGTTTTGTTGCGGGCATCCCATCAACTGCGTATTGTTGATGAAACCGAAGTTATTGAGGAAGTTATGAAACGGCTTGGCAAAGGTGAAGGTACTGTCACATATGGCTTGGAAGCGGTGGAGAACGCTGCTAACATGGGCGCCATCGAGAAACTGGTGGTTGCCGACACTTCTCTTCGTGATGCGGAGGAGCAACAACGTTTGAAGCTTGAAACTCTTATGAGGAACGTGGAGAAGCGGCGTGCGAGTGTAACTGTAGTGAGTACTGAGCATGAGGCTGGTTCAAAACTTTTGGCACTTGGCGGAATTGCTGCTTTGCTTCGTTTTCCAATTTATCGTGATACAACTGCAAAATAGTAATTCGATTTTTTACTTAGTCACAGGTTCTGATTATAGAAAATCCATTATGAAATAGTTTTAGGCAAATCTGAATGGTGAGCGTTATGAGAATTTGCTTGGAAAAATCTTGTAACAAAACCCTTAAATCTATGGTGAATCGCCATTTATATAGAGTTTATAAATAGATGGTGTTATATACCCCCTTAATTACTTAAATACTCAAGCCCGTGAATTGACATGAGTAAAAGAAAACCGATTATAAATATTCAAAACATTGTAGCCTCTGTTTCACTTAATCAGAAAATTGACTTACAGAAAATAGTTGAAAAGTTCCCACAAACCGAATACAACCCAAGTGTATTTCCTGGTTTAGTTTTCAGATTAAAAAAACCCAAAACAGCCACCTTAATTTTTGGCACTGGCAAAATGGTTTGCACAGGCGCTAAATCAGAAAAAGAATCTCGGAGCGCAGTTGAAAAAGTTGTTAAAGAACTGCGAGGCGAAGGAATCCAAATTACAGAAAAACCAGTCGTAATGATCCAAAACATTGTTGCTTCAGCAGAACTCGGCGGCGAAATTGACCTTGAAAGCTTAGTCTACAAACTTGACAAAGTCATGTACGAGCCGGAACAATTTCCAGGCGCAGTATTCCGAATGGCGGAACCTAAAGTAGTGTTTTTAATCTTCTCAGCTGGAAAACTCGTTTGCGTTGGCGCTAAAAAAGAAGAGCAAGTGTTCGAAGCAGTTGACAAAATCCAAGCGTTGCTCGAAGAAAAAGAACTTATCTACTATCCTGCCCCTTAAACCTATTTTTTCATTCTTCTTCGAACAGCAGGATTGTTTTCTGATATTTTTTTAAGTGCTAACTCGAAGGTTTCGTCAGGAGATAGTTCTCTTTTAACAAAAACCCCTGTTCTGCCAACTGAATCCCTCTTCATAAGTGCACGAACCCTATCTAACACTGTTTCCGCAGAAATGCCCAAGACTTTAGCTGTAGATTCTTCTCTGCCAATAATGCTACTTTCAATGTGGCCATTCTCTGTAGGTTCAATAAGCATTAGTCGTTTATCCACTCCTGGAACTCGTATGTCTGCTTTAAGCTGGCTTAGATTAATTTCTCCTCCGAACCGATAAAATTCTCTCTCGACTCTTCGCATTTCCATCAATGGAAAAGAAACGGTTGTTTGCTCGTCTACCTCAATGTGCGCTTTCATAGCATAGTTTGGGGTGGCTTGAACGATTAAACGGTTGTTAACAGGTAAGTGAGCTGAATCTAACGCTGTTTCAACCAGAAAGCTATTCTGTGTTTCAGGAATAAAAACGTCAATATCGCTTTTTCGAGTTATGTCTCCTCGGGCGATGCTGCCGTGGGTTATTGCCAATAAATTAAATTTTTCAAAAACACTTATTATTTGAATTGCTTTTTCTCTATAGTGAGACAGCATTTTCCAATGTCCTTCAGTATAGCTTATCTCAGTGTAGCTTGAGTTTTTGCTCGGTTTTACAGCCATCTTATACCAACTTTTTTTTGCTTAACTAGCTATTCTACTTTTCATAAAAAATAGGCATGTAGACTTGTGGGGTATTACGTTAGATTAGGCTTTGACTTATTGTTTTCTTGGTTTTGCTTATTAAGTATTTTTTGTGTTAGCGAGGAAAATAGCTTGTTTTTGTTTTTAGATTTGAAACCACACTTGTGTCCATAGTGGATGAATTGATGAATAACAAAAACTCTTTTAACTAATATTGCTGAACCATTGTTTGAAGCCCTTGACATCCTCTAAAGTATGTACTTTATGCAATAAAAATGAACAATTCTTCAGCAGAGAATACTCTGGAGAAAAACTATGCAAAAAATGCTTTACACAATCCATCGAATCCAAAGTAAGAGCAACAATAACCCGTTACAAAATGCTTAGATTTAATGACCATCTAGCGGTAGCAGTCTCAGGCGGCAAAGACAGCCTAAGCCTACTTTATATTTTGGCAAAACTGAACAAATTTCGCCCAAATACAACACTTACCGCTGTTACAGTAGATGAAGGTATTGAAGGCTACAGAAATGAAGCCCTAGAGATTGCAGCTTCAAACTGCAAACAACTTAAAATCCCGCATCATATTGTTTCGTTTAAGGAGCTTTACGGTTTCTCGTTGGATGAAATAGTCCAGCGGGCCCGTAGCAGGGGAGAAACAGAATTAACTGCTTGTGCCTACTGTGGAGTTCTTCGCCGAAAAGCCATAAATGCCGGGGCAAGGCAAGTTTGCGCCAGCAAAGTCGCAACTGCCCACACTTTGGACGACGAGGTTCAAACGGTTCTTATGAATATTTTCCATGGGGACGTCATGCGGTTAGCTAAGGAGAAACCAGTCACTAGCGAAGTACATCCACTTCTAGTGCAAAAGATTAAGCCTTTTTGCGAAATTCCTGAGAAGGAAAGTGCCTTGTACGCATACGTTAAAAAAATAGATTTTCAAGATACACCATGCCCATACGCATCTGAAGCCCTCCGCAATGACATCCGCGGAATGATCAATCAGATGGAAGCAAAACATGCGGGAACAAAATTCACCGTTTTTAAAGCCATCGAACGCTTAAGACCGGCATTGGAAGAAACGGCTAAAAAAGAAAAGTTTCAAACCTGCAAAGAATGCGGCGAACCCTCAGCTTTAGATTTGTGCAAATCCTGCGAATTGCTTGGGCATGTACGCTAAAGTTTAGCGCTGAATCCCTGTTCACTTTTTAATCTGCGAAGAATTTCTGAGGCCTCAAATGGGTCAGCTGCAGAAGCCACTTTTTGCGCTTTTAAAAGATCAACATGTGTGCCGCAGTAAGGGCAAATCTTGGTTTTCTGTCCCTTCGCTGTTAACATTAAGCCTCCGCATTTTGTGCATTTCACTATTATTGTCTGCTTCATTGGATATATCTTCCGAAAGCCTTTTCTTCCAATATCCCACTCGCATCTCCCGCATATATCCCTTTTTTCTTTTTTGAATTGTCTCCTAAGGCGAAATTTGGTAGAAGGTGAAAGTGATGAGTCGGAAAGTAGTAAAATGCCCAAATTGTGGGAGTACAGACAATTGGCTGGATGGAATGCGCAAGACTGCTTATGGAAAGATTCAGCGTTATCTATGCCGAAAGTGCTGTTATCGGTTTTCAGAGAGAGAATGATTCACTTTTTTTTCTTTTTTGTAAAAAATTCTCAATTTTGCAAAGGGTCTGGATTTTTCTGGAGGTTTATTTTTTGAAGCAAAAAGAGATTGAAGCAGCAGCGATTATGCTGCGTATGTTCCTTGTTGGTATGTCCTTAAACTTTAACGCCAAATATCATGATCTTGAAAAGATAAGCAAGATAGCATTACTGCAAATCGAATCGGGGGAAAATTAACAGTTATGCCCCGAGATGACGCACTTGAAGTTTTTGAGGCAGCGACTTTCAAATTTACTTACCTGGCGCAGCCGCTCAATAGGTACACTTTCAAAGCTCCCAAGGTTAGGGCTTGGGTTGAACAATATTGCAAAGGCTTGGTTGTTCTAAATCTCTTTGCAGGTCCTACAAGATTATCGGGCTGCATAGAGTACAGCAATGATTTGGACCCTAACTTTGCTACAACTTTTCATTTAGATGCTCTTGACTGCGTTAACTTGCTTAGGTCTAATCTGGAAAGAAAGTTTGATCGAATTGTAATTGACCCTCCCTATAGTTACCGGAAAAGTATGGAGCTCTATCACGGAAACAAAAATAGCCGTTTTAAAAAGATTTTAGATCTTATCCCTGAAATATTGACGCCTAAGGGCTTGGTGATTACGTTTGGCTATCATAGCAACGTGATGAGTAAGAAACGTGGTTTTGCCATCCGGGAAATTTTGTTAATCTCACATGGTGGCGCTCAGCATGATACGATTGTTTCTGTGGAAGAGCGAATCAAAGTAACTGAAAAGGAGATTATAACTTGAAAAAAATCTATACTGATGATCCGCGAGTTAAGTACGTCACTACTAAGATTAGTCCTGAGCGAACAAGGGATGAGATTTCTGAGAAGTTGCGGGCTTATGATACATATGATATTATGTGGCATTGGAAGCCTGAAGCTAACGATGTTTATGTTCAGTTTGTTGTAGAGGAAGTTATAGATGGTATCCCAGTTAAGGTTGGGATTAAAGTTGTTATGCCAACGATTTGGGATAAGGCGGTTTCTAGGAGTCCTGATCCTAATCGGAGAGTTGAGCAGGTTAACCTGTCTGTTTCTATGCGTGCGATGTTTTGGTATATTAAAGCTAATATGGAGAATGCTTATGCGATGCAATCTAGCCGTGTAGCTGCGTTTCTTCCAGATACGATTCAGCCAAACGGTAAACGCATGTTTGATAACATTAAGGGGCAGTTGGATAAGTTTGCTGCTTTACCTGATGTTCCACGTGAAGCGCCTTTGGATGTTGAAGTAATTGCTCCAGCTGCTGGCACGAAGAAACTTGAGCGAATTAATATAACTGCTGAATCACGCCAGGAGGCCTAAATATTGAGTGCTTCACAGGGCATTTTGGATTGTTATGGCGAAGTGATTGCTTCAAGCTCTGAGGCGCATATTTTCATGCTTCTTGATTTGGATTTTATTGAGCCCAAAAATAGGGAGGTAAGATTCTAAATGTCTTGCGATATACCCTGCGATCAATGTGAACATTTAGAGAAATGTGGCGGCAAAATGGAAGAGGAAGCCACCAGGACAAGACAATGTGGTGATTCATGTGGGCACTATGACAACTTAAATCGTTGTTGTTGGCAAGCTACTGAAAAGAGTTTATGCTTTCATGTTTCTGAAGGCGATTATTGTCATTTAAATTATAAGGAGACTGATTTTCAATGAGTGAATCGCCTAAGTTTGGTGTTTTGTTTTCTGTTCGACAAAAAGCTCGAAAATCTAATGATTTGGTTAATGTGGTTTGTGCGAAGTTTGGGTCTTCTATTCGCTGGAAAGAACGTTATGTTATGGAGGACTCTATTTTTGATTGTCACATTTTCCGTAAGAATGTTCAGGATCCGCCAATTTATTTCAAAGAACACGGCAACAAATTCTCGAAATTTTTAGAGTTTTACTGTCAAGATATTGAGGTTCTCCAGGCTATGAAGGCGGCTTTTCCCGACGTTTTTGTTGGTGACGTCGAGGTTAAAGAAGGACTTTGTTAGAGGTTTTTTAGATGGCTGTATCTGATAACTCCGCAAACACCTCTAGCAACACCTGTTGCAACAGTTTCGCTTCACTTGAGAAGCTTTGGGGCATTGAACGTAGAGTTTATCATGTTATCGATGCAGCTGAGGATGTTTTGAAACCCTGTGAAATCACCCGAATTATCCATAGCGGCAAGAAACCTAAGGAAATTACGCCGGGTCAATATACAACTGTCCGGGTTGCTTGCCGTAAACTGCTTGATAAAGGCTTAATCATTCAGCCTTATGAGGGAACTTACTGCAATAAAATCACCCACACCGTGCGGTTCATGCCGCTTTGTGTGCATAATGTGACTTTGTTAGCTAAGGTTTGTCAGAATTTGGTGCATTGGGAGACTGATGAGTTTGTTGGGGGCGTGAAGATTCATGTTTGTTTTGGTAAGGAGCGTAAGCAGGTTTCTGGGTATATTGCTTGTGATGTTGGTGGGATGAGTCATGATTGTTGTCGTTTTGCGTTGGATAAGTGGTTTCAGATTGTTGAGGGCAGGTTGGGTTATTGTTTGCAGGATTTGGTTTTGCAGACGGTTGAATTCAATAAGGATTATCATGGTCATCGAATCGATGGCTTTCAATGTGTCACTAAAAAGGAGCTCTACGGAATTATTGACAGGACTTATCAGAAAGAAGAAAATATTGTTCGAAGAGAACGCAAGGTTACTCAGCCGATGAGTATTAACAAGTTTGAAGCGGAAATTCATAAGGGGCTTGAAGAAATTGGAAGGAGCCAAGAACGTTTCGAACTGCACAAAGAGGTTAAGGCGAATTCTGAAGCTCTTAAATTTAACAATAGTAGGTTGCTGCAGATTGAGCGATTAACTGAGGCTGTTTTTCAACATTTGAATAAGTCGCCTGAAATTAAGCTTGATAATTTGGAGGCGATGATGCAAAAGTTTGAGGCTGCCGCAAAAACGTTGGCGGGGTCTGCGGATAAAATTAATGAAGCCTTGAGTAAGCTTGGCACCTTTGCGGATCCTGAAAGGTTGGCTGAGGGTCAGAAGAAACTTGGAGATTACGTAAGATGAGTTCTAGATCTAAAGTAAAAATTGTGTTTCGTCATACGCCTGCTGCAAGTATGGAGTATTGTCAAGTTATCAACGAAGATGTTTCTTATCGCGTTTGTGCCCTTCTTTGCAAGAAACGATTCAAATGTGCTATGAACTGGAAGGGGAAAAAGAAGGTGGAGGTTTCATGATGGGTTCTCATGAGAAGAAACGTGCCAAGAAGCGGCAGCAAAAACAACGTGAATTCTTGAATGATTTAGGGTTATTTGGTGAAAAAAATGAGTGAGAAAAAAACAAGTTTGAAGATACCTGAGTCGTTTTTGCCTCTATTAGAAGATGTTCGACTCTTAAAGTCTGATGGCCAGAACCCCAATAAGATGACTGATAAGATGAAAGCTGAGCTTTGGCGCAGTTTAGAAGAGTTTGGATGGACCGATCCGATAATAACCGATAAGGCAGGGGTTTTCTGTGATGGCGAGCAACGAGCAAGTGTTTGCATAGCGCATAAAGAATTTTTTGTACCCGTTCTTAGGTTAACTATGACGGATTCGCAGAGAAGAATTGGGCGACAACGTTACAACAAGCTGCGAGGCAAACACAACAAAGTACTAGATCAGGAAGAGTGGAAGCGGCTTATCGATGCTGGCGAGAAAAAAGGTCTAGTTGTTTTGCTTGAGGCAGTTGGTGAGAAGTTACCCTTTGAGATTGATGAGCGGCAAGGCAGCAATATGGTACCTGAAAGTTATGAGCTTATAATTGAGTTTCGTGATGAGACTGAGCAGCAGCAGGTTTTTTTAAAGTTGCAGGATGAAGAGGTTAGGCGTATGCTTGGTTTACATCCATGGAATAAGCATCGGGTGTTGAATTTATGAGTTATAGACACAATCTTCATCCGAGAATTAGTAAGGCTGAGTTTCAGGTTTTTGAAGAGTTAAGTAAACGCAATTTAACAACTGGCATGGTGACTCAGCAGCCTATTGTTTTGAAATCAACCATCCCTGACTTTTCATGGATAGAAAAACGCAAAGCAGTGTATCTCGACGGAGATGCTGTCCATAAAGTAGGTGACGAATGGGATCAAGAAGTTGTAACGCTTTTGGAAAAAAGACAGTGGCAGGTTCTTCGAATTTCCTATCATGCACCATTAACGCAGCAAAGATTAGGTGAAATTATCAAAGAGATTGAGGAGTTTGTTAATTAATGAATGTGGATTTAACTCTTAAGTGGCATGCGCCAGAGACTTTTCGTGCACAAAGCATAATCGGCACTTATGATTTAAAGGATGTAAAATTAGAGAAGCGTATCAGGTGTTCTTTGCCGATTGAAGGAGATTGGTGGCAGGTCGGCGTTATTGTGGGTAAAAGCGGCAGCGGAAAATCAAGCGTAGCCAGGCAGATTCCTGAAACTGAATATTTCAAGGGCAAAGCCGTTTATGTTGATTTTAAGTATTCCGCGCCTGATTTTCCTGATGATTTCCCAGCGGATCTCAGTGTGAAGGAAGTTGGAGAGGCATTGTGCAGTAGTGGTTTTGCGGAACCTCCTGCATGGCTAAAAAGTTACAGCTGCCTCAGCACCGGGCAAAAGATGCGGGTAGACATTGCCAGGGCGCTATGTCTCCCAGAAAAAGTAGTTATTTTTGATGAATTTACCTCTGTCGTCGATCGAGAAGTTGCAAAAATTTCAGCCTTTGCCATATCACGCAATGTTCGACGCAATGTCGGACGACAATTTATTGCAGTAACTTGCCATTTTGACGTTGTTGATTGGTTAGAACCAGATTGGACTTACAATATGGATACAAATGAGTTTGTAAAAAAAAACGAAATCACCCAACAATTGAGCTCACGGTTCATAAGTGCAATTTATCCATGTGGCAGGTCTTTCGGGAGCATCATTATTTGAATACTGAATGTCTTGGCGCGGGCGTTCGCTCATATGTTGCGATGCTAGGAGAGAAACCTGTCGGATTTATCGCTGTAGCACACGTGCATATGTTAACAAGGTATTTCAGGGTTAGTCGATTAGTTGTTTTGCCTGATTACCAGGGCATCGGCGTCGGAAAACGTTTGCTAAATTTTGTTGCTGAGCTCTACACTTCACAGCTGCCAGAGATTCCTTTCTATCTCGTCACAAGCAATCCTCAGCTGGTTCGCGGCAACTTAGATCATTGGCGTGTTAAACGTGTTGGCCACGGCTCAGCCGGAAGAAATGACAGCAGAATAAACCGTGAAATTAGGAGTTCCAATTCTAAGCGGCGTCTCAGCGTGTCCTTACAGTATATTCCGAAAAGCAAAAGCGAGGGAGCAGTTAATTGAGTGGGCGGAAGCCTAATCGTGACAAGTTGACTATTATTTATGAGATTTTGGTTTGTTGCAGTTTTAAACCTATGAGGCCTTCTCATATTGCTCGGAAGGCTAAGGTTAACGTGTGCACTATTCCTTTTTATTCGATGGTGCCGGGGTTGGTGTCTTCTGGTTTGATTGTTAAGTTGGAGCATGAGGGTAAAACTGTTTACTTAACTACTCCTAGCGGTCGTGATTGGGTCAGACAGTATGTTGATTTGTTGGTTAAAGTTACGCCTTGTTTAATTAATTCAGGAGAGGGGGCTATTTTAAGAAAAGGCAGCTAATAAGGCTTGTTTTTTGTGGTTCTGTTAAGTTCTTAAGGGATGATCTTTTCCGTTAAGTTCAGTGGGATATTTCTCTCGGTTTTTTCTCCATGTTAACCATCGTGGGATAATTTAATTCTGTTAAGTCTTTTTTACGATTTCTTTCATTGGAATTTTATCGGTAATTCCACCGAAGAATTTTGCGAGGGCTCCACGATTAGCTAACCTAAATCTTGAATGGGCAATCATTAATGCAGTGTAAAGTTTAGACTCTATAAGGAATATTTCGCTCGTTTCCTCTGCATTATTTGATTGAAATAAAAGTTGGTCAAGGTTAAAACGTGCCTCAATAACGGTTACGCCATCGCCATCAATAGATTCATTTTCAATTTTAGAGATAAGTTCATTCCACGTATTTTTGAACTTCTCAAACTCTGTCTGTTTTGACATAAACACTACTTACAAGTTATTCAGTTATTACTTTTTTCTTTTCAGGTTGATTAGAGTTGAGCTACCGAGAACGAAGGCAACGCAGTTATGGCAGTTGGATTAAGGTTCATGTGAAGTCTCTATCGGATAAGGGGGTCATGTGAAATTCCAGCGGATATAATCAAGGGTTAATTTCTACTATTTCTTGATTTTTAACTCTTGCCACTTCTTCATAAGTACCACTTCTAAAACTGAAAACAACAATAACTTTTCTCTTATTTCAAATTCATTAGTTTTATTAAGAGAATTTTCCAGAAGAGGTAAGTGATTGGTATTGAATTATCATAAAATGAGAGCATTTACTAATCGAAATGGGGTTTCATTAATTATCCTTTTAGTTGGAGTTATACTTATTATCGTGAGTTCTATATTTTCCATTGTTTGTGCTGCATTGCTGTTTTCAAGCACATATTCAGAATCTGTTGTTCTCTTCGATATAATTGATGGTGGAATGATATTTAGCTTCATGGGGCTTGGTTTAATTTTTTTCAGTAATCTTATTTTAATGGTTGTAAAAATCAGGAAATGCTGATTTTGCTATTTTTTTACTTTTTTCATCTTGGTAAATCCATATAGTGCCAAAAATGCTAACAATTGCTACGAGTATTACACCTACAATTGCTATAAGTTCACCAAAGAGTATTTGTAAATCTGCCTCAGAAACGGGATTGCCTCTGGGAAAAATTATATTTTGATTTAGATTTTCAGTTGAATTTGTGCTATTTTCAAAAATGGAATAATGATTAACATAATTTGGGTTAAGCAAAACGCCTGGGTTATCTTTACTAGGATATTTGAAAATTGTTTGTACCGCTGTACTGTTAATAATTGCGGTTGGCGAATAAGTGGTTATTCCTCCATTTATCGTAGCAACTACTTGTCCTTTTGGGGTATCCATGTAACATCCGATTAGCACAGTTGTTTGATTCTCCATGATAACTTGGAGAACAGGGATTACATTTGGTATTGAATTTTTACTTACGTCTGCTAAAACTTCAAAAGCATAGGTATTATAGTTTCTATCCCACTTCAAGTTAGGATTAATAATTTGCCATTCATTATTATTTGCAATTTCGGCAATTATAGCACCATTTGCATTTTCTATTTTTGCTGACACCACAAGTTGATTATTGGATAAATTAATTTGGAATGGGTAGCTTACGTTAAAGGCGTTAATATAATTCGCCAAATTAATTCCTTTGGATAACTGTTCTCGGCTAACATCCACGATATTTGTTGCAAAAATGATGTGGAATATATCTGTTGTATTACTCACAGTTGAGGTAACTATCTTGCCACCATCGGTAAAAATAGCATTCTGTCTTTCTGCTTTTGCATCTCCATACAAATTATTCCCGTATAATCCAAGAAATGCACCGATGATTACTAACAGAACTACAACGAATATTCTTACTATAATCCTCTTACGCATGTTTTCTTAATGGTTCCAATAAGGCAATATAATTTGCGGTTGTTGTTGTTTCTGGCTTGCATTTTGTATTAACGTTTTCCATTTATTTTGTCCTTCAATCTGTATTTCGCATGCTTCGCTTGGAGTTTTACCGTCTAATGTTTCATGTGGTCTAATGTAGTTGTGAAATAATTGGTAGCCTTGTAGGATTTCAGTGTCTTTGGTTTTTTATTCCGTAGTGTAACTCTTTATAAGAATAGAGAGCTGATTTGCTATTTAGCTATCTCTCGCAGAGTTAACTATATCTGCATAAGTTAACTGGCTTTCGAACTAACGCCCGGTCTAGCCCTTAGCCAAGGGCCGTTGAAAAAGATTCTGGAGTGTATTATTGTGGTACATCGAAAAACTCCTAGAGGAGTCGCTGAAAACTTCATCCGGTATACAGCTCGGTTTGACCATTTAAAGAAAGAAAGAATTAACAATGTAACTGAAGGTGAAGTTTTAGCTAAACTTGCTAGTGATTTTCCGGAAGATCCGCCTACTTCAGCGGTTTTTCCTGAAGGCTTCATTGCCATTCGCGGCTTAGTTTTAGAGGATACACGCGGGGAAGGCGCACTAGAACTTGAAGCCAAGCCCGAGCAAGAGACTATTGAAGACTTAATGAGAGCTCAGAGAGAAGGTGCACTACAGTAATGCCAACAGTTCAAGAACGCCTCGCTACAATTGAGACCAAGCAGGACTACATCATCAAACAACTTGACACTATTGTTACTAATCATTTGCCTCATATTTACAAGCGCCTTGAGCAATTGGAAAACTGCAAAGCTGTTGATGGAAGCTGGATCCGCTTCGTGAAGCCTGTGGCGATTTCTCTTATAAGTTCTGCGTTAAGCATTGGCTTGACGTATTATTTTCTCAAAATCTGCTAAACGAAATTTTATGGTTAAGGATGGAAAAGTATGGATTTCAAAAAAGAATTGCAAGAGGTTCTAAACGATATCGCTGATTTGCCTTTAGATATGCAGGATATTGTTGCAGAGGATATTGTGGAGTCTGCAAAGAATCGTATCGCAACCATAAAGCAAATTGTTAGATGAACAAGTTGAATTCCAAAAAAAATTATCGATGGCTATGGCTATGTTGGATGGTGAACAAGAGTTGAAGCGTTCGCAGGCTGAAATGATTTATGACGTTCTTGATATGCTACGTTATCAGAGATCAGCAAAAATAACTCATATAATGTACAAAGTTAACATTAACTGCCTTATCCTACGTGAGCTTCTGGGAACTTTGCAGCGCCATGGCTATGTGAAAGTGGAATCTCGAATTATTCACCCATTGAGCAAAAATAAGCCACGTGGCACCAAGCATCTGAACCTATCTCAGTATTCGTTAACTGTTGAAGGTTTAGAATTTTGCAAAACTCTTCAAACAACAATGAATGCATTAAATAACTTGATAGAAACATGCGAGCGGGAAAGATACATTGCCGATGCCGAGAAAATGAAAACCTCTACAAACCCACCCTTAATGGAAGATTGAAGTCATGTCCGATCCGGCTGTTGTTGAAGGCGACCGTATAGCAAAGTTACTTGAAGCCTTAGGAAAACAAACGTCTGTAGAACCTGTAGTTGAAATTGCAGAGGAGCCTGCTTTTGAGTTAGAGCCGGAATTTTCTGAAGCTGAGCTTGAGCGTGTTTTGCGTCGCGTATTTGTCTTTGAACGTCGGGGTCGTGGCGATACTGTTGAGGAAATTTGCACCTTTTTGCACTCTAAGGGGTACCCTGCAAGTCGACGAACGGTTTTTTATGATTTGCGCAGTGACGAAGTTTACTCGCTTTTTGAAGAGCTTGTTCGCGTGCAACTGAGAGATATTGCTGTGCTCAAAAGCTATGCGTTGAAGGATACGGAAGCGCCTGATTTGAAAGCGTTCACTGCCGTCATTACTGAAAGAGGCAGAACGATTAGTTATTTGAAACCAAAATTGGAGCCAACTGTTAAGGTGGATGTAAATGTCAATCAGCAAACCCGAATTGAACAGACAACTAACATACTTGCCGAATACGACGCAATCATTCAAGCCGAAGTTGCAGCTCAAACGAGAAATATTCAAGAGAACAATCCTTGAAAATCCATATATAAAACAGAAACCAACACCCAAACAAACCCTTTTTTTGCTCCAAGATGCAATTGAAGTCTTATTTGGCGGTGCAGCTGGTCCCGGTAAGAGCTCAGCGCTTTTAATGGCTGCCCTGCAGTATGTGGAGATCCCGCATTATAGCGCTTTGATTCTTAGGAGAACTTATCGAGATCTAGCTCTTCCTGGAGCGTTGATGGATCGCAGCAAAGAATGGCTTATGGATTCGGATGCACGTTGGAATGAAATCCAGCATTGTTGGACTTTTCCATCGGGCGCCAAATTACAAATGGGTTACCTTGAATCTGAAACAGATAAATATCGTTATCAAGGAGCCGAATTTATCGGAATATTTCCCGATGAAGAAACACAGTTTACAGAAACTCAATATACTTATTTGGCCAGTCGTCTTCGGCGGCCAGAAGGTTTTCCAGTTCCTTTACGGCTTTGGGGAGCTTCTAACCCTGGCGGTCTTGGGCATGCTTGGGTTAAGCAACGCTTTATTGTTGAAGGCGAAAAATACAGTCGGGTCTTTATTCCTGCAAAATTGCAGGATAACCCACATATTGACCAAGTTACCTATACAAAAAACCTTCAAAAATTAGACGCAACAACTCGTAAGCAGCTTCTCGAGGGCAGTTGGGACGCAGTTGCAGGTAAAATGTTTAATCGTACATGGTTTAAAATTATTGAGAAATCTCAAGTGCCAAGTGAGATTTTTAAGGTGCGGTATTGGGATTTAGCAAGCACTGAACCTGCGAAAGGAAAGGATCCTGATTGGAGTGCTGGCGCAAAAATCGGAATCTTAAACGGTCAATATTACATTTTTGATTTGCAGCATTTTCAAAAGACGCCAAAGGGTACAGCTGATAAAATAAGAGATATTGCAGTCCTTGATGGTCGTGAGCAAGAGATTTGGATGGAAGAAGAAGGCGGATCCAGCGGCAAAATTGCAGCTGATTATTATGCCCGTGAAATCTTGCCCGGTTATATGTTTAGAAGTGAACGCCCCACCGGGAGTAAAGAAGTGAGAGCAGGACCTTTCAGTACTGCAGCTGAAAACGGCAATGTGTTTTTGGTGCGTGGCGATTGGATTAATGCTTTCTTAAATGAAGCTGAAGCATTCCCAGAAGGCGAACATGACGATCAAATTGACGCGTGCAGCGGCGCCGTAAACATTTTGAATTCAAGTGCTCCTCCCGGTAAGGGTGTTGGCTTCATAAAACATTGACAACCAAAATTTTTGGAATAACCTTTTATCGCCAATTCCAACTTAAAAGTAATCATGGGCAGAACAAGCAAGGGTTTGGCATTAATTATTATTTTAATCGTGGCTGTCTCAAGTCTCTTAATTGTGCAACCAGCTAAAGCACAAGTTGAAAATGTTAGCACTTCTTGTTCCATATCTATCCAACCGCATAATCCCGTAGAAGGACAACCTATCACTGTACTACTACAAATACAACCCGCTCCACCAGCAGGAGAGATTTTTAGTAACCTTATAGTTATGGTGATTTCTCCATATGCAGGCGGTGTCGTACAGAATGGTCAATGGCATCAAGATGGTATCTTCACTGATTCAAATGGCACAGCAAATGTAACTTTTAATCTACCAACTTCTATTGGATATTGGAATGCAGAAGTTATTTTTAAGGGTCAATATTTTGCTAACAATACAGTATATTATCAGTCAGGAGATTGGCAAATATGTTTCCCAATCTCTTCTCCTCAAACACCAACAACTATAACTACAGAAAGTCCAATTCCCACGCCAATCATTCCAGAGTTTTCAATTTTGGCAGTTATACCATTAATTCTCTTTACTCTCTCTTTCGTTGCGTTATTTAGGCGTCGGAAAATAACTAACTTGGAGCAATGACCTTTTCCCACGGCAAACGATGGCAAAAAAGCAAAAGGGCAAAAATTTAAAAGTAAATTGGGGCTAACTTGGAAAGCATGAACAAATTTATTCATTTGCTGACTTGCATAATATTTATTTCAGCAATATTACTTTGTGGCACAGTTAGGGCAGATATTGTTTTTCAAGATAACTTTGGTGGCGGTAATCTTAACAATTGGACAGTATCAGGTTCCCCAAACGTAGTTACCTCTCCAGTTGTTGTTGGCAGTAAATATTCAGTGCAATTTACTTCAACATCCAATGATGAATCAACGTTTTCATATATTCAAGCGTCTTTTACGCAATCAAACACGGCAACTCTTGAATTTTATTTTCAGACAGATACGACCCCTCCATATTCGAGTTCAATTGAGTTGGCTCAAATAATGACTAGTACTAGTATAAACAGTGAACCAAGCGGTTTACTTTCATTATCGTTAAATTGTGTCACTAACAATAGTTTAGGATGGACTTTCATATATCCGTCAGGAGAAAACACGCCAACAGGTAGTAAAACGCCTGTTAATTATTTAAAAGGTCAGTTCATACAATCTAGGATACAAATGGGCGTATGGTACAAAATTGATTTATCCGTTGATACGAATGGCAACACAGGAACGATTCAACTATCAATAAACAATTCCCCGTTATACACTCTTAATAACATTCACTTCATTTGGAACCCAACTATTTTTAGACTTGGACCCTTAATAAGTACCGGTTATAATAGCGGAAATATCTACTTCGATGATGTAACCATCACAAATACAACAAACATACAACAATCAACAGTAACTTCTTCACCAACAATAAGTCCAACAGAATCAACATCTGGTTCTTCGACCGTATTGACTTCGCCAACTCCAACTGTTCCAGAGTTTCCTGCACTGGTGATTGTGCCTTTACTTCTCTTCGTGTTCTCTGTTGTCATTGTTAGGCATCGAAAAACCAAATAAGTAAGTAGACCTTTTCCAGCGATGTGGAGTACTCACCCTTAAGGATTAGCGTTTAAGTTTGGAACAGGCTGTTAATTGGGCTTTCAAGCAATAGAACTAAATTTAAATTGGCTCTATAAAGTACTGGATAGAGATGACTGAAATCTCAACCAACCGTAGAAATATCCTTATTGCGTCTATAATTATAGTTGCACTTGCGTCTATCGGAGCAGTAGCAATTGAGCTTAACCTTTCAAAAGATAATGTGACGGTATCAGGAAGCGCAGGAGTTAGTAGCGCTGTTGTTATTGCGCCAAATATTCAAACAATAGAATTCCAAGACACTCAAACAGGCACCATGACTACTTTCCACTTTAATTTTGCTCCGAAAAGCGATAATGTATTCGGAAATTATTCGGTTACTTTGAAAAATGGACATACCTATAACGTTTACCTAAGCTTCTCATTCATGGGCTCAAATAACATAGAAAACGAGTTCATCACCACCTTTGCCGTTAATGTGGCTGCTGGGCAAACAGTAATAACCAAAAACTTTGGCTACCCTAATCAAACTTAAAGACAAATGAACTTTTTCCCAGGGCCAAGTGTGCGGTGCAATTTTAGTTTTTAGATTTCACGGTGATTATTTATGGATGTTCCTGAAAACGAAAAAGAACTCTTCAGCGCAGACGATCGCTCAACGGATCCTGCTAAAAAGGTAGTGCAAGCTTTGGGAGTGGAAATAACAGCGAAGCCTGCAGATCTGCGGATTTATGTTAATGGCAAAGATGTTCTGGAGCATTATGTTTGGGATACTTTGCTGGTTACAGCCAAAAAACCGTTGCCAAATATTTCTAAACAATAGTTAAGTGATTACTCTATGCCTGCTAGAAGCACTATTAGTGTTAGCGTTTCGGGTACTGATCGCAACGTTTCGCTTGATGTTAGTACTAGGCAGATGCAAGAGCAGATTCCTTTTGGTTGGCGTGGCGATACTCAACTCTCCAGCTACATTACCAGTAAGTATAAGCTGCGGGCTAGTGGAGTTGGCTTTGTTTCTCAGCCTTCAACAGCATTTTGGGATCTAATTTGGGGTGTTACGCCAATTGAAGATTTGGCAAAATACAAAGATTTAGCCACCCGCGTTCCCTACATTGCTGCTTCTATTCGGGTTAAAGCTAACATGGCTATCAGCAACGGATTTGAGTTAGAAGGCGGCGAAGAGGACGTTCGCGTTTGGTTGATGGAGTGGTGTAATCAACATAATTTTCTGCAAACTCTTCGCGTTATCGCTTGGGACATGATGGTTTACGGCAATGCTTACCAAGAGCTTTGCAGTGATGAAGAGGTGCCTCCTGAACTTTGGTGGCTTAAAGCCTTAGACCCCGTTTTTATGCGGGTTCGCCGAGATGAATTCGGCAATGTTTTTGGCTACATTCAATTACTGGTTTATCCGCCTGTGCCTTTTACTGCTCAGGAGATTATGCATTTTAAAAATGAGCCCAAAAGTAACTGGTATGAAGCAATTTACGGCACTAGTGAAATTCGATCTTTGTTGCTTAATCAAGCCTACATTGATTCTTATGAGCGTGATATGGCAACTATTATTGGTGTTTATCTTAAGCCGATGTTGGTTGTTAAAGGTGGGACTCCGGAGCGTCCTTTTAATGATGATCAAATTGGGCAGTTGATGGCTAATTTTAGTGATCGCAGGCCTAACACTGATATTTTTGTCCGGGGCGACATTACAGTTGATCAAATTGAGTCTTTAACAAGGACTCTTAATTTTGAGCCCTGGATGAATTATCTGGAGCGGCAAAGAAAAGCCATTTTGGGCGTGCCTGAAATATTCTTGGGGGAACCAAGCGGGACCAACCGTGCAACTGCTGATATTGTGATGCAGGAATTTGTTACCCGTTTGCGGATGCTTCAGGAAATTATGGCTGATGACATTGAAACTATGCATTTTACGCGGCTTGTTGAAGCCAAATTTGGCTTGGGCACTGATGTTCCTCATATTAAGTGGAAGCCTATTTGGGAGCCGAGTTTGCAGGAGAAATCTGCGCTTTTTGCTACTCTTGTTGGGGCGAATGCTGCGAGGGTTAGTGAGTGGCGGGTTGCTGTGGGGTTGCCAAAAGAGATGCCTCAAGACTCAAATCCTCTGCCCACACCTAATCCTGCATTAAATCAAGCTGGATCTAAGCTGGGCAATCAAGCGACTTTTACTAAGGATGGGAAGAATTATTTTGTCGCAGAAATTGTTGCTTCCCCTTCCTGAATCGGTTCTCGCTGAGGCGATTGAAATTGCTGGGCTTCTCGACACACCTTTTTTAGCTGAAGTTGGCTTAAGAGCGGCTGTTGTTAACCCCGCAATTCGCTACACCATTTGGCGTTATGTAACTGAAGGCCTGAAGCCAAGTCCGAACCTTTGCCAAAACTGCCAAGACCACAACAATGCCGTCTATGAAATGCAGGATCCAGACGAGCTGAGTGATATGTTTCCTTATGGCGAATGGCTTGACGAGGATACTTTTGCAGTAAATCTGCATCCCAATTGTGTATGTCTCGTTGTTCGTGATCAGGATGTTTACTGGTAGCTGAGCTTTTTTCGATGCCTAAGCACCAAAGCAATAGAGAATACTGATAGAAGCAACGGCACAATTGCAAAGGCTGGAAACTCTGGAACGTTTAGAGTTGGCGAGAATGTGGGTTGGGCTGCGGGTGTGCCAAAAGCGTAAATGTTACCTTTTATTGAGTCAACGTAAACTACCCCATTGGCATAAGCAGGCGAAGACAAAATCTCTCCTGTCTGAGTGGAGTTCCACAGCCAACTACCGTCAGTAGCGTTGAAAACAAAAAGATTGTTGATGCCGCCAATATATAAAACGGCGCCTACGACTATCGGGAATGGTTCGCAGTCAGTTGTGCTTGAACTCCAGAGTTGCACTCCAGTCTCGGCGTTTAAAGCTTTAAGAAATGCTCCGAAAGTATGTGGTCCGTTATTGTCGCTTAAAACGTAAACCACATTGTTGACAACCGCAACAGATTCCCCGTTTACAGTGTCATATGTGCCGCTGTAACTCCAAAGCTTTTCACCGTTAGTTGTGTTTAAAGCATACAGGTTTTCGTCGTCAGATATGACATAAGCTATGCCATTGGCAATGGTTGGGGATGACTCAACATAGGACGATGTAGGGTAAACCCAGAGTTGGCTGCCGTCGGTCGCGTTCAGGGCATAGAGATTGTGATCATCTGAGCCAATGTAGACAATGCCGTTAGCTACTGCTGGTGACGAGACAATCTGCCAATTAGATGAGCTGACGCTGTTATTCCAGAGCATCATGCCGTTTTCTGCGTTCAAAGCGTAAACAGTGTGGCTGCCCGCAAAGTAAACTACGCCATTTACAATCGTGGGAGAGGAGACTATATAGTCAGAGCTGGAATTCCAGATTTTTTCGCCGTTGGTTGCATTTAAGGCGTAAAAGCCGAGAGCGCCGACATACACTATTCCGTTATAAACTGCGGGTGAGGAATCAATCGTGTTTCCTGTGCTGTAATTCCATAGTTTGGTGCCGCTTGTAGCGTCTAAGGCGTAAAGGTTGCCATCGGCTGAACCCACGTATAATATGCCGTTGGAGATTGCTGGGGAGTTTTCGCTTGCGACAGGCCTGTTTGAAGTTGAGTAGCTCCAAAGCTGATTGGGAGTAACCAACGTGTTGCCTGTGGCGGATCCAGTATGTGATGCGTCAGCCCGAAACATAGGCCAGGCGGCAGAAGATGTCTGTGCATCTGTGCACTCAATTGCCGGAAGGCTCAGACTTGACAAACCGACTAATAGAATAAGGACTAACACGGTTTTCCTGTTCATTTGCTCTTCCTTAACA
Source organism: Candidatus Bathyarchaeota archaeon (assembly GCA_003164295.1). GTDB lineage: Archaea > Thermoproteota > Bathyarchaeia > Bathyarchaeales > Bathycorpusculaceae > Bathycorpusculum. The sequence goes on from PLTA01000045.1 coordinate 96,095, forward strand.
AATAACGGTGCTGTATGCGATAAAAGCCTATTCGTTAAACTTTCTTGACTGAATTTAGTCAAAGTTTGAGACTGTGTGAAAAGTCTTCT
>PLTA01000048.1 GCA_003164295.1 Candidatus Bathyarchaeota archaeon
TGTTCAGCTTTGGAATTATTCTACTAGTGGTGGGGTTTATTCTTCTCCTGCGGTTGTCAATAATGTAGTTTACGTTGGCTCTGCTAACGACAAAGTTTATGCCTTAAATACTGCTAACGGCGCCCAAATCTGGAATTACACTACTGGTGGCCAAGTTTATTCTTCTCCTGCTGTTTCGGGGGGTGTGGTATACGTAGGATCAGATGATGGCAATATCTACGCTTTGAACGCTACTAATGGTGCCAAAATCTGGAATTATTCTACTGGCGGCTTTGTCGAAGCGTCTCCCGCTGTTGCCGGTGGTACGATTTACATTGGCTCATATGACCATACTGTTTATGCCTTGAATACCTCAAGTGGTTTTCAGCTTTGGAATTATTCTACTGGCAGTTTTGTTGAGACATCCCCTGCCGTTGTCAGTGGTGTTGTATACATTGGTTCAGACGATAACAACATCTATGCATTAGGTTCTCTGGCTCCATTCCCGGATCATTTCGTTTTTAGCTATGTGGGTTCTCAAACTGATGGCGAACCGTTTAATGTGAGTATTAATGCTGTAGATGCTTCTGGTAATACTGTTACTAGTTATTCGGGTTTGGTTTCTTTGACGACTTCTGCTGGATTTGTTAATCCTTCTTCGGCGACATGTGGCTTCTCGAATGGTATTTGGACTGGGCTAGTTACATTGGCAACTGCTAGTTCAGGCGTTACTCTTGGAGTGGACGATGGAAACGGACACAATGGAATTAGTAACTCGTTTGTAGTTAATCCAATAATTACAGCTTCTGCCGGAACTAATGGTGCTATAAGCCCAACTGGAAATGTTTCTGTTAATTTTGGTGATAGTCAGAACTTTACTATTACGCCAAATAATGGTTATTCTGTTGCCTCTTTGATTGTTGATGGCTCCGCGGTGTCGGTTTCAACATTATATACTTTTAGTAATGTTCAATCTTTTCACAATATAACTGCAACTTTTGCATTAACACAAAATCCTACTCCTACACCTAGTTCGTCTCCAATTCCCACATCAACTCCAACCGCTATCCCTACTACTGCAAATCCCACAGCTTCTCCAACTCAGACGCATACACCTGATCCCACATCCACTCCAACAATTCCAGAAATCCCATTTACCTTCGCATTTTCCATTTTTCTGGCAATAACGGGTTTGGTAATATTTTGTGTCAAAAAGCACAATTATAGGAATCACTCTTCCCTCTCGTCTCCAACAGAGGTCCTCTAAAAAATCAATTATAAAAAAATGTTGAACATTCTATAAAAAGTAACAAACTTAATTTGACACTTAAAAAATTTAATAGCATTCGATATTTTTGATTTGGGAACACAAAAAACATCTGCCAAAATCAACTAATTGGCAGTTAAGTTTCATTTTTGGGCTTATCCGATTTATGATTCTTGAGTTTTAGTACGGTCTTATCGGGTTAAAAATATGTCAGATTCTGGAATATTCTACGTAGAAAACATGGCTTAAATGCAGAAACAAGAGAAGGATGATTATTGAGATGAATTGTTTGATGCGGCAATTGAAAAAAATTAGTAATTGGTCACATAGTAAGCGTGCGCTTAGTCCAATATTCGCAACGGTGTTGTTGGCTTCGATGATAATCGTTTTTGGTTCCGTCGCCTATTACTATTCAACGAACATCACTACTAATGCAACAAATAGTTACGTAAATTCCATGTCGGGCAGTCAGCAATCCATCGCGGAAAGAATAGGCTTTGAAAATGTAGCCTATAATTCATCTTCTCCAGCAAAACTAACAGTTTACATAATTAATTCCGGAAGCACAAACAACCTGCAAATCAACTCGACTTTCCTCTACGATTCAAGTCACAACATTATTGGGGTTTATACATTTTCTAGTGGTTCAATTTCAGCATTAAAACCGATTGATTCAGGGGTACCAACACCAAATTCAGGTCTGAATGTTGGGCAAGAAGCGTACTTCACTATCACATTAGGTAAAGATGCTTCAGGAAACAACATTTCTCTAACATCAGGCTCAATTTACACTATTAACCTAATAACAAAAAACGGGAGCGATTTTAACTATGAATTTTCACCATAAACTTTTTAGAAACAATAAGGGCATTGGCACTGTATTTGGAATGGTATTTTTCATACTTATAGTCATGGTTGTTTTTGCAAGCTTTGTAATTATACTTAACCAAAACACTACCCTGGAACAAGTAACAGCCAGTACAAAACAGATGGATCTAGATCGCTACACCGAACTTACTACTGTAGCAGTCGCTAACCCCGAAACAGCTGTACTAAACAATGTTGTTTACATAAGCTGCACAATTTCCAACAATGGCACTCTCCCAACAGAATTGGTGCGTCTCTGGATCAAAGACGTTACACAAAATACAACGGGCAATATGCCAATTAATCCACCAATTATCCTTCAACCAGGAAGCAGCCTTCAATACTTCAACTTCACCAATGTTGCAAATGCAGGGCTTTATGATCAATTTAGCTTTTGGTTTATAACCACAAGAGGAAACACGATTTCAGCTTATCCAAATATCAATCAATTTAATGGCATTACGGGAACTGGAAATTTTCCAGGCGTAACTGATATCAACTCCTCTTACACTGGTAGCCAAACTCCCCTCCAGTTATCTCTTACCACAACTGGGCCAAATCAATTAATTTATGTGGTTGTGTCCTACGATGACGGAAATACCCTGTACACGCCTACTTCAACTCCCAGCCTTACTTGGATTTTGAGGGGTACATCATCATCTACCGCTAATAACTATGGAAATCCCGGTGATAGCATTTTGAAAACCTTTTACGCCATTGCTCGTTCAAGTGGTCCTATAACAATCAACATTCAATCAACTGCTGATGAACAAAGCGATTATTATTGTTCAGCATTGGCATTTGCAGTCAGCAATGTCAACACAACATCACCATTTGATGGTTCACCCCAAACTTCCATAGGTCTATCTACAATGCCGGCTGATACAATCACCACTAAATACTCAAATGAGCTTGTGATTGGTGCTTTGGGTATTGATGATCTTAATCCTGCGATTTCGGCGGGTGCGGGTTTTGCGCAGATTATGCCTGTTCAGAGTTCGTATGGTGCTTCTGGGCAGGATAATGCTATGCCTAGGTCGGTTTGGAGTGAGTGGAGTATTGTGCAGTCACCAACAACTAATTTGCCGGTAAATTGCACTTTTACGTCTTCTAAAGATTGGGCTATAATTTTAGATGCCATAAAACTAGTAATTGTACCTCCAACCGCTCCAGTAAGCCTTTCTCCAACCAGCGGTCCGATCGGTCAGCCAGTGACGGTTTCTGGATACGGTTTTGCAAACAACTCTAAGTTGGAAGCTACATTTGGTGACTCACTGATTCCTTTCAGCTTCACAACTGATAGCTCAGGTAATGTCCCACCTAACGCAATCTTCACAGTCCCACAAGGTTCAACCGCAGGTAACAATACCGTTACTATCATTGACAGTAAGTTCAATTATGCCTCAGCAAATTTCACCGTTACCACCCCTGGCATAAATGTGAGTCCCCAGATTGGTCCAATTGGAACTATAGCCACGGTATCAGGTTCGAACTTCATTACTACTTCAACTATTACTATCAAATTTGGAGGTACCTCGGTAGTTACTAATCCTTCTACCATAGTAGCGGACGCGTCTGGCAACTTCTCAGCAACCTTCAGTCCTTCAGGAACAGCAGGCATTTACCCGGTTTTGGCTAGTGATGGCATCAACTCTGCCAACGCCAATTTCAACGTTACCCCATCGATTATTATAACTCCAATTTCCGGTCTAAACAGTGGCATAGTTACAATATCTGGAAATGGTTTTGCAGCTAATTCCAACTTACAAGTGACACTAAATGGAGTCGCTGTTACACCTTTCCCTTCAAATCCATCAACAGATTCGATCGGAACATTCTCAAACTTGGTCTTTACGGCACAAGCAACAAGTCCTGGCCCAAAGACTGTAAATGTAACCGATGCAAACGGCAACTCTGCAATTGCAACATATACTCTTATGTTCAGTCCAACAGTTCCAATTCCAACACTAAATCCTTCCAGTCTGACTTTCGGTAATTCAATTACTGGTTCGGTTACTGTCTCGGGTGTCGGCGGTGTTGTTCCGACTGGGACTGTGACTTTCCAGGTTTCAACTGATAGCGGCAACACATGGGCTACTCTTGGAGCAGTTAAGACTTTGAATCTTGGTGGTTTAGGTACTTCAGATCCTTATATTCCGCTATCTGCTGGCAATAATTATCAAATCAGGGCAGTTTACACTGGAGATAGCAACTATGTAAGCGCAACAAGTTTAGCAGCAACTATAGCAGTCAATCCAGCTAATCCAACTGTTTCAGTTCCTACTTTTACTCCGGCAAGCCCAATTAATCTAGGAGCTTCAATTACTAGCAAGACAACAGTTACAGGTGTTTTAGGTGTTATTCCGACTGGGACTGTGACTTTCCAGGTTTCAACTGACAGTGGCAGTACCTGGGTTACACTTGGTGCGGTAAAGCCCTTGGTAAGCGGTTCGGCTACTTCAGATCCATATGCTCCTCAAGCGGCAGGTAATAATTATCAATTTAGAGCGCTCTACAATAGCGACAACAATTACAACAGCGCTACTGGCACTGCTGGAACTTTAACCGTGAATAAGGGAACGGCCAGTGTCAGCGCTTCCACCTTTGCACCTGTTAGCCCAATTACGTTGAGCAGTTCTGTTACGGTTTCTGTATCAGTTTCCGCTCCCTCAGGTGTAACTACAACCCCCTCAGGAAATGTACAATTCATGGTAAAAGTTGGAGCAGGTTCATTTGTTAACTTTGGTTCTCCTGTTTCGTTGTCGAGTGGTTCTGCTTCTATATCCTATACACCTTCAACTATTGGCACCTATAGTTTCCAAGCAGTATACCAAGGCGACAGCAACTATATTTCTGGCACTACAAGTGCTGTTTCTGGAACACTGACAGTAATCGTAACTTCATCGACGGGCACAGTGCTTTCTGCTTCCTCTCCACTCGCTTTAGGTGGGACAACAACTGATACTGCTAATGTTACTCCTCAAACTTACCTCAACAACCAGGTGACTTACATTGGGGCTGGAAACGGCGTTTCAGGTACATCGGGCAGTCTTAGTGCGCCCTACCCATCTGGGTTAGCCGCAAACGATTTACTCCTGCTTCAAATCACTATCAGAGACACGACAAGTGCTCCAATTCAGCCGTCTGGTTGGACGTTATTATTTGGTCCTGATTCTTCAACGGTCGGTCGTCAGTGGATTTACTACAAATTTGCCGTGGGATCAGAATCTGGATCACTTTCTCTGACTGTTGGTGGAACAAGTTGTCAGATCGCGCGCATGTATGATTTCCGAAATGTTGCTTCATCCAGTTTCACTGAAAATAACAACAATTTCGGGTTCAGCCCAGGAAGTACAACGGTTTCTGCACAGTCAGTAACTACTTCCGGTACCGGACGTTTTGCTGTTTCATTTGTATTCGATACGTACAGCAATGCTCTACCCGCTTTTTCAGGTGAGAATGGTGGCACTTGGGCCGAGGCATTAGGTGAATATACAACCAACTCAGGCTCTCGTGGCGGTGTTCAGCTACAGATTGCGACTATGGCTTCTGCCGGAACAATTTCAGGAGGTTCTTTGTCAATTGCTACAAGTGCATCTTGGGGTGTTAGGGGTTTTGCTTTGATACCGTCAGCAGCGCTTGCAACTGGCAATGTTAATTTTCAAGTTTTAGCTCCAGGCGGCTCTTGGACCACTTATAATACGCAAGCACTTGCGGCTGGAACAGCGACTTCTACTAGCTATGCGCCAAATACTGTGGGCACCTGGTATTTCCGGGCAGTTTATGCTGGTGACTCTAATTACGTTGGTTCTCAAAGCGGTGATCCTGATGAGCCATTAGTTGTTGGTATGGGCACTGCAATTGTTAATCCTGCAACGTTTGCTCCTGCCAGTCCAATTGGCCTGGGCACTGGAGAAACAGTTTCCGTGGGAGTTAGTGGCCCTAACGGTTTCCCAGCTCCGACTGGAAATGTTCAGTTCCAGGTTTCGATTAACAATGGTGCATATACTAATACTGGTTCACCAGTTGCATTGTCTGGTGGTGTAGCTTCCATTGCATACAATCCACCAACCATTAATACCTACAATTTCCGTGCGGTATACTTAGGTGACAGTAACTATGTTTCCGGTACCATAGGTGCTGCTTCATCAACCCTTATTGTAAAAGGTAATCCAATTGTTCCCGCACCAACTTTGAATCCTTCGGGCTCTACGACTGTTGGTACTTCTGTTTCGTTATCAGTTACGGTTTCTGGTTCGGGTGCTGTTCCTACTGGGACTGCGACTTTCCAAGTGAATATTAATGGTGGCGGTTGGTCAAATATCGGATCCGCAATAAATCTGAATGGTGCCGGATTTGCTTCTACCAATTATGTTCCTTCGTCAGCAAACAATTACCAATTCCAAGTTGTATATAGTGGTGACACTAATTACGTTGGCGCTACTGGGCCTTCAGCGTCTCTAACAGTTAACAAGGCAACGCTTAGCCCAACAGGTCCCTCAGTTAACCCCAATCCAGACGTCGTTAATCATGCAGTAACCGTTTCCATAACAATCCTGGGCGTTTCTGGAGGGCCAACTCCAACCGGTCAAGCAACCTTCCAAGTAAAGATCGGGGCAGGTGCTTGGACAAACATTGGCTCTGGAATTAATCTTGTAAACGGCGCCGCATCTACAACTTATACGCCAAATACTGTTAACAGCTATCAGTTCCAAGTTCTGTACAACGGTGACTCCAACTACAACGGTGCAACGAGTTCTGCAACAACTATAAACGTTCTCTCTGGAATATTTGGAAACCAAAATACTGGAACAGGAACAAACTATCAAGATGTAAGCAACACAATCAGAGGTGCACCTTACGTTGCCCCTGCAACTGGCACTTTACAGAGTATAACGGCGTACATTTCCGTTACTAGCACAAACAGAAACATTCAAGCAGCAATTTACTCTACCTCTGGCACTCTCTTAGGTACTTCAAATGTGGTTAGTGGAATCAGTGGCGGGGCGCAATCTGTAACGTTCTCTTTCACTGTCAAGCCAAGTCTAACTGCTGGAACAACATATGTAATTGTCTTATCAGCCAACTCAGGAAGCTCAGATGTCTATCTTTACTACAGCGGAACAGGAGCATTAGGTGTAGGTGATCACACAGGCACAATTACATACAATACATGGCCAAACGTGACATTCACGGGTGACACTTATCAATACTGCTTATACGCCACTTATTCGATACCTTAACCCTCCTCCGAATTTTACATGGTTTATATTGACTCTTAAGAAATTAATGGTGTGATCACTAAATTGAAGACATGGAAACTTGGGAAAAAAACTTCGCAATCACAATTATCAACGGAAAACGCTGCTGTTATAGCGGAAAATATTCCAGGGCCTTCAGTGGAAACTCACACAGATGCTGCTGGAGGGTCAGATGTTAATGAGACTTTCAAAGAACATTATCCTCTTTTGCTTCCTTTTTCGTACGCAGCGATTGTTGAAGATGAGAAAAAAGAATTAAAATATTCTCTTCTAGAACCAACTATAACTGATTTAGATAAAGAAATGTTAGATGAACTAAAAAACATCCTTTGGGATGAGCTTTCAATTAATACGAAAAATTTTAAGAATGGTCAGGAATCAGAAGATTTCTTAAAATATAAAATTTTGGATACTGCAATAAAATATAAAATTAATGTAGATGCCAATACTCTGGGTAAATATCAATATTATATTACTCGAGACTTCTTGGGTTTTGGAAAAATAGATGGAATAATGAAGGACGAAAACATAGAAGACGTTTCCTGCGATGGCATTGGCTCTCCCGTCTTTGTTTGGCACCGAAAATATGAATCTATTCCGTCAAATGTTATATATGAAACTTCTCAAGAACTGGAAAACTTTGTATTCAAACTTGCTTACCTTTGCGGCAGACATATCTCAATTGCTCAACCAATCCTCGATGGAACCCTCAATGATGGCAGCCGAGCCCAAGTAACCTACGGAACAGAAGTAACACCTAAAGGTAGTACATTTACTATTAGAAAATTCAAAAAAACTCCTCTCACAATTGTCGATCTAATAATATACAAGGCGCTGTCAGCCGAAATCGCAGCTTATTATTGGTTCTTAATTGAAAACAGACACTCCGTCATGATTGGAGGAGACATCGGCGGAGGAAAAACCTCAATGCTCAACGCCATCAGCCTATTCATTAGACCAACACTAAAAATTGTAAGCATAGAAGACACACAAGAAATACGATTACCCCATCAAAACTGGGAAATGATGGTAACCAGGCAAGGCCTCGGAACCGGCGCAGGAGCAGTAGGCGAAGCAGGAATCGGCAGCATAAGCATGTTCGATCTACTTCGAGCCGCCCTAAGACAAAGACCAGACTTCATCATAGTAGGAGAAATACGCGGAGAAGAAGCCTATGCACTTTTCCAAGCCATGGCAACAGGACACTTAGGATTAACAACCATACACGCAGAACACGTACAAGGGGTCCTCCACCGTCTAACAACAAAACCCATGAACATCCCTCAAACCCAAGTCGAAAACCTAAACGCCATCTCAATTGTCCGCAGACTAGTCGTAAACAACGTCTCCTTACGAAGAACAATCAGCGTTTCAGAAATGGTTGGTTGGGACAAAGAAAAAAACGATTTCAAAATTCAAGATATATTCAGATGGGACGTAGAAAAAGACATCTATGTTAAGCAAGCACGAAGCCCATTACTTGATAGAATAGCAACTCAATGGGGTTACTCACAAGATGAAATAGATCAAGAACTGCAAATGAGACAGACAATTCTTGAGTATATGGTTAGAAAACACCTTCGTTCGTATGAAGAAGTTTCAAAATTGGTTTTAGATTACTTCTCTGACCCACAGCAAATATACAGAAAAGCAAAAGTGAGCTAAACATGAAATTTCAACCTTGGACAACTGCGTATACTCTGCTTAACAAAAAACTAGGCAAGATATATCTGCAGTTTCAAGAGCTCCATATTCAACTCAAAAAAGGCGGCGTACTAATTGCCTTCAAGGCATATATTGCATTCATGATATTAATGTCGATAGTTGCTTTTGCAGTTGCCATCCCATTGGCATTTATCCTTATACCTCTTTTAACCCGCATTCCAATTTTGTCCACAATGAACTTTCTATTTACCTTAGTTATCGCAGTGTCAGCAGCCATGATAACATTCATAGCTATGTACCTCTATCCTGGAATGAAATCAAGCAGCCGAAGTGGTCCAATAGATAAGAATTTACCCTACATAACTAACTTTCTAACCCTTCTCTCAAGCTCAAATGTTCCTCCAAGCCTCATTTTCGAATCAATGGGAAAGATTGATTCTCTCAAAGAAGTCCGATTAGAATTTAGCAACATTATACGAGATATAGAAATTTTCGGAAACGACCTTATGAGCTCAATTGTTGAAAACGCCAAACTTACACCCAATGAACAACTTGGAGAAATCCTTGAAGGATATGTTGCAACAGTGAGAACAGGCGGAAACCCCACAGAATACCTAAAAATTACGACTGATAAAGTCACAAAAGAACGAATGGGAAAACTAGACATGATGCTAGAATCGCTATCAGCTATGGCAGAAATATATATCATGATGTTAGTTGCTGCGCCACTGCTTTTCGTAGTTCTTTTTGTTACATTAGGCATGATCGGCAGCGGCTCAATCGGCGGCATGAGCATGTCACTGGTTCTTTACCTGTTGGTTTACGTTGGAATTCCTGTCATGGGCGCGATAATGATGGTGATAATGTCAACATTCGAAAAGTGAGATTAAAATGATAATTACCAAAAAAACAATTAAAAAAACTTCTATGATTTCTGCAGCTGCAGCCATAGTCTTCTTCATTGGAGCAGCATTTTTCTACCTTCTATCGCCAACATTAGATTATATGATTGTGATAGCTCTTGCAATAGGTGTTATTCCTCCAAGCATTGTAAGCATGTTACACAATAGATGGAGAACCAAAATAGAAAAAGCAACCCCTGAATTTCTAAGGGACCTAGCAACCGCGTCAAGAACAGGAATCCCTCTCCAAGTAGCGTTAGAACATGCCTCCAAACGCGCCTACGGTCCATTAACAAATGAATTGAAAATATTAGTTGCACACATGAGTTGGGGTATGAATTTTAACGAAGCATTAGATGAGTTTAGTGATAGAATAGATTTACCTTTAATCAAAAAAGCAACTGTTCTAATAAATGAAGCAGGAAAACATGGCGGAGACTTATCAGACATTTTTGACTCAACTGCAAAATACCTCGACAACATCAATGCATGGACTATAAAAAGAAAACAGCAAACAACTCCTTATGTTCTAATATTCTACTTCTCAGTTTTCATTTTCTTATTCATTATTATTATTATTTCAAATATGATGTTCGCTCCTCTAAGCCACACTGCATCAGGATCTGTATCGTTTATTAAACCTATAATATCACAAGCGCAATCAAAACGATTGTTCCTTCATGCCGCTTTAATCGAATCTCTTTTCGGCGGCTTAATAGCAGGAAAAATTAACGAAGATTCATTTGTCGACGGATTAAAACATGTGGCTGTTTTATCACTAGCCTCAGGTATAGCTTTCTATTTGTTCCTCCATTAAACAAAATGATATGAGACTAAATTAGCAAAACATACAAAAGAAAAAGGATCGCCCAGTCAATGAAGAAAGATATAGAACAACAACAAAAAACAGAAACAAGAAAACCAGCGGAGCCGCAAAACTTTTTTGGTGAGAAAAAAGAGATCCTTAATTCTATAGATGTTGAAGATAAAATAGAACTTGAAAGAAGAGACGCATACATCGAACCTGAAACGCGCGACCTTCTACGTTGCTTACTTCAAGAAGGTGATAAAACAGAAATTCTTCCACTCTATTCACCCGGTCTAGGATTTGTTTACCAATTATCCTGTAGCAAATTAATTAAAAACGAAACAGGTCATCTCTCAATAGAATGTTTAGAAAACCTTGTTAAACTAGATATCCTGAAAAAAAGCTTCTTTGACTCCGTGTCAACATGCCCAAATTGTGAATCAACAATTATGACACTTCATAATAGATGCCCAAAATGTAAAAGTCATAACGTAGAAAAAACAAGCTTAACCGAACATATTCCATGCGGTTACATTGATCAAAGAGATAAATACATAAAAGATCGCTGTCCAAAATGCGGAGACCCTCTTATCGAAGGGCAATATCGAAACATGGGGCGCTGGTATGTGTGCCAAGAATGTGGCGAAAAATTTGAAAATCCAGAATTCGACTTAATCTGTCGAAGCTGCAATAAAAGCTTTACAATAAAAGACGCAAAAGTAACGGAAATACCCAAATTCTCATTAAACTTGGCCCGAAAGAAGGAAATAAGGCAAAACGTCGCAAGCTTAGAAAACATTAGGGAACTCTTGGTTGATTTAGGTTTTGAAGTTGAAATACCTGGATTGGCTACAGGGCAAAAAAGCGGCATGGAACATCATTTTAGCCTGATAGCCAAAAAACAAATCAAAGGTCACGAAATAATTATCGCCCTTGATCATGCAATTAGCGAGTCAGAAGTTCAAGCATCGCCACTCATATTATACATCTACAAAACATCGGAAGTTAAAGTAGACATTCCCGTTTTTGTTGCCATGCCTGTGCTGAGTGAAACAGCTAAAAAAATTGCTCAGGGTCACGAAATTCTTTTGATTGAAGGTTCTGCTGACGAAAAGGAAAGTGTAGAAAATATAAAACGACAGATCCAGTCAAGAATTGAAACGAAATTAACTGAATACGAAACGGCAAATAAAAAACCTGAAAGCAAGCCTAAAAATAATTTTATTGGCAAATTAACTGGCTTTGGAAAAAAATAGCCTAAGAGTCGGTTCTTGCTTTTTAGGTGCAGAATTTTGCAATAAAAGAAACCCGCGCGAGAGAGAACGCTTTGATAACTATCTGGGGGTTTTTAAACTAAGTTCCAGCGGTCGAAATGTTGGAATTATGGCTTTTAACTCGGAATTATATTCCGTCATCAAACCCTGTCCCTTTCTTGTAATTCGATATTGCCTGCGCGCTTTCCCTACGCTGAAATCCCAGCTTGATGCAAGCAATCCCTTTTTTTCCATTTGTTTGAGTTCAGGGTATATTGTTGATGGACCTAGGTTTACTCCGAATTTCTTTTTCAACGCGTTGGAGATTGCATAGCCGTGTAGACCATGCTCGGAGGTTTCATTTATTAAGTTGAGTAGGACGCTTTCGAGGATAGCGCCGTGGAAAATTTTTTTATTCATATATTTTTGCTCCTTAAAAATCGAGATCTAAAACTTATTATATATTAAGAGTGTAGACTGAAGATATAAGACCATGTAGTAGCCGCAGTACTACAACAACCAACAAAACAAAAAAATTATTTGTAATCTTTAAGCAATTGATTTGGCTATTTGATTGAGTACAAGATCATAACGAGTCAACAGCCATTATCGAATACTATTCCAAGACTAAAATATTCCCTCATCGAATACCACTTAAAAAGCAAACGACGCTAAAGTAAACTTGAAAATTGAAAACATATCAGAAAACCCCGGCTCAAAAGACAAGTCCTTCGAAACATTGGATTTCATAATCAACGTTCTAAACGAACATGAAAAAACTTGGACATCTCAATAGGTGAGTTAACAAATGTTGCCGAGCAAATAGCCGAAACCCAAAACGTATTAAAAGATAAAGTGGAAGCGTTTGACGAAAAAGTGAACAATCTTCAAAAACAAATCACAAATCTCCTTGAATACATGTCAAACGCACCTAAAAACTCATTATCATCTCATATAAAAGAAAAAACGCCTCAGGTTCAGATACCTCCCACGCAACATTTCTTCAAACGGAGCCTTCTGGGATTTTGCATTGCAAACAATTGGAAGATTTCCAGCAATCAGCAGTCAATGCGCAAAAAATAGCCTTTAGTTACAAAGAAGAAGAGAAGGTTTTCCAGGTTAATGCACTTAAGGGAAATCAAATAATCATATATCACAGCACTTTTCCAAATTTCTCGGCAATTATCAAAAAAATGTTGTCATTGCAATTAGGTTTAATGAAACCAACATCTTTGAAGGTTACTTGAATAAAACGAAATAAAAGTTAAACGTTAAAAATCGCGATTACAAAAATTTAGTGTTAACTTAAATAAAAGAAACTGCAGAAATAGATTGGCAATAGAATAGATTTTGGATTTAAGAAAAGTTGTTGATATTTTGGATTTCAGGTGTCAAAAAACTGAAAATTTAGATAAGAACTTCTCTTACCCTTGTTTCAATAAATTCTGCCACTTTTTGTTCACTAAAGTGCTTTTCTTCTTCCTGTAGCTGCAACTGCGTTTTTACGATATTTAGTAATTTTTCTACATCGACTGGTTTAACCAGGTATGCGTCTGCATTTTTGTTTAATGCTGATATTGCATTTTGCATTGACGGAAATCCGGTTACCATAATTTTTCTTGTTCTCGGAACTATGTTTTTAATTCGCTTTAGTAATTCAACGCCTTCCATATCGGGCAATCGAATGTCTAATAGCGCAATGTTATAGGCTGTTTCTTGGGTCATTTCGATGGCTTCATTTCCATTTGTGGCCAAATCTACACAGTATCCTTCGTCTTCAAGAATAGTTTTCATAGTTGTCCTTATGTTTTCGTCATCATCGACTATTATGATTCTTGCTTGTTTTTTCACTTTGATTCACCTATTATTATTTTTGATTTATTAATTTCCTATTTGCTTTGGAAGTAATGCGGTGTTTTTCTCGCAGTTACAATATTTTTCACGTGTTTTTTGGACATATTCAGTAAATGACATGTCCTCTATTATCCAATTTGATAAAGGCCAGTCGCATCCTTTTATTTCAATGCTGACTTGGACTTTTGAATGGAGATTTTTCATAAATTTGATTTCAAGGCGACTTGCGCCTAAGCCAAAGATTTTATGTAAAATATCGATGAATTCTACGATTTTATCTGGGATTTCATTTTTCTGAATGTTAAAGTTGTTCTCTAATTGAAAATATATTGTGTTTTTAACTGGTTCTCCCAATGATATTAATGCTTCATCAACCGCTTGAATTAAATATTCATTAAACTTTTTTTGAGCTAAAATTCTATTAAGCGATTGCTCTCCAGTCTCCGAAGTTGGTTTTTCTTGGTCAAATAAGTTTATTTCTAATAAATCCTGTTCTTGGATTAACAGTGAACTTGCATTTGTTGGGTTAATAGTTTCTCTTTGGTTTCCCGTTTCCTTTTTTTCGAAGACGGTAAGTTTTGGCATTCTTTTTTCCTTCATTTTTTAGTGTAATGAAATTATTTGGGGATCATGGTAACTTAATGTTGTATCTGGTATATAAATATTTAATACATAAGACTTAATACAGAATAATGGTGAAAAATCATGGTTCCTTTTAATTCAAACCCGCAATCATAACATATTTTGCAATCAATTTTTCCTCAATTAAAATAGACATCCAAGACTAAACTATACCCAAAATTCCCATATAAGAAAATCTGAATTACCTAAAGAACTAAAATTTTAGAAATAATAAAACGCCACAAAAGATAAAACAAATACGAAATTGCCAAAGCAGTTAAAAATACTTCTGCATACAAAATGGCAACGTTTTTTTCAGTACCTATGAAATATCCATGTTCAAGTATTCCGCTGAGTACTGTACTCTGTAAAAACACGGCAGCGCTCAAGATGCTTATACCCGCGCAGTGAAAGATTAGAGGTAACTTGAAATTCTTCTTGGCCCCGAAGATAAGTTTGGAAAATAAAACAAATTTTGCTGAAACTGAAAATTGACTGCCGTTTCTTTTCCGCAAAAAAACCTACCTCCTCCATAGAAACAGAAAATCAATTTTCTTTTTAAGTGTTTGTGTATGTTAAAATTCAATACTAACGATATCAAAAGTATTGTTGCCCCATGATTAAAACCTCGCCCAAATAATTATTCAATAAAACTTGAGTTTTGTAACCAAATGGTGTAGTGTCAAATGTTAGTAATGGTTTATCTGCTGCTATTGAAAATAAAACGTGTGAACATATAGCCAAAGTATGCGATGGCAACACCGGTTAATGCGATTTCTGAGTTGAGGATAAAGTGGTTTTGTTCTATTCCTCTGAAATATCCGTTTTGGAGGATGCTTGTGAAAACGGTTGTTTGTAAAAACAATGCGCTGCCTAGACTGCTTAAACCTAAACCATGTATTAATAATCGTAGTTTTGGGTGAACATTTGGTAAGGTTATTGTCATTTGTTTCACTTAAAATCAACATGCGTATTAAGTCTTAATAAATATTATGAACTTGACATCAGCACTTTGCTTCACCCTAAAAACAACGAAAACAACGTAATTATTTATTTAAGATTTTTCAACAAGTTCCTTCATTTGCTCTTTTGTTAGTCCCTCTCCTGGCGTAGCGTCGAGCCTTTTCTGCACTTTCTCTTTTTTGAAAAGAAGCACAGTGGGATAATAATCGATCGAGTATTTTTCGCATAAGTCAGGTTTGTCATCTATCAACACACTTATACATTCATCTGGATTGTTTTTCGCAAACTCTTTAAAAACAGGCAGAAACATTTGAGAAAAATGGCACCATGAAGCATAAAAAAGAACAAAAGCTTTCTCCTTAGACCGCAAAATATCTTCAAAGTTTTCTTCTGAGTGTTCGGATTTTTCTTCACCCATTTTTTCCTGCCTATTACTCATTCATTTTCACCTCTCTATCTTCTTCCGGATAATGACTGCTATCACAAAACGGTTTATTTGTAGATTTTCCACATCGACAAATAGTCAGGCGATTCCGAACCTCATACAGTTCTCCACCCGCAGAATAAATTGGAATACCTCCTCGAACCCAAAATGGACCACTTGCACCTATACTTGGATCTTCGATTACCCCGATTGACTTTTCAAGATCACGTTCGATTATCAAACCTGTTTTCTTATCTATAACTACGAGCCTGCCTGAAGGGCAATCGCATGAATTTTCAATGACGTTTTTCTTAGCCGCAGGGTCATTTGATCTATGAATTACTTCCCAGATATCGCCCCCCCTATGGCAGAAACGAGCAGACGCACAAAGAATCTCTGCATCTTTCAGCTTCAATTCTGGGCTATCAATCACTTTTGCCATCTTATCAAAAGGCTCATTATCGCTTGTTTCAGTTCCATCAAAATTGACTTTTATGTGACTACCGTCGCAAAATGGTTTCGTATTGGATTGCCCGCACCTACACAAAGCGTAGTTTTCAGGAGTCCTCATTTTTTCCTCGATTATCCATTTAGCTGGAGTTCCCTGATTATTGCATTCTATCGTCATAGACATCAAGGGGATTCCGCCAGAAACTATGTAAGGACCATTTTTGGTGACTTTTATGCTCTGAGCTTCTTTTGTGCTCATATTCTTTGACAAATCTCAAGCCTCACTTGAATTTAATGAAAAAGAAGGTAATAAGTTTAGTTTGGTAATGAATTCTAAAAACAATCCAATATGCAATGCCGATTGTTATGTTAAATATGTCGAAAATCGAAACATTGCCTAAACTAAACTAAGACAGTTATATCGCTGTTACAATTAGCTTATTTATATTAAATATTCAGATTCTGTACAGAAATGAAAGGAGAGGAAAGGAGATAAAATGAGTGTTATTGAAGAAATGATTTCATCGAAATTTCAAAAAATAGATCCAATCACAAACAGTCAAGACTATGATCGAAAAGTAATCAGACTTGCTTGCAAAGATTTTGTAAATTGCATGAAACATGAAGCTAAAATAAGCGTTGAGGAAGGGTTTGAAAATAAATTAGAAAAAATCGCATTAGAGCAACATTTAGAATTTGATTCTTTTTTAACAGTTTGGGTAGGCATGTGGATCAAAAAATGGAAAGAACGTGTTAAACTCGTAATTGGCAAAAAACAAATAGAAACATCAAAAACCTCTGAAAAATCAAATATCATTTGGAAAAAAAACCAGTTTAAAGAAGAAATAATCGATATTATAATGTGTGCACTGATAAATAACGGCGAAATTTGCGGAACAGAAATAATAGCACAACACATTTTAAAACAAGAACTAAGCAAAAATGACATAAACTTTGATGATAAGAAACAAACGCTAACTTTTTTGGAAAATATCCTGCACAGCACTCGTGACATCGCTAAAACTAGCGGACCCTTAATGTTTGTAGAAATAAATAAGGCATACTACAAGTGAGCAGCCAAACTTTAATTAGATTTATTTCCATTTAGTCAATATTTCTTCTCTTTGGAAGGTTTTTTTACTTAAGAAGAATAATGCAATAGTTGCTGCTGCTAATGCTGCTGAAACGATCAAAGCGAGCAGCTCTTTTGATATTGGAACACTGCCAGTAGATGCGAAAACCACTAGCAAAATCACCGGAAGAACAACGAGACCACCTAGTTGTTGGGCTGCCCTTATATCATTGACTCTAGACGATATGATTACATTGGCTTCCACGCTTAAGATGCAGACCAAAGGAGCCATTACACCAATTATAATTACCCAATAGATATTTGGAATTAGTAAATTGCCTAAAGTCAAATAGGACCAGCCGTCTATTAGCGTTGCAAATATTGCTATACCTATGTAGGTTACACCCATACAAGGTATGAATGCAGCTAAACTTTTGCCTAAGAGCAATTCGCCATCTGTTGTAGGAGTAGCCAACAAAGGTTCGAGACTGCGCTCAATTTTTTCACCTACAAAACTATATGAACCAATCATTGAGGCAAGAGCTGCAGGGATAATAACAAAATATGTTGAACCTAAGTTCGTTATTGTCTGAGCTGCCTCTATGAGTTGTGTTCGGGTAAGTTGAGCAGCCTCAGCTTCTAGAGAAAAAATGAAAATTATGGGTAAAACCACGCCAAGCAGCAAAGGTATCGCTACTAGCGAATAAAGGATATACTTGTTTTTCTTGAATATGCTCAGGTCTTTTTGAGTTACAATCCATGATTTCCATAATCTCATTTAACAGAAGCCTCCCGAATCAACTTCAAATAAACATCTTCAAGCGTCGAACGTAGCTCAGTAACGTATTGAATATTGCCGCCTGCCTGCACAATGGCTTTTACAATTCCAGGATTTTCTTTTTCGGGGTCATCTACATCAAGAATTAACTTGTTATCGTTTGCTTTAACATTCTTAACTGCATCTAACTGCTTAACTGCAGCCAAAACGTCATCTGAAACAATGTCCAAATGAACTATCGTTTTGCGATTATAGAGACTTCGCTCCAAATTTTTAGGCGAATCCACCACGATCAACTTAGTTTTTAAAATTGCAATTCGGTCACAAAGTCGTTCCGCCTCATCCAAATTATGGGTATTAAGAAAAATTGTCGTCTTCTCTTTTTTTAAGTCCAAAATAAAGTCTCTAACTGTTTTAGCTGCTTCTGGATCAAGATTCGCTGTTGGTTCATCCAAAAATAAGACTTGTGGCTCATGAATCAATGCTCTTGCAATAGCAATTTTCTGTTTAGTTCCTTTACTAAACGTACCCACTGAATCTTCCCGACGCTCCCAAATTCCTAAAAGTCTCAAAAGCCGTTCGATGTTTTCCTGGCGCTTCTGTTCTGGTACTTCGTAGAGTTTCCCGTAAAAATCTAGGTTTCTATAAGCGCTTAAACTGTCATATAACCCAACATTTTCAGGTAGGAAACCGACGATTTTTCTGATTTTGAGGCAGTCTTCCTCTTTTTCAACTGTAAAGTCGCCGATTCGGGCTTGCCCGCCGGTTTTTCCGATTAGGCAGCAGAGCATGCGTACAGTAGTGGTTTTGCCAGCTCCGTTGGGTCCAAGAAAACCGAAAACTTCGCCTTTTTCAACATGTAATGTGACGTTGTCTACGGCTGTTAGGTTGCCGAATTTTCGGGTCAAGTTTTCAGTGTCAATCACGGTCTCGCTTTTCCACGTGCTTAATTATTTGTTTATCGGTTATGGATGTAAGTATTTAAGTTAAGCGAAATCGTTTTCTTCTTGTGAAATAAGTGAATTTTCTTAATCAGAAAGCGCGCTGAAGCAAAGACTTGAAAAATTTAAGCACTAAAGTCTCTTCCAAAATGGATGCTTAAGCTTTTTCGTATTTGGATTCTTCTACCCGCTTCTTCTCCAACTCTTCCTCAGTCAACTGAGGCTTTTCCGATTGGGTTTGCTGTATTTCTTCAAGAGGCCAAGTTACTGGATCTTTAACTGATGAATAGACATTTAACCAGCTTCTTTTGTTGCAGGCAGGGCATTTAACATAGTGTAAAGGACCTATGTGTGGCGCTAAAGCTGCCCCTCCTAATCCTTGTTCAAAGACCGCGCAACATTTCTTGCATTTTACCCTTGTCATATCAATCAACTTTAGGTCAAATGTGGCGATTAGATTAAAAGTTTGCTTAACCGAAACTGTTTTTACAAGTAACGAATGATAAAATATTTATCAAACAAGGTTGCGTTAAAATGTTTGAACACCACCACGAAAAACTATTGCCGAGACGCTTGTTTCTTAGGCGCTTAGCCAAATACGCGTTGATTTCTCTTGGTATCGTAATAGTTTCGTTGGTAATCGGTATGATTGGCTATTATGTGCTTGAAGGCTACTCATGGGTGGACTCTTTTCTAAATGCTGCTATGCTTATGGGTGGAATGGGGCCAGTCAATGCATTGCATACAGATGGCGGAAAAATATTTGCTGGGATATACGCAATGTACTGCGGATTAGTCGAGTTAATTGCGATAGCGATTTTTGCTGCTCCGATCTTTCACAGGTTCCTACATCATTTCCATTTGGAAAGTGAGCACAAGCAAAACGAGTAATAACTTTAAAAAATTAAAATCTTGGCACGGTTGATTTGGATATGACTACAGCTATGTTTTGGTGCAGGAACATTCTTTCAAACGGTTTAACAGTGCTACAATTTCCTCGTCAATCCGCAAATACAACGCAGTTATCCATCGCTGTTAAATATGGGTCGAATCAAGAACCCAAAGAAATCGCTGGTGTTGCTCATTTCATCGAGCACATGCTTGCGGGAGGTTCTGAGAAACGGATTCAATTGTCTCGAAGTATTGAGAATTCTGGTGGCATTTTAGATTTCTATACAGACCATGAGCACATGATGGCTGCAATGGATGTCTTGCCCGGTGAATTAGTTGAAGCTTCTTTTATTATTTCAGAATTACTTTTTAACGTGGATTTTGAGGAAGACAAATTTAGGCAAGAAACCAAAATAATCCTTAACGAATTATCAGAAGCGTTAGATGATCCTGCAGAAAGAATTGAAGAATTACTTTTGAAGAGCTTGTTCAAAAAACACCCTGTGAACCGCCCCGTCGGAGGCTTTCCCAGAACCGTAAAACGATTAACTTTAGACGAATTATGTAAAGCGCATAAAACCAATTATGTTCCACAAAACATGATTTTGATTTTGACAGGCAATTACAACGACGAAACTGCAGCGGTGGTTCTTAAAAACTTCCAGGACAAAAATTTAGGTAAACCTTCCACAGAGAAATTGGTTCCTGCTGAAACTTCTAAGCCTGTACCTTTAGTTGTTGAAAAAAAAGCTGGAATAGCTCAAACATACCTGAATATGGGCGCGCGAACAGTTTGTTCAAGTCACCCTGATTCACCTGTCTTGAATTTGATGAGTGCTTTGCTTACTGGAGGCACCAATTCCCGGTTATTTATTGAGTTGCGCGAAAAAAACGCGTTAACTTACGATGTCAGCTCAGACCATAACAAGGGTATAGATTTCGGTTATTTCGGAATTAGCTGTGCCGTGAAAGAGAAAAACTTAACAAAAGCAAAAGGGATCATTCTTAAAGAATTAGCTAAGCTTAGGACCGAAAAAGTTCCGATTGATGAACTTGAAAGAACCAAAAACATGATAGTTGGCGCTAGCCTAAGAGGTATGGATGATCCGCAGGAATGCTCCGAGATTCTTTCCTATATGGAAATGCAATTTAAAAGTGAAAACGCGCTGGTCGATCACATCGCTAAAATTAAGGTCGTTTCGAGCCAGGATATAATAGATGTTGCCAATACTTATCTTCAAGAAGATCTTTTAGCCACTGTACTTCTTAAACCAAAAAAATAATGTTTCGGGCAAAATTTGTTTTTTTAAAATTAATGTTAATAGGTGCCGTTTGGCAGACGCCTTTCTGCCTAAAAGGATGCCCAGAGATGCACATTTGGAGCCTAAGCCCATAGGGCAAATTAGGGACGGAGCCATATCATGGCAGCAGGTTTATCCACCAAACGACTCGTTATGTTAATTGACGATTATCCTACTCATTTGATTGAAAATAAAAATTTGTGGTTGTAGCTTTGCAGTCACAATCTACCCTAAACCTCAATACCGCCAATGCAACGGCACTTTGGACTGTTTGAGAAGAAGAAAAAAAACATCCATCAAACTTCTTTAAATTAAACTAAGAGCTAAATACAAACTAGTTATAATTCGTAAGCGTTGAGGCGAAAGAAGTGCAACTCGAAGAAATGAAGAAGGCAATTGAAGCCCTTGTCATAACCAAAGGATTCTACAATAAACCCGAAGATATCCCTAAAAAACTTCTTTTTGCCTTCATAGAGCTTGGTGAAGCCAGCGATTCATGGAAAAAAGGGTTACCTCAAGAAAAAATCGCTGAAGAACTCATTGACGTCATCTTTTATATTCTGGATGCAAGCCGCTTAGCCTGCCCAGACATGAACATGGACGAAGTGTTCAAGAAAAAACTTGAAAAAAACCTCAACCGCCCATATCAATACGGCGAAGGACACCGCACGAAACTGCCCGAAGAAAACCATAAGTAACCGCGAAGTTTTTTATGGCACTTATTTCAAGCATTATCTGTTGAATAAAAGTGGATTTCACCTATCCAGTTAACATAAGTTTCATATGTAATCGATGTAGCCTATGCTGCGGTGACACTGAACAAAAAGCAAGACACATCTTAATCTTGGAAACTGAAGCAAAAAAAATCGCTCTGCAAACTTGTCAGTCTACTGCGGATTTTTCAGTTCAAGTTACTGATAAATCTCCTTATGAGTTCGAGATGAAAAAAACAAGTGATGGCAAATGCGTTTTCTTAGATGAAAATGGATGTAAAATTTATTCGCTAAGACCGTTAATTTGTATGTTTTATCCTTTTGAACTGAAATTTGACACTGAAAAACAACTGCATGTTTTTGATTTTACAATTGAGTGCCCAGCGATAGGTCATGGTAACGGTTTTTTTGAAAAAGATTTTGAAAAATTATTCGACCTCGCAAAAGAAAGATTGCTTAGAGTTGGTGAAGAACATCAGCCTGCTCCAAAGTAATGCTGCAATAGTGGCATTTCAACAATAGTGGCTCTTCGTTTTTAACGTAAAATCTTGAGATGACGGGTTCGCCGCTGTTACTTATGCAGCAGGGATTTACACATTTAATTATACCTTCAATGACTTTTGGCAAAACAACCTCAAGCTTTTTTTCAACCTTGTAATTGTGAATAATGTTAATTGATGCGTGAGGAGCTACTAATGCAATTCGGTTAACTTCTTGTGAGTTAAGAGCTCGGTCTTCAATCTTTACAATATCTTTAACTTTGAAACGTTTACTGGGAACATTAATTGTTATGGTCATGACGCGTTTTTCCTTACCTGTTATCCCTAAAATCTTAATGACATCCAACGCATAACCCCCGCGGATATGGTCGATGACTGTGCCGTCTTTGATTTTTGATACTCTGAGATCAATTTCACTCATTTTAATCGCATTACAAAGACAATTACGATGGAGCAAATAAGATTTTACATTAAAGTTAGTAACGGAAATGTTTAGTGCTGACGCAAGTCAATGACTGTTGTGCCTGCGAACTTGTCAAAGTACCTCATGAAGGTTTTGTCTGGGATTCTCCAAATTCCTATGAGCAAGTCGAAAGGAAGAAGTGGCAAGATTTTTCCAAAGTTCCTAATTGCCGCATGGTCATAGCTCATTTTTTTTCCGTCGGTTCTAACGACTTTAAGTCCCATAACGCGTTTGCCTAAACTTTGACCATTAAATCCTTCCAGTAGAGTCGAGTATAGCCAAAGTAAACCTATTGTTGTGAAAAGTACAACGCTGATTCCACCGTTTAGAAACGTTGCCATAGATAAAGAAAGAACCTGCGGCACAAAAACAATCGTCACTGTAATAGCTGAAATTATTCCAAAATCAATTAAGAAAGCAGCCGCCCTCTTTTTAAGAGAAGATAATGGAAGATGGCTTTCTTTTCTTTGTACATCTGCAACTTCCGCCCAGCCTTCTATATCATGTATGACTCTTATGGCGCTTTCACCCGCCCTGCTGAGTTTGTATTTTCCACTGGGCGTTTGTTCTATGAAGACCTCAAGCGAGCGAAGGTGAAAACTTAACTTTCCAGTGTCCACTTTTAGCAAGTTTAGCATATCAGTGAAAGAGGACTCACCTTTTTCGCTGAGGCTGATTAGTATTTCCCTTCTCAAAGGGTGGGAAAGGATCGAAAGTATTTTTGAAATGTTTTCTTGATCTACTGCCATATTTCAAAACCAAATGTTTTCACAATTTTATGATATGCGGTTTTGACTTATAGCTCCATAAACCAATTACTCCAATATAAGTCCAACCCAAAAAACTCGGTAAAATCAGGGAAGCACAGTGTTTATAGTGAAAAGCAACTATATTACTAATGTGTCAAGCGCTGAAATGGTCGTTAAAGTATTTCGCGAAATACAAAGTGAAGATTTCAGAATACTCAACATTATCGAATCTGCAATGAGCAATCGCGAATATGTACCCACAGAACAAATCCAAAAATTCGCCAAGCTCCCACTGGAACGTGTACAATTTACTCTTGACAAACTTCACAAGCTTGGCTTAATCTACCGAACAAAAGGCGCATATGTGGGATACACTTTAAACTATGCAGGCTACGATTGCCTTGCGATAAATAATCTTGTTAAAGCTAACGTTATCGAATCTTTTGGGCAAATTTTAGGTGTCGGTAAAGAAGCAGATGTTTACGATGCATTAAGCCCTACTGGTCAACGTATAGCAGTAAAATTTCATAGACTTGGAAGAATAAGTTTTAGGCAAACAAGAAGAAAAAGAGGCTACGCACGAGAACATACAACTTGGCTTTTTCAATCACATATAGCAGCGGAAAGAGAGTTTCAAGCGATGCAGCTTGTTTACAAAAACGGTGTGTCGGTACCCGAGCCGATAAGCCACAATAGGCATGTAATAGCTATGGGTA
Source organism: Candidatus Bathyarchaeota archaeon (assembly GCA_003164295.1). Lineage (GTDB taxonomy): Archaea > Thermoproteota > Bathyarchaeia > Bathyarchaeales > Bathycorpusculaceae > Bathycorpusculum. Next base: position 24,439 of record PLTA01000048.1, read on the forward strand.
TGATTGAAGGCGCGGAGCTTTCAAAATACATTGAAATTGGTAAACCTGAAAAAGTCCTCAAAGAAATTCTGCGAAACATAAGAAAGGCTTACTTGAAAGCCCACGTTATCCATTCAGACATCAGCGAATATAATATCATATTGAAACCTGACGGGCATATCCTCATCATTGATTGGCCACAATATGTCATGGCAGACCACGCTAACGCTGAGGAACTGCTTGAGAGAGACTTAAAAAACATACTTAGTTTTTTTAACCGGCGGTTTAGCTTAAAAGTGGTGGCTGAAAAAGCCTGTGATTATGTAACTGGGAAAGTTAGAAATTTGGTTATTTAATGCTTGTTAGCATCTAGAACGATGTAGAGAATGTTGTTTCCACGAAGCAGTACGTTACCGTAGTTTGTCATTAATTGTTCGTCTTTTAATTCGTTGGCGCCCTCGAGAAGGATGTTCATGTGTCCGTCGCATTTGATCATTTTTCCTTTATATTCATAACCGTTTTTGAGTACAACTTCAATATTTCCGTGCAACTGTTTTATAAGAACGTTCAACGGTTTTTTACTTGGTTCCATCATCATATCGTATTACCGCGTATAGTATATTGCTTATTATCCATGAACCTCTCACCAAATATAAAAGCATTATGAAAAGGTTGTCTTCAAAGGTTAATCAAGACCTCCATTGATTTGCCAAATCATAACTGTTACGGAAATTACCACAAAATTTGTTTGAGATAATTTTTGGTTCTTTTCTAGCATTTTCTATACTTTTCTGTACGTTCCCATTCTTTTCTATACTTTCCCATACGTTTCTGTTCTTTTCCAACCTTTTCTATACGTGACCTGCAACCATTACAAGCCCTAAATCAAAAAAGCAACTCAAAACGCAAAGAAAAATTTTGACGGAATATTTTTCTTATAATATTTATATTTTGATAATGGTTGATTAATTGCTTTGGGCGGTTAGTGACGTTTTTTGACTTTTTATGACGCGTAGTGACGGATAGTGACGCGTTGTGACGAATAAAGACGCAACCTGCAAAGAACTAAGACCCTGATAAAAAAAAGCAATCTGAAACAAACTGAACAAATTTTGCACGAAAAATGTCTTTTCTTTGCTTGGCCTTTCTAAACATTGTCTAACTTATTTTCAAAGCAACATGTGAGAGTGTCTAAATCAAATTAAGTCAAAAAAAGCAAAATAAAAACGCGACCTGCAAACAATTTAACTCTGCTTCAAAAAACAAGCAGAAAACAATCAGTTCAAAATTTAGCAAAAACTAACCACCAAATCTGGCGTCTCTCTCAAATAAATCAGGAAAATAAAACACTCAAAAATCAGAAGCTTAAGAAATATAGTTATAAACATTAATATTTGTAAAAAGAAAAGAAAAAAAAAGGTTTTACGATTCAACTTCAGAGCTTGATGATCTATATTTTAGCCACTATCGATAAGAGCGCAACTACAACAAAAGCAATGCCAGTCCATAACAGGTCTCCAGTAAAGAAGTACACGATGGCTGCAACGATAATTGCTGGGATTAAAATAAGAAACAGTTTTATCAGAACTATTATTATCAGACCAATTATGACTAGAACAATGAGAAGCGGTAGATTTAGCCAACCGAGATTCAAGCCGCTGAGAATAGAATAAATTACTGCCCATTAACATTGCAAAATTCATGAGTAACCTCAAGAAAACTGTGTAGCAACTAAGTAATATGTTTTTCTTTAAGTTCTTTTGGGCTGGCTTAGATTTTCTCTTGGAATTGATTTTGGGAACGACTTCTTTCTGCGTTTGAATAACGCCAGCGGTGGTCATGCGAAACTTTTCATCCAAGTAACCCTCTGAGTCTTTGGCAAGTTGTTTAAGATCTTTGTTACGCCAAAGTTTTTGAGTAATTTAAAATGAATAAATAAACTCTTTAAAAAACTGGTTTATCAAAAACTACGCTTCTTCTGGCGGAGCAAAAAAACTGTGGTTCAATATCTTTAAATTTGACTTGAACTTGGCTTTTTCTGGTTTATCGCTCAACTCATTTTGCCTCTAAGTTTAGAGAGCACTTCTTCTTCGATCCATTTCTCACCCTGAATCGTAAGCTTGAACTCAGGCTTATTTGGGTCTGGCTTGAAAATTTGTCCCCGTTTTGTCATTTCATTTAGTCGCGCAGGAACCATGGCGTTTATGCCACTGGAATCTAAGAGTTTAGTAACTTGGGCGGCGGTGCTCTTTTTTTCCTCCGAAGCGTAAAGAATCAATCCCACAGCTTCATAATGGGTAAGTTTTTCACGTGTAACTATTACTGGGCCTTCAGTTGTGGGTTCAACGATGCCTTTCAGTTGTGCTCCGGATTGTGTAAGTTTGTTAGAAACAAAATCATTTAGTTTCTCAACAAAACCTTCTGGGATAATTCCAAGCATGTCAAGAATTTCTTGGGGATTTTCTCCTTCAATGACCACTTCTCCGAACGAAGTTTTTATGCGAGCTTCGATATGCTTCAATAAGTAAGCCTCTTTATGTTATAAGCGATGCTAAACCTTTTTAGGATTTGCGGCTCAATGCTACTTTTAAGGGAAAAACAGTTTATTTGAGACGTTCCTTCAAAAGTTTTCCTACCAATTCAGGATTCGCCTTTCCACGAACTTCTTTCATAATCGCGCCCATAAGCATGCCATAAGAATTCTTACCCAACTTGTCAATCGATTGTTTGTTGACTGCAACTACTCGGTCAATTATAGGAGCCAAATCCTTCTCCGTGAACATTTTCAAACATAAAATAACTACTGCGTCTTGCACTGTTTTGTCTTCGTTTTTTGAGAGCCAACTGAAAACATCTGCCAGGGCTTCTTTGGCAAGCTCTCCTTTACCAACAGCTTTGAAAATGTTTTTGATTTGGTCATCGTTGACATTTTCTATTTTGATGCCTTCCCGCTTCAAAGCCTTTAAAGTTTCAGTTAAAAACGCGGCTACAGTTGAAGCTTGCACACCAGTTTGCTTCACGATTTCTTCAAAAAGAATGTTGTATTCTGAATCTGGAAGTTGCTTAGCTAACTTTTCATTTAACCCGTACTGTTTGATTATTCTTAAGACCTTCTTTTCGGCAGATTCAGGCAAATTCTCTTTTATTTTCTTCACAAGTTTTTCAGTTATCTCTGCAGGCGGGATATCGGTTTCAGGGTACATTCTTGCTGCTCCCGGTCGTGGACGCATATACCTCGTTGTGCCATCATCTTTTGCAGTTCGGGTTTCAGCAGGAATTCCAGTTATTGCTTCTTGGGCACGTTCAACCACGGCTTTTAGAGCATCAAAACCGTTTTCTGCTGTGTCGGCAACAAAAACAATCGCGTCACCCTCGTCGGCTTTAACTGCTTTGCGCAATGCCTCAACTTCTTCTAATGTGATTCCGTAATTAGGCATTTCATCAGTGTGGAATACTCCGCCAACTCTACCCCAAAACTTTGCCCTGTCAGAAAGTTCAGTTCCAACGCGAAAATCAGGCATCAATTCACGCTTGAGTATTCCAGCAAAATTTGGAAGTTTGACTGCCATAACCTTCTGATTTTTATCTACAGCTTTTCGAATGACTTTACTTTTTGTTTCTTTAAAAATGTCGGTGACGTCTGCAAAATCCTGTTTCAGATCTTCTTTTTTGATCCCTCGCTTTGCCAATTCTTCCTTAACGCTGATGAGTCCGAGTTGACGTTGCACCTCGTATTCTACAACAGTCGAGATTAATTCGAGTTCTTGAACTCCTTTTATCTCTATTAAAGCACCGTTTGGCAAAGAAACATTTAGGTCTTGTCTTATCGTGCCTAAACCACGCATCACTTTGCCTGTGTCCCTTAAAATTCGTCCAATTGCGAATGCGACTTCCTGCGCTTCCATTGGTGAATAAATTACGGGTGCAGTTGCGACTTCAATTAATGGTATTCCCAAGCGGTCAATGCGGTACCGGATAGTTTTGCCCTCATCCTGTGTTCCCGTTTTACGCGCTGCATCCTCTTCTAAACTTGATGCCTGCATCGGAATGGTTTTTTCGCCAACTTTAATCCAACCATCCAACGCGATAATGCATGTGCGCTGGAAACCTGTTGTGTTTGAGCCATCTATTACGGTTTTCCGCATAACGTGGACTTCATCAACAGGCTGCATATTCATCATTAAAGAAGCTGTTAAAACCACTTCCACAGCATCAGAGTTTATGGGGTGTGGCGGTTCTTCATCCATTTCCACTAGGCATGAGCTTGCTTTGCTGGCTTCATAGAGAATTTTTACTCCTTTTTGAAATTCAAAATAAGCTGCTGGATCAATTTGCCCTAGCTCACTTTGTGTGGGACGTAGTCGACGCAGGAATGTGATTTCTGGTTCTTCTTTGAAGAGTTCAGGTGGGCAACTGCAGAAGAGTTTTGATTTGACGTTTAGTTGTTGGTGGATTTCTAAGCCTACTTTTAAGCCTATTTTTGCATAGTCAATTGCCACTTTTTTGTCCTCCTTCAAGGATTTTTTCTTGCGGAAGTGTTCTTGAGGAGAATTCTCCTGCAATGTTGGTTTTAAGAAGTTTGATAGCTTCTTGAGTGTCGTCTGTTTGTCCGAGTGCCCACATGAGTTTGACAAGAGCGGTTTCAGGGAACATGTCATCCATCGGGATAACCCCAAACGATAACAGATCTCTGCCTGTATCGTACACGTTCATGTTTACTCTCCCCCAAATGCACTGGGATGCCAACGCAACCAAGATCCCTTTTGAAGTGGCGTTTTTGATGCTGTCAAAGCAGAATTTGCTTACATGACCTAAACCTGAACCTTCGAGCAAAATACCCCTAACGCCTTTTTCGACATACCAATCAATGACGGCTGGGTCAAGTCCTGGATAAAATTTGATTAACGCCACTTTTTCGCTAAAATTCGGCTTCAAAATAAGTCTTTTTGAAGGATCCCGACGCAGGTATTGATTTGTTAGCATAATTACTTGTTCATCTTTCACTTTGGCGATAGGAAAACCATTGATGGATTTGAAGGTGTCTCTTCGGCTGGTGTGGCATTTGCGAACTTTATTTCCCAAATGAATAATTGTGGCTATGTCTGAAACGCTTTCATGCATGGCTAAACCTACTTCAGCAAATGGAGCTTCTCCAGCGGCTTTTACCGCGCCGATAAGGTTTGTCGCTGCATCACTGCTTGGGCGGTCACTGGATCGCTGTGCACCAACAACAATTACGGGTACAGATAGGTTCTGCAATGCAAAACTCAAGGCTGCTGAAGTGTAAGCCATCGTGTCAGTCCCATGCGCAATCACCACGCCGTCCACGCCTGATTCAATGCGTTTGGCGACGGTTTCTGCTAGTTCTTTCCAATGTTTCTGAGTAATGTTTTCACTATATAAACTGAAAACTATTTCCGTGTCAACTTTGGCGATATCCGAAAGTTCAGGAACAACCCCATGCAAGTCGCTTGCAGAGATGGCTGAGCGGACAGCTCCTGTACGATAGTCAACTCGGCTAGCAATGGTTCCTCCAGTGCTCATAATGACCACATGAGGCAAAGATGGGTTCTGTTTTGGAAGAGGTGGCGAGGCGAAGGCGGGTTTTGTGCCTTTACCCACTTTTTCAATTTCAACTTCTGCGGTTACACGAATGCCTATGTTGTAACCACTTTTCATTTTAACTATAACAACGTTGCCGTCGCCCAGTTCGGAGCGAGGAATAAGAATACCTTCGTAGTTTTTGCCTTTGCTAGTAATCTTTATGATGTCACCGATGTCACATTCGGCTTTTTTTAATGCTTCAATAGCTGCCTCCTTATAACCTGAATTTTCAAGTTCGCTCATGACTATTTCTCCAGTTTTTTGGAAACGTAAACTCCATCGCGTTGATACCCGAAACGCATGTAATACCTTCTTGTTCCTAACGCACTGATAACTAAAAGCTTTTTCAAACCAAAATCATCCAGAGTCATTCGTTCGGCTTCTTTTAGCAAGTTTGCGCCAAACCCTTTATGTTGCCAAGCGCCCGCCGCATGTTTTCCAACGGGCACAAGTGGACCATAAACATGAAGTTCCCTTACAATCGCTGATGGCACAGATGTGATTTCTATTCTATGCGCTTTCGTTGAAGGAATGCGCAACCGCAAATAGCCGAGCAAAACTTGGTTAACATGATCTTCGGCCGAAATGAAAATTTCTTTGCCTTCAGAGGCATCGTAGCAGACTGATTGAATTTTTATTTTTTCCAAGTTAGGCTTTACATGGTCAATTTGCATTCTGTGCCCGACTTCTCTGCATCGAATACATTGACATTTGCTACCCTGTGCATGGAGATGGTCGTTGGCGAGTTGGCGTAAGTTGCTTTTTTTAACTCCAGCCAAAATAAGGTGTGAAGGGATGTCGCGTTGAACACGCATTACTCTTACCCACGGTGGAATGAATTTTTTAATTTCAGCTATAACTTCAGAGGCTTGCTCTGTTGTATAAGGAATGTAGGTGCCTTTTTTGTACCATTCATTTGCTTTTGTTCCAGCAATACACAGACAAGGATAAATTTTTATCATATCAGGTTTGAAAGTTGCGTCTGTAAAAATGCGTTCGAAAACCTGTATGTCTTTTTTTTGGTTGGAACCCGGCATTCCTGGCATCAAGTGATATACGATTTTTAATCCAGCGTCTTTGGCGATGCGAGTGGCTTCCTGCACATCAGCTACGGTGTGAGTTCTGCCGACTAAACGGTAAATTTCATCGTCAGGATTTTGAACTCCAAGTTCTATGCGAGTAACACCCATTTCGAGCATTGCATCGATGTGTGGCTGTTTTGCCCAGTCAGGGCGTGTCTCAACTGTGATGCCGACATTCCGGCTTTTGCTTACTTCAGCATTAGCTTTCGCCCCTTCCAGGCTTGCTGACGTTTTGCCTGTTATTGCATCAAGGCAACGCTGGATAAACCAAGTTTGATAAACCATAGGTGTAGCGGGAAAAGTTCCGCCCATGATGATTAATTCAATTTTGTCCACTTTGTGTCCGATTGCTGTAAGCTGCTCGATGCGGCTCATAACCTGCTGGTAGGGGTCAAAATTGTTTTGGCTTCCACGCATAGCTGCGGGTTCATGCCCTGTGTAGCTTTGCGGAGAGCCTCGTGTGGGGCCTCCTGGACAGTAAGCGCATGGTTCAGGCTGCGGGCACGGGTAAGGCTTAGTCATGGTAGCGATAACTGTTACACCCGAAATACCTCGGGTAGTTTTTCTTCTCAAAATAGGCAAGAGCCGTTTTGTTTCTTTTGGCGTTAAAAGACAAATTAAATCGGCGTTTGACGGTATATCGTCGAGTTGGTATTTGCCTGTGGTTTTTATTTTAAGCCGATTAGCATCCTCACGCGTAGGATTTGGCATTTCCATAAGAGTAGTTATGATTTCTCTGAGCGCTTTTTCTTCCGACAAGGCTAAAGATACCAAAATAAGGTCTGCTTAAGTAATAAATAAACTAAGCTAACATTGAAAACTGTTTGTAGCGTGAAAAAACAAATTTTGTCTTTGCCTTACATCCAGTTTTGACCAGGTTTTCTTTGCAGTGTTACCCTTTTCTCGTAGTTGCGTCTGTTTCGAGTTTTTGGGCTTGGCGCTGTTTTTGGTGTTCCCTGGATTTTTGGAGTTTGAGACCTTACTTTTCCAGCTTTGGATAAACTACCGTGAGTGGGCATTTAAGTTACCTTGCACATTAAGCATAATTGTCCCACTTAAATCTTATCCCTATTAGATCGCTGTTTAAGCGCTTGAATATGAAGGCTTTTTTGGCGTAATGTCCTGTTTTATCTTCTTAAGTACGATATATAATAACGTAAAAGCCAGTTGTTTTTGAAGAAACTGTTCAAATAATTTTCATGCAGTATCCGCATAAAAAATCTTAACCTATTAATTATCCAACTCTTACTCTTAGTTGGCGACCGAAGTGATAAGCCGTTATGCTAAAACTGTAGTTATTTTCATTATTTTATTATTCGCAAGCTCAGTTTTTGCCAACAGTATAACGGTAGCTAAAGCAAGCTCAGACATTTCTTATAGTGGTGTTTCCACGTACTCTTTTTCTAATCGCTTTTACGGTTTTACTGTGGCGCAAATATCAGGGAAGTATTATATGAATTTAACTAACCTTGCTGCTTCTCAGATAATTCTTGAAAACAGCTTGATGTTTCAAGTGCTGACAAATGCCAGTGGAACGATGGGTTGGATTAGCGGTGATGGATTGCTCACAGAAACTATTACTTCTATATCGAATAATCTTGGGACAGGCGATTTATTTAACTTCACTGAGTCCGCAAGTAATAGCCCTTCAATGAGTTGTCTAATTTCCGTTTTTAGTGATAAGCCTTACTTTGTTATCCAAGAAGCTGCTTATTATGCTTCATCTCTGGTGGTAAGCCAATGGGATTATTTTCTTGCTCAATCCACCATGCAAAATGGGGGTGCTTTAATTGGTTCTTCCGTTTCATCCATGGATGGATATCCAGAAATAGACGGCTCAAACCCTTCATTCTTTACTCAGTTAGGCGGTTCGACAAGTGGGACTGTTAATGGTTATCCTAAGTTCAATTACGGCGAATATGTTCCTTACGAATACACATTATCAACAACTAGTAATGAAGGGTTTGTAGCAGGCTTATTACAAACTCTAGTATCACCCAACTTAGGTTGCAGCTGGAACGGAGTTGACGGTTCCCATGGGCTTCAGGAATTTGGTTTAGGCGAGATGGTCCAAACTCAAGGGTTGACTATGACATCGAACGTCAGCCCATATACCGATGGATATCAACATGGAACACCTGGCAGTTGGATACAAAGCGATCCTCTATACTGTGAACTGACTGGAAATAACGCCCAAAATGCATTAACAGGATACGACATGGCTCTGTCTAAAACGAATAATTATTTCCCATCATTAGAAACTTTAACTACATCTTCCTTTGGCTGGGGATCTTGGTCAGCATTTGGACAAAACGTTACTCAAACGGAAATTATTATAAATTCAAACTATGCAGCCGCTAATTATTCGAATATAAAATTGATACAGTTAGATGATGGTTGGGAGCAACAGTATGGCGATTGGGTTCCTAACTCTAATTTTCCATCTAATGCATCAGATCCAGCAATTAACGGAATACAATATTTAGCAAATTTAGTGCATGCAAACGGTCAAGAATTTGGTTTGTGGTTTTGTCCTTATTATGTAGCTGAAAATTTGCCAATAATTGAAGAAAATCCCTCATGGATATTGCAATCTGCCAATTCGGTTCCTGAAACTGCTACATTTAATGGAGTTGCTTGTTACATTTTAGATCCGACAAACCCCGCGGTTATTAATTATGTTAGTCAAATTGTTGAAAACTTTACTTCTTGGGGCGTAAACTATCTTAAAATCGATACCATGGGTGGAGATGTTTACAACGCTGTTTTTGGAAGCTACAATATTTTGGACACACCTATGACAGCAACACAGGCGATGCACCTTGGCCTAAACGCTATAAAAACCGCTGCTCCATCTGCAAACACCTTAGTTTGTGGTTTGCATTTTGTCGCGACAACGGTTGCTCAGAGCATAAGAACTGGAGGGGATGTTAATAATTCCTGGTCTGACATACAACGGGATGTAAGTGCAGCTTTAGAATTACTTCCGATTCTAGGAAATAACACTGTTCTTTTAGACAATGATTATGTTGCAGACCAAATGATTCCAAGCGCTTCGGTAATGGATGATTCAACATTCCAAACTTGGCTAAACCTTGAATACGCCACAGGTTCAGTACAGATACTTAGCGTTAATCTACCAACATACAATACATCAAGATTACAATGGATAAACGCCTTAGAAAATCCTGCATCTACAGGCAATAAACCACTAATACTTGATTTATCGCCCTATCAAACAGGTACCCCAGAAATATGGTATCAAAATAACACGCATTTTTTGGCTCTTTTCAACTGGAACACAACTAGATCACAATATTTTAAAATAACCCTTGCAACCCTTGGATTAAATTTTGCTGAAAAATACACTTTCACTAATCCTTTCAATGGAGCGCAAACAGTAGTTTCAGGTTCCCTTTCAATAACAGTTGACCCAGAATCATCTCTATCGTACTTCATCACTCAAAATACAACTTCAACATATTCAATGTCCTCGTTGCTTGCAGAACTAATAGTTACTTTGGTTGTGGCAATAGTAATCATCATAGTAGCAGTTAGATTATTCCTAAACAGGAAAAGAGCAATGCAAAACAGTCCCACGGAAAGTTAAGCAAATTAAAGTCTAAATACTTTTGATTGCTGGTTCTCGGCGTCTTTTTCTAAACTTTAAAAACGTTATAGCAACAGTTAATATAATGCATGCCACAGCAGCATAAAAATAAATTGAAGTTGCATAAAACGGCGAAGAATCGCCTTGTTGTGCGATATTTGATGGCGTGGACATTAAGTCTGTGTTGTTCCAGTAGATTACGTCTTTGTATCCTGCCGAGTCAAGCGTTTGCGATGGATAAACTATGTCTAGGTTAGTAGAGTCCATGTGCAAGAGAGTGGTTACGCTCATACAAATGCCAACACTCAAGTCATCTGCGTTCCAGAGTCCCCAAATTTTATCGGCTGGCCCTCCGAAGGCGTAAGCGTAATCTGCGGGAAGAACATACGCTGTTCTATCGCTTACTGGAGTGGTGGCTCTGGGGTTGGCTTGAACATATTGCCAAAACTGTTTCATAGCGTCAAGCTGTCCTTGCTGTAGAACGTTTTGAGTATAGTTTTCGTTGCTGTCAAATATAACAATGTATTTTGCATCGTTGTTATATGCCAAAACCATGTCATTGTAAAGTTCCGGACCTGGTTCCATATAAGGAGGCTGATTGTAGGCCCAAGTTATCATAACACCCCAAGTTTTGTTCTGAACAGTAGCTGCTCCTCTGCAAAGAGCCATGTTTAATTGTTGGCTATCATTCGCCCAGCCAGTATGAGCGCCAAACTCATCAAAAACCGTGTCATACCCAGCTGCATAATCATACCAGTAAAACGCGTAGTCGGAGGTAAACAATTGATATTCTGTGGGGTAGGAAAAACTCTTTGTTATTGAATGCGGACCCGTGCGTAGCCACCAGCTTAGAGCGTTAACGTAGCTTTGCGCAGCGTCGCTATAGGTGAAGTTAGCAATGTCCTTGATAGCACTCTGCGGGATAATTGGGTAATCTTTTGAGGGCTGGTCCCGTTGCTTTCCACCTTCTTCATCACAATAATAAATTCCAAGAAAACTGTTGCCCCAATTGTTCTTGGCATCGGCAAGCCATTGACTCGATGGATAGTTAGGTTCATCAGAGTAAACAATGAAGTTCAAATCTTTGTCAAACACGTACTGGCTGATTAGTGTGAGTCTAGTTAGATTATAATCTCCAGTGCATCCAATAACAAAGAAATTCGAATAAGAACTAACATTATCAATTAATTTTTCAGTTTCAGGTATGCTTCCAAAAGCAACATCAACGCCGAAGTACAAGCTGGGCGAAGTTTGCGTGGTAGTTGCTTTGGTAGTCAAGGTGCAATTTAAGAAAAGAGGTAAAGTCAAGAACAAAATCAGCAGAACTGTGGCTTTCTTAAATTTCATTTGCTCTAAATAAAAATTCTGTTAGCTAATAAGACTTTACCAAAATCAGTATACACGAGGTAAAAACTGCAGAAGAGAGAAAAACTCTCGTACTGCGCGTACTAATGATGGCTCTGAAAAAGCCTCTCAGATTTTTTTTGGTGCTCTTAGCTACAAAGCAATAGGAAAACGCAAAAAATCAATTAATTTTTATTCTTAGGCATCTTTTCTTGTATAGATGGCAATGAGAAAACAGAAGTTAATGTTAATCATTCTTGTTTCTGTTATTCTCACTTCATTTTATTGCCTGTCCGTAGCCTCATGCAGTGTCAATTCCAGCACTGATTGGACTATGTTCCGTAATAACCCAAGCCACACCGGCTCAACAACTGGAAACAGTTCAATGAATTCAGCAAAAATTTTATGGAATTTTACAACAATGTATAATGTTGAATCTTCTCCTGCAGTTTCTAATGGCTTTGTTTTTTCTGGCGACGATGGTGGCACAGTTTATTGTATTAACTCTTCAAATGGTCAACTATTTTGGACCTATCCGACTGGTGGTGAGGTTACTTCATCACCGGTTGTTGCGAATGGTGCAGTTTACGTGGGCTCACGAGATGGCAGCGTTTATGCTTTAAATGCCACTAACGGTGTCAAACTTTGGAGTTACGTTACGGGTAACTCTGTTGATTCGTCTCCTGTTGTTATCAATGGGTCAGTTTACGTGGGCTCAGGCGACGGTGACGTTTATGCCTTTAATGAAACGGATGGAGCAAAACTTTGGAATTACCCAACTGGCGGTAAGGTTTCCTCATCTCCAGCCGTTTCCACTGGCGTAGTGTATGTTGGTTCAGGCGATGATAGTGTTTACGCTTTAAACGCAACGAATGGCGCAAAACTTTGGAGTTACCTTACCCATGACTCGGTTGAGTCATCTTCTACCGTGTCCAATGGCGTAGTCTACGAAGGCTCCACAGACGGCTATGTTTATTGTTTGAATGCTTCCACAGGTGCCCTAATTTGGAAATATCAAACCCAAGATGCCGTGGGCTCTTCTACTGCACTCGCTTATGGAAGCGTTTATGTGGGTTCTGAGGACAATAACGTTTATTGCTTAAATGCTTCAAGTGGCGAGAAAATATGGCAGAGCCCAACTGGGTATTGGGTTTGGTCTTCACCTGCAGTCGTAGACGGGAATGTATACGTGGGCTCCGAAGACTACAGCATTTATTGTCTCAACGCATCTACTGGGACTAAAGAATGGAGTTATGCAACTGAAAATATTGTTGATTCTTCCCCAGCTATCGCCAACGGTATCCTTTACGTTGGTTCCGATGACGGTCATATCTACGCTTTTGCCTTGTCCAATTCTAATGTTAACACCGTAGCTTTGCAATCTACCAACTCTTTACCTTTGACTGTGATTGCGTTTGACATAATTGCGTGTTCTGTATTGGCTGTAATTATTTTTTCAATTGTGCTATTTGTTCGCTCAAATAGGCGGGCTAAACAAAAAGTTGTTGTCACCAGTATTTCTGGTCAAAAGGTCTCTTGGCTTTCAGCTCACGCCGACGCAGTTTGCGTTGTGGCAATTTTGTCTTTTTCAACAATTTTCTTCATTAATCTAGGAAGTGGCCCTCTTTGGCTATCTGATGAGCAATGGTATTCTCAATGGGCATTCTACATGGTCAGAACTGGACACTACCTAACCCCTTGGGCTTTCGGAATAACCAATCTCTGGATAGCTAAACCGCCGCTTAACATGTGGCTGATTTCTCTTGCCTACCAAATCTTTGGCGTTAACAACTTTGCCTCAAGATTTTTTGGTGCTGTATTCGGCGCCTTGTCTTTGGTTCTTGTTTTTTATTTGGGAAAGAATCTTTATAATCGATATGTAGGGTTATTGTCGGCTTTAGTTTTAGGGACATTTACAACTTTTTATGTGTTTTCAAGACTTGCTATGACTGATGTTCCGTTAGTCTTTTTCATGATGGGCAGTACCTACTTTTTTGTTTTAAGCGAGAAATCAGAAAAAACTAGTCGGTACGCAGTTTTGAGCGGGGTGTTTTTTGGTTTAGCGTTAATGACAAAACAGATTGAGGCTTTGCTGATTCCACTAATTCTCATTTCCTATCTAATTGCGACAAAAGTAAACGTTAGATTTTTCTTCACAAAACGTTTTACACTTTTTTGGGGAGTCGGTCTTCTAGTTTTTTCCCCGTGGCTAATCTACATGAATATGAGTTTTGGATTAAAGTTTTGGCAATGGTATTTTGTGTATACTGACGTTACGCGAACAGTTAGTCCTATTGAAGGTCACGCTGCAGGCTTTGCTTATTATTTTAGCTATTTAGTCAATAAAGAAAACTTGCTTTGGGTAATATTGCTGCCTTTTGCAACAGGGCTTTGTGCATTCAATACATTTATTAAGCGTTTAAAAGAGGACACTTTAATTCTCCTATGGATGGCAATCGTGCTCTTAGTGTTCTCATTCGCCCAAACAAAACTTTACTGGTATATTCTGCCAGCTATTCCCGCATTCGCCATTGCTATAAGCAGTTTACTATACCAGCTATCACAGAAAGCAAAAAATTTTCAACTGCATAAAAAAATACTACGTTCCGTACGTTAACACCCTCAAGGACCATGATTACGGGGTTTGACAGTTCATTCTTGCGATTTCAATCTGGTTCAAAACGAAAGAAAATAATACTTAAAAAATATAAATTCGCAATTGCAGATGTAATAAAGGTATGAGTAACTTAAGAATGGAAACTCGTTTGTACCTCGCCCTTATTGGTGTAAATCTAATCTTTTTGGCATTATTTTTCTTTATAACAGGTTTATTGAAGTTTTATGGAGAAAGCCCTTATTTGCTAATATTGGAACTTTCTTTTGTTATTATTGGCTGCATCTTGATTTTTGTTGGTTTAAAGGGTTTTAAGCGAAACAGCCCACCACCAGGGAGCGTTAGTTAGTTTCGCCAAAGAATGAAAAGACTAAAAAAGCTTATCTTTTGTCATTATTTAAAAGTAATAAAATGTTAGGATACCTGGTTTTGGTTAATTTTTTTACAGCAACATTTAACCAACACCCTAACAACTATTTTGATTGCCTCGCCAAAATCGAGCACCCATAACGACGGACTCAACAGAGGGAACGTAAGAAACACAAATCTTGCGCCTATGACGCTTTGGGTTCTACCCAATTATGGAACAGGTGAGGCACGGGCGAAAAAAAGTCCCAAGCCGAGAGAACTTAGCCAAGCTAAAAGCAACGCTCAGCTGTGCGGTTAAGTGTTAGGTTACTTGGGCGACAAACAGCCCGCAAAAAAATTTGGAGTGCTAACTATTGGCTGAATCAGCAACTTTTGAACCTAAAAGTTTAGCCGAATTAAGACAGTTTTTTGGAGAAAACAAAGGTAAATACCATGAAATTTGGGTTGTCATAACAAATAAGAAAGTTGCAAATCCTCAGGTTGTATCCTTCAATGATGTAATAAGTGAAGCGAAAGGTCAGGGGCTAATTGACAGTCGCGTAAAAAAGATAGATGACAAAAAATACATGATACGTTTAACTAAAAGAAAAAATCGAAAGCCCCATAAAATCAATTAACTTAAACTAAATTTTTAAGTTCCACACCCAACATTAAAGCTAGAAAACATTGGGAAGATGCGCGTAATTGGACATCGAAAAGAAAATTGAGTTAATTTGCAGACCGCCAACAGAAGAAGTAGTTACTCCAGAAGATTTACGTCAGCTTTTCGAAGCAGAAGAGCATCCAATCGCCTACAACGGTTGGGAACCATCTGGGTTGGCGCATTTGGGCACAGGTGTTATTTGTGCTTA
The DNA here is from genome assembly GCA_003164295.1 of Candidatus Bathyarchaeota archaeon. Taxonomy (GTDB): domain Archaea; phylum Thermoproteota; class Bathyarchaeia; order Bathyarchaeales; family Bathycorpusculaceae; genus Bathycorpusculum. Next base: position 39,892 of record PLTA01000048.1, read on the forward strand.
CAAAATGAAAGATTTTGCCGAAGCCGGTGTGCATTTTAAAGCTTTTTTGGCAACGTGGCATGCATGGTTAAACAACAAGTTGGGCGGCGACCGTGAGCTCATCCGAAAAGCCGCTGACCTCTTTAGGCACTCATGGATTTCGCTAGGTGTCCCTGCTGATAAAGTTGAGTTCATCTATTCAGACGAGCTCTACAAAAATATTGATTATTGGGCTAAAACAGTCATCATCGCAAAAAACTTAACCTTAGCCCGAACAACGAGAACCCTTGAGATTGCTGGCAGACAAGAAGGCGAAGCCCACTACGTATCAGACTATCTATACACTCCCATGCAAGTCGCAGATATTTTCGAGATGAAAGTGAAGATTTGTCAGTTAGGCATGGATCAAAGAAAAGCCAACATGGTTGCAAGGGAGATAGGAGAAAAAATCGGCTGCTGGAAACCCACATGCGTTCACCATCATCTATTGCAGGGTTTGGAAAAGCCATCAATTTGGCCAATTCCTGAAGGCCAGGAAAGAGAAGCGGTAGCTTCAGCTAAGATGTCTAAGAGCAAGCCTCAAACATGCATCTTCATCTATGACACGCCAGAAGAAATAAAACAGAAAATGGCAAAAGCATTTTGCCCAGAAAAAACCATCAAATTCAACCCAATAATGGATATTTGTAAATACATAGTTTTCCGCGAAAAACAGGTTTTTTCAATAGAGCGTCCAGCTAAATTCGGCGGGAACATAGATTTCCAAAGTTTCCAAGAGCTTGAATCTGCTTACTCTGAAGGTAAACTGCATCCTATGGACCTCAAGAACGGCGTAGCAATTGAACTTGGAGAAATTCTGGAGCCTGTTAGACGCTACTTTGTAAATAACAGTGAAGCTAAAGATTGTTTGGAGACTGTGCGGCAGGCTAAGATAACAAGGTAACGTTCTTGTCTAAAAAATTTGAAGATAAACTGGAAAAAATCCAGCAAATTATAGCTAAACTATCTGAGGAATCTACTAAAGGAACGCCCATAGTAGTTGAAGGCAAAAAAGACTGTCAAACCCTTCGAGAGTTAGGTGTTACTGGCAGGATTTTGACGGTAAAGACTGGTGGCAAATCTTTTCTGCAAGCCATCGCCGAGATAGAGTTATTTTGTGCATCGGAGGTTATTCTTCTTTTGGATTTTGATAGACGAGGTAAAGAAGGTACAGCCCTATTGAAACTGAACTTGGAGAGGGCAAAAATAACGGTTAACACTAGGTTTTGGCGTGACTTGCAGGCCCTGGCGGGTCGAGAAATCCAAAGCATCGAAAGTTTCTCAGCTTATCTATTAACTCTTCAAGAAAAAACTGCTTGAATAAATAATTGACAGCATTTTGCTATGAAGTTGCCTAATTTTTCATATTGGCTTTGGGGTTTTTTCAATTGCTTTTCTTGAAGAATATGAAGTTGATTCCTCCGACTTTCTTCTCTTTTAGCGAAAAACTTGGATGCCGAAGTAGAACAACAACAGTTGGTGGTAGCGCCGGGTGTTGTTCTTCTAACAAGAATTATTATATGGAAGACGAAAAAACTCTTTTCGTCAACTTATCTTATTGAAAATAACTTGGTACCAACCTTCAAACTATTTAAGTCCCTAAACCAAAAAAGAAACCCAAATAAGACATTCAGAATTGTTTTTATAAACCGTTAATCTCCTTGTAAGTGGCGAAATTTTATGACAACAAACCCTGTTATCGAAGCAATAAAATCTAGGCGAGCAATTCGCGCGTATGAAGACAAACCCGTTCCAGGCTCGGCAATCCAAACGATGCTGGAAGCGGCAACTTATGCGCCTTCTGCCATTAATGTTCAACCATGGAAATTCACAATCGTGAATAACAAAGACGAAATGAAACGCCTCTCCGACATAGCAAAACCAGCGTTGATTAGGATGTTGCCTGACGTAGGCGACGAAGGTCTAATTGGATTAAAAAAACGGCTAGCTGACCCAAACTACAATATTTTCTACAATGCTCCCCTACTGATTTTTATTTGCGGCGTTAAATCACAATACACAGTCTACGACTGTTCAATGGCAGCGCAAAACATGATGCTCGCGGCTTATACTCTTGGCATTGGAAGCTGCTGGATAGGCACCGCGGTAGGCTTAGCTAATGACCCAAAAATTAAAACGCAGTTAGCGGTGCCAGAAGACCACGATGTTCACGCTGCCATCATCTTTGGCTATCCAAAAGGTGGTTTTCCAAAAGCACCTGAAAAGCGTCCCCCAAAGATTCTCAAACGAATTGACTGAAGGCATAATATGGACATTAAGGGCAAAGTTGCAATAGTAACTGGAGCATCTGGCGGCATCGGATATGCCACAGCAAAGCTGCTTTCCAGCAAAGGCGCAAAACTGGCTTTAGTTGCTCGATCACAAAACAAGTTGGAACAGCTTGCAAAAGAACTTCCGAACTCAATCGCAATTCCTGCAGACATATCAAAGGTTGAAGACATTAAGCGCATGATAAAGCAAACGTGCGATCATTTCGGAAGAGTTGATATACTAGTTAACAATGCTGGGCAGGGATATGATGCTCCTATTGAAAAAATAGATGTTGACGTCTTCCGCGGCATCTTTGAGCTTGATTTTTTGGGTCCAGTTGTTGCCATGCAACAAGTTATCCCCATTATGCGCAAACATGGCGGAGGCGCAATTATGAATGTCAGTTCAGGACTTGCTTTAATGTATTTGCCAGGTATGAGCATTTATGCTTCGCTTAAACGCGCGCTGTCACACATTAGCTTAACTGCTCGAGAAGAACTGAAAGCAGACAAGATAGTTGTTTCTGTGGTTTACCCTTATATTACGGTTACAGATTTTGAAAAAAACACGGTTAAAGCATCTGAAAGAAACTGGGAAAACGACGAAGAAGGCGACGAGGGCGGTGCTCCTTTTAAAGCTGATACTGCGGAGTATGTTGCTCAAAAGATTGTTGAAGGGATAGAATCTGGCGAGGCTGAAGTGTTTGTGCATGATTGGATGAAAACGGCTCCAGCGAGCTAGCTTATGCCAAACTTTTTTCTTACATGCGGCTGAATCAGGTAAACGATTACTGCAATGCTGTAAATTATTTCCGTTGGCGCTGCAAACTTTGGGATTCCAGGAACGCTAGGCAAATTTAAAACCGTTAAAGTGTCAGCGACAATCACAAATATGGAAACGGTTATCGTGCCAATCCACCCTAATTTTTTGCCCTGCCAAATAAACCAGCCAAAAACCAGAATTAGTAAGCCGAAAACAATTGTATAAACGTCATAGGCTATGGTTGCTTTCAAAAAGGAATTCTCTGATGCAAGAAGTGCAAAGCCAATCAGGAAATGTATGGTGCCAATAAGTAGTTGAGCACTTGTTAAAATAAGGATGCCTATACTTCTGCCTTTGTAGGTAAGTGGGGGGTGCTTGCTGGCCATAAACTTTACCGCTTATAATAATGTGACCGAAGCAGTCATATAACTTTCCACGTTATTATGAATGGTGAATTTGTTTTGGTTGCCAAAATGGAACGCGGAGCTCTATCTACAACTCTGTTAGTGTTGCTTTTGTTGTTTTTAGCTCAATTCTTCATCGGTATGGCACTTAACCTGCTCGTGGCACTCCTACAAATATTTTTCCAGCAAGTGGCGGCTCATTCACAGACGCCATTAACTACGCTTAACTGGAGGCAACTTGCTTTTGGCAAGCCACTTTGTTATTGACATGGTAGTAATTGTTGTGGGTGCAGTAAATTTAGTGCTTGTTCTTCACAAAAGTAATGTATACAGAGTTTTGTCTATCGTCAGTTTCGCATCGGTTATTTCAGCTTTCGTTAATGGCACCCGTTTTGTTGCTTCAAACTTTAGCATTAACGGGATTTCTTATGGGATGGCTGGGGGATTTATGGCAGCGTTTGTTTTTTATTTTGTAATGGCTATGTTAATGTATCGTGACATAACAATTCAAACTAAACCTTAGTGCCCAAACACGTTAAAGCTTATACCTAAAAACTGCTAAACCCACTAAACAGGAAGTGCGCTTATTCATGGACTACGCGATTGAAACCACAGACTTAACCAAGACTTTCGGTTCTTTAACAGCCGTTAACAAGCTTAACCTTAAGGTTCAAAAAAACACAATCCACGGTTTTATAGGACCAAACGGCGCAGGAAAAACAACTACTATAAAAATTCTAGTTGGCTTACTCAAGCCTACTTCTGGCTCAGTTATGGTGTTAGGGCAAGAGGTGCATCCTGACGACGCTGATTCCCGTTTACGCATTGGTTACATGCCAGAACTGCCAAGTTCCCAAAACATCTCAAAGGTGCCGAACTGCTCGACGTTTATGGGCGAATGCACGGAATGGCAGCTCAACAAAGAGTAGAGCAAATACCTAAACTAATTGAGATGGTCGGTTTAAAGGGGAGGGAAAATGACTTGATCGGAAAATATAGTAAGGGCATGCAACAGCGCATCGGCATCGCCCAAGCATTACTCGATAACCCTGAACTGGTTGTTTTGGATGAACCAAGCATTGGTTTAGACCCTGTTGGTATGCTTGAAGTTCGGGAATTGGTTAAAACAATTTCAAAAGAAGGAATGACCGTTTTTCTGTCCTCGCATTTGCTTTTTGAGGTTGAGCAAATCTGCGATCATGTCACCATTGTTAACAATGGTTCAATACTTGCTTCTGATACCCTCCAAAATGTTTCCAATAAACTTGGACCTGCCATGATACATATCGAATTAGTTGACATTTCTGCAGCAGTAATAGCGGCCGTCAAGAGTTTGGGTTTTGTTTCTGGCACCTGGAAAACCGACAATACTTTACTTGTTCAGGTCACTACTTATACGGATATTAGAGACCAAGTATCAAAAGCTGTGACAGGTGCGGGCGGGATTATTGTTGGCATGAGTCAGAAAAACGCTAACTTGGAAGACATATTCATTCAGATTATTACAAAAGACAAAGAAGGAAAAGCAAAATGACAACGACAACTCAAAACCCGAAGAGAGGTCGCCCGAGTTGGTTCATTCGCTTCTGGGCCATAGTAAGATACGAAATGTTATGGAATATTCGAAAGAAAAAATTCCTAGGCATTCTCATTGCTGTATTTGTTATTGCCACATTGGTTTTGATAATACCTATTATAAGTAGTAGATCTTCAGGAGTAGCGATAACCGCTAATCCAAATTATGCGATAACATTTGGCGGTACCGGTTTTGTGTTCTTACTTTTTGCAATTGGAATAGCTGCAAACAGTATTTCAAGTGAGTTCGAAAGTGGAAGCATTGTACCTCTTGTAACCAAACCCGTTTCGCGAACAATGATTTTCTTGGGCAAACTTTTTGGGGCATTCATTGTACTTGTCGTCTCCTACGTTATATTGTACAGCTACATTACCGTGGCTTCGGTTGCTCTTTATGGTCCACAAAACAACCTTCAATATATGCCAGTGATTGTAGTCGGAAGTATCATCAGCACTTTCATATGGGTATCCTTATTGTTTGCAGTTGGATCCTTATCAAAAAACACGATTATGACAGTAATTATGACTATAATTTTGTTTTTGGCAGTGTTCTTTGCTGGACCACTTATCTCCCTCTATTCGCAGCCATCCCCAGCGCTTAATTATGTGCCTGGAACAGGATCAAGCGGAATGATCCTTGCTGGTAATGGGACATCTGTAAGCGGCGGCACCGACAATATAGGTGTAAATATAGTTAATTATGCGCTTTACCCTTCGGCAAATGTTACTTATTACAAATACAATCTCACAGCAATTACGGCTGGCGAAACAAGTCTTCCAATTATTGGAATACTATACACTGAACCAACGTCTTTAATCGCTTTAAGATCGTTAGCTGTTGCCGCTGCATACATCGCTGGCTTCCTTATTGTCGCTTGGATTGCATTAAAACGCACTCAAATATTAGAATAGAAAATAGCTTAAGTGGTCATAAGTTTGCCGAGTTCTACTACGAATTGGTCAATGCGTTCTCTTGATCTGCCATAATCTGCCACAGAGGTAATCGTAGTTACAGGTGTTTCAGCAACAACAGACATCCGGGTTGTTTCATTGTCTATCTTGGATAAGTCGATTTTAAGGGTTGATGGGTAAGAAATGAAGCCGCCTTTAGTTTTAACAATAAGGTGATGTGTCTCTTCGTTTTTTTCTTGGATTTTCCAATCAAGCTTTTCAATTGCTTTTGGTATTGCTTCCCAAATTGCGTTTAGTGGATAGGAAATTTCAAGGTTCTCATTTTGCTCTTTTAAATAAGCCATAATTCTTCACTTATTTCTTCAGTAATTCCATAAGTTTTGGCATTAATTCGCATCCACGATCTAAAGTCCCTAAACTTCCTTTCGCGCATTCTTTCTCTGAAAACTTTTCGGCTTTGCCTCCCTCGATTTTGTCACCTGAAATCAACACTGGAACAGGAGTATCGCTGTGAACTTTTAGCTCGCAGGGGGTTGCGTGGTCAGCTGTTATGCAAATAAGATTGTCTTTTAGAGAAATTTGTTTTAGCAAAGGTCCAAAAAAGTATTTGTCGATAGTTGAGATAATTTGTGTTTTCAAAGCGCAGTTGCCGTCGTGTCCTGGCTCATCTGGACCTTTAAGGTGAATATAATAGCAGTCATGTTTAGGCAATATGTCAATTAAAGCTTTGACTCTGAATTCGCAGTCTTTTTGGAGGTTGCCTGAAGGGGGCGGTAAAAGCGTTGAGTCCATTCCTGCCATTTGTGCTATACCTCGTTCAGCTTGCATATCTGCTAAGCATGCAAAGTTTACATGGTAGCGTTCGTTTATGTTGAAGAATTTTGGAAGAAGATGTCCTGCATCTCGTGTTAAAACAACATTTGCTTTAAGCTTGCCTTCAGCTGCACGTTTCAGGTTAACTGGGTGGCTTTCCCATAATGCATGTGTTTTATTGATAAACTCGTTAACCAGCGCTGCGGAAACCTTTGATGCTTCCGTGTTATCGGTGGGTTCACAGGTTTGAAGCACCATATCCACTTCTGCATTTGCTACTCCAAGGCCATTCACTATGGTGTAGGCTGGATCGCTGTTTGTTATGTTGCTAGAAAGAGGTTTATTTTTGCTTTTTATAAGTAGAACCGCTCTGTGTCCTAATGTGTTTTGGAATTCAAAAGTTGCAGGGTAAGAATCCAACTTTACTTGGTCGTTAGCAGCTTTTGTTAACTCTGTTGCTTCCTCAGTAGTTAAGGTTCTTGCGACTCGGCGGTCAATTATGTTTTTTCCTTGACCCAACGTTGCAAAGTTGCATCGTAACGCTAAATTGCCATCCTTCATTTTTAGTCCTGCGCCAGCTGCTTCGATGACTCCTCTTCCTGTGCTATATTTGAAAGGATCATAACCTAAAAGTGAAATAACTGCCACATCACTTTCGGGTGCAACACCCTTCTTTACTGAATACATTAAGCCGATTTTGCCGTTTTTGGCTAGAGCATCCATGTTTGGAGTTTGTGCTGCTTCAAGGGGTGTTTTGTTACCTAAACTTTTGATGGGTAAATCTCCCATGCCGTCTATGGCTACGTAAATTAACTTCAAACTGGTTTTTCCTCCTTCACACTTGAGCTAACTCGACTGGTAAAGCTTATTATTCTTTTCATAAAAAATAAACCTATTTATTCAAAGAAAGAAAACTTCTAATTTCATCTTGTGTTTCTTGTGGGGTTCCTGTGGTGTTTACAAGGTAAACGTCTGTTTGTTCAAAGAGTTTTTGGAAAAAGTTTTTTCTAAGCTCGATTTTTCTCTCGTCTTTTACTAGTTGATGTGGATTGCAAAAGTTGTGGTCTAACATGTACTTCAACGCTTCAGCGGAATTTAGATGCGTAACTATATTTTTGTCCTGTGAATCCCGTTTTAACAGGATTATTTTTTGAAGCGTTGTTATTGGAATTACTCCGCCTCCTCCAACAATCCATCTTACATTCACCACTGCTCTCCCTCTTTGGTCAAACTGTGCTTTATCCACTAAACTTTCATATTTGTTCCATATTTTACCCAAGTCAGCGTCAATGTAACAGTTTTTTTCAGAACCAAACGCTAAAGGCATATGACTTGAAAGTCTAACAAAGTACCAGTCATCTGAAATTAACCTGGCGTTATTAAGAAGTAATAATCCCCATGAATGCGTGGTTTTGCCTGTTCCTGAAGGAGCAATTATAGAAACACCCAAACAACCGATGTCAATGCATGCGCCGTGAACTGAGTAAATCCTATGTTCATCTTCTAAAACGTCTCCTGCAATGGCGAGTGCAATGCTTTTTACCCATCCGTAATAGTCAACATTAACTAAAAAAGCGGTTTTCGTGTAAGAGTCATATTTAACGCTTAAAGGTTGACCCGGCTCATTAACAACAACGAGCCGTCCATGAGACCTGTTGTTTTCGTCTGCAGTAAAAAAATTGTCTTCCCATTTATTTCTAATCATTTCAGATTCTGTTAAAAGTTTAATGCAGCAACCGTAAACTTCAGCTTTGCTTGTGTAATGCAATCGATGCTCGTAGGTTTCAAAGAGTTTATCTTTTTCTTGTGGCGAAATTAACTGTACTGTATAACTCAATTGCTCCGCACTCCAAAAATCAAATTAATTAGAACTTTAGCCCACGGATAAGTATTTCTTATTTATTTTACGTGTTGTTAAGTAGGCATCGATCTAATTATTGTATCTGCTTTTCGGTAGTCGGGTTTTAGGTTTTTTAGTTTTTTGTGGCAATTTCTTTTGTTTGTATTTTAGGTTGCTTTTTTGATTTAAGGTTTGTAGCGGTTGCAGGTCACGTATAGAAAAGGTTAGAAAAGAACAGAAACGTATGGGAAAGTATGGAAAAGAATGAAAACGTACAGAAACGTGTAGAAAAAGCACTAAAAAGTATTCAATATCCCAGAAATTTGTTAAGAAACATTTTGAGAGGCGTTTGAGTTCATTATTTCTATATTTTGTTAATTCTAAAAAAAAGAAAAAGTATCGTTGCTAGTTAAGACAAAGGCGTAGTTGTAAAGTTTTATCCGAATTTCGCTAGCACTTCCCTTCCGAAGTCGCTTATTTCGATGGCGTTGAAATCGTAGGGACCATGTCTTTTATCCGGCTCAGGTATGTCGATGAGCTTGGATTTTGACAGGTGCCGCACAGCGTCGTTTAGGGCTTCAGGCATCAAACCTGTTTTTTTGTGTAAAAGGTCAACCGTCACCAACAGACCTTTCTCAAATTGGGAAAGGACTGCAAGAACTCTTTTGGCTGACGGGTCAATCATATCGAAATCGTCTTGTTCAAAATCTTCAGTCATTCTAAAACACCACTCGTAACTAGGGCAGTCTCAAATAAAAACAATTTGAAAAAGCCCAATGGAAAATAGCTTACAAAAAATGGAAAAGGGTTTACTGCGCCGCGTCCTGGGTGTGCAGGGTTTTGGCGGAGTTCTTTGCAAAGTGGTATCGCCGATTTCAGTTGCTCAAACATAACCTGTTTAGCTAAATCTTCGCTTATTAGGGCTACTAAATTTTTTCTTTTTTTATCCTTTTTGTTTTAGATCGTTTGATGACTTGCAGTTTTTGTCTAGCGACATGATAATAGCAAGCGGGTTCAACTAACGAACTATCAGGAACACTAAACACAAACCAACGCTAAATGACCTAAAGTAGATTCGCTTAAATAATTAAGCACATTCTCCGGGCTCGCTACCTAAAGAAATTGGTCATGATTCATTTTTATAGGTGAAATAAGTCTATGGGTCCTTCAACTGCGTGTGCTTTGCTTGGTCTACAAAAACACAATCAAAGTTTTCCGTACGGGGCTAATATCTTAGACAGTGGTTAAAGAAGCAAACGAACAATAGTGTTTTATACTTAAAGGGTTCTTGTAAGAAAGTAGTTGATTTTTGTGCCTAGAACTAGCTCAAAATCAAAATTGCAGAATGCTTTTAGCAAGCAGCTTGCGGCTTTCTGTGATTTCCTGCAAACCAAAAGCAACAGTAACACAAAAGGAATCCATGTTCTTTTGGCGGCCTATCACCAGCCGAGACTGAGGAGGCGGCTGAAGCCATCGCCTCTCGACTGTGCTTTACTCTGAACAGGGTTGACGTTTCCAAGGGAACTAAAGCGGATATTGGTGAAACGGAAAAGAACTTGAATCGTCTGTTTGCCTCGGCGGAGCGGGCTAAGACGTTGTTGTTTTTTGATGAGGCAGATGCGTTGTTTGGTAAGCGTGGAGAAGTTAAGGATTCACATGACTGCTATTTTGCTTCAGAGTTCATGTTTGCTCAGAAAGTTGCAACTCAGCCGAGCATTGTGATTGTTGCCGTAAAAGATGCCCGGTGCGTCGAGGAAGCCGCAGGTTTTATAGTTTTTCAGCCAAAATGAAAACCTATTTTTGAAAATTAAGCTCAAATTAGCGTGTAAAATTGTGGCTTACCGCCTAAGGTCTAGTGTTTAGATTACACACGAATTATTTTAGCACTAAAAATAGAAAATCCCTACTAGCCTGGTTACCGTAGTACTTTATACGGTTTTTCCCAAATCTGATTACGAGAGCGAGCCGCTAACACATGTTCTGAACTTTTATGGTTCCTCTTGGGCTTCTCTGTCAAGCTTTTTGGATCTTTTTCCATACCGTTCTTCTTGGTTGCATGAAAATATCTATGAGCACGTTATGACATGTGTCATATTAAGTATATCGTAAATAGATATACCCTAAATTGAAGGGCAGACGAAGCCATTACTTTTCAAAACTGTTTCACAACCGTTTCAGCCAACTATCAAATCACTCGAAGCCCTTTAGATAAGTATCAAGGAGATTGAAAAATGAACACAAAGAAGATAATAATCATAATTACCGTTGCTGTAATTGCAGCCATATTAGTGACTGCTTCAGCATTCGCATTCCTAATCCTGCCCATGATAAATAACTCAAACACTGCATCACCGGGCACAAGTGGAATAGGAACACAGGCTACCCCGACGACGGGTACAACTACAACTGGGTTGACAATTAACGATGCAGCTACGACAGCCCAAAACTACGTCACTGGGTTAGGAAACACCAATCTAGCAGTCAAAGAAGTTGACCAATACTCGAACTGTTTCTACGCACAAGTTGTGGAGAAAGACACCGGCGCAGGAGCATTCGAATTAACCATAAATTCCACAACTGGCGCAGTTTCGGCCGAGCAGGGTGCAATGATGAATTGGAACACCAAATACGGAATTACAAGTTCAGGAATGATGGGCTACTTAACCACAGGCACAAATGCCGGCATGATGGGAACAGGCGGAATGATGAGCTGGCTAAGAGGTACACCAAGCACAACCATGACAGTGACAATGGATCAAGCGAAAACTAACGCGCAACAGTTCCTAACTACAAACTATCCAGGAACTACTATTGGACAGGCAACAATCTTCTACGGATACTATATGATGCAAGTCCTCAAAGGAGCTAGCTACTACGGAATGATAACAGTTAACGGGCAAACCGGGCAAGTGCTCTATTGCTCATGGCTGGGCAATTATATGCAGCGAATGGTAATCGGTTAAACATAAAGTGGTTTTAAACCACATCTTTAGTTTTTTGAAGAACCATGTAAATTTTTGAGTTTTAAAGGCGAAGCCTTAATTCAATGTTCAAAAATCTATTAGTTATGCAAAGATTGCATATTTTTCTTATTATATTAATTGTTGCCGTCGGCATCCTTCTTAGTATAGTTGCTATAAGCCTGTATTTGTCTGCCACAGCTTCCTCTTTTTATCAATCAAGTTGGATAGGGCAGATGGGGCAGAGTATGGGCATAGGCAGATCAACTAACAATGGAAACGGTGGTGGCATGGGCGGAATGATGGGTGGCAACGGGACCCCAACTGCAGCTAACACTCTTTGGATAATCCCTGCAGTATTAATTGCCGCAGCAGTTATCGGAATAATTGGTTTTGGCTTCTACATGCTCTTTCCTGAAATCAGAAACACTAGAAAAACATGCGAACCAACCAAAAAAGAAACTTCCATGACAACAATGAAACCTTCGGCCACAGACTCTCCTATTTCAAATGCGGCACCTAACTCTTGCGAAGTAATTTTGAAAACTATGACGCCCGAAGAGCAAATAGTCCTCAACACATTGATTGCTCATCAAGGCAAATACTTGCAAAAATATGTAGTCAAAGAAGCTGGATTAAGTCGGCTTAAGACTCACAGGATTGTAGCTCGCTTTGCAGAACGCGGAATAGTTACAGTGAAGCCCGTAGGAAACACAAACGAGGTCACCGTCCAGGACTGGATAAAGGGAGCAAAGGTCCAAGATTCAAACTAAAACTGTTTCAGTGCTTCTAAAAACTGTTTCAGCCAACATCTAAACCTGCCGAAGCCGTATAGTATTGTTGAGGTAAATTGAAAATGAAAACTTTGAAAATAATTGTCGTATTAACCCTTGTAGTTGCAGCTGCATTACTAGTTTCGTCAACTTACGCCTATACGGTTGGACACATGGGCACGTCAGTTACATCAAACTCGGCTTCAGGAGGAACATCTTATGGATACGCTGGTGGCATGATGAGAGGTTATGCATATTCAAATCCAGTCGGCACTTCTCCACAACCATCGGGCGCCCCTTCCAATACAGCACCATTACAACCTTCAAACCAATATTCAATTGGTGGATATGGTTGCAGAAGTATGATGAGCCGAATTCCTTAATTCAGGAGTGACTTTGAATTGTGTGAATGTGAATGCGGTTCAAAATCAGTCAAGTCTGAAACCATTCCGCAAGTTGCTATGATTTCATGCAAATACTGCTCAACTCTTTTCCCACAAACCGAAACGTCTTGTCCAAATTGCGGTGCAAAAAGAACCCTCTGAGCCCAACAGTTTTATTTTTTTTGGTGAAAATTTGTTCTTTGTTTTTTGGGTTGCTTTTTTGATTTGGGGTTTGGATTTGTTGCCTGGTAGTCTTCTAAGTTTTTTCCAAGCTGGCAATCGCAAAACAGAAAACCCGAGGAAACCCGCCTTTAGGACGCCTGCACTATTTTCTGCAATTTGCAAAAGAAAAGTTAGATTAGTTTTTTTATGTTAGAGATGAGATATTTAACACATGCCCAATTATTCCAATCAGTCATTCTTGGCAGCTGATGACGAAGAATACGCTATGCTAATCGAGATCAGTGAAGAATTTCATAAACAAAAAATCGACAAAACAGCTCGCGAAAAATCTGGAAGTGCAACAGAAATAGTCTTACGCAATCACCTCCTGAAAAAAAACCTTAACCTTTCCATGCTTCCAGACGTCACAATTCACGGATCTAAAATCAAAAATGATTTACTTCTCTTAAAAAACGGTGTTGACCCAAACCAAAAAACCTTCCCCGTTGACAATGTAAAAATGGTAATAGAGATTAAGAACAACGCTGTCGCTGGCAAAACTTTGAAGAACGGAAAGCGAGAAGACCAAAACAAGGTCCTGCGCGCCAAATTCAACGAACTTGAAGGAATTACCAACGTGAAGAATTTTGCTGTTATCGTTCTTTCTGAAACGTTACTTCCACCCAGAACTCCTTACAAATGGCGATTCAAAGAAGAAGTGATAAACAAAGAAAACTGCAAAGTCTTCACTTTAGTCGCACGCCAATTGTACCCTCCCGGCGGACTCTACATCAAGTCCAACATTGAAGAAATGCTTCAAAAAAACCAGATTAAAAAAACCGGAGAACTTCAAAAACTAATCAATTACCTCAAATGCTTGTAGCCGTAAAAAAAGTTTCGTGCCTACTTGTTTCTTTTTTTGTGGAATTTAAATTAACCAGATAAAACGTGAAAACGCTTGTATAATGATCTAACTGGGCAGAACTATAAACACGACCGCTCTCTTTTCTGGCGCTCATTTGTTTTACTTCATCGACAATGTCTGGAGATGAGTCCAAACTGCTATTGCGTTTGAGTTCCAGATTTTCGTGCTACTTGGGACGATTTCTTCTATGGTGTTGGGGTAACCATTTCTTTGGATTGAGACATGTTTGGTTCAAAGGTCTTGGGAGTGTGCGGTGCACCCAGGTAGGGGAACTCGTTCAATAGGTCAGTGTGCGGTCCGGTCTTATCCCATGTCATCTTGCCATTGAACACGGTTAGAAAGACATCTTTCGAATCGTCCGTGGGCGTACGTCCGTTTGCAGGGTACGCCGCACGCTTCTTGGGGTCGTAGGGCAAAACATCAGGCAATAAGCTCCTGGCCGCTGCCTGTGCCCTCTCAGGAGTGTAGCCACCAGTGTGCTCAAGGACGTGTGCGAACATCGCTACGAATCTCTCGTCCTGCGCCGGTTCGCCCTCAAGGTAAGCCTCTTTTTCTGCGTCCGTCATAAAAGGTGTCTGAGTGGGCCTTGCTCCGCGGTCGGCTTGCACCCAGCTGCCGTTAACCATCAAGAGAGACCTATGCCAAAGGTTCAGACTAACTCCGTTGCCAATGTCGCTTACGGGCAACTCTAAGGCTATGCTGCAAACATTCTTGTCCGCGAAAAAGTCTGTTCCAGTGAACTGCATGTTGTTCTGAGCACCAACCACGTCAAAGAAGAACGGGTCACTGCGCCAGCCAGCAAACAAACGATATTGACCGGACGCAGTTATTCGCGCCTCGCGCCCTATCGAGACGGGTGCTCCCTGGAATATGAGCTGCCCTTCCTCACCTCTGCCGGCGGCTTCGGGCCCTTCAGCACGCCGCACAGTCGCTGTCCACGCACCAGTGCCACTGTGGAAGAAACGCACTCGATAAGCAATGTCTGCAACCATGTCCCCGTTCGTATCCACCCTTAGCTCATAAAGTGCCTCAGGTGCAAAGGGTTCGGTGGTTGTCGGTGCAGGTGGATTAAGCCCAAATGAAGGATGCACATTCATAATTACGATTGACTTGCTGGGATCACCTGATTTTGGAAATGCGAAAAGATCAGTGAGATTCACCCGGGGATCTCCACGGGGAAATCCGAAATTCGGTCCAGAATAATGATGCGTCATTTTCTTAACCTGCTTAAAATACTGTTTGACTAGTGAATAATCTGACAAATACAAACTTTTGTGGTTACATTAAGTGGCTACAATGAAAACAATAGGCTTTGGATATTGCTCCATTTTTCAAGTCAGGCGATATAGCGTTCCAAACCCATTTCATAGATTTCTCCTTGGGGTATTCAACGAGTTTGCAGTGAGATGGCTTTTCTAGAACTGCAAAATGAATTTAAGGGCTTATGGCATCTGCGTTCTTAGTGATTTTTGTGATTTTATTGCGTCAACCTGACTCAATACACATCGCACACGGAAATATCGACAACGGCAGCTTCCGTGGCAGATGACACTTTAGCTTTGATGAATACTATGACGAACGCTTCGTCCAATTTGGTACTCTTAGAGTGTTCAATGATGATACTTTGTCACCTGGAGCCGTGTGGCCACTTCATCCACATACTCGCCATGAGGTTGTTACCTACGTTGTGGAGGGCGAATTCAGACATGCAGATCAGAATGGCAAGAGCGGCGTTCTCAAGAAGGGCTGGGTCCAACACACCACAATCGGACGGGGAATGTGGCACAGCGAAATCAACAACTTGCCTGATAAACCGATGAGATTTATCCAGATGTGGTTTCTCCCATGGGAGCCCAACGCTGAGCCGTCTGTTGAGCAAAGGCCTGTGGAAAAAGAGCAACGTACAAACAAATGGCTTCCACTTGTATCGAACGATGTGTCTTCAGCGTTAAGTATAAAGTCAGATGCAGAAGTGCACTCGTGTTTTCTGCAGGCAAATAAAACTTTTTCACATAAAGTAAAGGCAGACTGGGGCTGTTACCTTCACATACTAGAAGGCAATACAGTGCAGCTAAATGGCAAAACGCTTCCAGTTCTTGGCGCTGCCATGGTCCGCGACGAAAGAGAGTTAATCGTTACTGCTAACGGCGAAGCAGAACTTTTGCTTGTGTCCGTTCTGCTTTGAGCGATTGCTCGCCTTAAATTCGCGGGAAGTAGAACCGACTCACACTTAGATCAACAGAGAAATCAAAAGACCTATCTCATCAATCCAAAGATCAGGTTCATCCCCAAAAAATTTTTCGCTAATTTACCTTGCTTGTTTTCTATATATTGTGGGTTTGGAAATATAGGTCATATATTTTTTTGAAACATGGTATTTAAGGCGTAAAACTTTACAGATAAAAAATCAACTCGCTCTCGTCGAAAAAATGAAACAATCAAATGTGAGTGCGGTACAGAAATCACGGTTATGCCTACTGTACGTTCTATGAGCGAAGCCATAGAGATGCATGTCAGTACACATATGGGGAAGACGAAAAATTCCGTTGAAGAAGAAATAGAAGCTGACCGCCTTCGAGATGCTTTAATCGAGCAATTCTTTAACCTCATTTTAAGAAAAATAAGTGATTCAGAAAAGGAAGAAAAGTTCTGAGAGGCATTCAAAATAAAATTGATGCACAGTAAAATTTAGTTTTTTAGAGGTGTCTTCTGGGCGTGTATCTGCCGAAGAGATTTGTTTATTTGATTAAGTTTCTTTTAGTTTAGTGTTTGTGCAATAATTGGTTCGTGGGCGTTTGCTTTTGGCTGATTTAGCTGGCTTAAGCATTTAATGCTCCAACCAACCGTGAACATAATAATGATGAAGGGTAATAGTAGGGTTACTTTGAGTTTGTTTGGTTTGTTTTTATGGACTGGTTTCATCAGTTGAAGCCTGCCATGATGTGGTTACTTAATTCTTAATATATAAGCTTTGTTAATTGTCCTCTGTGATCATAATTCTTGTAATTGATGCTTCTAACCGGAGGACGAGCCTGTGAATTTCTTTTGTTACTCTTTCTTCCTGAAATACACTTGCCATTTAGAAAGAATGTTTGTTTTCTTAACTTTTGGTCTGCAATTTTTTTGATTTGAAATAGACTCAAACTGCATATTTTAATGTAAAAAAATGAAAATTGAGTTGAATTTTATATGCAAACTTATAAGCAGTTACCTCTTAAACTCAAGCGGAGAAAGGAAAATAATGCCTACTAAAAAAATGGCTGTGCTAGTACTAATTTGCATTTTTGCTATAGCTTCAGCGGCAAGCGTAGTAGCTATCGCTGGAACCGCAACCGAAGTATCAATTAGGGCAACAAATACACTCAGGGGCCATTCCCTCAATCAATTTAACCCCGGGACAACAATATACATTTGCTGGAGCGCATCCCCAAGCGAGGCAACCGTAGACATTAGCATAACAGACATGCATGGCAACATCATAAGCAGCGTACCAATGGCCCAACGAACCAGCAACCCGATAGCAGTAACAAACCTCCCACCAGGCAATTACCTCATTAATGCCTGATGGAACATAACAGCAATCGCAATATCATCAATAATGGTTTTGCCTGAAAGCGCTTTTGGAGCTATTGCCGTTTTAGGCGCAGGTTTAGCAGCATTTGGCACAATTCGATTTGTCAAGATGAAGCGCAACAAAGCTTGAGCATCTGAAACATTTCAAGATTTTCCTTTTTTAAACATCAATCTTTTTAATGAAACGTTTTAAAAGCTCGTTTTCCCAGAGATTTGGAAAAATCGCCATCTCTTTGATTGAATCTCGAGCAAATGATAGTTATTTTCAATATGACTTAGAGTAGTTGTTTAGAAAATTTAATCCGTTTTGAAAAGATAAAAATGAAAGAAAAAAACAATAGTCTTTTGCTTCTGATGATGTTCCTCATTAATGAATAGAACGTTTATGTAGTTTTTTCTAGAAATATTCCTGTTTGGAAATATGGCTTATATGTTTTTTTATTTGTGCTTGTTTAAGAGATGAAGAGACGTGCCGAAGAATGAGGTAAACTTCAATGCTTCTTTTGAGGAGAAAGACGAAAAGAAGCTTAAAGCATTGACGAATAGAAAATTAATCCGCTCTCATCAAGGTAAGAATACAGTTACGTGTGAGTGCGGCGCGGAAATTTTGTTGCTGCCTGATGTGAAGGCAATGGATCAAGCTATAGAGGCTCACATAGCTGCGGTGCATATGCAGAAGTCGAAAGATTCTAAGTGTGGAACTATGGAAGCTGAACGTGTTCGAGACGCCTTAACGGAGCAGGTTTTATGTAAAGCCAGCAAATCGGAAAATGAGAGATCTCATAAAGAGGGGAATTAATCCTGAAGCGCAGCGAGGGAGAGTGTTGGGAGATGCCTGAAGAAGTTGGAGATAAAATGACGTTTGTTGTGATGATGCAAAAGCTCGCTATGGCTTCCACTATTCCTGGTCTAGGTGGGCTTTCTGGGTTTAGCTGAGAAGGAGAATGATCACGTGCGGAAACGCGGTTGGGGAACTATTACTATCGATATTTTAGAGGCAGCTTTAAGTCCTCAGAAAAAGACTAGAATAATGTATAAAGCTAATTTGAATTATGATCGGTTTGACCGGTATTTTGTTGATCTTGTGAAAAAAGGCTTCTTAGTTGAGGCGTCTGATCCTTATGGGAAGCCGGAGTATAAGATTTCTGAGCGGGGTAAAATTTTTTTAGATGCTCTTAGAAAGGCTCAAGATATTGCGGAAGGCGCAGAATATTAAAGGTTTATGACTGTCGTCTAGATTTTGCCGTTTATTCTCAGGGTTACTTCGAATCAATCTTGTTAGCGTTTGGATTAGCGTGGATTGATATTTTCTGATTTTTCTAGTTAAATGTTAACTGTGGCGTCTATGTTTTTGGTTCAGTTTGGGGTTTCTTTTTTTACCTGGGATTAGTTCTTTCCATTCGGGTTTAATCTTGATTCTTTAGGTTTTTTCGTATTCGATTATGCCTTGTTTGGCGAGAAACCGTGAGAATCTAGTGAGTTTTGTCTACTGGAATTTTGATTTGGTCTGCTAATTCAGGTATGTTGTGCCATTCTCCGTCTATTATGATGGAAAAGAAATTTTCTATATCCATTGTTCTTCTGATTAATGTATCTGTAATTTGTATTTAAGGCAACTATAACCAGTGGTAGCGATTCGATTAGTTTGGTGTTCTGTATTTTTTGATTAATATTTATAGAAAACTTAAATAGAGTATTAGTATTTTCAGCCTGTAACATTATGGCTCTTTAAACACTATCAGAGAGCCTTGCTTTGGGTCCTTGGTAGCTTATAACAGTTGTAGTGTTAATTATGGCCTGCTAATTTCAAGGAGAATTCTTTGAGTAGGCTGATCTCGGATTCTTGATTGCTTTTCTGCTCCGGTCACGGGGGGATAATTTAGTGTTAACTTTGGATGAAAAACTTCAGCGTGCGCAGGTAGATGATATCAAGAAAGAGTGGCGGTTGCTTTGGAGTTGCCGTATCGACGATAAGGTTCGCGGCGAGGGCTCAGCGAGCCAGAGTTTCCCGTTGTTGTTTGTTGAACAGGGTACCATCATCAAAGCTACACGGAATTTTAAGCCACTTGACCTGAAGGAAATTTTGCGGTCACAAAAAGTGCAGACGTAGAACAGGTTTTGGGACGTTGCCCATCAGTTGGCGGATACACGAAATTCTCCAAGGAAGTTTTGAATAAGCAGGTTCGCAGTCGAAGATTTTCAGAAGAATTACCGAAACGAAAGTTGGAGACGAATATGCAGCGAAAGCATTCTCGTAGTGGTTGGCTTCATCTGTAGTTAAGAGACAGTATTAGGTTTTCGGAAATTTCTTCTCTATTCTGCCTATTTCTCTTGTTTTTCAAAATAATGTGGAAGTGCTTATTGCATTGTTTTTTAGTGGACATAATAAAACCAAAAATCGGGGCAAATTGGATATTGTGCGTGAGATACTAAATATTGCGTCGGTTAAGGCGCGGAAAACGCGCATTATGTATCAGGCCAACTTGAGTTTTGTCCAGCTTGAACGGTACCTTCAAAATTTATTGGAAAACGGGTTGATCGAGTTTTTTGATGGTGCTTTTTATTTGACTACTCCGCATGGGAAAGAGTTTCTTCTAATGCACTCTAAATATCTTATGCTGCGTCAGCGACTGAGCGAGGAAGTGGCGGAGACTGAGAAGAGCAGGCTACAGCTTGAAAGCATGTGTTTTAAAAAATAAGAAACAGTTTAACCATAGCTTTAGATAGCAAGTGTGCGTAGGCTTGGTGTTTATCCGCCCGAACCGCAGTACGCAACCTAACCCGAAAAGTTACTGAACAAATATTTTTTTTATCTTTTATTTCTTCAATATTTTTGCTACAATCGGGACATTTTCTTTCAATTCCCCAATTGCAATCCCAACCACGTTCATTAAAATTGATGGCTAACCGACTCTTATACTTCATTGAACATTTAATATCTACTTTCGGAAAGATCAGGTCTTCTCTTATAATGCATTTTTTATCTGATGCAATTAGCAATCACTATGAACTTTTTTTAAAAAATGTCCCAATAATCTTAAGGTTAATGAACATTTTTATTCTTGGTGGCGCGCTTTTGTTGATGTTTCGTTTTTTATAATATATTACGGTTATGAAATATGATTTATATGATTTCTTTAGGCTTGCTTCGTTTAAGGAGCGAGAAAGTTGGTTGAAGATAGCGCGTTAATATTATTTTTTGGGATACAGAGGTGTTCTTCGTCGGGTATATAGTGGCCCAGAGTTTCCTTCTTCATGTCCACTTTCGTCAGAAAGGGATTTGATAGAGTTTCCTCTTAGTTTCGATTAATCTTTTGTCTTAAGTTTACAAATAAACAACGGGTAGCAAACTGCTTTAATCTATAGTCAAAATACTTTCTGGTCCACCATTTACCTTTAGCCTTTGTATGAATATAGTGTTTTCCTTTCAAAATTGCGTGAATTGTGAAATCTCCTGACTTTTTCAGTTTCTAGTAATGCGCTTTCAGGAAATAATTCGCAGATTAATACTTTGCAATTAAATAGTGTCCCTTTTAATGTAAACACGTTCGTCATCTGGACTTGGACAGACTACATTCAAATAGCAAATATTTTTTGAATTATGAATTTATAATGAGCAGACAGGATTGGTTGAATTTAACAATAGCTACGTAGATCTCCAGCTTAACTTAACAGAGATCTCATAATCATTAAACGAGTTTTTTGGTTTAAAATTTTTGATGATTCTATAAAAAATTATTTCTAAATGCTCTTCAGAGCTCTGAAAGGAAAGTTTGTAGAAACACAGATGAAAATTGCTAATTAGTAAATCAGAAAGGAGGAAAACGGATAGCCAAAAATAATATGATAAAAGTAGCGGGTATACCCGCCCTTAATGCTGCTGAAACGATAGGGCCTGTAATTCGTCGTGCAAGGTTATACGTGGACTTTGTGATTGTCGTGGATGATGGATCGATCGATGAGACCGCAAGTGTGTCCTTCCAGGCGGGTGCCATTGTTGTAAAGCATAAAAATAACCTGGGCTATGGAGCAGCACTGAGAAGTGTATTTTTGGCGGCAAAAAAAATTGGCGCTGAAGTCTTAGTTATCATAGATTCGGATGGGCAGCATAATCCTGATGAAATCCCGACTGTTCTTAAACCAGTTGTGTCAAGAACAGCTGATATCTCGATTGGTTCAAGATTTTTAAATAATGACCGTAAAGTTCCCATTTATCGTGTTTTTGGCATAAAACTCTTAAACTTAGCTACGGTTTTTCTGGGAGCTAATGTTAGTGATTCCCAGAGTGGGTTTAGGGCATACTCGAAAGCTGCAATTAACCAGGTTAGACCCTCAATAAATGGAATGGCCGCAGGATCGGAAATTCTGATTCGAGCTAGTTATGCCGGATTGCAAATAGCGGAAGTACCAATAAGCTGTACATACGATTCAAACAGCTCGTCGCAAAACTCAATTTTACATGGATTGAGTGTTCTTCGTGCACTTTTTATTTATAGCATATCAGATCATGAGAACGAGTCA
This sequence comes from Candidatus Bathyarchaeota archaeon, assembly GCA_003164295.1. Lineage (GTDB taxonomy): Archaea > Thermoproteota > Bathyarchaeia > Bathyarchaeales > Bathycorpusculaceae > Bathycorpusculum. The sequence goes on from PLTA01000048.1 coordinate 61,784, forward strand.
AATGAGCTCTTGGATAATTCACAAAAATTATAATTCACAAAAAATTTATAGAGTAGTCTATTTAAAGAAAATAAAAGGCACACAGAGGCAGTTTTTTTTTAGAATAAAAAATTGAAAAACACATTGACACGAGATAAAGCATCTCATATTAACGATTTTTCTTTTATCATCAATCATTATTTATAGTCTTCTCCTTACTATTCTCTACAGATAAGCTCGATAAAGTATAAATAAGAGCGCCCGGCAGAAAGGCAAAGCTTTCGAACCGTTTATAAACTGCATGTTGAAGAAGACTAGAAAACATTTAGAACATCAAAAAATTTAGTTAAAAATTGGAGGAATGACTATTAGTAAAAAAGTATTAGTTACAGGTGGTTTGGGTTTCATAGGCTCAAATCTAGTTCACGAATTGGAAAAGCGTGGATATGACACTTGGGCTTGTGATTTAATGCACTCTTGGCAACCTAATTATCTTCGATGTGATGTTAGTAAGTTCAGCCAAGTGGAGCGATTGTTTACAGAGCACGACTTCGATTACGTTTATCACGCGGCAGCGGAGTATGGCAGATGGAACGGAGAAGACTATTACGAAAACCTCTGGGGTACAAATGCTGTAGGCACTAAAAACATCTTGAGAATACAGGAGAAGAAGAAGTTTCGTATGATTTTCTTTGGTAGCGCTGAAGTTTATGGCGATTATGATGGTGTCATGCGTGAAGACGTTATGGACAATATTCCAATAAAGCAGATGAATGATTACGCGATTTCTAAGTGGGTTAACGAAATGCAGATTTTAAATTCAGCCGCAATGTTCAAGACTGAATCAGTTCGAGTCCGTTTGTTCAATGTTTATGGTGTTGGCGAGCATTATACACCCTATCGTGGTTGGATCCCTAAATTCATCTATAAAGCAATGAAAAATGAGCCTTATACCGTTTATTTGGGCCACAAGCGTACATTAGAAAACGTTGAGGATCTCTGCAGAACGTTTGCCAACATTATTGACAACTTTAAGCCCGGCGAAATTTACAATTTGGGCGGAGACACCCAATATGATATAAAATATGTTTCCGATTTAATACTGAAAAATCTCAATAAAGATGACTCCCAAGTTTCCTACAAAGAAGCTGAACCATTCACAACCCGAATAAAAACTCCTGATGCATCAAAAGCAAAAAAAGACTTAGATTTCAAGTTAACCATTACTCCAGAGGAAGGCATGCGGAGAACTGTTGAATGGTTCAAAAAACTGTGTGGTAATCAAAGCGCTTAATGAGGAAGTTGAAATGAACAAAAACGTATTTGAAGTTTTCAATGGAAAAAGTGTTTTAGTTACGGGTGGAGCAGGTGCCATTGGCTCTAACTTGGTAAAAGCACTAAACAATCTGGAGACTAAGAAAATTACAATCTTAGATGACTTATCTTCGTCGTATGAATGGAACATACCAGTAAGCCCAAAAATTGCATTCATAAAAGGGGATATTCTTGATAACGAGAAACTGAAATGGGCATTTAAAGAGAAACCTCAAATAGTTTATCATCTGGCAGCGCATTTTGCAAACCAAAACTCAGTTGACAATCCTGAAACGGACTTAATGATAAATGGAATGGGCACGCTAAAGGTTCTTGAGCTCTCTCATCTCGTAAGCGTTGAACGTTTCATTTACGCATCGTCAGGCTGTGGAATATACGGTGCAGACTCTAAAATGCCTTTTGAGGAGCATGATGTATCTATGAAGCTCTATACGCCCTACCAAGTTACCAAAATGTTGGGAGAACTCTACACCAACTACTTCCACAATCTCTACGATCTCCCAATAGTCAATGCAAGGTTCTTCAATTCCTATGGTCCAGGCGAAGTCCCTGGAAAATACAGAAATGTAATACCTAACTTCTTCTATTGGTCGCTAAATAAGCAGCCTCTACCCATTACAGGTACTGGTGAGGAAACAAGAGATTTTACTTATGTTGGAGACATAGTAAATGGGCTGTTGGCTATGGCATACTATAAAGAAGCCATTGGCGAAGCTTTTAATCTGGCAACGGGTCGAGAAATCAGAATAGGTGATCTTGCCAAGTGGATAATTGAGATAACTGATAATAAAGCGGGCTTAGTGTTTAAGGAACGAAGAAATTGGGATAAAAAAAATAGGCTTTTGGCTTCAGTAGAAAAAGCAAAGCGCGTTCTAGGATATGAACCAAATATGGATTTCAAAGAAGGTCTAATGCAAGTCAATGCTTGGTTCAAAGAAAATTGGCAAAACATTACTGCTTCCCAAGCATTCAATTAAAATGGTGTTCCTAACTTTTTAAGGAGTCCTTCATTGTGGAAGTTCTAATATTAGCTCAATATTTTCCGCCCGATATGGGTGGAGGTGCAACAAGAGCTTACAACATGGCAAAGGGGCTTCTACTAGTAGGTTGTAAAGTAACAGTGGTTACAGCTTTTCCTCATTATCCGACTGGAAACATACCAACCAAATATCACAGAAAATTATTGACTATCGAAAATGAAGGGAATCTAAGAGTAATTCGGACTTTTGTTCCTCCAGTAGCGTCGGAAGGATTCGCCAAAAGGTTTTTGCTATTTACATCTTTTGCGGTTTCTTCTTTGTCTGCATTGCCGATAGTGCGTAAAGCTGACGTGGTATGGGCTTCGAATCCGAACATAATTGCTATGATTCCAAGTTTAGCGTATAAAATTGTAAACAATTGCCCTGTGGTTCAAAATGTTGATGATCTTTGGCCTGAAGCCCTTTTCGATTTAGGCATGAACGAAAAGTCACTGCCGGCAAAATTAGGGGAGCTATTGGCCAAAGTGACATATAGATTTGCTTCAGCTATTACACCCATCAGCCCTGCGTACGTCAAAGTATTAACTCAAAAATATAATGTGAAACAAAGTAATGTTAGTGTATTGCCAGCTGGCGTTGACTTGGCAATGTTTTCTGGTAAAAGCAATAATGTATCAAAAAATATTAAGTTCAGAGTTTTGTATATTGGGGCCTTCTCTCCTGCATATGATTTTGACCAGATTTTCCGAGCAGCGAAATTGATTGATAATTCTGAAGGGATAGAGTTTGTTATCCAAGGTGGAGGTGAACTTGCTTCGGCCTTAAAATCAAAAATTGATGAGAAAAAATTAAATAATGTTAAACTGATTGAAAAAATTGTTAGTCGTCAAGAGGTTGTAAAAGAACTATATGACGCTGATGCCCTAATTCTTCCTCTGAACGGGATTGGGTCTATTGAAATGGGCATATCTTCAAAGCTTTATGAGTATCAAGCGGCAGGCAAACCCATAATATGCTGTTCAAATGGTCAGCCTGCTCGTTACGTTTCAGAAACCAAGTCTGGAATTATTGTTAGACCAGGAGATTACGAAGGTTTGGCAAAAGCGGCGATCGAGTTGAAGGATAATCCAAGCCTAGCGCGTATGATGGGTGAAAACGGACGAAAATACGTGGAATCCGAAGCATCTATTGCCTCAATAGGATTAAGAATGAAAACAATCTTCGAAAAACTATTGCAAACCAGGGCATGATAAAAGAAATACTTGCAGGATAAAAACATGACGATTTATGTAGGAAGTTTACAATATAGTCCAGTATACAAGTCTCACTGTTGCGCATTTGGCAAAGCGTGTGAAGAAGCTGGGTATTCGGTAAAGTATCTTTTCAGTCGTGAGTATGAATGGATGTTACCTCCTTCCGTTCAGGAGAAAACCATCTTTATTGGACGATCAAATAGCATCTTTTCAATGTTAAAAGATACAATTAACCTGAAGAACAAACTGTTCATAAATAAAGTTTTCTCGAGAGATGAACCTACTCACGTTTACTTGCATAATTACCATCTAATGAATCATTTCATTTCAAGAATTTGTAAAAAAAATGAGTGCACGTTTATTTACCATGCTCATGAGCCGTATGTGGAGGACAAGCACGCTCACGGCGGATTCCAACAATATTGGTTACATTTAAATGAATATATGAACTCGAAGCTTTTAGGCAACACTGATGTCGCTATAATATCCTCAAAGGAAGGAGCGCGACTTTTCGACAAGGCTTATCCTTGGTTCCAAGGTAAAAAAGTTGATGTTCCGTTAATGTACGAGGATTTAGGGGAAAATTTAGACCTTTCAGCCGAACGAAAGTATATCACTTTTGTAGGTCCACCAGTTCCAGCTAAAGGACCTGAAATTTTCTTGAAAATAGTCGATTACGCATCTAAGCATAATTTGGGTTGGTCTTTCTTATTGATTTCACGAGCAAAAATAAACGATAGTCGATTCCTCAACAAAAATAACCTTCAGGTGTTCTGCAAGGAAAAAATATCAGATGAAGAATACGGGAATCTTATACGGAGAAGTCTTGTGGTTCTCACTCCTTACAAGCGTGAAACTCAAAGTTCAGTTGTTCTCGTTGCGTACATGTATGGAACTCCAGTTGTATCTAGCAATGTCGGGGGGTTGCCTGAGTTTGTGGATTGTGGAAAGACCGGTTACATAGTAGACGAAAGTGCACCTGTTGAGGAATGGATCGAAAGAATTAGTTATGCTCTGAAAGATTTGCCAAGAATGACGGTTAATTGTAGGCACTATTTTGTTGAGAATTTTTCAGGGAAAAACTGGAAAAAATATTTTAATGAAGTGCTCGCATAAATTAGGATGTAACTTTTGGACGAACTGCACAATTTGTTGATCAAGGACATAAGGGAGTATTCTTTATTTCGGATTGCATCCATGGTAAAATAACTAAAGGTTAAGAAACTTTATGAAAATTCTTCAGGTAATACCAGTTTTCTCTTCTCCATTTGGCGGGCCAGTAACTGTTGTGCGTTCGATTTCTAAAGAGCTTGCCAAGAGGCATGATGTTACTGTTTACACGACAACAGCATTGGACCCGAGACGTGATTTTAGAGATTCACTTCTTGAGGTTAAATTAGATGGTTATCGTGTTGTTTACTTTCCAAGAATCTTTAAGTCTAGCGGATTTAATATTTCACCAGTTATGGCAAAAGTCTTAGATAAGACTCTAAAAGAATATGATGTTGTTCACCTTCACTCTTGGCGCAATTTCCAAGATATAATAGTCCACCATTATGCAAAGAAATATAATGTTCCTTATATTTTGCAGGCTCATGGTTCGCTCCCTACGATTATGGCGAAACAAAGGTTGAAGCGGATTTATGACCAGTCCTTTGGACACCGATTATTGATGGATGCTTCGAAATTGATTGCGCTCAGCTCAATTGAGGCTGAACAGTACAAATGCGCCGGCGTTCCTACCGAGAAGATTGCGATTATTCCTAATGGGCTTGAGCTATCTGAGGATGATCTACCTACTAAGGGCGTTTTCAGGAGGAAGTTTGGCATTGGTGACGATGAAAAAATAATACTGTACCTCGGTAGAATACACAAAATAAAAGGAATCGACATACTCGTTAAGGCTTTTAAAAAAGTCATCGAAGAGGTAGATAATGTCAAACTAGTTGTTGTCGGTCCTGACGATGGGTATCTTAGGGAACTTAAGTCTGAAATCAAGTCTTTACAGATTGAGAATAAAATCTTGATCCCAGGTCCCTTATATGGCATTGATAAACTTGAAGCATACGTAGACGCAGATGTATATGTTCTACCTTCAAGATACGAAATCTGGGGAATGACAGTTCTAGAGTCTATTGCTTGTCAGACACCAGTAATTGTTACAGAAAACTGCGGCACTGCAGATTATGTGAGAGACAAAGCTGGTTTGGTTGTTCAAGCTAATTTCAATCAGCTCAGCAAAGCGTTGCTTGAGATGTTGTTAGACACTGAAAAGCATAGTATATTTGCAAAAAATTGCAGAATTGTACTTCAGGAATTCAACATTTTGGCAACGGTCTCAAAACTCGAAAAAATCTATGAAGAGATTTTATTCTGCGATTATAAGGCACGCGAAGCGAGCTTTAATGAAGCACATGCTTAGTATAACTTGCATCTCGTATGTGAATTAAGATGGTCAACATTTGCATAACCGCTTCATATGACATTCTAGATTCGACCTATGGTGGAGGAGCTAGAGTTAAAGGTTTACTAAAAGCTTTAAGCGAAACTTCAGAAATAGACAAAATTGTAGTAGTTTATCCTTTTGCAAAAACATACTACAACAAGAATATTGTTGTAAAAAACTACTTATCACATAGGAGTTTTAACTTCCTGAGAGCTTTTCATAACGTAAGCATTATTGATGAAATAAATCCTTTTAGAACTGCAACGCTTATAAAAATAGTCAGAAAGTTTAACATAAATCTTCTACAAAACGAAAGCATTGTTGGGGGTCTTAACTCTGCAGCCGTTTCCAAATATTGTAATATTCCCCTTGTAATTGATGAACATAATTTTGAAGCTGACATTACCAAAGAAGTTAGACGAAATAGATTAATTCAGTTATATTCAAAATGGTTAGAGAATAGTGTGATAAAATCTGCTGCGTTCACACTAACTGTTTCAGAAGAGGACAGGCGAAAAATTTCACTGGCTTATGATATTGATTATTCGAAAACAGCCGTTATCCCTAATGGAGTTGACTACACAACATTTCATCTGAACACAAATCAAAAAGTTATTGCCAAATCCAAGTTGCAATTGGATGGCAAATTCGTCCTTTTTTTCCATGGGAGCCTAGATTATGGTCCGAATAAAGAAGCTGTTACATTAATTAGTGATTTTGTTCTTCCGCGTGTCGTGAGGAAAATTCCGAATGCCTTTTTCTTAATTGTCGGAAGAAATCCTCCTTTGCTTTCTTATGATCCTCACTTCTTGAAGTTTACTGGTTATGTACCAAATCTGATTGATTATTTAGCTGCAAGCGATTTGGCAATAGTGCCACTTCTAAGAGGAGGCGGAACTAAAACCAAGTTGCTCGATTACTTAGCATCAGGAGTACCAATTATTGCCACTAGGAAAGCCGTGGAAGGCTTACCTTTAGAGAATAATGTACATGCACTGCTTAGTGAAACTGTTGATGAGGACTTCATAGAAAACATCTTAACGTTATACAATAACCAAATCTTAAGTGAAAATATTTCAAGGAACTGTCAAAAACTTGCCGAAAAATATGATTGGAAAAGCATATCTAGAAAACTAGTTCAAATCTATCAGAAGCTTATGTGATTAATACGGTGAAATCGTGAAATCTTGGACCTGATTAGTTATCTTATATTTGATTCAAGATGATTTTTAGGTGTTACTAGTGGTCTTAAGTTACGAGGTAGCCATCGCAGTTGGTGTGCATCAAGATAATATCTAAATAGGCTACAGTGGAACTGTTTATAATAAGACTCTGAGAGACACTTCTTCGTTTTTTCCAGCTTATTTTGGAGACACAAGTGATTGGGTTAAAGAAAACCCCACTGCTTTGCATGTCAAAAATCGCAAAATAAAAAAACGCTATTAAATTTATGACTCGATAGTTAATTTAGCGTCGTTCAAAGGTGTTCAATTGAGCCTCCTATCAAAGAGACATTTGAAGTTGTGAGATATTAAAAAATTGATTTGACGTCTGAGAAAGACCAGAATTAAAAGATGAGTCAGACTGGAAGGATTTGCAAAAGAAAGGCATATGGACCTCTTTGCTTATGAAGTCTAAATCAATTATTTGAAGACTCCGTAAATTTTTACAGCAAAAATCTCAGGGAGTACTGAATTATTTTCAAGAGCGAGAATTCCTAAGAAACGGTGTGTATAGCAAAAATATGTCTGGAAGTTTCATCATGAGTGGGTGGCTCGCGATTTAAGCGTGCAATAGGATTTCAAGGTTTCTGCATCCAGAATAATGTTCCGTTCATTTTTGGGTTGGATACAAAGTGTCCAACAAACGTTTTTGTTCAGAGGGCAAGTTGACTACAACAGTTCTTAAAATTCTTAACATAGCAGTGTTTGATTGCAAGCTTTTCACCAGTTTCCCAAAGTTCCACATTGAAACTCCTGCATGTTTTAAGGACGAAGAAGTCCAGAATGTCATGAAGGGAAACTCTGACATAAAATTGATAGTTTTAATCTGACCTTCATTGAACATATCACGTATTGCTATGTTGTTTATGTATTTGCCAACGTAAGATTTTTTGTATCGCTCGTCATAAGATATTTTAAGTATAAATGCCGTTCCTTTATATTTAATTGCATAGGTGTAAGCAACCGTTTCGCAATTGATTTCTAAAAACCAAACACTGCCTTTAAGATCTGTTTTACTTCCGGTCATAATCTGCAATCCTTCCCAAGTCATCAAGAGTTCTTCTTTAGTTAGATTAAACACCCAGGGTTCGCCAGCCTTCCAGCTCATGCTCTCAACGTCAAGTAACTTCTTTAATACATCCGGTCGGTTGCTCACTTTTTCAATGCACTCGATTCTCCACGAACCAATCTCATCCATTTTACGTTCTATTTGCCTAATAATTCTTCTCCGGCTTTTCTTTTTTAGAAATTCATCCCAAGAACTCTCAACTGGAATAATGCTCTGCGCATCATAAGTCTCAGTGGAAAAACCGATTCCACGGGGTTTACATTGTTGTTCTATGGTTTTCAGATTTGAGGACTCGAAAGGCAAATTGAATGAAACAAATCTACAATTAAGATTCTTAAATAAATATTCAAGAATGGCTCCCATGCAAGCCTCCTGATATCGATTATCAAAAACTAAATCTGGCGACCAACTGTCCAATAGCAAGAAATTAGCGAATCGTATCCCCAACCGTTTCTTCATGATCAAAGGAGCCATTCCCACAATCTTTCCATCTGTTTTTATGATAAGAACAATCGGCGTCCATCCTTTCACGCGATTCGATTTCATGGACTGGATTATGAATCCACTTAACAAAAACGGGTTTTTACTCCATTTGTTTACGAAGTCATCTATCTCCTCTTTTAAACCAAGAATTATAGAAGGATCCACTATAGCTTGGAATGATAGCTTAATTTTGGTAGGAACGTTGTCAGTTTTTGCGGACGTGATTTTATCAACTGAATCAGTCTTAAGAGCTATAGCTAATGTATTTGTGAAAGAGTGCATGATTGTTCTTTGAAGCCTCATTTTATTAAGTCTTATTAACTGTTAATTCATTTCTTAAACTTTGCCAATTTAGAGCGATTGACAGACCTAAGTTGACAGAGTGAGAGTGACGGACGGACACAATTCACTCGGGAGTGCATGAGCGTGCCTGGGTGAGTTAGTGCGTACATTCGAGAGTTAGAGCGAAAGATAAAAATTTAATATAGACATCAATCGCGTGTTTAAATGAGGTTTAAGTATTGAGTAAAAGTAATTGTAAGCGCAAGTTACGCTCGCAAGTTAAGGTCTGCATTTGCACCAATGAGTGGCTAGACTCATATAACGGAGGAGTTGCTAGAATAGTTGAATTTGCAAAGGCTCTTTCAAGGCACAATGTAGATGTTTACCTTGTTGATCGGTCCGTAAAGAAGTCTCTTTCTGCCTTGTTAATTGATCATGACAAATACTTTAAAGTAAATAATGGGCAACTGAAAGAGATCCAGTACCCATTTTATATGCGGTTTTTTTTTCCTGGGGTGATAAAGTTCTTTCAAAGAAATTTTAATGTGTTTTTCGGTTTATTGACCCGTACTGACATTTCAGAAGTAAATTTGTTTAATACAGTTGATCCTTATCTGATACTGAAGTTGTTATTTGTTTGTAAGAGGGAAAAGATTGATGTAATTCAATGTGAATTTCCGTCTACTACCCTCTCTTCGCTTGTGGTTAAGAAAATTATTGGCGTACCAACAGTATATGATGCCCACAATATTGAATCTGAGCGAATGAAAAGTAATGTCGATGTAAGTAGTATGTATACTGCCGTAGTAAGACGATTAGAACAAATAAGTTGTGAACGTTGTGACTTAGTTTTTGTTGTTTCCGAAGATGATCAACGAACCATGTTAACATGGGGGATTCCAAACGAAAAAATTCATTTAATACCCAATTCAGTAAATTTAACTAAATTTTCGCCGTTGGTGGATGGATCTGGTGTCCGGAACAAGCACAAATTAAACAATGGGCTCGTAATCATTTTTCACGGACTCTTAAGTTATCCACCCAACAGGGAAGCCGCCACCATCTTAGCAACAAAGATATTGCCCAGTATCTTAGAAAAGCATCCTGATGTGCATTTACTATTGGTGGGTAAAAACCCGCCTGAGCTATCTCAGCCTAACGTAATATTGAGTGGTTTTGTAGAGAATACCGCAGAATATCTTGCTGCTGCTGATTTGGCTGTAGTGCCCATTATGAGCGGGGGCGGAACTAAGATAAAGATGGTGGAGTACTTGGCATCTGGGAAAGCGATTGTTTCAACCTTCAAGGCGGCGGAAGGTCTTGCTCTCGAAAACGAAAAAGATGTTCTGATGAGTAAATACCCTGATGCGGAATTTATTCAATTAGTGCTTAGATGCATCAAAGACGAAAACCTCCGAAAGAGCCTTGCAATAAACGCTCGAAAAAAAGCCGAATTGTTATATGATTGGGAACTCAACGCAGAGAAGGCAGTGTGCTTGTTTCAAACTTTAATCGAAGAAAAAGGTTAAAATAAGTAGCAACTCGTTGGGCGCATTTTGAGTAAATGATACTTCTGAAAGCCTTAATTGGCAACGCGCTTTCCAGAATAGATTTTGTTTAATTAATTGGGAGCTTCTTAGCTTTCAAAAGACCTGTATATAGTTAAGGAGCGTGGAAAAATGTGTAGAAATCGAAAATCTTTAAGCGAAACTTTTTCCATAAGTATGAAAAATTGGCTCAACATGTATGAACATCGATGCTGTAAATAGTTCAAAACAAATTGACATTGAGTTGACATTGAATATGAGAAAAGTCCTGATGGCTATACCAATTATGACTTTACTTGCAAATGTTGCACTTTTATTGGGCATCCCAATTCTCAGAGAAATCGTTGTTTTTATCTTCCTAACATTTATTCCGGGATTTGCAATTCTCAGACTATTTAAACTAAAAGAAATAAGTTTACTGGACTCTGTTCTTTTCTCTGTAGGTCTGAGTATTGCACTTGTAATGTTTATTGGTTTGTTAGTTAACGAATTGTTTATACTTCTTGGCCTTTCTCAACCTTTGTCAACGATTCCACTAATGGCTGCAATATCTGCTTTCACATTGACTGTTTTTTTTATTGAATACAGGCGCGATTTGTCCGAAAAATTCAAGCCGAAAACAAGTTTTGATGTCAAACTAAAAACCCTTCTTCCCTTATCCATAATCCTGTTTCTTCTTCCGTTTTTAAGTGCAATAGGCGTTGTGTATCTTAATACCTACGTTATTCTTCTTTCAGACGCAATAATCGCCGCTCTGTGTGTAATGATTGTTGTTTTCAGAAGACGGGTTCCAGAAAACCTATTCCCATTGTTGATTTTTTCAATTTCCATAGTTATTGTTTTTCAAGTACTATTAACTTCAAAATATATTATAGGCTGGGACGCTAACCTTGAATATTACGTTTTCAGGGTAACTCAGATAAATGGGCACTGGGGTTTTCTTAATCCAAATGTTAACTCATTGGGAACGCTCAACCTTGACTCCATGCTATCAGTAACATTGTTGCCAGCAGTTTACTCGACTTTGATGAGTGCTCAGGGCGAAATTGTATTCAAAGTCCTGTACCCTTTCATTTTTTGTCTTGTGCCGATAACTCTTTACCGAATATGTGAAAAACAGTTCGGAAAAATGATCGCGCTCTTTTCCGTGTTCTTCTTTATCTTCACTTCCGTAGCCTTTTTCGACACTGAGATCTTAAGTCTCAATAGGCAAATTGTAGGCGAATTTTTTCTAGTCCTTTCTCTTTTCCTTTTGATAAGCAAGACTGTTCCAGCGACACAAAGAAGACTTCTCTTGATTATTTTTGGGGCAGCTTTAGCTGTGTCACATTATGCCCTTGCTTATTTTTATCTGGGTATAGTTGCTGTTGTTTTCATAATCTCAAGGGTGAAGCCTAAATTTGATGACACCCTTAATTCGATAACTGTTTTGCTTCTTTTTGGTATTACTTTCTCATGGTACGCTCTAACCAGCGCGCCCCTGATAGAATTGTCTAACGCCTTTAAACTGGCTTTTGCCCAGTTAACTGCAGCTCCAATGCCTACAGGCGCAGTAGCATCATCATCCGGTATGTTCGGTTTTCCGCAAGTTTTCACCGCGGCCAGCTGGATTAATCTATTACTAACAGGTATTGCAAATCTTTTTTTGATAATAGGCGTTCTCTTAATATTTTTGAGACCGAAAGGAACAGGAATTTCTGCCCAATATAGAGTAATGTCGATTGTAGCTGCACTCATCTTGGCTGTTACGTTTATCGAACCTAGCATTGGATCAATTCTCAATTTCACGAGATTCTATGCCATAATTCTGTTGTTCTTGGCGCCGTGCTTTGTTTTAGGGGGCCATGCGTTTCTTGTAACAATAGGCAAAGTGTGGAAGAAAATTAAGCGACCTTTAAAACACCAGATTGCTTCAAAAAGCAAGAATATCGATATAGCATTCTTGTTAATGGCTATCATTCTGGGCGGATACTTTCTTTCGCAGACGGGCTTTGTAACGCGCGTAGCCAGCGATACCATTTCGAATCATCCAATTGATTTTGAAAGAATGATCGTGTCAAATGAAACCCAAGTCAAAATTGGTTTTTATGATAATTACATTTCTGAACAAGACGTATACAGCGCATCTTGGTTACTAAACCATAATGCTGAAACAGCAGAAATATTCGCTGATTATTTATCTGCATCTCACGTACTTTTAAGCTATGGCTTAATTCCAAACGAACTATTACTTCCCATAACTAATACCACAATTCCGCCACAAGGTAGCTTCATCTACTTAAGCAGTTTAAACATTGGAAACGATGCCATAACTACTCTTACTGGATCATTCAACACATCTGAAATCTCTTCGCTTCTCAATCAAAACAATCTAGTATACTCAAATGGTAATGGTGAAATATGGTATGTTACTTCTGCCCCTTGACTTGTCGTGGGAATTCAAAAGTGATTTTTTTTTGACCCAGGAAAAACAAAATAAAAATAGTAATCGGTGAAAAATGGTGGTTGTATATCTTAACCTATGTCCCATGGAATTAACAAAGAATATAATAGCCTGTTGATAAATCGATTTGCGCGTCAGTTTGTAGCAAAATCGTTGAAGTTTACATATTTGTGCTATGTTGACCGATGTTGAAAAGCTGAATAAGTTTGGCGTCGAGAGACATACCCTTATGCAATATATCTAAAGTTTGCAATATCGCTTTGGTATGTTGCTGTCGTTAATGGAAGAGTAGCCGAAGTGAATGCTGTAGGGTAGCTATACTCATAACAAAGCATTTGAATGTCTGGGTTTGCAGATACTACGCCAAAAAAGTTGTTCATCCATGTTGCACGTTGCGCATCTGTGTAGCTTGAGCCGTATCCCCATTCTGCGATCATTATTGGTTTTTGACTGCTATAAGTGCTATAAATTTCATTTATCATGCTCGGGATGTTGTCGCTTGACGCGGTTTGCTGGTAGATATCTATTCCAACCCAGTTGACATATCTGTTTCCCGGATAGTAAGCTGTCAAGTCGTTGGGTCCGTTGCTGTTGTAGTTTGGGTTCCAAACAAAATAAACGTTTTTGGCATTTTGGGATTGAAAAACGTCATAAACGTACTGCCATGCTAAAACAAATGTGGACGCGTTCTCGCCAAAGGAGGCTACGCCAGACCAAGTCGTTGAGCCTTGATTTATATTCATTTCTGCGCCGATTCTGAGGTATATGGGGTATCCGAAGGCTTTTGCTTCATCTGCAAATGTTGTGAAGTAACTGTTCCATGTTCCAGCAGCAATCGCCGCTATCGTTGTACTGTCGTTGAGAGCTGTATCAGAGGCTATTGGCCAGAAATCAACCATTATGCCTTGACAGAGGCCAGCTTGAATTACAGGCTTCATCATGTTAAATATCCATGACGGATCATTGTCATTGTATATGGTGGATTGTACATTGTATAGGTAGATGCCTTTTCCAGCAACAGTGACAAAAGCATTGATTGATGACTCAACATCTACTGTGGTAGTTGGGGGATTACCATTAGAAACATCGCTAGCATACGCACATTGATAGCAATTAGAGTTTATTGTGCCTTGGGTAATTATCATGTAATTAACATTTTCTGGGTTTGAAGCGTTTATGCTAATCAAGAAAACTGTTAAGAATAGACAACATATGCTAATTACGCAATAAACATAAACTCTCTTCATAAGTTCAATATATCTTCCTGATCGGTTTCAATATTATTTTGAGTTTAGTATATCCCTCAAGACTAATATATCTTACGATTTAAGATCGTAAGTCAAGACTACAGATTGCACGGGGTACAGATAATTATTTTCGAAGAGAGGAGTAGAAAAGAAAGGGTTAAAATAAAAGGATTTCGCATAGACGCTAAGAGCTGTTTAAGATGCGACCTGAAATCTCTGTTATTATGCCTACGTATAATTGTGAGAATTTCGTTGCCCTTGCAGTGGATAGCGTAATGAACCAGAGCTACACTAATTTTGAATTGATTATCATTGATGGAGGATCCACTGATGCTACTATTAGCATTGTTCGAAGCTACAGAGACCATAGAGTAAAAATTGTGGAATGTAGTGGAATGGATATAGCTGAAAGTAGAAATCTCGGATTGACCATGGCGAAAGGCGATTTGATTGCCTTGCACGATGCCGATGACCTATCGGATCCTCGAAGGTTTGCTATGCAGTTTCAAAGTTTCCTCGATGACGAGAAATTGGTTGTCATCGGATCTTCTCTTATAAAAATTGATGATAAAGGAGACATCATTCGTAAAGTGCTGCAGAAAAAGAAAGTAGACTTTTTGGATTTGAAAGAAGGAAACCAGATTGGGCACGGCTCTGTAATGTTCAGAAGAAAAGTCATTCTTGGCGAAGGATCTTATGATCCTTTTTTCATCCAAGCTGAAGACTATGAGCTCTGGTGCCGTCTTGCCAAAAAGGGCTATAAAATCATGAATCTAAGCGAGTTCCTCTATTACTATAGAGTGCATCAGAAGCAGATATCATCAGAAAAATGGAAAGAAAATATGCTCTATGCTTGTTTAGTCCATGATATTTATTTTGGGGGTCTCATGAAAGATAAACTATCGCAAGTTAAGAAAAAAAGTGAAGGCACACTATATTCGATGCTTTCTGTGCAAATGAAAAGCAAGTATCACAGACTTTTGCTTTTTCATAACTTCTTGCACGCGCCTTCAAATGTGATTAAAGAGCTTATAATTTTGATTAGGCTGGATCCTGTGAACGAGATTTGTAGACTCCGGTTTCTCTTTACATCACGTCAATATTACTTCGAGAGCTTATGAAAAAGCAAAGAATAAGGACTCACCTGCAGTTTCTTGCCATAGTATCACAAACAATTTATTTAAGTAATTACGTCTGATAATTAATTAAAGATACTGTAAGTTTCTTGGAAGGGGCATAAAAAAAAAATAACTTGCTCAGATAGAATAACTTAGAAAGCGAACAACCTAACTCGCCCTAATTATTCAAGAAAAACAAAATCAACATACAAGGTGACTAAAAGTGAACAAGAAGATTGCGGGTAGTATTGCAATAATTTTTTTACTTAGTTCTTTAATGACAACATTCGCTTACTCAAGTATGACGATTACAGGTACACCCAGCGGAGCAAGTTATTTAATTGAACCAAGCGGCAGCAGTTATGTTGCTATAAGTGGAACGATAAATGGAGCAACTGACCAAATAGAAAGTAATTGGACTTCAACAGATGCAGCGGTTACCATAAATGACGCAATAAAAGCTATGCCGGATGGCGGAACTGTTTACTTAAGTGATAGTCTTTTCCTTTTAAGCAGTACTATTGATGTACCAGGTGGTGTAAACCTGCAAGGCCAAGGTCCTGGTGCTGGATCTAATTCGCCTGGAGCTAATTTGGGAACAACTCTTGAGTTAGCCAATGGTGCAGACTGCAACGTAATTACTTTCACAGCCTTAACTTCACATGATTATTTTGGAGGCATCAGCAATTTAATCATCGTCGGTAACATGCCAAATGAAGTTGGTACCAGTTACGGCGTATATTCAGCATCAGCACATTCAGATTGGACACTATACGATTGCGCTATCGAAAATTGCTTAACAGGAGGCATCTATGTAACGAATACAAGTTCTTGGTATGACAGAATCTATAATTGCTGGATAGAAGCCAATGGCGGCGACGGCATCACCCTCTATAATATGGGCAATATGTATATTGGACCAAACAACGTAATAAAACTCAATGACCAAAACGGCATAAGCATGTCCGGATCCGTCACTGAAGTAAATGTAAATGCAAACCAAGATATGAATAACTTAGATAGCGGAATAAGTGTAAACGGATCTGCAGCAGACATCTTCATACAAGACGGAAACGTTATTCAATATAACGATTTATATGGCATCTACACATCGGGCATAAACTATAACATCCAAATAAACGGAAACATGATAAGTTACAACGATGAAACAGGTTGCCAACTAGTTTCTACTTATGATGCTATTTTATCAGGAAATACCATCCAATACAACAGTCAATTACCAACAAACACCTATTGTGATCTTAATCTTTGGTCGGTAAACAACGTTACTATAACAGATAACGTTTTAGGCGCCTCCCAACAGGGCGCGCCTTCAGAAAAATATGTGATTTTGGAGCAAGGCAACATTCCAGCCGTAATCGAATGTTCAGATAACGACATAGGCGTAGGCGCTACAGGTGTATATGATAGCATAAGCGGAAACGGTGCAGTGATATTTTGGTCAAACTTAGGTTATGGCCCTATTGGATACTCAGGTTTAGCCTCATTAACAAGCCCCGTCACAATATCTTCAGCCTCAACAGAAACCCAACTTATCGGCTGGACAATCCCCGCCAACATGATGGATGTTGGACAAACTTACGAGGTTACAGCGTCAGGAATAATCGGTTCATATTCAACAGCGCCAACTCTTCAATTTCAATTAAGGATAGGTTCAACAACTTTAACAGGTACAGCAATAGGCACCTTAACGCCAGTGATAGGCGCAAACGTAAAAAATCAGGGCTGGAACCTAGTTTATTTTCTTACGGTTGACAGTATAGATTCAGCACCAACTGTTACAGCATCAGGTTACGTGGAAGGCATGTTCGCAGCCTCTTCCGCTTGGAGTTATACACCGACAACAACTACAGTAGCAACAGCACTTGGTAGCGCCTCAACTATATCAAACATGATACAGCTTACCTTCAAATTCGGCTCATCCAACTCTGCGGATACATTAACATGCGTAACTGCAGAAATTCAATTAATAAAATCATAATAAGTCTTCTGCGCGGCTTTGAGACACATTAAGATTTCAAAAAAACTTTTCTTTTCTTTTTTTTGAAAATAATAATCAATAGTTATACCAGAAAGTTAGAACTTTATAGGATCTCATAAACCACCATTTTAAACCATGCCGAAAAAAATAAAAACCATCAAGAATAATTCAAGCTTCTTCAGAACCTGTCATTGATGTCATTTGGATAACCTGAAAAGTGTTCAAGCATATAGATAGAACGAAAATGGAAATTTCACGGGGAGACAAAATGAAAAAGAAGGTAAGTGTGGTCATTGTTACATACAATAGACCAAAGGATGTATTGGAGACAGTCGAAAGTTTGTTACGTCAATCGGTGAAACCGTTTGAGATCATAGTAATTGACGACGGATCCAACCCTCCTGTCACTTTGGAATTTCAATCTGAGAACTTAAAGGTTATACGATTTGATCAAGAGGTTGGTCTAAGCAATGCGAGAAATCATGGCGTGAAAATTGCTAATGGTGAATACATTGCTTTTATAGATGATGACGCTATTGCTGAAAAAAACTGGGTAGAGGAAATTCAAAAAGGTCTCGAAAGTGCCGATGTCATCGGAGGACCAATCAGACCGTTGTATCAAACGTCCCCTCCCAAATGGTGGAATGAAAAAGATTTGGGTGGATACGCTGGTGTAGGCAATATTTTTTGTGCAACGGGTGAGATTTGGGGTTGTAACATGGCTTTCGGAACTAACGTGTTTAAAACGGTTGGGCTTTTTAATCCGAACCTTGGTAGACGAAAAGGAAAATTGTTCAGTGACGAAGAATTTAATTTGATTGAGCGAGCAAGAAGCAAAGGCTTCGGTGTTAAGTTTATTCAGACAGCGGTTGTCTATCACAAGGTGCCACCTAAAAGGATGACATTTGCTTATATCATGAGATGGAATTACACTCAAGGGAAATCGAAAAGTGTGTCGAATGGATACCAACCTTTACAAATATGCTACAGTCTGCTACTATACATATTTACGATGGCCAATCCTCGCGTTATTATTTCGGAGAAGTCCGCTAAAATAAAAATAATTGCACGGATGACCCAGCTACTTGGGCGACTTTTCTAGCACACACTTATCAGACATATCTCTTGCAACAAACCGCCATTCTAAACCGTGTCAAAAAATTTAATTATTTTGTTCTCACAAAACCTTGATGCAAATAGCTGAGCGAAAAAAGGTGTAATTAGACTTTTTCTGGATTTTCTTAATGTAATTATACGTATTTTTAAGTTAATTTGAGCCCGCTGATTAAACCGAGTATGGAGAAAAAATCGGTTTCAAATGGTATTTAACAATAAAACGTTTATGCAAACGAATTTAAGTTTTTACAAAGTTTAACTCTTTCAAGTCTCTCGACGACACTTGGAAACTGAAGTTAGTGTATTACTTCAACTTATTTTTTAATGCTTTCAAAAAAAGTTTAACGCTACCAAATAAGGAAACGTTAGTATTAAGGATGTACTCCAAAAGTATGGGATGCACAATGTTTAATTGTTTCTTTTTTTCCCCAGCATAATGCCCCTGCAGCTTTGGGTACTTGTCTAATTGGGTTTTTTTGATAAAGAACATTATGTTTTGTGCGTACCAAAAGGCAACTTGTTGGTTGTCCCAGATTTCTCTGCGTAGACAATCTACGACGACGAACCCATGCTTATCGAATATCTCTGCCCAAAAAGAAGGCCATTGCTTATTAACATGATGTGTTCCGACCTGCCCTGGTATGGCTGCGCTAAACAAAATAATATCACCATGAGTTACAAGGCTGTTTACGAATGTTTCTGCCTTTTTATAAGGCAAATGTTCGGCCACTTCCAACGAAACAACTAAATCAAAGGTTCGGTTCAACATTAACGGTTCTTGAAGATCGTGAGTCAACGTTTGCATTTTGGGTATCATAAGTTTTTGATTTCTAATCCATGGTCCATCAACACCTACAAAGTCTAAAACGCCCTGTTCGCTGAAAACTTTGAGCCATCCTCCAACACCGCAACCTACGTCCAAAACGCTTTTGAAACTACCCAACTGTAAAATCAAGGGTACAATAACCCGTGCACTATCCATTCCAGTTTTGTCTTCAAACGCATAAAAACCGTCGTCATAAAATGTCATCGTAATCCCAACCAAACAAAAACAATCGAGAATACTTAAAACTTGTTCTTACTCATAGCTAAAACAAAAATCAAGTGCTCTTCTGTTGGGTTGACTTAAGAGTATAGGGTGTTCTCTGTTTTTTGTTGCTTGAGGTTCATGAGTAAGTTTGCTTGCTGGCAAAGGTTCGGTAAGAGTCGTAGTTTGATCTTTGGACAAAACAATAATCTTAACCGATAAAATATGGCGGAATACATATTGAGTTCAGAATAGAGAATTGAAGAAGAAGTGATCGAAAATGGCTGTTAAAAGTTATTTGCAAAATCGTGCCTATAGAAAAAAATTTTCAAGTGTCGGTCAAGGTCTGACCCTGATTGGAAGCCCCTGGATTCATGGAGAAGGTAACATATCTGCAGGAGCAAACCTAACCTTAAGATGCCCGCTTTTTCCCATAGAGATATTCGCTAGAGAAAATGCAATTATCAAGATTGGAAATGATGTTAAAATAAATCAGGGGGTCACGATAGCATCGTTTGCAAAGATAGAGATTGGTGATAACATACTCATAGGAGATCATACGACAATTTTCGATACTGACTGGCATGGAATTGACGGAAAACCGGCTAAGACAGCACCAGTCATAATTGGAAACCACGTTTGGATAGGCATAAATGTGATTATCCTCAGAGGAGTTACTATTGGCGATAACTCTATTGTGGCAGCAGGTTCTGTAGTAACAAAAGACGTGGATAAAAATACAATTATTGCAGGAAATCCCCCGAAGAAAGTCGGGTCGACTATTACCGGTTGGACTTGGTGATAACAGATTTTTTTATCTCAATTACCCTATCTATGGTTTAACTTGAATAATGAGTTCTTCCTATCAGCTTTAAGCATCGGGAGGAAAATACGCGTTTAGCAAAACAGGATAATGTTAGAAGCAATTTCAAGATTGTTTGGACAACTGTAATGATGTTGAGGGAAAGATATGGTGATAGCTGGAGTAAGTGTTGTAATTCCTACGCTAAATAGGCCTGATTCAATTAAATTATGTATCAATAGTTACCTCAAATTACCGGGTCTAGCAGAATTAATTATTATTAATGACGGGTCAACTGCTGATATTGATTCTGTTTTGCGTCCCTATCTAGCTGACCATAGAATTAAGTATGTTAGTCATACGGTAAGAAAAGGTTCTTCGTATTCTTATACGGAAGGTGTTAGTTTAGCTATTTCAAATGTTGTTTTGCTATCGCAAGATTGTACCATTGTATCGGATGAAACGCTTCTTCATGTATTGGATTATGAACAAAAAATGAAAAGCGAGAGAATTGCTTGCATTAGTGGGCGTGTATTCGATGTTTCAAAAGAAACTTTTGAGTCAATTTCTAATGATGGTCTGAGTATAGAAGGCAATAGCTTTCGACCTTATGTCCAGAATGATGTCCTTCCAAAAATGAGCGGGATAACTGGTGAAGTTACAGGATCCTTTTCTGCCTTTTCGAAAAGCATTAATGCAAAGGTTTTAAGTGGATTTTTTGCTGTTTCAAAACAAGTATTTTTGGAAATGGGTGGGTTTGATTATAAGCGTTATATTGGTAATCATTATAGAGAAGAGACAGATTTTCACCTTAGGGCATTGCAGAGCAGTTATACATTAAAATATGATCCAGGTATAATTGCTTTTCATTCTCCACAACAGACTGGCGGTCAAAGGTCAAATTCAAATTTACTACTTTATGAATACTATGTAGCAAGAAATCATGCCTTTTTCCTTTCTAGATTTTACGGGTTCAAAATTTTTTTCATGTTTCCCACGTTCATAATGAGTAGAGGCATTTTTCGCGTCTTAGGTTCTCGTTTCAATATGCTCATTCCAAATGAGTATTTCGAACGCTATTTCTCGCGAACCGAAACTCTAGGTGCGAGCGCTATACGTGCCCAAATCGATAGAGTTTCACTTATCTCAAACGATGGGAGGGCAACGGTTAGATAGTGTTCTTTACGAAAATCATGTTTTAAGAAACCACGCTTTCTTTCCAAATTTTTCGGGGCGCTATCTCTTTTAGAGGTGGCATATTTATGCATGCTATTACAGATATTGCAATATAATATACTTTATTTTAATAGCAACTTGAAGATCTCAAAAAATTCCCGAGATTCAGTTGGAACAAAATGATTGGTAGATTACTGAGCGTGTGAATCGTGAATTCTGTGTCAAAAGTTTTAAATTTGTAAGAATGGATGAAGATTATGGTTAAAATTCTCTCCCACCTCGCAAAGCATCATATTGGCCCCCGTACAATGCTCAAGAGCTACCGTACCTATCTAAAGTGCAAAGCTGGCAAAAATGGTAAGGGTATCGACTGCTTTATTTTGAATGGGAATTTAGATGTCACCGTAGGCAATAATGCGATAGTCGAAAATAGGGGCTATTTTTGGTTTGGCTTTAAACATAACTTTACGCCGTCGACAGTTGCAGGTTCGCTTTATCTTGAAAAGAATAGCAAACTCGTTATTGACGGCAAAGTGTTTGTTGGTCCGGGCGTAAAGCTGATTGTATATGAGCAAGCGGTTTTGGAGCTTGAAGATGTTTTCATAAACAGTAACTCCAGTATAGTGTGCGACAAACACATTAAGATAGGAAAGGGTACTACTATTGGCTGGGGTGTAGAAATTCTTGATAGCGACCTACATCGAATAGTACAGGATGACTTTGAAATGAGCAAGCCTATCTTAATAGGCTCTCAAGTTTGGATAGGCGCTAAAGCAATGATTCTTAAGGGAGTGACTATAGGATCGGGTAGCGTTGTCGCAGCTGGCGCTGTTGTGACTAGAAACGTACCAGAAAACACCTTAGTTGCAGGAGTACCTGCCAAGATTATTAAAAAAGATGTTCATTGGGAACCATAATTTAAATCGCGCTTACTGTAGCCTCGCGTACAAACCAACCTGCACAATTCATCCTGTATTTCCAAGCAGGCTTATGAGAATAAATGTTATTGTTTTAAAAAAAAAATAATAACTCCTTAATCTATATTTGAGTATGACGATATTTTTAAAAATTTGTAAAGAGCTAGATGGCTGCGAAAAACGCAACGTGCTTTCGCATTCTTTATGCATTTTTTGTGCATCCATTTATTAAAAACCACGTTATGATTAACACATTCTAAGTCACGGCGATGTAATGTTTATGATGAAAATTTCTATAATTTTGGGAACTAGACCTGAAATAGTAAAATGTTCACCGATAATCCGTGAATGTAGCAGGTTGGGTTTAGATTATTTTATTTTGCATACTGGACAGCATTACTCGTATAGTATGGATAAAGTCTTCTTTGAGCAGCTTAATCTGCCTGAGGCAAAGTACAATCTCGATGTGGGTTCGGGAACTCATGGGCAGCAAACAGGCAAGATGCTTGCGGGTATAGAAAAAGTTTTGATGCAAGAATCTCCCGATGTTGTGCTGGTTCAAGGTGACACAAACACAGTTTTAGCTGGTGCATTGGCCGCTGCGAAACTTGGAATCAAAGTTGGACATGTCGAAGCCGGATTACGAAGTTATGACAAAAATATGCCTGAAGAAATTAACAGAGTCTTAGCTGATCATTGCTCAGATTACTTGTTTGCCCCAACCCCAAAATCCAGGGAAACATTAATCCATGAAGGTATCGAAAAAAACAAAGTGTTCCTAGTCGGAAACACAGTCGTGGATGCCCTATACCAGAGCCTAGAAATAGCCAAATCAAATAGCCAAATTTTAAATACCTTAAACGTTGAAAACGGCAAATACGTACTCGCTACAGCTCATAGACAGGAAAATGTTGACGACCCGAAAAAATTTAAAGAGCTTATCCAGAGTCTACAAATAGTTCAGAGTGAATTCCAGATTCCATTGATTTACCCTATTCATCCTAGAGCAAAAAAACAACTAGACCAATTCGGTATCGAACATAGGGGCATCACGCTAGTTGAGCCTTTAGACTATTTAGCCTTCCTACAGCTTGAAAGCAAAGCCAAACTTGTCCTAACTGATTCTGGCGGTATACAAGAAGAAACCTGTATTCTGGGCATTCCCTGCGTTACATTAAGAGATAATACAGAAAGACCAGAGACCATAGAAGTGGGGTCAAACATCCTCGTTGGTACGAACCCCGACAAAGTTCTTGAAGCAGCCAAAATTATCTGCGTCCGCAAAAGAAATTGGTTAAACCCATTTGGCGATGGCACTGCTGGCAAAAAAATAATCGATATACTCGAAAGCATGCTCGATAAATAACGACGGTGTCGCGTTAGCTCGGCGGACACTAAGCATTCTTTTTTCGATGTGAAAGAGTAACTTTTTCTAACGTTTTTCTGATTTTTTATTTCTATCTAGTCATGACTATGAAAAGCGCTTTTTAGCTACTGTCTGCATTTACTCAATAAAACAGATAAAATAAGCGCGAGGCAATCTCCGCTCTACACATAAGAAAACCAAACAAACGTAAAATAAGTTGAGAAAAAAAGATGAGTAAAGCCGCGGAAATGGGGAAAGTTTCAGCAAAAGGCAGCTTCCACTTACTGTGGGGTCTAGTAGTCTCCACAGTGATCCTCTCAATTGCTACAATATTTATCGCAAGGCTACTGGGGTCAAGCCTATACGGTTTATACGGTATCGTTTTGATCACGCCTAACCTTATAGGCGTATTTCGAGACTGGGGCATAAACTCAGCAATGGTAAGATGCACAGCCCAATATCGATCAGAAGACAGAGCATCAGAAGTCAGGAGCATACTCATCTCAGGAATAATCTTCGAAATTGCTCTTGGAATGGCTTTATCTATAATATCTTTTGCGCTCTCAGGTTATCTCGCAACAAACATATTTCAACGCCCTGGAATAACTTCCTTAATCCAAATCGCCTCAATTACAATCTTAGCTGGCGGACTCATCAATGCAGCCTCAGCCGCATTCACTGGTATTGAAAAAATGGAACTCAACAGCATAATGATCGTCTGTCAAGCCATAATAAAAACCATCCTCATGATTACACTAGTTATCCTGGGATTAGGCACCTCTGGAGCGGTCATAGGCTACACAGTTGGCACGGTAATTGCCGGATTAATAGGTATAGCACTTGTGTGGACCCAATACAAAAACCTGCCAAAACTAAAAAACATTAAACTTGAAATAAAAGCCTACACAAAAACAATGCTGACCTATGGCACACCCCTCTCCCTTTCAACCATCATAGGCAGCTTTCAAACCCAATTCTATAATTTTCTACTCCCAATTTTCTACCTCACCAACAACTCAGCCATCGGCAACTTCGGAATAGCCAGCACTTTTGTAGTTCTAATAACGTTCTTTGCAACGCCAATAACAACAATGATGTTTCCAGCGTTCAGCAAACTCAACCCGCAAAAAGACAAAGAAACCCTTAAAAACGTCTTCCAATTCTCAGTCAAATACGCCTCACTCCTCGTAGTGCCCGTAGCAGCACTCGTTATGTGCCTATCCCAACCGGCAATTTCTACGCTGTTTGGGAAAACATACTCAACAGCCCCACTGTTTTTAGCTTTGCTATCAATCAACTATATTTACCCAGCGTTCGGAAGCTTAAGCACCGGCAACTTCATTATTGGCCAAGGAAAAACCACGTTCTACCTGTACCTAACCTTAATTACAGCAGTCATCGGCTTCCCAATGGGTTACATTCTAATTTTACGCATTGGAATTTTAGGGCTGATTGTGGCTTCAATAGTATCCGCGATTCCATCAACTGTCATAGGGCTTTATTGGATAAAAAAACATTACGAGTTAACTGTAGATTGGCGTTCGTCAGCAAAAATTCTGCTTTCATCCGGTATAGCCGCCGGATCTACCTACCTTCTCATCTCAGAGCTGGCCTTCTCAAACTGGATAAAGCTAATCATAGGCATAATATTCTTCGCAGTGGTTTACGTTGCTGCAGCCCTGTTAACCCAAACGATAGATAAATACGATATAGAAAACCTACGTGGTATGACAAGTGAAATAGGTATAATTGGCAAAATATTCAACCGCATACTAAACCTACTCGAAAAACTAATGAACCTAAAACCCTGACCTTCTCTATAATAAAACAAAAGCATACCGATAGGCAACTAAAATTTTTCAATTCATATAGTTCACATCTGCCACACATAAATCTCAGACAGTAAATGGGCGATAATTTTTTTTGACATGTCACTTATTTTGAAATATGGCTTTTATATATTTTCAGCGTGTTTGCCCTGCATAAGGGGAAAAAGAATCAAAGAGAGAGAGAGAGAGCTTCCATTCCACTTGTGAGTTGAAAAATTATGGAGCAGATCAAACAAAGAGGTAAACTGAGATGACCCAAAAAACTACAGATGAAATTAGAATGATTCTAAATAACGCTAAGCTTGATTTTGAGTCAATAGAAAATAGAGCGTTAAACGATTATCTTCCAAAAATATTTCCCAGCTGTCCATTTACAGACGAGCCATGTACAACAAAACAATGTATAGACTGCGCAGTCTTCAAAAGCTACGTTAGTAACCAAAACCCAGCGAAAATACAAAAATCAAAGTGATCTTGGAATATAGCAACCATATTTTACTGAACCTCCGTGAAAGCAATATTGATTTTAATTCTCAAACATTTAGTAGTGATATGAGCAAAACTTGCAGGAGCATTTTTGTTACTAACATTAATCTAAACGTTTGTTATTGTTGTTTGAAGTTGTTATATTTGCAGCATTATTTT
>PLTA01000026.1 GCA_003164295.1 Candidatus Bathyarchaeota archaeon
GTGGGATTTGAACCCACGAACGCCTACGCGATAGGGTCCTAAGCCCTACTCCGTTGACCTGGCTTGGAGACCCCTGCAACGCTTGATGCAAGATTGTGTAATGATTAATTAATATGAAGCTTTTCCTTACCAGACAAAAACACCCGACAAGTATTTGTGAAAAAAAAATATTGACCATTTTTGGTTAAATTTTGTTATTTGTGTTTCAGTTTGCTTTTTTGCTTCAGGGCTTTGAGACTTTTGCAATTTGAGTTTTCCTGGTTCTTGCCCGTTGAAATACTTTTTTTCCAGTTTATTTTCGTTCCAAAACTTATTGAAAGAAATAGTTATTGACGTTTTTTTACGATTGATTATTTCTTTTCGTTAATTCCATATAGTTGAAGATTGTTTTACGATATAACTTTAAATTATTAGAGAAAAATTTACAAGAAGAACAACAGGAGTAAAAAGTGTTTTTGCAAGAAAGTTGCAATTTATGGGGGTAGAGCAGGTTTTAAAGTCTGCTTTTTTTGCCCGGTTTGGTTAGATCTTTAAGCTTTGGGTTTATTTCGCCTTAGCATTTTGCAATGTTTAAGCGGAAAATGAATGTTTTTTGCAGTGTTTTGTTTGTGTTTTAGGTTGGTTTTTTGGTTCAGGTTTGTTTTGTTGCATGTTAAGTTATCTTCGTTGTTTTTCGTTGCGCTGTTTTTTTTCTCGTTGCAACTGACAAAAGTAAGCAAACAATTTCAAATCAAACAATTGTTTATCCAAAAAAGTTTGAACACTCGACAGCAATTCAACAAACAAAATTATTAAACCCGCGAAATAATTTTTTTTCTATATCAACCGTAAGCGTTTTATTGCCAAGAAGCAGTTCTTTCACGGTAACAGCATAAAGCGCCTTCGTAGCCTAGCCCGGTGGGGCGTTACCTTGGTAAGGTAATGGTCGCGGGTCCAAATCCCGCCGAAGGCTCCAACTTTGCCCTTGATTCATTGAATGGTCCTGATTTAGGCTTTTATTGTCGCTGCAGAATTCAGCAACGCCGCTGCAGTTTTCCGTAGCGTTAAGCAAAGAAAGTTCCTTGCGCATTTTTTCGGCTTTGACTTTCAAGCGACAAGGCAATGAACGTTGATAGTTCGAGTTAAAACTTGATGGATCCCGAAGAAATTCTGAGTAAATTCGCTGGATCCATGCGAGCATTGAATCGAGGCTGTCGATCTTGCTGTGAAGTATCGAATGCAACTCATATGCTTAAAAAGAGCAACTGTGTCCGAAGGCATAGCATGTTTTCTTGACCTCAACCGGGGATGTTTTAGAATAGCAAATGATAGACACTCCAGACGGACGCGTAGCCACAGTCAGAAAAATCTAAAATCTGTCCGAAACAATTCCACTCGGACAGAAATGTTATTTCCGGACCAGAACTATGCTTGAGCTGCGGATGCGTCTAAAAATTTCCCGAAAAAATTTCTGGCAAAAGCTTGCAATGTACTCAATGAACGGAAGATAATGATGTGATTGTGATTGTACAGTCACAGAAGTTAATATTTCATTTTGATCTTATGTACATCTTTGAGTTGATTGAGGAGATGGAAAGTTTGAGAAGGAAGCTAAAAGGTCAATGTCCCTGCGGTTATAGTTTTGAAATTTTAGGTAGCATATGCGAAGCAATATCTATGGTACGGTCACATGTTGAAAGTTTTCACAAAGATGTTCTCCCATTCGGAATAACAAACAATGAGGCCATAGAACTTCTAAATCAAGAACATAAACCGAAAATCTCAGCAAGCACAATTATTCAGTGCATATAAAGTCCACCTACAGCTTTAAAACACGAATTCTGCTTCGCACCCGTGGCAGGATTTACTTTTAGATGAGAATATCGACATGGAACATACAGGGACAGAGAGAAAATTGGCTCAAGTTATAGCGTAATTCTTTTCTTGACTAAGAGCTAATTTTTCAGTTAAAAGTGACGGTGATCAGTGTAAGCATCAAGGGCAAAGGTCTTCCACAGACGGGAGGGCATAGCGTATGTCTTATTCAATTTTTATTTTTTATATTTTTGTGTTCTAAACAATAGCTTAAACCATAAAGACCTCACACTCCTCTATGGGGTAAATTTTTGGAAGGCCTGGGTAGTGGTGTGCCTCTGATTTTAGGTAATGTTCCCATGCAGTTTACACACTTAAGCTCATAGGCTTATAAGCGTGTATACACATATGCATTTATGTTAATAAGCGAACTCGAAGGGACAAAAAAACAAACAAGCAAAAATTTGCCTGCTCGCTTATTCCAGAAACAAAAACAAGTGACTAAACTTGGGCCGCATTAACATTGACATCTCAGACGACTTAGAAAAACAGCTCAGATTAAAAGCGGTAGAGCAATTCGGAGGCAAAAAAGGCGACTTATCAAAAGCTATCCAAGAAGCGGTCAAAACATGGATCGACAAATGAAGCCGTCCCTCTTCAAATCCTAATAACTAAATTATAAGAAGCCTATGTAAAAGGCCAGGGTAAGCCAGTTAGCCTGGAACTCCTCGCATGAGGATTATGGGCAATCTAGCTGCAAAATCCCTTTTTAGAAAAGTTTCATCCTTGGTAAAAGGCCTTTTACGAATTGCCGTGTATAGAGTAAATCAAGTCAAATAATATTATTTTCATTTTATATGTTGTGATGATAAGGTAAAACCTGTAAAGCCTTTCCTACTATACCCCCCGAAAAATTGAAGGCCTTAAAGCCCGAAAACACTGCACACAATAAAGGGCAGAAGGCAAATGCAGAGCATTCGTCTTAAGAAATTACACTTAGACAGAAATGTTATTCCCGGACCAGAACTAAGCTTGAGCGTGTGAGCGCGTTCAAAAATTTCCCGAAAAAATTTCGGGCAAAAACGATACAGTGATACATTGAATGGGCATAAGAAATCGTAACGTTTTACCATTTGTTCTGTTCATCAATTGCTCATATTTTAAAATAATATCAGTACATTTGTAACCATTAACATTGAATAATATGTTTGTTGTTTAACTTTTCATAAAAATTATGAACAAGTCTCAACCACATTTATATCGAGTCAAATGGTAATCAATTTCAAGAAAGCAAGGTGAAAAAAAATGGAAAAAACATCCTCAAAGAAAACAGCTCCAAAAGAAACCCTATACTTCCCTCACATATAGGTGTTGAAAAATGATTGCAGAAATAGTATTTGCAACAAGCCCGTTGACGGCAGCCTTTGCATATTACAACATCAAATACCGAAAATTCATCAAAGAAAACGCAGCACAAAGCTAACAGGGGAGATGATCAGACAAAGAAGCATCAAACCCCAATCTTTCGAGAATACATTCTCCCTCTTTTTTTTGATCAAAATATAGTTCACCTATGTCGCCTTGCACCTAACTATACATGCTTACAAAGAAGCAAAAGACGTCCTCATAACCATCAAGGATACTGGTGTTGGCATACCCGACACCGTAAAAAGCAAATTGTTTACACCAATGTTCACGACCAAATCGAAAGGACAAGGCTTCGGCTTAGCGGTAATCAAACGTATGACTGAAGCATTAGGCGGCGCAGTCTCTTTTGAGAGCCAAGAGGGTAAAGGAACCACATTCAAGGTACGTTTGCTCCCCCCCCAAGGAGCTAAACGATAAATGGACCTACAAGTAACTAGTTTTTAACAAAGATGCTTAATCTTCCACGACTATTATTTGCGAGTTTACTATATTCTGTTTTTATTTTTCTTAATTCAAGCAGCGCTTCGTAGTTCTTTAGTGAAACAAGGGCACCTATACTATTGTATGGAGCAGTGACGCCTACTGGTAGTCCGCCAACCACTTCAAGATTCGGTTGAGTGCTCATGGCCACTCAATGTACTAGGGCGCAAACGAAATGTTAAAAAAGCTCTTCCAAAGCTAGTTTAGTAGGCGACTTTTTTTTATGAAAACCAAAACAATAAAGCAAAAAGTGATTATTCCAGCTTCACCCAAAGAAGTTTACGATGCCTATGTTGACCCGAAAATCCTCAGCAAAATTACAGGAAGTAAAGCCACTGGTAAAGCAGTGGTCGGCGGCAAATACACGGCTTATGGCGACTCCATACTTGGGAAATATCTTGAGCTTGAAGATGGAAAACGAGTGGTTCAAAACTGGACTAACAACGATTATGGCTTTACCTCTTCAAAGCTAGAATTATGTTTCAATAAGGTAGCCAATGGAACCGAGCTTATCATGGTACTCTCAGATGTTCCAGAAGAGCAAGCCGATGAAGTCCTTGAGGGCTGGATAGAGTATTTTTGGGACCCATATAAAAAGTACTTTAGCGATAAATCAAAAGCCTAACTCACAAGTCATTAAAACGAATTCCAAAATCCACATTTTTTCAAAAATCATGTGAATAAATCGCCATCTACTCTTTTTGCGTTAAAGAATTATTATAAATCTTGCCTTTGATATAACATGCCCTCAATCAAAGCTCTAAAAAGTGGAAATAAAAGGAAATTTTAATGGTATTTTGGCGAAGTTAACTCTATTTTGCAGGATTAGAGGAATTTACATGAAAGAATTGATTTAGCAACGAGCTGGAACGCGACATTATAGCATGGCACATAAACGAGGTAAAAAAAAACTTGCAATTTTAAGGGTTGCAGGTTGCTTACAGGTATTTGCCGGATTAGAACATAGACAAATATTGTTTACCGTTTGTTAATAGCGACTTACGACCATTTTCTTCGAATTTTTGGATAGTTATGACTTTTTCCTTTATCGCTGCGAGGCCCATGTTTACTGGGTTTGAAAGGCTCAATAGTAAAGTCTACGCCCTGCTTCACTTAACAGTACCTCCAAAAAAATACAAAAATGAAGAAAGTATTCTGCTTAAAAAAAGGGAAAAAATCGCGGGTGAAAACACCACTCGGAGTGAAAATACCTCACCCCGACCAATAGCCCGCTTAAAAAACACTTAAGGTCTTCAAAAGATTGACCAGTATAGAAAGATGCGACTTAGAATTATTATGTTTGTTTTTATAGGTTCTGATGATTAGCTTTTAGACTGAAGACCTTTCAGCTTTCCTCTATACCCCCAATTTATTGAAGGCCTTTGACGCCCATTTCTTCAAGAGCCTTCAAAGTTCGTTCCTTGAGTTCCTTTATTGCTGGAGAAAAATAATGCCTGACAAATATGCTTGGCGGAATCCTCCCGCAAAGCAGATCAGCTTCCTGGGCAACGAGCCCATGCCTAATCATGAAGGTGCCATAAAAGTCTCGTAGCTCGCTGATTCGAGTCGGAATTTTTCGCCTTTGAAGCTTTTTGGTGATGACTGCATAGGTGACAAATGGGCTACCCGCAATTTCACAAATCAAGCTTTCGGGCACTATGCTGATGAAGGCGTTTTTTGTGCCGCGCAGAAATTTGCCTTTGTACCGAAAATGCTCGAGGATTCCGGTGTCGCGGCTTAGGTACTCATGTAATCTTTGCTTCTGCGAAAGCTCGATTATCAGGTTGAAGCTTTCAATGCCCTCGCTGCACCGTAGCCCTGTCAGGCGCAAGAATTTCAACAATAAATTCTCAGGTGGCGAAAGTATTGGGTTGACTTGGGAGAACCACTCGTCCAGATTGCTATTCGTGTTGTTGTAGATTCTGACAAAGGCGGCAAGCGCGTCTGGTCGGGCATTCTTGATTCCGTAGCTCTTAAGGGCAGCTTTGAATCGCTCGTAGCACCCGACATACTTTGAGATTATGATCAGGCTTTTGATTACTTCTGACCTTGTTGTTGATGGGACAGCATTGAGTTGCCCCACTTTGCCCGATTCAAGCACTGTGTAGTAGCGTTTAGCGTAGCACATGACTCTTTTAGCTGTGGTTTTGCGGTACTTTCTTTGGACGTATTTTGTGAAATCTGGGCTAATTAAAGGCTCTAAAGCTCATTGGCTCAATGATTTGGGCGACTTGGTAAGGTAATGGTCGCGGGTCCAAATCCCGCCGAAGGCTCCAACTTCAACTCTAAAATAAAGGACACAAACAAGCTTTTTTAATAATCAAGAAATGAAAAGCTTAAGGTTATTTCTGCGTCAAATTTGTTCTTTTGATTAATTGTTCAACAGTGCAACAGCTCCAGTATAACATATATTAATACATAATATACTTAAGGTAGTCACCCAGAATAGCCTAATTAAGCCTCGCAAAGGAGAATATGCAAATTTAAAGCATCATGGTGAAAATATTGCTAAAAAAAACTGCCTCGTTAATATTAATCATAGCTTTTGCGTTTTCAGCTTTTATTATAATTAATCAAAATACTTCCTTAGCCGCAGTGACAGGTCCTGCAACTTTAAAAATATTTATCGGTCCTGCCAGCGTTCTTGCAGACAATAATACGTACAACTGCATTTTTGTACAATTACAGGACTCCACTGGAAAACCTGCAAGATCGTTGCAAGACACAACTATTAGCCTCTCATCTTCTCTAACGAATATAGGAACAGTTGATTCATCAATATTGATACCTAAAGGAACAACATATGCCCCAGCAAATTTCACCTCAACATTTTCTCCTGGAACAACCACGATTTCTGCATCAGCGACCGGTTACGCAACGGTGCAATCCTCCATAACCACTATTGGACCGATTCCCAACACAGTTGCAATTTATGGCTTTCCTTCTACCTTGCCAGCTGATGGCAATACGTATAGCGCTATAATGGTTCAGCTGCAAGATGCAAGTGGGTCTCCTGCAAAAGCGCCAAAAGGAGGAGTACCGGTAACACTGTCAAGCTCAGATGCCATCAACGTTGGAAACGTTACTCAAAACGTTGTAATTCCTGAAGGGAAAACTTTTGCAACTGCCAACTTCACAACTGCACTAAATTACACGAAGATCCAAACAGCCATTATTACAACAGTTGCGCAAGGATACACATCACAACAACTGACAATTACAACAACACCAATAGCATCAAATCCATCTTTGATCAAAATATTTGTTGGACCCTCACAGGTTCCTGCAGACGACAATGCATGCCCACAAATTGCTATTGAATTGCAGAATGCGACAGGCTTCACGGCAGACGCTCCCTGGGACACAATTGTTTCAATGGCATCATCTGATCCTTCTGTAGGACAAATAGTTTCACAAATAACCATCCCTGCAAACCAAACCTATGGTGTAGCAACTTTGAATACAACTTACAAACCCGGCACTACAACAATAACCGCTGTAGGTACAAACATCCTGAGAGGACAACAAGCAATAACAACAACTGGTTTTGTTCCGTCTCAGTTAGCAGTTTATTGTTCTCCATCGGTCCTTCCATCTGACAATTCGACTTATCAATCTGTACAAGTTCAGCTTCAAGATTCACAAGGAAGACCCGCAAAGGACCCACAGGCTGGGGTAATTGTAAATCTTTTTTCATCTCAACCGACAGTGGGCTCTGTCACCTCAACACTCACTATTCCTTTCGGGCAAACGCAAGCAACTGGAACAATCACTGTGGCAAATACAGCTGGATCAACCGTGATCACTGCCCAAGCGTCAAGCTATACAACTGGTCAAGGGACAGTAACAACTTACACCATTGATTTCTCGCCAACGCAGATATCGATCACACCCACTTTATCAACCATTGACAACGGACAAAAAACCAACTTGACAGTTTCATTGACCGCGGACAACGCCCTTGTAACAGGGGCAACAATCCAATTTACATCGGACAACGGTGGAACATTTACAACTACAACAGATCAAGGAAATGGATCTTATCAAACAACTTTTTCGGCGCCTAGCTTCACAAAAGCAACAACGTGCACAATTACAGCTACCGCCTCAAAAACAGGGTACGTTACCTCTCAAGGCACTACAGAAGTAACCGTCCAACCACCTCAAACAGCTACCCCAACGTCAAATACTACCCAAACCACAGAATCAAATTCAAACTCGACCAACAGTGTAGGAACCATACAAATGCTCATCAAAGACTCTACCGGTAATCCGTTAAGCAATGCAGCAGTTAATTCAACAATGCAGCCGTTTGGAACAGCAATACTCTCAGGCACTACAAACTCGACAGGTTATATTACATTCGCAAACGTTACCGTTGGACAATATTCGTT
This sequence comes from Candidatus Bathyarchaeota archaeon, assembly GCA_003164295.1. Classification (GTDB taxonomy): domain Archaea; phylum Thermoproteota; class Bathyarchaeia; order Bathyarchaeales; family Bathycorpusculaceae; genus Bathycorpusculum. The sequence continues at coordinate 8,097 of PLTA01000026.1, forward strand.
CAATATATTAAAAGATGGATACGTGAACTCTGGCACGTCAATAAACTTTACGGGTCAACCAGTAAACGCAACATTAACTCTCTCAGCCTTAAATGTAGCGGCAACCAATAAAAATCTTTTAACATTACCAATAATCATCATTGTAATATCTGTAATTATAGTAGTTGTTGTGGTTCTAATTTTATTAAAGCGCCGACGCCACGATGATACCCCGCCACCGCTGAACCCATCTTCTTTTAGCCTATCACAATACAGAGAAAGTTGAGCGTCATCTACAAAACAAAGGAAGGAACTAGTGCCGATTTAATTCTTTTAGCATAACTTTAGCTTCAGGCGGCAGTTGTGGCTTGTTGCTTTTGTTCAGCAGCAAAAACGAAAACCCAATAACAATAAGCACTATTCCGAAAAACGCTACACTTATTATCGGAACAATTTTTAACTCAAGAGAAAAAGTAAAAACCACAATTGCAATTCCCATAAAAATCATTATCGAGTTACTTATAGACGCTGTTGATTGCAGAGTAAACTCTTTTTTGCCTTCCGCCGTTACAAGATAATAGCCTTGTTTTTCCTCTATCATACCTGCGCTGATTAAGTAGTTCCAATCGTAGTGGAAATGCCCATCAGATTTGTAGCCAAGAGCAGAAGAAAGATTAGATTTTATTCCTGGTTCAGCCTTAATTTTACTGTTAGGGGCAGAGTAGATGAAGTACAGCAGTTTTGTTCGAGGTGACTGAATATCGGCGCTAATTCCACGAGGCTTAGACATTCGCATCTGCTCCTGCTAAGCAACAGCCATTAAGATAAACCAAGCTCTGCAACTGATTTTTCTTCGCATATTTTCACTATAATTTGTTGTTTGCTTATGACTCTAACTCTTAGAGGAGATGCTCTAAATGTTAGGGCTATAGGCGTCACGCAACTTGTATGCTGGCAGGAATCAAAACAAAAATTTAGGAGGAAATAAAATGGGTACAAACTTTCAATATAGCAAAACTTTGGCAATGGAAGGATCAATACTACTCATACTGGGCTTAGTTCCGTATGTTGGCTGGGTATTGGGAATCATCGGAATTATATTACTACTTAGAGGTATCAAAGAATTTGCAAATTATTACCAAGACAATCAAATCTACGAGAACGCATTAACGGGCGTCAAATACTATATAATTGCATTAATTGCGGCAGCGGTAGCAGGCACAGGAGCAGTTATCGGCGTTGGGTCTGCAACAGGGTTTACTTTTAAATCACACTTTGTATTTACGGCAGGCTTTGCGGCTGGCTTGATTGTTTCAGCTGTGGGATTGGTCATAGCTTTCGTGTTCTTTGTTCTTGCATCCACGCATTTAAGAAAAACCTTCGAAACATTAGCGCAGAAGTCAGGAGAACACTCGTTTGCAACCGCTGGCTCGCTGCTTTGGTGGGGTTCGATACTGACGATAATTGGAGTGGGCTTGATACTGATCTTTATCGCTTGGATTTTTGCAGTAATTGGATTTTTCTCCATAAGAGCGCCACAACAGCAACCATATGCTCCACAGCCATATGGAAATACTCCACCGCCTACACAACCCTCAGCACCATCACAAGCGCAAAAGTATTGCTCTAATTGCGGTGCGCCAATCGCTCCAGATGGAACCTATTGTTCACATTGCGGAAAACAAGTATCTTAAAAATCTTAAATTCCTTTTTTATTTTTTAATCATATCTGAATCCTCAAGAAAAAACTCCGCTGGCTCTATTGCTTGGCACTTTGAAAATCGAGTTTAATTGAAATTTAAATACTAACTTTGTTAATAGCTAACTAGTGCCATACAACCTTACTCCATTCCAATCTCAATAATTTCGTTTTTGTTTTCGGACTAGCTATATGGGCAATCTTTTGGAAACTACGAAAAAGAGGAAAAATCTTCTCAATCTATTCTATCTAAGTTTTATAATAGCAATTGTCGTGATAGCTTTATTTTCTTACTCTATAGTTTCGGGCATACTGCATGCGCCTTACGGTTCAGGCAATCCAAGGCCAACAATAGTTCCTCAACCAAGCAGTCTACAGATCTACTCGAATCATGTCCTTGTTTTTAATTTGATTGAAATAAAATAGCCATTTTCATTCAAAACGAGTATTTTGGAAAAAGCTTCTTATTCAATTACTGCAACTGTTTGCATTGTGGGAGGGGACAAGTAGTTAACTTCTCGTTTGCAAGACGTGAAATTGTTATTTTTGCTTTTGTACTTACTGTTTCCTTCCTAGTCAGGGTTCTCCTGTTTCCACAGCAAGGATACCCAATTGATACAGGAGATTTTTCTTATTGGTTCAATACGGCTGCTTCACACGGGATAAGACCTTTTTACAGTCTTGCTGGATTTGCTGATTATCCGCCTTTCAACGTTTACATTTTTTGGGCATTTGGCTCAATAGCGAAGGCAGCATCAATAAACATTTTGGCCATGGTAAAGTTGGTTCCTAACCTATTTGATTTAGGTACGGCAGCGATGATTTATTTTTTTGTTAGAAAACAATCAACTTTTAAGCTTGCCCTTGTGGCAACAGCGCTCTACGCTTTTAATCCAGCGGTAATATTTAACGCTGCGGTATGGGGGCAATATGATGCTGTTTACACGTTCTTCCTTGTCTTGTCGCTTATGCTTGTGCTTAAATCTAAACCTGAACTTTCGGCAGTGGCTTTTGCATTAGGAATTTTAACGAAGCCACAAGGAATTGCCTTGTTGCCGCTTATCGTGTTTTTGATTTATAAAAAAGGTGGTTTGAAAAAGCTGCTATTTTCTGTGGTTGCGTTTGCGGCTACGGTTTTCTTGGTTATTCTTCCGTTTCAATGGAGCAGTCCAGTTACTTTCTTGACTAACATTTACTTTGGAGCTTACGGAGGATATGCATTCACATCAATAAACGCGTTCAATCTGTGGGGTTTGTATGGTTTGTGGATTCCTGATGGAATCCTCAATGTTGTAGGCTGGTCATTATTTGGAGGATTCACCGTTTTTGTTTTGTACTTTTTGAACAAACGTTTTAAGGTTTCAGGCGATAATCTCGCTGTTTTCTCTGCATTCATGCTTCTATTCGCATTCTTCATGCTTCCAACAAGAATTCATGAACGCTATCTGTTCCCAGCAATAAGTGTATTAGCACTAATGTTTCCACTCATCAAAAAGACGCGTCCATTATACGTGGTTTTGACGGCTACCTTGTTTATCAATGAAGCGTATGTTCTGTATTGGCTTAATGCGTTTTATCCTAATTTTGCTGATCTATACAAAGCTCCTTATGGCGGGCTGATTGTTGTAGCGGTAAGCGCTATCAATTTATTAATGCTTGTATACGCTTCAATAATTATGTGGGATAGACGCACGTGGCTCAAAACTGAAGTTGAAACTCCAGTCCAGACAATAAATGATGGTGAGCCGAAATGAACCTTAACCTTGACATAAAAATAACCAAAAGAGACATTGTAACTATTGTTTTGCTTTCAATAGTTTTCTTCTCCATTGCAGTAACTAATCTTGGTTTAACACAGTCACCTACAACGACGGCTCAACTTACAGATGGACAAAGCTTCTATCTTACATTGAGCAACCAAACCAACGTTAAATCAGTAATTATTCTTCTAAAGCAAGGCGCAATAAATGTCAATATTTCTTCTGGTTCACCAGGCGATTGGGGATCCACGATTCATGATGCTTGGCCTTATTCTAATTCCGCATACTCTGAGGATTACTATAAATGGCATGAAGTAAACGTAGGCCAAAGTACACAATATTTGGAATTTAATTTTAGCGCAGCAGGCGGCTATAACACAATAATTGCAGAAATAGCAGTCATAGATCAAAATAACCATCAGGCAACAATACAATCAATAAACGACCTCGGCAGCGGAAACCCAAACCTCCATAACCTAATTGATGAACAAAATCTGGTTCAGTACCCATCAGATTACATGCAGAACACGTATTTTGATGAAATCTACTTTGTGAGAACCGCTGAGCAATATACTCATTTGCAATTGCCCTATGAGTGGACTCATCCACCGCTGGGAAAACTGATCCAAGCATCAAGCCTCTTAATTTTCGGTTTTAACCCGTTCGGCTGGAGAATTATGGGCGCCATCTTTGCCACGCTAATGATTACAGTCATGTATTTACTCGGCAAGAAAATGTTTGGTTCATGGATTGGCGGTTTTTCAGCAGCGTTCCTGTTAACTTTTGACTTTATGCATTTTGTAATGGGGCGATTGGGTACAGCAGATACTTACGTGGTCTTTTTCTCGTTGGCATCACAACTATTTTTCTTCATTTACCTAAAAAACGTAGTCAATAAAGGCTGGAAAACCAGTATTATACCACTGTTCTTTGCATTTTTCTTTTTCGCTTTAGGTTTCTCAAGCAAATGGCTGGTTCTCTTCGGATTCGTAGGTGAGCTTGCTATTCTGCTAGTGATGCGGCTAAGCCAAGTTGTGAATTTGAAGGCGAAATTATCTGACAAGATTTATGCTTTTCTTGAGCAACCATACTCCTTCATCGTTGCATTCATTTTGATGACTATTGGAATTTACTTTTTAACTTACATTCCCGACATGCTTGCAGGCAGGTCATTTTTCGACGTTTTAAACCTTCAAAGCCAAATGTACATTTACCATTCAACTTTGAAATCAACAAACGGTTGGGAGTCTCCATGGTATAGTTGGCCTTTCATGTTCAATGCATTCAATCTCTCGACACATGTTCCATATTGGTTTGAATCAGCATCTTTTCCTAACGGAACCCAATCAATAATAGTTGTGCTGGGTAATCCCGCTGTTTGGTGGCTGGGATTTGCCGCAATAATCGGATTAACAGTTTTCACGGTGCCAAAAATCCTCAAGAAACGGTTTGGTTTTAGCTTGAAAGACAACTTGCCCGCCGTTTTTATCACTACGGTTTTCTTTTTCCAGTGGATGGCTTATATTTTTATTTCCCGAGGCACCTACATTTACCATTTCTACTCCGATGTGCCATTCCTCTGTTTGGGTTCAGCATTTCTCATAGATAGGTATTGGAGGTACAAATGGGCAAAAGTGTTGACTGTTGCTTACTTTGCACTTGTGGTGGGATTGTTTGTTCTTTTCTATCCTGTTATTTCAGGTGCACCTGCTTCAACTTCAACTATTGATAGTTTGAAGTGGTTCAAAAGTTGGGTGTTTTAATGGAGGAGGAAACCGCCTCTATCAACGATGTCTCTGTTGTTCTTCCAGCTTACAACGAAGCTGATAAATTAGAAGGCGCTGTGGCGAAGGTAGATCAAGCTCTAAAAGAGGCAAGTTATTCATATGAAATTGTCATTGCAGAAGACGGAAGCACAGACGGCACTGCGGAGCGCGCTGAAGAGCTAGCGCAAAAGTTCGCTTACGTTAAGCATATACATCGAGAGAAACGTTTGGGCAGAGGAACGGCTCTTGACAATGCATTTAAGCAATGTAGGGGCAAGGTTTTTGTTTATATGGATTTGGATTTAGCCACAAACCTCAAATTTCTTAAGCCTCTTGTTGACGCCATCATGGTTGAAGGTTACGATTTTTCAACTGGCTCAAGAATGTTGCCTGAAAGCGTGGTTGAACGTTCCTTAAGCAGAAGTATAAGCTCTAAAACCTACAATTTTCTTGTCCGACACATGCTTGGCTCTAAACTTAGGGATCACCAGTGTGGTTTCAAAGCCTTCAAAAGAGAGCCTGTTTTGGGGTTACTTGACGAGGTAGAAGCAACTCACTGGTTTTGGGATACTGAAATCATGGTTAGGGCTTACCGTTGTGGTTTTAGAATAAAAGAAATTCCTGTAGAGTGGAAAAGCGGTAAGGGTACAAAAGTTAATCTTTTGAAGGATTCATGGAATATGTTAAAGCAAATAATGAAGCTTTGGTGGAAACTAAAAGTAAAACGTAGCTAACTGTTTCGTTTAGTTAAAATAATTATAAAGCCTCTAGTTAACAACGACAAACCGCCTATCAGAATTACTCCCGCCCAAAAAACAAACCATTCCGTTTGTAAGGTGATATTAACAAGGTATGTAATTGCGAGGTAACTTGTTCCAAGCCAGAAAACAAGATTTTCAATTGTTTCCGCTTTTCTTTGAATGGGTGAATGAAGCAAAATTCTAACCGATAATATTACGATTTCTAAAAGGCCTACACCAATAGTAAATTGAAAAGCCACATTGTAAAGTTGTATATTAGCCGCAGGAACTGTAGGCGCAGGTAAAGACAAACTTGTTCCGGGAATCTGAGCAAGAGTTAGAGTATTAAAAAAATTAACTATGTTAACCCAGATGCCAGTGTTGAGAACAAAAATCAAAGCAAGAATAATAAAGATGGCTCCTGCGTAAACGGCGGTAATCAAGCTTTCTTTTTTCTTTTCGGTTAAGGCTTGAGTACCCAATTCGTTAGCCAAGCAGTCTCTCTTCCCTTCGAGTATGTATGGCAAATGAACATATATGTTTCTCTTTAATGCAACATACATGTTTTAAATAGTCAGAACCATAAGCATAGAGAGGGAGAGATGGATGTCTTATTGTCCGAAATGCGGCAATGAAGTTGATGAAACAATGACTTTTTGCCCAATTTGCGGAGCACCATTAAAATATGCCGCAACAAGCCAAACCCCACCAACTCAGCCTAATCGCAATGAGGAAAACGAAAAGAGTGAAAAAGAAAAAAAGAAAAATCATCATTCGGAAAAAGGCACGAAACATGAAAAAGATGAACATGGATTTATCGGTTACCTTATGGGTGGCTCAATACTTATTACCATAGGGATTTTTGCTTTGCTTGATTTAACAGGTTCCTCTTTAAGCTCAAGTCAAGACTTATCAGCTATGCTACTTACGATCGGCGCAATTATCATTATCGGTGCGGTCTATAGGGCATTGAATGCACGAAAACTGGCAGCAACAACTGGATATATTAGTCAGCCCTAGAAAAGGTGAATACTAATCCAGTTGTTATAAATTGGCTTATATGATTCTCCGGCAAAATAAATTAACATCTGGAAACCTTATCAATTGAGGTTGAACGCTATGAGTGAAACAGTTCGCGCTACAGCTGAAAAGATAAGAAAACTTGAAGTTCAAGGAGCAAGAAATGTTGCAATAGCAGCCATCAAAGCCCTTCAAACTTTATCAGAACAAACAAAAGCCAAAAACAAAACGGCTTTCATATGCGAGCTTAAAGAAGCTGAAAAGATGCTTTTTGCGTCAAGAGAAACAGAGCCATTAATGAGAAATGCGGTTCGCTGGATAATTACTCAAGCCCAAAACAGCAGCACCGAAAAAGTTGATGATTTAAGCCCGATGGTTTCTTCAAACGTGAGTTTGTTTTTGCAGAATCTTGAGGCATCAAGGGAACGCACAGCTGAAATAGGTGCTAAGCGAATCCGAGACGGAATGCTTGTTTTTACTCATTGCCACTCATCTACCGTTACCCGCCTACTTGCCAAAGCTAAGGCCGATGGCAAAAACTTCAGCGTCATCTGCACTGAAACAAGACCTGCTTTCCAAGGCAGAATAACCGCTAAAGAAATGGTTGATCTTGACATTCAGACAATGTTTATTGTTGATTCAGCTGCACGCTCGTACATGGGAGATGTTGACCTTGTCATGGTGGGAGCGGATGCCATCACATCTGAGGGTAATGTTGTGAACAAGATTGGCTCCAGCAGCATAGCGGTGTTAGCAAACGAAGCTAGAAAGCCGTTCTACGTGGTTTCGGAATTACTAAAGTTCGATCCAGAAACACTTAATGGACAATATGAGGGGATTGAACAACGAAACCCAATTGAAGTTTGGAGTGAAGCGCCCGAGAAACTATATGTGCGAAACCCAGCTTTCGATGTTACCCCAAGTCGTTACATCCACGGAATAATCTGTGAAGAAGGGGTAATAGCGCCCCAATCAATAGTTGAAACGGTAAATCGAAGTTACCCGTGGGTTCTCAAGCCAATTTAGGTTTTCCATTGTGATAATGCGTCTTTGAGTTCTTTGTGTGTTTTAGCGTATTCTTCCAGAGTTTTTCTTTCGAGAAATGCAGTTACGGCTTGCCGCATAGCCTTAGCACCCGCTATTGTTCCATCAGGATGACCGTGGATTCCACCGCCTGCCTGAAGAATCACATCGTTTCCAAACGTTTCAAGTAAAGCAGGCACTAGTCGAGGATATAGTCCTCCTGAAGCAACAGGCAAAACAGGTTTCAACCCGCACATTTCAGATTTACATGCATCGATGTTTTCGATGACCTCAGCTTTGGTTTCACTCATTTTACCTACAACAGTGCCTACATGTAGTTGGTCAACGCCGATTATTCTTGCCACTGTAGCTATTGAGCGCATAGCTATTCCATGCAGTTGGTTCTTAGTGAAAGCTGCGTGGCCTGCTCTATGCGCATGAATAACCAGCTTATAGTTCTGATCTTTTAGAGTTTGGAGAGCTGACCAGCCGCAGGTTAAAATATCAACCATAATGTATTCGCCACCTTGAGCAACAACCGCCTCCGCGCGTTTGAGCATCAGGCTGGTTTCGGCGGTAATGTTTATCATGTAGACCTTGCGTTCACCCGTCTCCTCTTGCGCTTTGTCGCGGCTCTCTAATGTCTGGACAAGGCGTTCTTCAAATGGGTTGAATTTTTGGCTGCTTAAGTTTTCGTCGTCTTTTACGATGTCGCAGCCGCCGCTCCACGCGTCGTAGGCTACTTTTGCATGATCTTTAGTATTTAACCCTAGTTTTGGCTTGATTATTGTGCCGACAAGTGGACGCTGAGGAACTTTGAGTAATTTACGGATTCCAGCTATTCCGAAAGCGGGACCGTTAAAGCTTTTTAGGAGTTCTTTGGGCATTTGGATATCAAGCAGACGAAGGTTTTTAAGCGCTTTTAACCCGAAAACGTTGCCGGCAACACTGCTTAGAATGTTTGGCATATTGGCTGGCTCAAAAAGTTCAATTGGGTAAGCGATTTTCGCGATGTTGCCTTCTATGCTAAAAACGTTGGCAGCCAACCGCGCCACATACGGTTTTTCTGTCGAAAGTTCTGTCCAGGTGCCAACAGAGCTTTCAGCAGCGACACCCCCAGCGGCTTCTTTGAGGCTAATCCCCTCGGGTTCTAAATAAAAAGTGCAGATTAAATCGGTTTCTTTAGGCTTGTAAACTGGATTTACAAAGTCAAGATACTTCAACAGTTTCATCTCTAAGGTTAGTGACTAGTTTTGGATTAAAATCTTTAACTATTTCTGGCGCCATCAATATTTAGCGTGATTCTAAAATGAAGCTAAATGTTGAAGTCCTAATGATCACAACAGGCGGTAGCAGAATAGCTATTCTCAGCGATGAAACCGCCAACATGTTGGGAGTGCACAGTTCAGACAGAATACGCCTGACCTATGGCAAACAGGAAATGATTGCTATAGCAAACATTGCCCCTTATTTTCCAAAAAACCGTATTGGACTTTATCAGGAAACTGTTGAGGTGCTGAGGGCAAAAGAGGATGAGACAATTGACGTTCAATTGGCGCCTCTACCCGAGTCCTTGTTTAATGTCCGTGCTAAACTGCACGGTGAGCGTTTGCGGGACAAGGATATAGTTAACATTGTTAACGATGTTGTTGAGCGACATTTGAGCTCCGTTGAAATCGCGGCTTTCTTGACTGCCCTTAGCATTCATGGTTTAAGCACTGCCGAGAATGAGGCGCTGTCAAAAGCTATGGTTTCAACAGGAAAAACAATCAGTTTCGGCGAAGGACCTATCTTGGATAAGCACAGCGTTGGCGGCATCCCGGGCGACAAAACGTCAATGCTTGTGGTGCCAATTGTGGCGGCTGCAGGATTTACCATCCCCAAAACTTCTTCCCGAGCCATTACTTCTCCTTCTGGAACTGCAGATAGGGTCGAAACGCTTTGCCCCGTAAACTTGGGTATTAATGAGATAAAAGAAGTTGTTTCAAAAACAAACGGATGCTTAGTTTGGGGTGGCTCTTTGGAACTTGCGCCAGCAGATGACCTTTTTATTCAAGTTGAGTACCCATTGGGAATTGACCCGATGCTGTTACCTTCAATTCTTAGCAAGAAAAAAGCTATAGGAGCCACGGATGTTGTCATTGACATTCCAACAGGTATGGGTGCTAAGATTAAGACTCGAACTGAAGCGTACACTTTGGCGTCAGATTTTGTGGATTTAGGGAAACGTTTAGGCTTAAACATTCAATGTGCTCTTACTTTTGGTGATCAACCTTTGGGTTGCAGTATAGGGCCTGCACTTGAAGCCTGCGAAGCTTTAACCACTCTTATGGGTGGGGGGCCACCTGACCTGCGGGATAAAGCTGTTAGTCTTGCTGGCATGCTTTTTGAAATGGTTGGAGTTGAGGACGGGAGAGTTAAAGCGGAGGAGATACTCGATTCAGGTAAAGCTGAAGCGAAAATGAGAGAAATCATCGCGGCTCAAGGTGGAGACCCAGGGGTTAAACCTGATGATTTGCCCATCGGCTCTGAAATGGTTGAAGTGTGTTCAGAACAAGCGGGCAAGGTTATTTGGCTAAGCACAGAGGATATTGTGCGGATCGCGCGCGAGGCTGGAGCTCCAAAAGAAAAAGGCGGAGGTTTAGTTTTGCATGCCAAACTTGGAGAAACAGTCCATAAAGGTGACGTGTTGTTTGAGATATATGCTGAGAGATGCAGCAAGTTAACTTCGGCGCTGGAGCTTGCCCATCAATTGTCACCTATTGTGCTGACTAAGAAGCCTGCGGAAAAGATGATTTTGGATCAAGTGCCTGAGAAACTTGCTCATGAAAAAACATTCATGATAGACAGATAAAGAAAACCTCAACTCCTTTCCGTGCAGGGCCATCGGAAAAAGTAGACTTATCCTGTGCCCTCGCTTTGACAATTCAAATGATATAAAATAAGAAAAATGGTTTTTATCGTGTGATTGCTCCACCAATCAAGCCGCCGACAGCTGCAACTACGCCTGCAAAAATCGCCAGAATAATCGCGGCTACGCCGATTGCTAAACCATGTAAACCACCAAACAAAGGGCCGGTAAGCCCACCCGTGAGTCCCCCAGTAATTGCCAATTTTAAGAATGCTAAAATAGCTATTATGATACCACCGAATATGCCTGCAAGGAAACCAGCAATTAGTCCTTTGCCAACGCCTCGGGCTACCAGTCCAGCAACTAACCCTCCGATGAAACCGCCTACTAAATGGCCAACTCCGGGAAAGAGAAAAGCAATAACCAATGTTACCAAAAATCCAACAAAAGCTCCTAACCATATGTTCCCCAAATTTTTTCACCGCCTGTACGAGTAGATGGTCAGCTGAATGGATTAAGTTTTTCTAAATTAATTAAGTTGCTTGCTTAGATAACGCTTTGTCGGTTTAACCGAACAATAACAAAAAGTCCAGTCACAGAAAAATAAACCTCAGAGCAAAGCTATTGGATTTTCATCATCATTTTACAGGATGTATATGCGTTAATTTTAAATGAGGGATTCGGTAAGTTAATTCAAAAAGAAAGACCAAGACACTTTCTAGGGTTGGGCTATGACTAGTCTTTGGGTATGGATAAAAAAAACGTACAGCTTAACGTTAATACTTAATTCATTGATAACGTTAGCGTCCATAGCAGGAATCCTATACGGCTTCTACTTCCACGCTTGGAGAGCATATTCGCCTTACCTCATTAATGGAAACCTCTTTCTCCTTGTAGCTGCTGCAGCTGTCATCAACATTTTTCCCAGCGCGAGCATAGGCAGATGCTTACATACCGGACGATTATGGTTCCATCATTACGTCTACGGCGCGTTCGTATTGTTTATATCATCAATCTATGTGATGGCATTCACATCCGTGGGCTTAGTCGACCTATTTTTATTAAATTCTGCAAACATAGCAGTTAACACCGGACGTTTTTTTGTTTTAACAGGTACAACACTGCTTTTGGATGATCTGCCAGATTGTTCAAAACGAGTTGAAGCCACCCTCAACAAAATAAAGTCAAGGGCTTATCAAGCAAGAAAAGTAATTCATGGCGCGCAATTAGTAACAGGTTTGGTTACATTCTATGTTTTTCTCGCTATTGCCTCCTCAGCACTTTTCCAGCACCATGCATTCACTGTTTCAAATTTCCTAACAATGGGCACATTATTGATAACAAGCATTACATCTATTGCGTTTGTTAAAAGAGATGCTTGGCTAAAAATAAAAGTTGAAAACTAATTTTTTAGCGTTTTTGTTTTAAAATTTCTTTACCGATTGTTTCAAGTTGTTCTTGAGAATATTTTCCTAAGCTTCTAATGGTGGTTATTTGGTTGGGTAGTTGAGGAAGCTTGACGATTGCTACTGTGGGATTGGTTAAGTGCAGAGTTGCATAATTATTCGTGAAGACTACTATGCCTTCAATGTAGATGTCAAGTCTTCTAAGTGCCTGTGAAGAATCAAGGATGTGTCGTATCGTGGCGACGTTTCTTTTAACCTGCAGACTTGGACTTGCTTTAAAGTTTTGTTTACCCGATCTTTGCCAATAATCGCCGTTGCAACTTATGTTCCCATTCCAATTCTTAGTTTCCAAAACAAATATGCCGTTTGGGCCAAGAATAACATGGTCGATATCGCCGCCGCCCCCACGGAGATACATATCATTTAACAAGACATAGTCGTCGCTGAGTTTACTGCCTAATAGTTTGATTACCCGTTTTTCTCCTTCCCAACCGCCCCCATAAATTCGGTATTTGCGCAAAAAATAGTAAAATGCAGCTAAAGGCACCAGTGAAATTAGGAAGCCTGCTATTTCAAAAATTCCGAAGCTTAAGGTTAAAAGAACATGGATACTTAAGACAGAAGAAATTAGGAAAAATAGCAATAAGCAGGCGATCGCTTTTGCCAAGTTTTTTCGAACTTGGTTTTTTAGGTAGTTACCTGAACCTTTCATTTTTTTCATGTAGATCGCCCCGGTAAGTTTCATTGATCTTGAAACTATATTACCGTATAGCATACCAAATCAAATCCTGCTGCCATCAAATTTTTTAATTGAAAACTAGTCTGAGCAATATTTTTAATACAGCAACATTCCAATGAATTGGCATGAAGGCTGAAACATTTTCCAAGGAAAATGTACGTAAAAGATTTTTTCTTCCAGCCTTGGGACTAGCTATTTTTGCCGTTTGGTTGATAACAGTAACCTTTGAATTACTTTTATTTCAAATCGCTCATTCATTTCAAGTCCCAGTTGGAACAGCAGGTCTTGTTGCCGCTGTTGGTTCTGTCTCCGGCATAGTCGCCGGACTGTTACTATCTATTTTGAGTGTACGCTTCAACCACAAATCATTTCTTTTGATGGGATTACTATTTACTTGTTTAGCAGCATTGGGTTTCTTTTTCGCTCCAAACTTTAACATTATTTTGATCACAAACATTGGAGTCGGAACAGGAATAGCCATGGTCAGCTCTATGGCTTACTCATTAATTGGAGAATTCTATCCAGTAGAAAGAAGAGGAAGAGCGATTGGCTGGATGGTTGCCTCCTCCACCTTAGCATTTGTAATTGGAGCGCCAATAATTGGAGTAATAGCAAACATTGGAAACTGGCGTTCAACAATGATTTGGTTCTCGCTACCAGTTTCTTTAGCGAGCCTATTTTTAGCGTTCCTTGCTATTCCAAACAAATCAGCTGAACACATGCTTTACCATAAAGAACCCTTTTTCGCTGGCTGCAAACAAGCATTTTCAAATAAGTCCGCAACTGCCAGTTTATTCGCCACTATGTTTACCGTTGCTGAAGGATCCATTTCATTTTACGCTGTTTCTTTTTTTACAAGTAAATTTGCAATATCCATACCTATGGGATCTATAGTTATTTTGGTTGGTAACATACTGTCGGCTGCAGGAGGGGTAGTCGCAGGCATATTTGTGAATCGAATAGGTAGAAAATCCTTAGGATCAATCACAGGTTTTACAGCAGCCATATTCACGTTAACATTCACATTTATGCCTAACTTCGCGTTGTCCTGGGGTTTGAGCGCCCTTCGTTTCTGGTTTGCCGGAATGTCATCTACGGCACTTGGCAGCTTAGTTATCGAGCAAATCCCAAAATTCCGATCAGCCATGACATCCCTTAACGTTACTTTTATCAATTTAGGCATGTTGACTGCTTCAGTAGCAGGGGGAATAGCTCTTAACATCTACAGCTACCAAACATTTGCCTTAATTTTAGGAAGCTTAGGCGTCGTAGGCACCATTGTATGGGTTACCCTAGTTAAAGATCCATGCAAAAAACTAAAAGAGTGAAAAAAGTAGTGGGTTTATTTTTTGTTCATTAAGTATTCGTGCATTGCTTTTGCTGCGCGTTTGCCTGCACCCATTGCGCTGATAACTGTTGCTGCACCTGTAGCTACGTCTCCGCCTGCGTAAACTCCGTCTAAGCTTGTTTTGCCTACTTCATTAACGCATATTGTTCCGCGTTTGGGGTCGCTTTGTAAGCCGCCTGTGGTGCTTTGGATAATGGGGTTGGGAGTTTGTCCGATGGCGATTATTACTGTGTCAACATCCATTGTGAATTCTGATCCTAGAACTTCTCGTACGCCTCTTCTGCCTTTTGCGTCGGGTTCTGTTAGTTCCATTGCGATGCATTTCATGGATTTAATCCATCCTTTTTCGTCACCGTAGAATTCCATTGGAGCTGCGAGGAATTTGCAGACTAAGCCTTCTTCTTCTGCATTTTCTACTTCTTCGTGTCTTGCAGGTAATTCGTCGCGTGATCGTCTGTAGAGTAGGCATACGTGTGAGCCTAGTCGCATGCTGCTTCTTGCGCAGTCCATAGCTACGTTTCCGCCGCCTATGACGACTACTTGTTTGCCGATGCGTATTGGAGTGTCATATTCTGGGAACAGGTATGCTTTCATTAGGTTAACGCGTATTAGGAATTCGTTGGCTGAGTAGATTCCGCCGAGGTTTTCTCCGTTGCAGCCTGTAAATTGTGGTAAGCCAGCGCCGCTTCCGATGAATACTGCATCATATCCTCCTTCTGTCATAAGTTCTGGTATTGTGTGGATTCTACCGACTAAGTTGCCGAGGCGTAAATCAACTCCGAGTTTTTGGACGTAGTTGACTTCGTTTTGTACAATGGCTTTTGGTAAACGGAATTCTGGAATACCGTAAGATAGGACTCCTCCGCCGACATGTAATGCTTCAAACATTGTTATGTTGTGACCAAGCTTTACGAGGTCTGCTGCAACGGTTAATCCTGCTGGACCTGCACCGACAACTGCTACTTTTTTGCCAGTATCTGGAGCTTTAGGTGGAAGTGCATAGCCGTTGTCTCGTTCCCAATCTGCGAGGAAGCGTTCTAAGCGACCGATACTGATTGGGTCACCCATTTTGCCGATAACGCATTTGCTTTGGCATTGTACTTCTTGTGGGCAAACTCTCCCGCAAACTGCGGGCAAAGCATTTTTGGTTTTAATGGTTGCTATGCCTTCAGAATATTTCTTTTCTTTGATGCATTTAATGAATGTTGGAATCGGGACTTCGACTGGACAACCTGTTCTGCATTGAGGATTAGGACAGCATAGGCACCTGCTTGCTTCTTCTTGAGCTTCTGCTTCAGTGTAGCCTAAGGCAACCTCACTGAAGTTTTTAGCGCGAACTTTAGGCTCTTGCTTAGCCATTTCAACGGCTTTCTTATTTAATTTCGGTTTAGGCTTTGTTTCTGCCACATTGGCAACCTCCATTCATTTCCGATAGAACTGAACTTAGCCTCTCTTCTGGAAGCATTGTTCGTTGGCGAATAATTAATTGGTCGAAGTCTGTTTTGTGACCATCAAATTCTGGTCCATCCACGCAGCCAAACATCATTTTGCCGCCAACTGTAACTCGGCAGACGCCACACATACCCATGCCATCAATCATTATGGGCGTTAATGTTACGATTGTAGGAATGTTGTAGGGCTTGGTGATTTCGCTTACATCCTTCATGAGTATAACTGGACCCATAACCACACAACGGTCAAACTTTTCTGTTTTAAGTAATTCTTTGAGAAAATCTAGTCCTTTGTATCCTTTTGTGCCATCGTCAGTTGCAACATAGACTTTTTCGCTTAGAGCTTTTGCTTCGTTTTCCATCATGATAAATTCTTTTGTTCGTGCACCAAGAATTGTGGTTACTTTGTTGCCTGCTTCTTTCATAGCTTTAACTTGTAACAGCATTGGCGCAATCATTACGCTTCCGCCTACGCAGAGAACTTTACCGAAATTTTTGACTTCGGATGGATTCCCGAGCGGACCGGTTACGTTGTCGATGAATTCGCCTTGGTTTAGCAAGCCCAAGCCTTTTGTGGTTTTTCCAACTTCATGGAAGGCAAACGAAACGGTACCTTTCGATCTGTCATATCCGCAAATTGTTAAGGGTATTCGTTCGCCAGTTTTGCCGTGTATAACGATTAGGAATTGGCCAGCTTGCGATTTAGCCGCAACATCTGGAGCATCAACTTCAAACATTTTAATTTTAGGCACTAACTCTTTTTTTGTAACTAATTTGTACGTTTTGCATTCGCCTCCACAACTAATTCCCGTTTAGGTAAAGCACAAATTTTCTTGTAGAATTCGTCGAGTTTCTGCTCGAATTCGCCAGAGCATCTGGGTGATTCTTCGTATAGTTCGAATCGGTCAAGCAAACCAAGTTTTTTAAGTGAAACTTGCAAAGCTGCAACGTTGCGTTCTGCAGTGTCTCTGCCTTCCTGAAGCTTGCAGTCTTTGGCTGAGCAGACAACGCCCATGACGCCGTCAAAACCGCAGTTTAATGCGTTGATTATGTGAACTGGGTCGAGAGATTTGAAGCATGGAACTTCGAGAGCTAAGACGTTTTTGCCTGCAAAAGCTTTGTTTGGGTTGTCTAGAGATGAGAACTCTGACCATTGGCAAACAAATGCGAGAATTGCTGGACCTTTATTTTGAGCTTTCAAATCTGCAAGCGATTTTCCGTAACGATTTACAACATCTTCAAATTCAAAGCCTTTTACTTCAATAGCTTGATGTGGGCAAACCAGTTGGCATGCGCCGCAGCCAACGCATTTTTCTTCGTTTACTTTTGGGGTTCCGAATGATTCGAATTCTAATGCGCCGTATGGGCAGATGAAGATGCATTTGTCGCATCCTACACATTTTTGAACGTCGTAGACTGCTTTTCGCGAGAACTTTATAATTTTAACCGTGTTTGCATCGTAGCCTAATTGTTCAAGAACGTTTCGTGTTAAAACTAGTCTTCGTGTGTTAATTTTTGTGCCTTCTTTGTAACGGCAGAATGGGTCTTCACATTGAATAGAAACGATGTTTTTCACGCCCAAATTGAGTGCTTCAAAAACAAAGTCTGATGGAATACGACCTGCGCAGGGCAAACGTAAAGCCAAGTAATTATCATCTTTCAATCCTTGCGCTTTGAGGATGTCTTGGACTTCGCCTGTTGAAGGTGAGTTTCCTCTGCACATTAAGACAAGCGTTTCAGAGTTTTTCGCTTTTGCTTGTGCTTTTTTAAGGTATTCGGATAATGTATCGTAAGTGTAATAATCCATTTTTATGGCTGAACTTGGGCAAGCGCTGTAGCATATACCGCAGACCTGGCAGTCTTGGCTGTTGATTTCAACTTTTCCGGTTGAATCAGCTTTTATGGCTTCGTATGGGCAAATTGATTTGCATACATAACATCGACTACATAGATCTTGATTGATTTCTACTACAGCGAGACATTTTTCACTCATTTTGAAACCTCTTTTTCATACACCGCTGCTACTTTAAACATGAGCATGCTAAGATGCTGGCTTAAAGCCTATTGAAAGCATGAAAAGTGGTTTGGAATGATATAATTCTTTCTATCTATTTTCTGTAATACGGTCGTTTAATGTAACTGTAGGCTTCAAGGGCTGCTGTGATTCCTTGGCTTACTGCTGTTCCAACTTGCTTAATCGGGTGGTTAGTAACGTCGCCTGCGGCGAATACTCCCATCAGATTCGTTTGTTGCCTGATATCAGCTTTTATGTATCCATGTTCATCGGTTTCTACCCCGGCAGCTTTGGCTAGTTGGCTGTTTGGTGCTTCGCCGACTTGCACGAAAACTGCGTCAACGGCTATTTCAGACGTTTCATTTGTTTTATTGTCGATTAATGTGACTGATTTGACTTGTTTGTCGCCTTTGATTTCTTGAATTTCCGTGTTCCACATGATTTTGACGTTGTTTTTTGATGAAATATCCGAAATTAATGATTGTTCAGCTCTAAACGCTTGCTTACGATGGATAACGATTACTTCGGAAGCTAGACCTGAAAGGTAAAGCGTGGTTGTGCAAGCTGTATTTCCACCGCCAACAATGAGCACCCGTTTACCTTTGAAAAATGGTCCATCACAAACTCCACAATAACTTACCCCTCTGCCGCGGAATTCTTTTTCACCTTTAGTACCAAGTTCCTTATAATGTGAACCTGTCGAAAAAATCAATGCTTTTGCCTCATAGGTTGCACTTGACGTTTTAACAATTTTCTTTTCGTCTGTTAGCTCTAATTCTGTGACAGGTTCCAAATCATGAATGACTGCTCCAACCATTCTGGTGTGAGTAGCCATTTTTTCTGCAAGTTCTCCACCGCTTATTTCTGCAAATCCTGGATAATTAACGACTTTTGATGCATCAGCGATTGTTCCGCCTGCAAACTTTTCATCTAAAATCAAAGTTTTAAGTCCACTGCGGACAGCGTAAATTCCAGCTGATAAACCAGCAGAACCTGCTCCGATTATAATGACATCCCATGTCTCCATGACAATTCAACTCTTGCTAGTAAATATTGGAATTAGGTAATTTATGAAGTGTTTGTTTTGCGTGTTTTTTAAACTGGTCTCAAATTGAAGAACAACAGTTGCCGGGTGTTTGTTGTTCTTCTTCTTCGGAAAATCGTCAGCCAATAAGCAGATAAGGCTGAAATCATTTTAGTTAATATTAGAAATTTTTGAAGGTGCAAAATTTTGGCAAGATACAGATGCACGGTTTGCAATTACGTTTATGATGAGGCAAAAGAAGGTAAGAAATTTAGTGATTTGCCCAAAGAGTGGGTTTGCCCCGTTTGTGGAGCACCCAAATCAGTTTTCGTATTGTTAACTGAGCAGGTGGAAGAGAAAAAAATTGAGCGCACAGTTTCGCAAGTTCTGATTGACCAGATTGCGGCTTGGGGTGTACAATACGTCTTTGGTATTCCTGGCACTTCAACGTTAGGTGTCGTTGATGCCATACGAAAAACTAATGGAAAAGTCAAGTATTTACAGGTCAGACATGAAGAAACCGCAGCGTTTATGGCTTCAGCATATGGCAAACTCACCGGACATGTTGCTGCTTGCCTAGGAATTTCGGGTCCAGGTGCAACCAATCTAGCAACTGGCTTGTACGATGCTAAGCTTGATCATTCGCCTGTATTAGCTTTAACGGGGATGGTTCATAGGCAATTGCTTGGCACAAGTTCACTTCAAGAGATTGATCAACACGCGTTTTTTGAGCCGATATGTGTGTTTAACAAGATTTTAATGTCAGCGGACCAAACTTCTGTGCTTGCGACGTTGGCGATTAAGAATGCTCTTTTAAACCAAGGAGTCGCACATATTGGCATTCCTAATGATGTTCAGAAGTTACCTTATGAAACCGCAGTTTTACCTTTTGAAGGCAGAATGCCTAACCTCGCGTATGGACAGGAAGAATATGTGATTGAAAAAGCAGCAAAAGTAATTGATGAAGCGGTTAGACCAGTGATTCTTGCAGGATTTGGCGCCAGAGGACAGGGCAATAAACTTCTAGAATTGGCAACCAAGATTTCTGCTCCCATTATTACGACTTTCAGAGCCAAAGGAATAATTGATGAACACGAACCCTTAGATGTGGGTTGTCACGGCGGCGTCGGTTCAACAGCCGCTGCTGAACTTATGCAAAAAGCCGATTTACTCATAGCCATTGGTTCGTCATTTTCTGATTTATCACAAATTCCACAGAAAAAAACTGTTCAGATTGACATTAACCCACTAATGATTGCACGCAGGTACCCCGTGGAAGTGAGCTTACTGGGAAACAGTGCAGTATTAATTCCAAAGTTAACAGAAAAAGTCAAAGAGAAAAAAAATGCAGATTACTTATCTGAAATTGCAAAGTTGAAGCACACGTGGATTGCCCAGCTTGAAAAAGAAGCAGACGCAAATATGAAACCGATTAGACCGCCATACATAATCAAAGTTCTTAATGAAAAAATCGCTGATGATGCCGTGATTTCTCTTGATGTTGGCGAAAACTGCTGGTGGTTTGGCCGCAACTTTATGATGAAAAAAACTCAGAAAATGGTTATGAGTGGCACTTTGGCAACAATGGGCTTTGGCTTACCAGGTGCAATGGCTGCAGCATTAGCTTACCCGAATAGGCAGATTGTTTGCGTGACTGGTGATGGCGGCTTAACTATGGTTCTAGGCGACTTTTTGACCGCTTTGAAATATCGATTGCCTGTGAAAGTGTTTGTAATCAACAACAAACGTTTGGGAATGATTATGCAGGAGCAAAAAGTTGAGGGATATGAAAGTTGGCAAACCGACCTCTATGACTACAGTTTTGCTGATTTTGCGGAGCATTCAGGCGGCATGGGCATAAAAGTTACTGAGCCAAACGAACTTGAAGCAGCTGTTGACAAAGCGCTGTCTATTAATAAAGCTACGATTGTGGATATTGATACTGATCCTAGGAGATTTTTGTAGGTGAATGTTATGGCTACAAACCAAGGATTAACATTTGGTTTTGTCGTTTCATTAGTTGGAGGCTTAATTGTATTAATCGCCAGTTTGGTTAATTTTGTTTGGTTCCTTTCAGGGGCTCAAAATTTTGGCGGATTTGGCAATTACATGCATGGAACAATGGATGGCTACCACAGTTTCATGGGCAGTTACGGCACATCAAACACTTTCCTAGCGGGCATTTCAGCTGTCGGCTTAGTCTGCGGCGTAATCATTTTGATTGGCGCCGTGATGTTAAAGGTCGACTCGCACCAAAGCACACTTTGGTCAATAATCATCATTATCTTCTCTGTCATCAGTTTTGTAGGCATGGGCGGCTACTTCGTGGGAGCAATAATTAGTATCGTTGGCGCAGCATTCGTTTTAGCGACCAGACAAACAAATCCATAGGCGAAGTCTTCAAAGCCTTTTTTGTTATCTCCATCTCTCTCAGGTAGACCTTTACAGATGCAGAATTGATACAGTATTATATGCAGTTTAGAGTGAGCACAACTGTTCGAATTCTTGAAAGAACAATAACAGTCGGTGGTAGCACTGGGTGTTGTTCTTCTCTGGAAGAAGTAGGAAGGTTGGTGGTAGCACCGCGTCCTACTTCTTCTAACTTTAAAAGAAGAAGAAGCCCTAAAAATTCACTTCTTCTTCTTCTTCTTCTTACAATTTAGAAGAACGACAACATTCGTAGGTGTTTGTTATACTATTTCTTATTTTTTTATAAGATTATTCTTTTGAAAAAGGTAGGAAAGCTAGAATTGGTACTGCGTCGTACTTAAGATTTTGAAACAAGAAGGAGTGCGCAAAATCATTGTCCATTTGCTTGAAATGCCAAGTAACAGTACAGTTTTTTTGAACGCACACAGCTTTAACTTAGAAACAGCGCTATTTTTCCACTGCAACTGAGGAAACAGTCCTGAACTAGATTCTGAAAATAGCCCTTACAGTTTTAATCTTCTTTGCCGTGCTCGGTTCAGCAAGCTTTGGCGTAATCGTGTTCGATATTGCCGGCAACTTGGCTACCGATAGCCGCACGCTTCCCAATGATAAACCAATTGGACAAGCTATCGTCGTCTATGATCCTGGACTTAGCGGTGTCCCCAAGGACGCGGCGACAAAAATCGGCTACGATCTCCAAAACCGCGGCTACAATGTTGTTTTAGCAGGAGTAAAAAGCCACGCAACCGCCAACCTCACCGGTTACAACTTAATCATCGTCGGAGGACCTATCTACATGGGTAAACCCGCCGCCACCGTCTAAGCATGCATAAAAAGCATCAACCGAAACGTTCCCGAAAACGTTCCAGTCGGCTACTTCGGATACGGCACCACACCAAACGACCTCAACCAAACCGACGTCAATAAAGAAATAGCAAACCTACCCATCAACACTCCAATAAGCCACACTTTTGGAATAAAAATTACCCCGGACGACGACTTAACCGAGAAATGTCAAGAGTTTGTCAATCGTTTCGGATAACTAAAAGTGTTGGTAGCGGGGAGTAGATTTGAACTACTGATCTCTGGGTTATGAGCCCAGCGGGTTAATCCTGGCTACCCCACCCCGCTGTATTTTTTCTATAAAGTTTGTTTTAGCATCCTATTAGTTCATTCGTCAAATATTAATAGTTTCTTTTTGTTTTCAGCAAAAGGATTTTAGAGGCGACATATTCTTTCTTTGCCCAAGGATGTTTACTGATGGATAAGCCGTACTTGCGTAAGCTTTCAGAGCCAACTTTAGAAAATCCAATTTTTGTTCAAGGCTTACCCGGTTTTGGAAATGTCGGCAGGATTGCGGCTCACCTGCTAATAAAATTTTTTAACGCTAAACCATTTGCAGAACTCTATTCTCCTTCGTTTCCAGATTACGTGGGGGTAACCAGTAAAGGCATAGGCGAATTGCCAAAATACGAGTTTTATTACGCTCCGATGGAGAAAAATAATTTAGTTATAATGACTGGTGAAATTCAGCCGTCTTTTGATGATGTAGTTGCTCACTATGTTATTTGTGAAGAAGTGATCGATTTTGCTGTGTCGTTGGGTTGCCATTTTATTGTAACTATGGGCGGCATACCGATAACTGAAGATAAGGTGCAGGTTTACATTGCTGCAACTTCACCGAGATTAGCAACGGAATTTATGGAAAAAGGTGCGGTTATTTACAGCAAAGGCAGAATCGTTGGCGGAACAGGATTGACTTTGGCGTTGGCGAAAGAGAAAAAACTTGAAGGCGTAAGCTTGCTGGGAACAACCACGGGTTATAAAGCTGATCGAGAGGCTGGATTTCTTGTGTTTAAGTTTTTAATGAAGTCGTTAGGAAAAGAGATAAAAGAAGGTTTAGGGGAAAACATTGCATCAGAAGAGTAAGTTAAGGCGGGTTTACAATGACTGAAAGAAATAAAGATATGAATGTTGACGTTACTTATTCAAAATTTACTAAAGTTGCGTTTATAGTTATTTCGATGCTTTTGATCTTTGCTGGTCCAACATATGTTCCTTACGTAATGGGTAAGGTAAGCATAAATGGATATGTTTCAACCGGCGTAGGCGCTTTGCTATTCATTGTGGGAATGGCATTCATGATGTTTCTAGTTAAAAAGAAAGTTATAACGGCATAAATTTTGCCTCAGATACCCTAGGGTGCATCATCAAATCAGCAGATTAGATTCTTCATCGGCAACGCTCTATAAAGAAAACCTGTTTTATTAACCATTTCTAAACCTTTTTTGAGGAAACCTGAGTTCAAATATATTTTCAGAATACATAAGTCATATTAAATATTAACTCAGCAATACCCAATATGCAGAATCGAAACCGCATAAGCCCTGAGTTGCCCATCCATAAAAATGAAGAAGCAAAAAGAACTACAATAATTCTTGAAAAAGGCGAACGGGAATTCATTGAATCGCTCATAAAAGAAGGCAAAGAACCAGGAATCAAACCACTCATTTCAAAAATGCTTGAAATGTACAAAAGCATGATGGTTTACGACTGGCATTTCCCCGGCGAATACTATTGTGGAATAAGCCGCATTGCCCTTGTTAACGTTGAATTATTTAACATCCTAACCCAGCAGATTCCAAAAGAAAAGTATCATGAGATTGGCGAAAACATGGGTAACGCCCTAAAAATTTCTATCCAATCAACAATAGGGATCGAATCAAGCGAGCAATCAAATTGGGAAAAAGTTTTCGAACGCTTAAAAGTACAAGGATTCGGAGATTTCTATTTAAAAGACAAGTTTCTGCTTCTGAAAACTCCTTTCATCAATGATTGCGAAATTTGGAAAGGTATTTTGGAAGGATTATTAGTAATTGAGTTGGAAACTAGAAATTCTGCACCGCCATTGGTTTTTGAGATTAAAAAGCTCAAACAGCCTTCAGTTTAGTGTCTTTTTAGCTTTAGACAGTTAAATATTAGTGAACAGATTTATTAGGAAGTCGACCGTTCAGGTGTCTTTCAGTGGTATATGATGAGGGATTGCGTTCATACAAGGCGATTGCATTCATTAGAGGCAATCCAAAATTTGCAAGCATAAAATTGAATTGTTATTTTAAATTAGGCGCAAACCTCGTAAGTACCGTTTTAAGAAATAAAATGACCCCCAGTGGTTACTTTAAAACTTTAGGTGAAAAATTATGGATAAATTGAAATTTGCAATTCCAAAAGGCTCCCTAGAAAAAGCAACAGCAGAATTCTTCTCTAAGTCAGGCTTCAAAATTGGCGGCACAGAACGCACTTATCGCCCAAGCATAAATGACCCTCAAATTGAAATGAAGGTTTTACGCCCCCAAGAAATCCCAGTTTTTGTCAGTGAAGGCCTACAAGACTTGGGCATTACAGGGGAAGATTGGGTTAAAGAAAATCGAGCAGACGTAGAAATCCTGCAAAACTTAGAGTACGGAAAAATCAAGCTAGTTATAGCTGTTCCAAAATCCTGCGAAAATATGACGATGGGCGAGTTCATGGAGTCAATTTGGTGTCAAGGCAAAAATTTTCGAATTAGCACAGAATATCTAAACATAGCTTCCGAATACCTGAAAAACACACCGCAATACAAGAAACGTTTCGGCGATGCTGAACCAATTCTTGTTACACCTTGGTGGAGAAAAGGCGACAACCCTAGAGCAAAAATCTTCTTATCATTTGGGGCAACAGAAGCTAAACCGCCGGAAGATTCCGACGCAATAATGGATGTAACTGAGACGGGCACAACTATTGAAGCTAATAACCTAAAAATCATAGACACCGTCATGAAGTCGGCAGCTATTCTTATCGCCAACAAGAAAGCCCTTGAAGACCCTGAGAAACGCGAGAAAATATACGACATAGTTGCGTTACTCAAAGGCGTAGTAGATGGCTCTAAAAGAATTCACATATTTGTCAACGTCAAAAAAGAGAATCTTCAGAAACTTCTTACCGAATTGCCTGCTCTGAAAAACCCAACGATAGCGCCGCTAGCCGATGACACATGGGTTAGCGTAAACACAGTTATCGAAAAAGACTGCCTAATTGAACTCCTACCAAAAATACGAAAAATCGCCCAAGGCCTAGTCGTTTACGAACCAAGACAAGTGTTGGCACTAGACGAGATTGCTAAAAGAGTGGAGAAACCGTGCAAAAGCAAAGCCAAATAAGAGTTTGGAAATCAGAGGCGCTGCCACCTGATTGGTTTAAACGGCAAAAAGCCAACGAAAAATCAAGTCTAGAATTAGAAAACAGCGTTAAAGCCATCATAACACAAGTTAAAGAAAAAGGCGACGCGGCACTGGTTGAATTTGCCCTTAAATTTGACAAAGCAGAATTAACCCTGCGAACCCTCAAAATAAGAAAAGAGGAAATTAAAGAAGCCTACAACAAAACAAGCCTCGAACAAGTCTCAGCTCTCAAATTCATGAAAGAAAGGGTCAACGCCTTCCAAAAGCAAATGCTAACCCAAACCGAAATCGATAGCTCTGCGGATGGCATTTATGTTAAAACGGTCCTGCGTCCACTCGAAAGTGTCGGCTGTTATGTTCCCGGAGGACAAGCCGCCTATCCAAGCACGCTCATTATGACTGCAGTTCCAGCCAAAGTGGCGGGCGTCCCAAGAATTGTTGTTTGTTCACCGTCAGACGCAAAAGGAAAAGTTAACCCACTTGTTCTTGTCGCTGCCGACATCTGCGGAGTTGATGAAATTTACAAAGTCGGCGGAGCTCAAGCCATAGCCGCTCTAGCTTATGGAACAAAATGCATAGAACCCGTGCGAAAAATTGTAGGTCCAGGCAGCAAATACGTTACGGCAGCTAAGGTTCTGGTTTCAACTGATGTGGCGATTGATATGCCGGCTGGCCCAAGCGAAGTGCTTGTTTTGGCTGATGAGTCGTCTGATGCACGGTTCATTGCGTTTGATATGGTTTCGCAGGCTGAACATGGGGGTGACAGCGTTGCTGGACTCATAACTACCTCAGAGAAGGTTGCTTTGTTAGTCCAAGAGAATCTCGCAAAAGTTGCTGCTTCAGCAGAGAGGAGCGAAAAAGTCTGTGAGGCACTTGGGAAATACGGCTTCATAATTGTTTGCAAAAACATGGAAGAGGCAATCCGTTTAGTTAATCAGTTTGCTCCCGAACATTTAGAAGTTATGACAGTTAAGCCCAAGGAGATTTCAGAGAAATTAACTGCTGGTCTTATTCTTTTAGGTCCATATAGCCCAGTTGCCCTAAGCGATTATGGCAGCGGCACAAACCATGTACTTCCAACTGGCGGCTTCGCTCAATCATTTTCAAGCTTATCTGTTCTTGACTTTATGCGGCGAGTAAGTATAGTTGAAAGCTCAAGAACCGGGTTAGAGAGGGTAAGAGACAGCATCAAAGTTATGGCACAAGCAGAAAATCTTCCCAATCACTACAAAGCAATTCAAGCGAGGTTTGAAAAATGAGCACATCATATCGAAAATGGCTTAACGATAAACTTGTGAAGCTTCAATCAATAGCTTGCTACACCGCAGGAGCCTCACCTGAAGCAATAGCAAAACAAATGGGCGTAGCAACAAAACAAGTAATCAAGCTAAATTTCAACGAGAACCTGTTCATTCCAAGGGTCAAACAGGCTAAACTTATGAAGGAATTGGCTGACGAGATTGATTTACGACTGTACCCTGAAGACGAGGATCAGAAGCTGCGAGAAAAACTTAGCACCTACATTGGAGCCACAAAAGACAACATTGCTATTGGGAACGGTAGCGACGAGTTAATTGACCGAATCGTTAGGCTCTTTGTCGAAAAAGGTGAAACTGCACTTTCATTTTCGCCTACGTTTGCTATTCCACCACTTTGCGTTAAAAGACAAGAAGGCGAATACATTACTGTGCCTCTTCTAAGCAACCTTCAACTTGACGTTAAAGGGCTGTTATCCAAGTTTTCAGATAAAACAAGGCTACTGTATATTTGTTCCCCAAACAATCCCACTTCAACACAATACAAGATGGAAGATGTTGAAACCTTAGCTAAAGCCTTCCCTGGAATTGTCATCTTAGACGAGGCTTACGGCGAATTTGCTGACTACTCATTTGTGCCGCGGATAGCAGAGTTTCCGAACATGATAATTCTTAGAACCTTCTCCAAAGCTTTTGGGATGGCTGCACTTCGTCTTGGTTACGCAGTGGCAAATCCTGAATTAGCGAAAATTTTGACGGAAAAGGCTCCGCTGCCCTTTCCAGTGAGCGCGTTCACATTGAGGATGGGTTCTAAGATGCTGGATAATGTTAGCTTGATGATGGATTCTGTTAAGCAAGTAAAAGAAGAGCGAAGAAAAATGATAAAGGCACTCAACGAAATAGATGGCGTGCAAGCGTTCGATTCACAAGCAAACTTCCTGTTAGTTAACACGGAAAAATCGGCTGATGAAGTTAATGAGAAACTGCTAAAACGGGGTATTATGCTCAAGAAATGGGGCAAAATCTTGCAATACAATAACTGCTTCCGCGTCACTGTAGGATTGCCGGAAATGAATGCTAAATTAATTGAAGCATTAAAGCAAATTCAAGAGGAATAAAAATTGAGGACTGAAGAAGTTTACCGTAAAACCAAAGAAACCGAAGTTAAAGTACAAGTGAACCTCGACGGAGAAGGTAAAGCCAACATTAGTTCAGGCGTGCCTTTTCTTGATCATATGCTAACTTCCTTAGCTACTCACAGCTTAATCGACATAACAGCTTCAGTCAAAGGCGACTTAGTACACCATATGGTAGAAGACTTAGCCATAGGCTTAGGTGAAGCATTAAACAAAGCATTAGCGACACGCGAAGGCGTCACACGCTTTGGCAACGCCGCTGCTCCTATGGATTGTTCTCTTGCATTTGCTGCCGTCGACCTAGTGAAACGTCCATACTTCGTAATTAATCTCAAACTCAAAGGCAAAAAAGTAGAGAATATGCCAACAGAAGACATCAATCATTTCTTTGAATCCTTCGCCACTTCACTGCAAGCAAACATCCACATATTTGTCGAATATGGTAGCAATGACCACCACAAAGCAGAAGCCGCAACCAAAGCCCTCGCCCTGTCACTTAGGCAAGCAATAACGCTTGACCCCAGACGCAAAGGCGTACCCAGCTCCAAGGGAGTCATCTAATTGGCCAAAGCAGTCATCTTTGACTATGGCGTTGGCAACTTGCTAAGCCTAAAAACTGCTTTGGAAAAAGCGGGGTTAGATGCATCAATTGAGACCACAACAAAAGAACTAACTACAGCTGATGCTATTGCTTTGCCCGGTGTAGGAGCTTTCACTCCAGCAGCATCCAAATTGGACTCAGTCAAAGAGATTCTCGTTGATAAAATTCAAAGTGGGACTCCTCTGCTTGGAATATGCTTGGGCTTACAGCTTTTCTTTGAGACAAGCGAAGAAGGACCAGGAAACGGCTTATCTCTCTTCAAAGGCAAAAACGTTCAGTTACCAAGCACAGTTAAGGTTCCACATATGGGCTGGAACACACTAAACATAGTTAAAGAAAATGAGCTCTTCGACGGCATAGTAGAGGGCTCGTATGTTTACTTTGTACACTCGCTCTATCCCGTACCTGTTGACAAAAAAATAGTTTGCACACAAACAGTATACGGCACAACATTCACTTCTGCAGTAGCCAGCAGAAACATTTACGGTACGCAGTTTCATCCAGAAAAATCAGGCGACTTAGGCTTGAAAATCTTGAAAAATTTTGCACAGATAGTGGTAAGGTGATTTTTGATGCAGTTAATTCCAGCTATTGATTTAATGAATGGCAAAATTGTGCGGTTATCCAAAGGAGACCCTACAACTGCCAAAATCTATGAAGAAAAATTTGGTACCCCGTTAGAAGCTGCAAAGCGGTGGCGAGATGAAGGCGCAAGTAAACTGCATATTGTCGATTTAGATGCAGCTTTTGTGTTGGGTGATAATCTCTCGGTCATCGCTGAGATTGCAAAAAACATAGCGCTGCCAATTCAAGTAGGCGGTGGAATCCGCAACTATGAAACAGCAGAAAAACTCTTTCAAACAGGAATAAGTCAAGTGATCCTTGGTGCCTTAGCTTTCAGTGATCCCTCAGCCATTGGCAAAATCCAGAAAAAGTTTGGGTTTGATTCAGTTATTGTTGCTCTTGATAATAAGGATGGACAAATTATGGTTGAGGGTTGGAAAACCGCAACTGCGATGAATGTAGATGATGCTCTTGAAAAATACACTCAGCTTGGTGTTCGCAATTTTCTGATAACCTCTATTGCGCAAGATGGCATGTTAAGCGGTCCAGATCTGCAAACTCTAAGTGCAGCTGCCCTATATCCGAATGCCAAAATCACTGCAGCAGGCGGAATCGGCAGTATAGGAGATTTAGTGGCGCTCAAAGAAATTGGGGTAGAAGGCGCAGTTATCGGAAAAGCCCTTTATGAAGGAAGATTCACGTTAAGGGAAGCATTACAGAAAATAGGAGCCTAAAAAATGCCACTTGCAAAACGTATCATTCCCTGCCTTGATGTTGATCACGGTAAAGTTGTCAAATGCATAAATTTTGTAAACCCAAAGTGTGCGGGCAACCCCGTTGAGATGGCTAAACAATATTCCAATCAGAGAGCTGATGAGTTGGTTTTTCTTGACATAACTGCGTCTTCAGAGAAAAGAGACATATTACGTGGTGTAGTGGAAGGCGTGGCTAAAGCAATAAGCATTCCATTTACCGTTGGCGGAGGCATACGAAACGTTGCAGACGCAAGGCTGGTTTTGTGCAGTGGCGCTGACAAAGTATCTGTTAATACAGCAGCAGTTGAAAACCCCCGGCTAATCACGGAATTATCTGACGTTTTCGGAAGACAATGCGTCGTATGTGCCATTGATGCACGAAGAAACAGCACATCAAGCGAAGACAAAATTTTGATAGACACTGCTGAGGGCAAATTGTGGTTTGAAGTGGTGACTTACGGTGGACGTAAGCCTACAGGAATTGACGCTTTAGCTTGGGCTCAACAGGCAGAGAAGCTGGGCGCAGGCGAGTTCCTTGTTACTTCAATGGATAAAGATGGAACAAAAGACGGCTACGACATCGAATTAACCCGAGCAATTTCCGAACGCGTTAACGTGCCAATCATCGCAAGCGGAGGCGCCGGTATACCAAAACATCTTCTTGATGTCCTCACTGAAGGCAAAGCTGATGCGGCGTTGGCTGCGTCAATTTTCCACTACAACCAGTATCCAATTCCAGTTGTAAAAGATTATCTGCGTAAAGCGGGGGTGACAATTAGACAATGATTACAAAAGAATTGTTTGAGAAACTTGATTTCAATAAGGGCAACGGACTCATACCCGTCGTGGTTCAAGACGCTAAAACCAAAGAGGTGCTGATGCAGGCGTATGCGAACTGCCAAGCTGTTGAAAACACGTTGAAAACGGGGAAGGCAACATATTGGAGCCGTAGCAGAAACGAGCTTTGGGTTAAAGGGGAAACTTCGGGGCACACACAGAAAATCGTCTCCGTTTCAACCGACTGCGACTACGATTCGCTATTATATGTGGTTGAGCAGACCGGACCAGCATGCCACACAGGAGAATACAGTTGCTTCTTCAACAAAATGTTATAAAATTTTTTCGCTGTTCTTCGGGGCATTTTTGCTTTTAAGAGATTGAGGTTCGATAACCGTTTCAGTTAGAAATTCACTCCATGTTTTATTTCCTTTCATCAATTCCAAGCACTTCTTAACTTCAACAGTAATGGAGATTGCAGCATACTTAACCAATTTTTACACATCCTATATAAGAACAGGTCTTCAAATGCTCCTAAAATGTTTTGTTTAAATTATAGAATAGGGCAGCTTTTGTATTTCAGAAAAAGCTTAAGACTGTGCTGTTCTTTAATACAGAATCATGGAGATTCAAATCGAAAAGTTGCCCGAAGCCCTTAGAAAAAAGGGATTAGAGACAAAACTGGCAGAGATTTGCAGAGAAAATGATATTGTTTTTTTTTTGCAGTTTTTGGTTCTTTTGTAAGAGGCCAGCAAAACCGAAAAAGCGACATTGACATCGCAATCGAATTTGACAAAACTAAAAGAAAATCACTCTTGGATTTAATTCGAATAGAGAATGAGTTGAGTAAAGTCTTCCGAAGAAAAGTGGATCTTGGTATCTTCAGCAGCTTAAACTCTTACATTGTAGATGATGTCAAGCGAGAGATGCGCGTTATTTATGAGAAAAAATGAGGTCTACTTAGCGCATATCTTGCAGGCAATTTCAGATATAGAGAAGTTTACGCAAGAGGTCTCAGAGAACGAATTTTACGGAAATAGAGAAAAACAATATGCGGTCTTACGGGCACTGGAGATAATTGGCGAGGCAACTAAGAATTTAAGTAAAGAAATTAAGTCGAAATGTCCTGAAACTGATTGGAGAAACATTGCTGGGATGCGGGATAAATTGATTAATGTATACTTTGGCATTAATCTTCCTCTGGTTTGGGAAGTAGTGAAGGAGGACTTACCTCAACTTAAGAAACAAGCGCAAAAACTGCTAGAGAATGTTAAAAGCACAGTGTAACGAGCTCTTGTAGTTAATGCTTTTAAACAAAAATCGTATCTAGTCTTTTGGAGTAGTGAAAGATATGTTACTTCACGAAGCCATGCTTTATGAAAAACAAGCTGAAAACAAAGTAAAATGCCATTTATGCGCCCGACGCTGCCTCATCAATGACGATGGGCAAGGATTTTGTTTAGTTAGAAAAAATCAAGGCGGCACACTATACACGCTTAATTATGGGAAAGCTGTGTCGGCTGGTGTGGATCCGATTAACAAAAAGCCTCTTTCACATTTTAACCCAGGTGCTTTGGTTATGTCTGTTGCGGCGGCTGGCTGCAATTTTCGCTGTCAATTCTGCGATAACTGGATGATAAGTCAAGATAAAGAAATCGCGGGCACATCTTTTCCACCCGAAGATATTGTGAAGTCAGCTAAAGAAAATAATTGTCAAGGAATAAGCTACACCTACACTGAACCTACCATCTTTATGGAGTACGCTTATGATACCGCGAAGCTTGCGCATGAAGCTGGTTTGTTTAACACGTTTGTCACAAACGGGTACATGACTCCTGAAGCTGTAAAAACCATCGCACCGTATCTGGATGCGGTAACGGTTGATTTTAAAGGCGGCGCTGACCCTGACTTTTACAAATCCGTCATGGCGGTGCCAAGTGTTGAACCGATTTATGAAAGCCTCAAAGAACTCAAACTTCAAGGCGTCCACATAGAACTCACCAACCTTGTGGTTCCAAAAACAGGCGATTCCATAGATAGAATCCGTGAGTTGGCAAAATGGATCAAAAATTACCTTGGAAAAGACACCCCGTTCCATTTGCTACGTTTTCATCCTGAATACAAAATGACAACCATCCCTGCCACAAGCGTAAAAGAAATGGAGCAAGCCTACCTAACAGCCAAAAACCAAGGCCTAAACTACGTATACATAGGAAACATACCAGGCCACCCCGGAGAAAACACAATTTGCCCCAACTGCGACACAGCCGTCATCAAACGAAGCAGCTTTGACATAACCCAGTGGAACCTAACCAGCGACATGAAATGCCCCGTCTGCGGAAACCAAATCCCAATAAAAGGCAAACTATGGCAAACAGACCTGCGGTTCCCATATTCAGTACTTTAGACCCAAATTTTTTTCTTTGTGATTTGGGTTGTTTTTTTGATTTAGGGTTTGATTCGTTTGCATGTTGGTACATTATTAGACAATATTTGATATTATTAGACATTTTTTGACAAACATAACATTCAGACTGATTTGCACGCGTTAATCGAATAACGTTTAAAGTCCATCAGCATGATTAAGGAGGTGAAGTTGTGTTTTTAGATGAAAAATTTTCCAGATTGTTTCACATTGCTTGTTAGTGTTTTGAACTTGCAACGTTTGCGGTTGGGGTCTAAAGAGGTTAGAAAAGGTCTAAAACGGGTAGTCTTGATGCAAATCAGGATGACTAAAAAAATGGCGTGTGACAAATGATTTTCTTGCTTTGTAACATCAATTTGTAGCCAACATATGTTAAAGAGAATAAGCCATGCAATGTACTGTATATACTTGAATGAGCTTTCGCCATGGTTAAATGTCCAAAATGCGGAAAAGACATCGTAAAACCTGAAAAATCCTTCATAAATATGGCTTTTTCAGTTGAAGCTTACGTATGCGATGAATGCAAAACCAAATTCAAAAAAACACGTTAAACCCTAAAGTGAACGAAAAACAGTTTTTCCGCTGGAAATATCCATTTCCAAATTGTATTTATCACAAATTTTCTTTAAACAATCAATTTCAGATGCTTGAGGCAAACAATGAATATGAAGCTCCCACATATTTATCACCTTATCTTCCACTAAAGATACAGCTTGCGCATCACAAAAAGACCTACAAACAGCTATCATTTCCTTCAGTATTAAGACTGCCTCTTGCCGATTCATCGGTTGCTCTCTTCCCTCGCGCCCATGAGCGTACGCACATAATTTAAAGCTTACCCACCAAACCCAAAAAAAGAACCCTTCACAAATTTTGCAGCTTATTTTTATTTACAAGCACAAAAAGCTGGTTCTAAAAATTTTTTAAGTGCCAAACATTGAATAAATGTTGTTTAATCACGTAAGATCTAGAAATCAGCTCTAAATCAACAAATAAAAAAAATATATAAAAGAACTAGTTTTAGATTTTACCTTCGTTCTGCGTTAGGGCAATTTTATAACCTAAAAACCAAAACCGTCATCTAGTAGCTTTGCCCATGCCAGGCAGCGTTATTATGAGATCATTGGGAGGGCATTTGAATCGATGAGGTAAGTTCCTGCATAGGTTTTAATGTAGTAAGTGCAATCGCCGTTGTCGATTAAGTTGAATTTTTCCCAGTTTCCGATTTGATCTGTTTCAGTGTCGCTGCGGAAACCTGCTCCAGCTGAGATGTTTTTAATAACCTTGTAGTTTTCTTGATTTGCTTTCTGAACAGTGAGGATTAAAGCAGTTAAGACATCCTTTGGGAAAAGTTTGGCAGAGCTGTTTTTTCTTGAAGCCCCATTTTCTTCTTAGGTCATCGGCCTCTTCTTCTTGGTCATCTGACTTATGAATTGTTTTTGTATAATCGAGGTAAGCGTGGGCTATTTCATGTGCTATTAACGATTCTGAATCTGTTCTTTTTAGAATTATCATGTAAGGTTTTCTTACGTCTTTTACGTGTATAGTTTGGCTTTGGCCCGCGTGGAAAGAGATTTGTTGCAGGGTAAATTGGTAAACATCTTCGGGCAATCTAGCCAGAGTGTTTAGTAATCGCGTGTGGAGACGATTCCATCGTTGGGCAAGACGAATAAATTCGTCAATATCACTTTTCAAATCGACAATTGCCCTGTCTCTTTTTATCATGTCTGGATCTGCCTTCCGTAACCTCATTTACTTAGCTGTTTCTTCTCATACAAAGGTTGATCTAAGAACAAATAAAAAGTTGACCTAGCAGAAAACAAAAAACACTGAATGTCTGAGGTTGCGTTAGCATGGTATGGCTAAAGGGAGAATATTCAGGCTTACCCTATTCTTTCGGTGGTCGGCGATGTCTATTGAAAAGTACATGTATCGCCCAGGTTTCCAGTTGTGTCCAACTGCACTTTCGTGCGATTCCACAAGAGATCAAATGTAAAAGTAATCCCGCTTAGCATAACTCACAATTCAAACAGATAAACTAGCAAACCGTCCACTGAATCTTCGGGCAACATACATTATTAACTAGTGCAGGTGTTTTGTTTGCCTTAGACTGATCCAACTTATCATGACTTTATGAAATAGAAACTTATAACTTGATATAAAACTGTAAAAAAAGTGTTATTAGCCTTGCAGATTCATTGTGGATTTGAGGGGGAATCTGATGAATAGGAAAGAGGCAATAAATCTACTAAGTGAATTAGGCGCTAACCAACTTGTAGTCCAAATTTTGTAATACTTGAACAAAGAAAAACAGATAATTACCAACTAAAAATAAGAGGTGCCTATAACTTCCTCGAAATAGAAAATTTTTTGGAAAACAGATTTTCGATAGAAGAAGTAAGAAATTTCTTGATTATTTATTCGTCGTAACTTTTCCCGGTTAAAAAGATTCATCGAACTATCTCGATAAGGAAAAAAGAAGCATTGAAAGTGCAAAAGTTAACTAGTGAAATTCGGACTTTGATTTTAAAATAAAAATGGTACTCAATACCGAAAGAAGAGTGATTGGTAAACCGATTTCCCAACTAGTCGAACTGTTGATGGGCACAGTTAATAGAACTCCAGAAGTCATTAACATAACTAATCTAAATATCGTTGGTCTAAAAAATTTTCTATTTACCGCTGACACACCAGAAAATAAACCGAATGCAAAACTTACAACTGCAAGTATTCCTACTTAAACTTGAGCAAATTATGGTTAATATGCCTGCTGTTAACGGAAATTTTGTTCGTTTATGAATGGCTTTTCCGCAAGATGGACAAAAATCGGAATCCATACTGATAATTATACAGCAATTTGGGCATTTCAACTCAAATCATATATCTGTTAATAATTGTTTTCAATATAACAGTTGCCCACGTTGCCCCCCCCCCCATTTTGCGCAGGACAAATTTTATGGTCTTTCTTTATCAATAAAGCGTTTTTAAGCTTTTATCCCAGCTAAGAAATCCTTGATTTATGATTCAGATCAAAGAATCGACCGATGGCAACCCCTTCATCATGTCCTCCGTAACCGAATTTTCGGATTCGATGGGTTTCTGTGAATTTAAAATAAAGCACTTATTGAGAGGAATAAAGCCTCCACAAACAAACATAACAATTGAAGGAACAAAATCGCACGAAAAAGAAGTTGAATATGAAAAGGAACATTTCAAATTTGTTCCAGTCACTTCCGAAGAAGTTGCAGACTACACAAAGGACATTGAGTTTGCTCGTGAATCAGTGTTTACGAGATTCCAAACTAAGATTCCTTTTGGCGATAAAACTGTAACAATGCTACTACTAGGTCAATCCGATAAGGTTGCTAGGGCTAAAGGCATTTTAGTTGTTGAAGACACAAAGTTCCCGCAGGACACGAGTAAATACGCTGAACTGAGTAATCCTTATCCCGACCAGATATTACAAACACTATTGTATTTGAATTCCAATTTTTCAACAACCAATTCTTTGAACCCACAGGATTGGTTTACTATTCCGCATGAGGAGAAGGTTTGGATTGTTAACATTAAGGACAAGCAGACAAGGCAAAGTGTTAGAGTCTTTAAGGGTCATGAGACAGAGGAAGCTAAAAGTTTTCTGAACGGTAAGCTTAGCAAGTTTGCTTTGATAAGTTTAGGGATTCAAGAGCCAGACCATCATAATAATGTTAGGAAATGCCGAAGTTGTAGGTATTTTGGCGATTGTGAGTACAAGTTATAAGTCTAAAATCAATTGTGATAAAAATAGCTGAAATATAAAAGAAATGAAAAAACGATAGCAGATGTTTTTCCATGAGTTGATGTGCGGCTTTCCATTATTCTCGTGTGAGTGCCATATTTTTTTGCAAAACGCTTTTCGGTTCACTTGTGGTTGTAAATGAGTGAAAATGGCATGAAATTTTGTGTTTCTTAAATCTTTTAAGCAAGGTCAAAATAATATGAAAAAGTGGCGAAAGAGGATGAAAATCGGTTTTTTTTGGTATTTAATAAAGAAAATTGGGAAGTCATATACCCGTCTGTTTTGGGGAGAAATTTTTTACGCAATTGGTCTAGCATTGACAGGTTACGCTCAGTACCTAACTTCTTATATATATAATACACCAGAGAATCCATCCACTACACCATTTTACGTGGCTGTTTTCGCATTGCTACTGGTTTTCTTAGCGATGGTACTAGTCCTTCAGGGAATAGTTAATCGAAGTAAACAAACCCCTTCTCAGAATACTCCTCTACCATCTTGAAAATTTAAGTTAAAAAAAAAAGGATAAAAAAATATGAGTAACAATCATAAGTTTAGGAAAGACTTCACACCCGAGCAATATGCAGCCTATTTAGCGAGAAAAGCCAAAAATCCAAACGAATTAATATCTGAAGACAACAAACCAAGGAAAACAAAATTCAAAGACGAAAAGAACACGACATAATTTTTTTGATATTAGTCTTATTAAGGCTGAACAGAAATGCATCTATGAAAGTGCCCAACTCTTGACCAGATACCATGCCTTAGCAATAACAACCAGTTATTGGAAACCAAAAGAAAATTACATCGACCAAATAATCAAAGCTCTGGAAGGCAAAATTGAGAGCGGCGACTTTGTGGTTGTTTCTGAGAAGGCAGTTTCTACGGCGCTTGGCTGTATGGTCGATGAAAGCAAGATTAGACCAAGCCGAAACGCAAGACTTATGGCGCGTTTTTGGATGCGACTTTGTTGGGGTTATCCTCTTGGAATCCTGTGCCATTTTGGACAGCGACTCTTGCGGAGGCTGAGGGATTATCCGCTTGATTCTGGGAGCCGACACAAACAGGTAGCTCAGCAATATGCGGGTGTTTTGCAAGCGCTTATGTTTGGGTCGGAAGGCGGAATCGACGGTTCCAACCTACCATATTCGTTTGTAAGCTTGCCGCTGGAAAATTCAGGTGAAATCGCACAGCAAATTCAACATCAAATTCAGATGAAGGTGCGAAAAAATGTTTGCGTAGTAATTGCAGATACAGATAAAACTTATCGGTTTAGGAATTTCTTCTTTACCCCAAGGCCAGCGCCCATGAAAGGCATCTATTCCTTCGGTGGAGTAACCACCTACGTCGTTGGCCGGGTATTTAATTTCAAGAAAAGCTCAACGCCCCTCGCGGTTGCGGGCTGCAACCTTCAGGCAAGTGAAGCATTGACAATCACAAACATTGCCGACAAGGCGAGGGGTCCAGGCTCAGGCGCTACAGTTTGGGATATGGCAGCCAGGTTCAAAGTGGATATTAATGGGGTAAGCTGGGAAATGCTGGGCAAAATCAAGCACAAACCACTCGTCATTGTCCGGAAAAAGATGCTTTAAATCAGTTCAGACAATTTTTTACGTACAGCAGATAAAAAGTTTCAACTTCATAATCTTTTTTAGTTTGCAAGGTCTTGGCAAAAGAACCTAGAGATGACTAAACTTGAGAACAAACAACAGATACATCAGGTATTTCGTCAATAGAAAATTCGCTGTTGACGCAGTAAGCATGGCTATCTTTTGGGTAATCGTTTATACACCAGTATTCCTTTTCACTTCAAAGTCAATTGAAGCTGCATTGATAGGTCTAGGCGCTTCCGCGTTGCTGGAGATTCTTTTGGGCGGGGTATATGGCAAGTTCAATGATTGGGTGAGAAAAAAAGCAGGCGTAAAGGATTAAGCTGAGCCGAGATTCAAATTGACAGTTCAGAAGAAACAAATATTAGTTTAAGTGAAAGAAACTTTTTGAGCAGTAAGAGATAAAAATAAGACTTGCTCGCTCTTAGCGGAACGGTGGATTAACGTATGGAAGAACAATTACAGAAACTTCACGCTTTCTTCAACCCCCAATCAGTGGCGGTAATCGGTGCAACAAAAAAGGTTGACAAGGCAGGACACGTCATTTTTAAAAATTTTTCAACTAACAAAGAACATGGAGTTTTCAAGGGAGAACTTTACCCAGTAAATCCGAGTGAAGACTTAATTTTAGGTCACAAATGTTATGCCTCACTGAGTAAAGTTCCTAATGAAATAGAATTGATTGTTGTTATTGTTCCAGCAAAATTTGTGCCCGCCATCATGGAAGAAGCGGTGATAAAAAAAGTTAAAGCCGCCATCATTATAAGTTCAGGCTTCAAAGAAGTCGGAAACACAGACCTTGAAGAACAAGTTGTAGCTACCGCTAAAAAGGGCGGAATACGAGTTTTAGGACCCAACTGCCTAGGAGTTTACTATTCGAAAACAGGCATCGACACCCTATTTCTGCCTGAAACAAAAGTTCTCACAACAGGAGAAGAGGTCGTAGCAACACCAAGACCAATGCCAGGCAACATAGCCATGATCACTCAAAGCGGAGCCTTCGGAGTTGCAGCCCTAGACTACCTAACTGGACGCCAAATGGGCGTTAGCAAATTCGTCAGTTTCGGCAACAAATGCGACGTTAACGAATCAGACATACTTCACTATCTGCTCTATGACAAAGAAACCAAAGTCACTCTTGCCTATTTAGAAGACATTACAGATGGAAGAGAATTCTTAAAAATAGCAAAAAAAGTCACAATCAAAAAACCTGTTGTGGTGATAAAATCGGGCAGAAGTGCCGCAGGTGCAAGAGCCGCAGCTTCACACACAGGAGCCATTGCAGGTTCAGACAAGATTTATGACGCTGCCTTCGAGCAAAGCGGAGTCTTAAGGGCAAGAGATATGGAAGAGTTTTTTGACATGGGAAAAGCCCTAGCCATGCAGCCGCCAACTACGGGCAAAAACATTGGCATACTTACCGACGCGGGTGGACCAGGTGTTATGACGGTGGACGAATGTGAAGCTTTAGGGTTAACAGTGGATCGCTTCTCCGATGCGACGTTGCAGAAATTCCAAGAACTAAAAGATCAAAATATCATCTTAAAAATTGCAGCAACTTCAAACCCTGTAGACCTCACCGGCTCAGTGATTGATGACATGTTTGTTATGTCTGCTGACCTAATGTTTCAAGACCCACAAGTCTGCGGCATCATCCTTCTTGGGCTTCATCACATGCCAGGTCTTCGAGAGGTATACATAGACGGCATAGTAAAAGTTGCTGAAAACTACTGTAAACCAATTGTCATGTGCGATATCGGAGAAACAGAAATGGCGCTCTACACCCGCTCAAGATTTGACAGACTCGGTGTGCCCGCTTATCCTTCGCCAGAAGATGCAGCCAGAGCCATGAAAGCCCTCGCAACCTACGGCGCATACCTGAAAAGAAACGGCTGCTTTGACGAATACATTGCATCAATCAAGAAAAAATCCACTAAAGACTCAAAGTAACCTCTGCTTCACTGTCATCCATCAAATTCAGCCGTTGACGCAGAAAAATAGGCGCTACAACCTCAATCACATCAGGCGGATAAGCTGGAACATGAGGAATAATAATGGCGCAATCCAAATCCATGATTTTTGCCTTAATCATTGTAGCTTTGCAGTAACCCGTTTCAGGAACAATTTCAAGGCGTGGAGCTTTGTCAAGCTTCTTTTTTAACAAAATGCTTTCCCTGTTTAAGCGGATGTTTAAAGTGCCTGAATATGGCGTATAACCGAGCTTTTGATGTATTTGTTTTTGAACCCATGGCAACTCTATGAATTTTTTGCCTTCGCCTTTACCACTGTAAACTTTGCCTCTAAAACTCAAAGTTGACAAATAAGGTGCCTTATGTTTTTTGTTCTTTAAGCCACTCAGCAACTTTGGTTAGAACTGGATCAGTTGATATGTCAACAACAGGCACGATCATTTTTTCTTTCGTTTCAATTACCGGCACATACTTAGTCATAAGCGAATAACCCACAAAGGTCCAGTAAACCTTCCCGTTTTCTAACAGTTCTTTAGCTACAGCAGTTGTTGATGCGGGCAATGGGAAATATAAAAAGACAACGCCTTCAACCCAGTATAACCCAGCTAATTTGCCGCCTGCAATCACCGAAGTGAACCGTGCAATGTCCTCAGGCGTTTTGAAAAAAGTTTTTTCCATAATAACAATTTTTTTAAAAGGCTCATATGTGATGGAGACTTCAGGTTTACTCATCAAATTACACCAGTTTGTAAGCTAATGTGTCAGCGGCTCCCTTTTAATTTTGCCATAGCCATGCCCAAAACAGTAAAATCGGTAAAATCCAAACTTCGAACTTTTTGAAAATCTTATAAAAAATCAAGTAATATTAGATTATGAAAAAATCTCTTCAAGTGTTCATAAGCAGTACAATGGATCTAAAAAAAGAACGAAAAGCCATAGCTGAAGTGCTCTATCAGGTTAGGGCCGTCCCAATAAAAATGGAGTTATTCACCGCAAGAAGCGAAACTCCTGAGCAGGTTTGTTTACAAGAGGTTTCAAAAGCTGATATTTACATAGGGATTTTTGCCGAACGATACGGTTTTGTTCCTACGGCACAGAATCCCGGCAACCTTTCCGTTACTGCTATGGAGTTCAAAAAAGCACGGGAAAAAGGTATACCAACCTTTATTTTTATTAAAGACACAAAAAAAGAGATAACGAATTAAGCGTTTTTTTAAATGAAGTATCAAATTACAATAAAGGGGTATTTAGGAAGAATTTTAGCACGATTATGGATTTAAAATATTGGTCGCTAGCCAGTATAGCGTATTACCTTTTGCCAGAAATAGAGGATGAAAACCAGAAAAACCGACTTGAAACACTTTTGCCTACTGAATCATTATACAGGCAGTACTTACATACCACATGTGAATACGCCGATTTCAAAGGTATCCATCAGCTTAGAAGAGTTGTTCAAGTTAAGCTTAGCGACATTTATGTGCCCGTACTTTTAACGAAGCTTGCTGTACTATCAGATAAAATTTTTGAAAAACAAGACACCGAGAACTCAGAGCTAAAGGCAAAGATGGTTAATGTCAATAGCGATAAATCACATGAAAAAGAAGGGCTAGCCAGAATTATTGAAAAAAATGATAGCCAACTGGAATTAGAGAAAGCCTTCACACTTGAAGAAGGAATTGCGCCAAACAAGAGAATGGTCATTCTTGGAGGACCAGGCTCTGGCAAAACTACAATGTTAAGACAATTAACTGGAAAACTAATAATCGACCAAACCTCAAATCTTTTCCCTATTCTGGTGCCTCTACGCGATTACGTAAGAATAAAAAATATGTTTGGTAATGTTTCTATTTTGGATTTTATATCGAAATATTTTATTTCTCATGACTTGCGAATTACAAATGACTTTCTTGAGAGATATCTTTCATCTGGCGGTTGTGTAATCATGTTCGATGGCCTCGATGAAATTTTGGTTGAGCAAGATCGAATTGAGGCTGCCACAAAAATAGAGCAATTCGCCGCTTGCTTTGGAAATGGCAATTCAATTATTATCAATAGCCGAATTCCTTCATACATGCTTGCGCAACTTACTGGTTTTGAGCATTATACGATACAGCAGCTTGATGCAACACAAATATCAGAGTTCGTTTTAAAGTGGTGTCGTCAAGTTGAAGGAAACTCGAACACTCAGAATAGTCAAGCGTTAGTGTCAACGCTCCTTAGAAATCCAAACCTGCTAAGCTTAAGTACAAATCCGCTCATGCTCTCATTAATTTGTTTGACAAGTTTGCAAGGAATCCCAATACCAAACAGAAAAGCGGATTTATATGATATCTGCATAAGAACGTTAAGTTCCAGCTGGGAAGCGAAAAAAGGGTTTAACGGTATTCTTGATGAGCCACAGCGGTTTGAGACAATCAAAAAATTGGCATTTTCTTTCTTGGAACAGAAGAAAATCACTGCAACTGAGTACGAAGTACTGACCTTGCTGGAAAACATACTTGTTGAACAACAATTGTCAAAAGATGACCCAAAAACAGAAAGTATAAGTATTTTTCGAGCTATAACCGAAAGGTCAGGAATTTGGTTGAGAGAGAGCCAAACACTTATGGGTTTGTTCATAATGGATTTCGCGACTACTTGTCCTCACTCTGCTTAGCAGGTACTAATAATGTAAACGATATTTTTACTCGTTATCTTAATAATCATCTTCATAGCCTCGATTATGAAAAAGCAATTTGCCTGTGTTCACAATGTCTCGTCAAGCAATCGTTTTCTAGGGCAACAGTTTTTCTTAACGAAATTATTGGTGCTAAATCTCCGTATGAAGAACTAGCGCACTGTGACCTTATTTTAACGTTAAAATGTCTTTAGCAGTGGGATAGCGGGAGGCAAACAAGCCTTATCCGTGATTAATGAAATGGTAAGTATTCTAAAAAAGGGAAACTCAGAGGAAGGCAAGTTAATAATAACACCGTTGGTGGATGCAGATTTTGAACAAATTGAAAATATCCTTGCTGATAAATTTTTGGAAGAATTAAACCCCGAAACGGTCATTTTCTTTTTTGAATCACTTGTCCTGCAAAGAAATATACCAGAAGACTCAAAACTAATAGATTCAATTTTGCTGTATGTAAATTCTCAATTAGTTAACCCCGATTTTGAATTCGAGATATGCCTAATTGTCGGACAATTGGCCCGAAATGGTAGTAAAAAAGCAATTGATTTCACAATAAGAATAATTCAAGAAGGCAAAGAAAGTATTGCTTACGCTTTCAGTGCGGTTGTAACTCATTGCTTATAAACAAGAGTATTTTAGGCAAAGAATAGTGAGGGCTCGATGTCCTGATGACCAGTGCCTTGCAGTTCTGTTGATTATGTTGAATCAAGCAGATCATTTCCTTGGCAAAGAGATGGCTAAGTTGTTGATGGAGCAAACAGATAATAAATCAAAAATCCATTCATTGGCAAAATATGTGCAAAAAGAAAAAGCCGAAACCAAAGAGAAAAGACATCTAAGAAGCGAGAAACGCGATGAGAAAAAGTTTTGTACCTTATTGGCTAAAAATGATTACTCGTCAATTTCAGATCAAGAAATCAACAGTTTAAGTGGTTTGGTTTTGTCTGAGCATAAATTAATACAAAGTTTAAATTTTCTAGAAAAAATTGGGGCATCTAATAAAAAAATGGCTGGCAGGTTATGCATTTTGTATGGTAGCAAACTTGAAGAATATGGTATGTTGGAAAAGGAATTAAATAAACTTCTGACCAAACTGAGAAAAAACGAATCTGTAAGTAATAAAGTACTTATTTCTTAT
Source organism: Candidatus Bathyarchaeota archaeon (assembly GCA_003164295.1). Taxonomy (GTDB): domain Archaea; phylum Thermoproteota; class Bathyarchaeia; order Bathyarchaeales; family Bathycorpusculaceae; genus Bathycorpusculum. Next base: position 52,254 of record PLTA01000026.1, read on the forward strand.
CTGGCTACTCAAATACAGTTTATAAGTTCTATAGAACAGAAAGAAATACTTCTAGGGTTAGCCGAAACCACAACAGAGTTGAGCGATATTCGAAAAACTTCACTGAAACGGCTGGATAAAATAGATCTGACTGATCAAGACCTCAGCAGGTTATTCTTACTCTCACAAGATATAGAATTACAGAGGGACATATTCTCGATTTTACTTCGTCGAAATACATTCAGCAGGGAAGTGGTAATGAAAGCCATAGCTGAAGAAATAACCAAGGGAAACTTGTCGCTATTTTATATATTGAATTATGGAGTTCATATGGGATATTGACAACACAGAATTGATCCAAAAAAAGAAAATGTGAAAAATGCTAATACAAACTTCATGCACTACTCAAACGTTTTTTTTGAGGTTCAGGCTGGCGAGTTCTGAGGAATTCTTGTAAGATAATTCTCTAGGCGAGTAAAACGCTTGGTTGATTCAATAGTGAGAATATCAATCTGATTTACATCACATGGCTTCCGATTAGCCCTCTCTGAAGGCAACCGATGTATTTCTTGGGAAAAAGTTATAGCGCACGTGAACATTAAGCCTACAATTAATTAAGTCTCTTGGATGGTTTAGAGGTTTCATGGCTGAAATTCGTGTTGCTCTTGTTGGCGTTGGTAACAGCGCTTGTGCCCTGATTCAGGGAACTCAATATTATAAAGATGCTAAAGAAGACACCACAGTGCCAGGCTTAATGCATGTTAACTATGGTGGATACCATATTCGGGATATTCATTTTGTTGCTGCTTTTGAAGTGAACAAAAACAAGATTGGCAAAGACCTCTCCGAAGCCATCTGGGTTAAGCCTAATTGCTGCGAAAAATTCTCAGATGTTCCAAACCTCGGCGTCAAAGTTTCCCCAGGCATCATTCTTGACGGTACAGCACCTCACATGCGCGAAGTCTTCAGCGTTTATGACGATAGCAAAACCACCAAGGAAAGCATCGTCAAAATCCTCAAAGATGCCAAAACACAGGTTCTTGTTAATTATCTTCCAGTTGGAAGCCATGATGCAGTCCGATTTTATGCTCAATGCGCCATCGATGCAGGATGCGCTTTTGTGAATTGCATGCCTGAATTCATCGGCTCCGACAAATCTGGGGAGTGGCCAAAGAAATTTGAAGATGCAGGCTTACCCGTTTTGGGCGACGACATTAAAAGCCAGGTAGGCGCCACTATTTTGCATCGTACTCTTGTGCGGTTGTGTTTAGATCGAGGTACGATTGTTGATGAGACTTATCAGCTTAATCTTGGCGGCGACACAGATTTCCAAAACATGACAGTGGAAAACCGCCTTACCTCTAAGCGCATCAGCAAAACTGAAGCTGTCACAAGCCTTGTCCCCTACAACTTGCCAACACGCATTGGACCCAGCGATTATGTGCCTTTCTTGAAAAACAAGAAAATCTGTTACATCTCACTTAAAACTCGCGCTTTCGGTGACCGCCCTATAAACATGAGCGTAAAACTCGAAGTGGAAGACTCGCCTAACAGTGCGGGCGTCGTCATTGACCTTATACGTGCAGCAAAAATTGCACTTGACCGCAAAATCTCAGGCACCCTTCTCAGTATGCCGTCTTATGCGTTTAAGCATCCGCCAGTTCAAGTACCAGACTCTCAAGCGCGCCAATGGACAGAAGATTGGATAGCAGGCAAACGAGAACGCTAAGATACCTCTTTTCTTCTTAACTTATACGTGATTTCCCAATATCATCAATGTTTGTTCTGATCAATTTTTGAACTTATCAGAGGCTAAATATTCTCTTTTTTTTCCTTTTTTAGTAAATAAATAACTTTTTTTGTGTTTTTTGGCTGGGAAATATTAGCCAAACTATTTAACCTTAATACACAGAGTGAGCAATCGAGAAGGAAGTCTATTTTCTCCTTCTTTTCAAGAAAAACATATTTTGGAGAAAAAATAGAAATGCAAAAATTAAAAAGCAAAATTTCAACTATTGCGTTGGTCATAATTTTTGTACTTTCAATGACAGCTTCAACGAATTTCATTTCAAGCACATTTGCACATTCACCACCATGGCAAATTCCAACATATGCTTACGTTAATGTTGCCCCAAACCCTGCAGGTTTAGGTCAAACAGTTAACATTGGAATGTGGATCAATAACCCGCCACCAGATGCGAGCCGAACTTACGGAGATCGCTGGCAAAATTTCAAAATTATCGTTACCACGCCTAATGGAACAACTGAAACACTTGGTCCTTTCACATCTGACGATACAGGAGGCACGCATACAGATTATACACCAATCCAGCTTGGCACATACAGTTTCTTCTTCAGTTTTCCAGGACAGGTATTAGCAGGCAATAATCTTGACCCAACTTCAGCAGGACCATCGGCTTACGCTAACATTAACGACACATATCTACCTAGCAATGCCACAACTACACTTACAGTCCAACAACAACCAGTTCCATCTATTCCCCAGAATCCCCTTCCAACAACCTACTGGACTCGCCCTATAGAGTCAGTTAATGATTTATGGTATACTATTAGCGGCAACTGGTTAGGACTTAGCCCATCCACTTTCGCTACTACAGGACAATACAATGCAACAGGAAACTACAACCCGTACTCAACTGCTCCAACCACTGCTCACTTGCTATGGACAAAGCCGGCAGCACCGGGAGGTCTAATAGGCGGTGAATTCCTTGGAACTGACACAAGTAACTTTAACGGACCACAACAATACCAGCCAAAATTTGCCCCAGTAATCATGGACGGAATACTCTATTATGAGCAATACCCAAACTCACAATCTACACCAACTTCTTGGATTGCAATAAACCTGCACACTGGACAAACGCTATGGACAATGAATGCCACTACAGATCTCCTATGCGGTCAAACTCTTGACTATGTAACACCCAACCAATATGGAGCCCTAACATATCTTTGGGGTATCTCACCCACGGCGGCTCACGGAGCCGTAGGAAGCGTTGTTCACCCTAATACGCCTCCAAACACTGGAACCACATATACCTTATACGATGCAATAACAGGAGACTACGTCCTAACTATAGTCAACGGCACTGGAATGACGATTACAGAAGACCAAGGTGGAAACCTCGTAGGCTACTATGTCAACTCAAGCACAGCCAACGTGTACCATGCACCCACACTAAATATGTGGAACTCAACACAATGCATTGACAAACTCAACCCCAAAACCCCTGGTTACTCATATGCCGGACAATCGGAATGGTATTGGGAACCTATCCAAGGTGACATAATTCCATTTAGTGATGGAATACAAATGACAGCACCATTAACCACAAACATTTCAGGAATGGCACTACCTGGAACATTAGGAGTAAGCAGCACTTGCATTGAAAACGGTGTAGTACTTATGAGCGCAGCAGGTTCAGGAGGAACAGGAAGCTTCCAAACCGGATTCCAAATCGAAGCAGGCTATGACGCAAATACCGGTAACCAATTATGGATAACCAACCGGACAGAAACACCAAACACAAGGCTATTCACAATTCCAGCAACTGCAGGAGTCTTCGGTGAAATTAACTATAACACAGCAGTAGTAAATGGATACAGCATGACTACAGGATTACCAGTATGGGGACCAATAACGTTACCAAACCCTGATGCATATGACAACTTAGGCGGCTATCAAGGTGTCTCCGCTAACGGCATTAGTTACGTATGGGGTTTCGGAGGAACAATATATGCTATCAACATGACCACAGGAACACTAGTTTGGAACACTACGACAACACAAATAAGCGGCCCTTCAGGTTCCGACACTCCTTATGGTGCATGGCCAATATGGACATTCACTGTAGGTTCAATTGCAGGCGGCGAATTATTTGTACCAGAAGGTCACCAATACAGTCCTCCAATGTTTCGCGGCGCCAATCAGCTAGCTATAAACCTAACCAACGGACAAGGAGTATGGAGCATGCTTGGATTTGACGTTACAAGTGGCCCAGCTATCGCTGAGGGCATCATGACAGCTTTCAACTCCTACGACAACCAGATATACGGATACGGCATTGGACCCACCCAAACAACTGTCACCGCACCCAGCGTTGGAGTGACAACAGCTACACCTATAACGATAAGCGGCACAATCACTGACATCTCTGCAGGCTCAAAACAAGAAGCTGTAGCAGCTAACTATCCGAATGGTTTACCATGTGTTTCTGATGCAAGCATGAGCCAGTGGATGGAATCCGTTTACATGCAACAATCAATCCCGGCCAACTCAACAGGAGTACCAATTACAATCAGCGTCGTTGACTCAAATAACAACTACAGAATTATCGGAAATACCACAAGCAATCTTTATGGAACATATGGTTTAACTTGGACACCAGACATCCCAGGCAAATACACTGTTATCGCTAGCTTTGCAGGTACACAATCATACTATCCATCGTCAGCTGCAACAACATTTGTTGCGAGCGCTCCAGCGGCAACGCCAACAGCCGCACCAACGGCCGCTGCATCAGTCGCTGATAACTACTTTGTTCCCGCAATCGCCGGTCTATTCGTCTTAATCATCATAGTCCTCGCCCTAATCATCTTCATGATGGTTAGAAAGCACCCATAAGAACACAAAAAAATAACACTCCCTTTTTTTAGTTCAAAAATAATAATACTTATTTTGTGGATTTTTCATTATTTCCTTTCATGCCTTAGACTTCAATCAAGCAGAATATAATGGTTCGCGCAATTTTTTTCATCTTGTTTTGTGTTATTTTTTGATTTGGGGCTTACTCCTTCTGAAGACCAGTGATGCTGTAATGAGAGTTACAATTATTACTACAATGAAGAGGTATTCGAGGGTATTAATTGCAGGAGGAATCGGCACTGAGAAGAAGGATCCAGTTCGATCTACGAAAATGATTAGGACAAATAGGACCGAGCTAAGGATTGCCAGACTCGAAGCTAATCTAACTCTAACTCTCTTGAAGAGAAGACCGATTGATGCTATGTCCAGTGCGAGACCGACAAAAATTGTAGTAATCGCGATGTAGCCTAAGGTCTTCAAGTCGGATTGCGGGCGGGTCTCAAAGCCGATTGGAGTCAAGAGGATGATTATCACGACGTTTACAATCATCACTATTGCAAACATAATGACGGTTCTGGAGAGTTTCGTCCTTGCTCCTTTTGAAATTTCTGAGATCATGATTTAACCTTCAATGGGATATATTTTTTTAGAAAATTTTTTTCAACCGTTTTTCGGTTTACCTTTCTTTATGCTTAAACTATCTCCTTATATTAAATTTGCTTATCCGCAGATTCCCAATTATATTCAAATCGATACCCTAGATTCTGTTTTGTCTGTGAAAGAGAAGGATGATAGGTACGCTCTCTCAGAATGGTTGTAAACTCATCTGGAATGAGTCTTTATATAGCATTAATGTCTTTTCAAAAAAACGTGGAAGGTGTTGAGGATAAGTTTACTGGAGAGGATGCGTTGTAGGGTTCCAAAATTGGATTTTATGAAAAAGAAGCATGAAGAGTGCGCTAACTTTGATAATGGAACTTGCAGATTTTTTCATTTTACTAATGTGGATCCTAAAGGCTCAGCTTGCCCTCACGTCAAAGCTAAAAAAGAAAGAAGTTAAATTCTAAATCTTAAACCGAAATAGAAACAAAAGTCAAACAGGTTTTAGCTGTGTACCAATTGTTGAGTAGGAATAGTTATACTGAATTTTGCGCCTTTGCCCGATTCTCCTTCTTCAATTATGCTCCAACCATAGACATCAATCATCTTCTTAATCAAAAACAACCCAAAGCCCGTACTACTACCAGTGCTGAAGCCTTCAGCAAATAGCCTTGGTTTGTTTTCTGCAGAGATGCCAACTCCATCATCCTCATAAACCAAACTCAATTTGCCCGACTCTTCTTCCTGATAATACACGTTTATTGTTGTAGCTTTTACACCGTATTTCCTGGTATTATCAATGAAATTGTAGAACATCTGTCTACGGAATGAATCCGCCAACATTTTTATGCCGTGACAATCATTTTGAATCTTGATTGTTAAACCTGAGAAAAGTGCTAAAGCCTCATCCACAGCATTCCCTACATCAACGCAAATTAGCTCTTCAACACCTAATTGTTCATACATTTTGGCGAACTCGAAAATCTTTACCGAATCTTTAACAGACTGCTCTATCTTGTTCAAGCCTTCAACAATGTCAGCTTGATTTTCATGTTTCTTTTTCAACAAATATGTATAACCATTTATTGCTGAAAGTTTGTTTCGAACATCATGCCTAGTTAAGCTACCTACAACGCCAAGTTTCTCATTCACACTGACTAATTCATCCATTGTCTTGTTTAGAGTCTCTTGGGCTTTCTTGAGTTCAGAAATGTCAGTAACTATTCCAAGAATGGCTTTTTCTCCATTGTAATTTATCAGCTTCGACGTAGTCATCACATCAACTCTCTCGCCACTCTTTGTTATGAGTACGTAATCGTACGAAGGAGCATCTTCGCCTTTCATGTGTTTAGCAAAAGATGTCATAACCTCTACATATTCAGGTGAGCAAAGAGAAAGAAAATTGAAGTTAGGTGAATAGAGCTCTTCTCTAGTATAACCTGTGATATCTTCACATTTCTTGTTAGCGTAAAGTACTCTTCCTTGTTTGTTCATAAAAATCATATTAGGTGATTCTTCGGCAAGGTTTCTGAATTTTTCTTCGCTTTCTTTCAAGGAATCTTCGATTTTCTTACGTTGAGTGATGTCTTCAAATAAAGCTGCAAAATAACCTTTTCTTGGGCAATAAACTGAAATGGATAGCCACATGCTTAGAGGTTTGAAGAACAGGTCTATCTTTTCTTTTTTGCCCGTAAGCGCAACTCTTCCGTAAATTTCAAACAGTTCAGGATTGGCTTCTTTAATGCCGGGTATCGCTTGGGTTACTTTCTTTCCAACAACCAAACCCCTTTTTAGACCTGTTATTGTTTCAAACGCATCATTAATTTGAAGATATACAAAGTCAACAGGTTCTTGCTGATCATCAAATATCATTTGGCAATAAGCAAATCCATCACTCGTGTTGGCGAAAAGGGAATTGTTTTCTTCCTCACTTTTTCTCAAGCTCTCTTCAGTTTTTTTGCGTTCAGCGATGTTTCTTGCGATTGCTAAAATTGCCGGTTTTTCCTGATAAGTTATGAGACTTGAGCTGATCTCGACTGGAATTTCCCTTCCATCTTTGGAGGTGTGAATTGTTTCAAAAACTTGGGTTTTACCCGAAACAACACGACTTGTAACATTTTTGAGTTCCTCGGGGGTCATATAATTATCAATGCCTTTAATTCCCAAAGACAACAACTCTTCTCTACCATACCCTAACATCTCAATAGCGGCATTGTTCACTTCTACAAATTTGCCTTCAAAATTACCAACCCAAACCGATTCACCCATACTATTAATCAGGTTTCTATAATTTTTCTCGCTGACAATTAGCGCTTCTTCAGCCTTCTTGCGTTCAGTAATGTCGTGGCAAACAGCTACATTGCCAAACAATTTGCCATTTTCTGACAGAATTGATATAAATTGGAGTTCTCCATCGCGTTTTTCTCCTTTTTTGTTCTGGTAAACTATTTCTCCTTGAAATTGACCAGTAATCTTCAACTGACGAATTAATTCTTCATGCTTAGGCGTTACCTGTATTTTTTGGAAAACATCATCAATCTTTTTTCCCAGCACTTCTTTGGAATCAAATCCGAATAATTCTTCAGCGACTTTGTTCCAAGCTGTAATTATGAAGTTTGCGTCAGACGAAACTATGGCATCATGGACATTATGAAGCGCCAATGAATCATTTTTATTTTTTAGCTTAGCGCGGGATTTTTCTACTGCAGAGGAAACTAAATGTTCCAACTCACTGTAGACTGTTTCAGGTGAACCATGTTTGTTAACGTAGTGGTCTGCACCTAAATTTAGAGCTTGTATAACAACTTCTTCTCTTCCTTTACCAGTGAATAAGATAAACGGAATTTCGTTTTTTCTCTCTCGCAATTCCTTTAGAAACTTTAATCCATCTTTTTGGGGCAGCTCGTAGTCGGAAATAACAATGTCATATTGCCCTGTGGATAATTTTTTGAAGGCTTCATCCACACAACAGGCGCCGTCAAACTCAAAGCACGAATTTAAATCCATCAGAATCTGTTTTGAGATTTCGACCATGGCTAAGTCATCGTCTACATGTAAAACTCGAATAATGTTCCCTTTGTTTGAAGACGCTAAATTAGCTACGTCTATTTCTATGCCATTCTGATCGAGGTACTGCATTAGCCATCCCTCGCTTTGAATAACTCAGCTTATTATAAGTCAATTATGAATCACGAATAATGACGAATAATGATTTTATTTAGTTCTCAAATGAACTCTTTATGTTGAAAACCAGTGTTCCATTTTTGTGAAAGCTTTTAATGTTTGAATCTAAACTGGATATTCATCTATATTTAGAAGGTTCAAATGCATGGTAAAAGTTGAAGCATACGAAGTGCCGGAAGGTCTTTATTATTCTAAAGATTTTGAGTGGATAAAAATTGAAGGCGACAAAGTTCGCATGGGCATCACTGATTATGCGCAGAAGGCGCTTAGGGAAATTGTTTACGCTGAATTGCCAAGTGTTGGAACGGAAGTGAAGCAGGGCGAACCTTATGGGACTTTAGAGTCCGTTAAGGCGGTTTCAGACCTTGTTGCAGCAGTAAGTGGAACAATCCAAGAAGTTAACGATGAAGTCCAGTCAAAACCAGAAACTCTTAACGAAGATCCATATGAGAAGGGCTGGCTGATTGTTGTTAAACCGGAAAACTTGCAAGCGGAACTTGCAAATCTGATGGATTTCAATGGCGCTGTTGAGTGGCATAAAGCTCAAGCCCAATCCAAATAAACGAAGGCAAAGTGGATGGCTAGACGCATCATAGTTATTGGCGCTAACGCATCAGGCGTAGAGGCAGCTTCAGCCGCCCGTAAAAAAGACCGCACAGCCGAAATCACACTCATCACTCAAGAAAAAAACGCAGGTTACTCACGTTGCGGCTTACCCTTTGTCATCGGCGGTCAAATCGCGAAGTTTACTGATTTAATTGTTTACCCACCAGCGTATTTCCAAATGTTAAAACTCAATTTACGTTGCGAAACCAAAGCCACAGCAATTAACACCAAAGAAAAAACCGTAACCATCGCCACCAAAGAGGGAGCCACCGAAGTTCTTCCATACGACAGCTTGGTAATCGCAACTGGGGCTGATTCTTTCATGCCGCCGATTAAGGGCAAGGAAAAACAGGGAATCCTTAGCCTTCGGGGTATAGAAGACGGCGAAAAAATCGAAGCCGCAGTTAAAGCAGGCGCAAAATCCGCAGTTATTATGGGAGCGGGCTTAATCGGCTTGGAAGTCGGCGTAGGTTTGATAGAGAAAGGCTTGAAAGTTACCATAGTAGAAATGTTGCCACAGATTTTACCCCAGTTGCTAGATGCTGACATGGCAAAACTAGTTCAAGAGCACTTAGAACAGAAAGGCATGCACATATTAACTAGCAAAGGCGTCGAAGAATTTCTCGGTGAAGATAAAGTTACAGCGGTTATGGCTGGCGGCGAAAAGATTGAAGCCGACCTTTTCATCAGCGCGTTTGGCGTAAGAGCCAACACAAAACTTGCATTTGAAGCGGGCATACCTTTGGGTGAAACACGAGCAATTAAAACCAATGGACGCATGGAAACCGATGTGAAAGATGTTTATGCTGTTGGCGATTGCGCTGAAGCGCCAAACATCATCACTCACCGACCCATGTGTGCTCAACTTGGCACCATCGCCGTTCGTCAAGGTAAAGTTGCTGGAGCAAACGCTGGAGGAGACTATTCACAGTTTTCTGGAATTTTAGCTTCAGCAGTTACGATGCTTTTTGAGATTGAAGCAGGAAACACAGGCTTAACCGAAACCGCTGCCGCACGCAACCGAATTGAAGTGGTTACTGGAGCTATAAGCAGTAAAACCAGAGCAGATTATTTCCCAGGAGCCAAACCCATCAAAATCAAACTCGTTGTCGAAAAAGAATCCCAACGCATTATAGGCGGCCAAGTCATCGGCGGAGAAGAAGTAACCCAACGCATCAACTGCCTAAGCTTCGCCATCCAAAAAGGCATGACCGTGCGCGAACTAGCCAAAGCAGACACAGCCTACGCACCACCTCTGTGCGAAACATGGGAACCCATGGTGTTAGCAGCAGAAATGGTCCTGATGAAACTGCGATAAACTATATTTTTTCTTTTTATTTCAATTAAAATTAGGATTTTTCTATAATTATTTTTTTGCCTTGTACATAGATATCTATTTCATCACCTATTTTCGCATTTATGGCGTTAACTACTTCTTCAGGTAAGTAGACAATCGGTTTTCTTCCTGCAGTGCTTATTTTCCTTTTAAGTTTCAGTGGTTGAATAACATTTTGTAGTCGGTCATGTATGGCGTCGTATTGTTCTAATGTGAACATTTCTTCTTTGCAATCTGGGCATCGCAGTGCTTTGACGTTACGCAATACAATGCCTTGATATTCATAATCCACTGTTACTTCTTCGCATTTTTGCTACATTTTTGGCAAACAGACATGTTACTTTTCACCTTCCTTTGGTGATGGTAATTACTGTAATTTGATCGGGGCATTATGAGCAAATTACAACCAAGATGCCATTTTTGGTTCTTAATACATATCCTGTTTTTGTTTTACCTTCTTGTTGTCTTTGACCATATCCTCAATTATGCACATAATCGATTGTGAGTCTAAATCGTATTTGATTGCTCTGTCTGACGCATGTTTGGTTAGGACTATTGGTCGTTTCGACAATTGTGCCCGTTGGATAATATACGTGTTTTAGACGTATTACGTTTTTTATTTCTTGTGAAAGTTTTTTATAAATTAAAGTCTCATGCAGTATAGTGAATGGTATGAAAACCTTAATTGTTTACGGCACTCGTTATGGCGCAACCGCTGGAACCTCAGAAGAAATAGAGAAGGTTCTCCAAGGGGAAGGCTTCGACGTTAAAGTTGTAAACGCCAAAGAAGAGAAAATAAAAGACATCTTTCCATATGACCTTATTGTTGTTGGCAGCGGCATACAAATGTGCAAATGGACAGGTGAATCAGAAGATTTTTGAAACGGTTTCAAACTCAGCTCGGACAAAAAAAGTCAAAATTTTTGCCACGACAATGAAAACGGTGTCTGAGCGAGAAGTAAAAACTGAAGATGTTGCGAAGACCCGCAAGATAGCTTTAGACGACAAAGTAGAAAAATATGGTTTGCATCCCATAGCAATCGGGTTTTTCGGAGGCATTTTAGATTTTAATAAGATGAACTTTGTTATCCGCAGAACCTTTGGTTTTATCAAGCCACAATTGGAGAAAGACGGATTTAAACAGACAGAGCCCGGAGTTTATGAATTGCGTGACTGGAAAGAAATTCGTGGATGGGCTTAAGACCTCGCAACTAAAACGTGGCAATAAAACTTTTTTTCTTAGATATTAAGCGTTAGCCTAATGGGGACTTTTATAAGTTATCAACAAGGATAGCTGAACATTTTGGGAATTAACAAGCCTTGAAGAAAAATTACTTTTCCAAAACGTGTTCATCGATCAAGCTTTTTCCAACGTTTCCAAGCTTTAGCAAACCTGGTTCCGAGTTTCCAATAGCTTCTGTCATTCATTACGAACAGGATAGGTTGCACTTTTTCAAAATCAACGGCACCTTCCATTAAAACATCTTTATCACAATTAGTCGCCTCTATTTGCCCGAAAACATTGTGAGTTGGAAAACCAACTGTTTTAATCAATTTGCATTCCATGTTAATTGAGCATTGATCAATCATGGGCACGAATTTCAGTTTTCCATATCTTTAGGAAAGCCACCTTGTAGTTAGAGTTGCGAAGCTTCATGTTTAGGTACTTTTATTACGGGTAAACGGTGGCGAAAAAAAGCTGGAGTTCATAGATGTTAACTCCTAAAATCTTTAAGCTAAAATGTAAAAAAGAAATAGATCATTGCTAAACGCTTTTATCTTTCAAATCTCGCATAAAAGTCCATAAAGGTTTTACCTATGGTCGAAATTAAAGTTAGTGAAAAGTGCAATGGATGCGAAACATGCGTAAACGTTTGCCCAGTCTGTGTTTACGAAATGAAAAACGGCAAATCCGTTCCTGTTAGAGCCAGCGACTGCATAGTATGTCGAACATGCGAATCCTCCTGCCCACAAGGCGCCATTCAAGTAACAGAATAAACTTTAGAGCACCAAATAGAAACGTTGTTCGATAAAATTAACTTATCTTTGCAAAAGCATATCCAAACAATAAAACCGCTAGTTAGGCAAGATAAAACCCTCTTGCCTTACTTTTTCTCGTTTAGTGCATATTGTTTGTTTAAGTTCTTTTTTCGGTGTATCTGGTTTGCCAACCATTTTTCCAAGTTTTTCCTGTTTAACATGGTTTCCAAACTATCAACAGTAAGCAATGTTTTAGTCATCTCAATTTTGGCTAAAGAATCCTTTGAGTACATCTTTATTGAAGTCTAACGCCCTTGCTCGTTAGAGCACCCGATGTTACGAGTTTCAAGAAGGATAAACATTAACGTTTACCAAGATCAGGAGTGTCAACAAATCGCGGCATCTGTTAATTGGGGAAACAACGTCCAATATTAATTCCTTTTTCACCTAATCAGCCACCAGGTGATCCGTGAAATGGCGCGTCTTCCCAGAGCAGTTTCCACCAGTCGGCTTCTGTAATGGTTTCTGCGTGGACAATTATTTCCAAAACCGTCTTTAGCATAGCATGGTGTCTAATTTCATCAACTAATATGGATTTTAAAAGAAACACAACCTTCTTGTCTTCAATATTCGGAATCTTAGATTCAAGCGTCTTAATTAGCTGGGATTCTATCTCAATGTGCTTTGCTATAAGTGCTCTTTGCTGATCAAGATTTTCCTGCGTTAATGCCGTAGAAGCACTAGTCAACAGGGTAACGGCTGCACTGTAAAGTTCTGCATGCTTCACAGAATCCAAAGATACACCCTTCAGGACACCTTTAACAGCCGGATTTTTCATATCAACAAGTGCTTTTTCAAGAGATGATACAATTTCGTTTTCTACAACTATTTGATTTTTCAAAAATTCGAGGAGATTATCCTTTGATTTTTCCATGTTCTTCTCCAACCCAGTTTAATGTCAGATCTTGTTCATAAAGCTTGTAAAACATAGATACAGTTGAGTTATTTGACCCAACTTGTTTAAGGAATTGCATTTGCGTTCATTGTTTAAATAAGGAGCCTACCTGAAAGACAAACATACGGTTTCTTAAATAGCAGGAGTTATGTGGCTACGACAGTACAATCACAATAACTATATTTAGCCAATATTCGTTCAGTAGTTTAGGTGTAATTTTTGTCAAAAGCCCAACCTCATCCAGGTCATGAAAAACACCTCTGCAAGATGGTAGAGGAAAAAACTCCAATAGAAAAGATAAAGCCCCTTGTAAAAGACGCAAAATATATCTGCAAAGGCTGCATGCGCACCGCTGCCAAAGCTGAGAATCTTTGCTCCCCAGAACCACTCTAAACATCTTTTCTTTTTTTGTGAAAATAATTGCGAATTTACATTGCCTAGATTCCAATTTACCTAAACGACGGTTTTATTGACAGTTTTTTATTTTTGGTTAGTTCTTTAGATTGGTAAGTTGCCTGATTGGGGCTGGTTTTAGATGAGGTAGGCTTCGGTTATATATCTTCGCACAACCCATTGAGTCTGGAAGTAATAAGCGATTTTTGCAATAGAGTTTTTCATAAGGGTTATCCAGGCGTCTTTTTGATTGTAAAATGTTGGAATAATTAGGTATTCGAGTTTGTTGTAGAGGTCTCGAAGCTCTACTTCTCTGCGTTCGTTTTCCATCAGCATCTCTCTTGGGTGAGGACCTATTGCCCAACCAGTTACACCTTCAATGCAACCTTCCATCCACCAACCATCAAGAACACTAAAGTTTACCACGCCGTTGTGGGCTGCTTTCATACCGCTGGTTCCTGAAGCCTCCATAGGCGGCAAAGGAGTATTGAGCCAAACATCAACGCCTGAAGTAAGTTTTGCTGCAATATCCATATCATAATTTTCCAAGTAAACTATGCTAATTTGATCTTTCAGAATCTTTGCGTATTCGTGGATTTGTCTTATGAGCCCTTTACCGTCAGTGTCGTTTGGATGTGCTTTTCCACCAAATATAAATTGGATTTTTTCTTTTCGATTGATATCTTGTAACCTGTGCAAATCAGAGAAAATCAAAGTTGAACGCTTATACCCAGTGAATCTTCTCGCGAAACCTATTGTCAAGGCTTCTGGATCAAGTTGTACTCCGTTTGCTTTTTCCACGAACGTTAACAGGTTTGTTTTTGCTTTGGTGTGGGCATCCCAAACTTCTCGATTAGGAATTTCACTCGCTTTGGCAAGCAAAATGGGTTCGTTAGTCCAACCTGGAATGTATTTGTCGAAAAGCTCCCGGAAGAACAGGTTCGTCCAAGTAAAGGAGTGAACTCCATTGGTTACTGCTCGAATGTAGCGACCTGGAAAAAGTTTTCTAGAATATTCTACATGAGCTAAGGAAACGCCGTTAATGTATTTGCTTAAGTTCAACGATAGAAAAGCCATGTTTAGATTTTCCGTTCCCGCATATCGCTCAATGTCCCCACGCAAATACTCATTACCTAACATTCGTTGAACAAGGTCATATGAGAATTGGTCAAATGCGGCTTCCACTGGACTATGAGTAGTGAAAACGCAGAGGTTTCGGACTTTTTCTGCGTCCATTCCGTTTTCTTTTAGCAGTTCAAGTGTTAGAAGACTGGAGTGTCCCTCGTTCATATGGTATTTTCTGATTTTGAAAGGCAGATTTTTTAAAAGTCTAGCACCACCGATCCCTAAAACAATCTCTTGTTTTAGTCTGTAGGTTTTGTCTCCACCATACAATGAATCAGTTATCCTGCGATCTTGAGGATCATTTTCTTTCATGTCGGTGTCAAGAAAAAGAATCGGCACCATGCCACCAGTGATGCTCTGGTATTCAAAGAGCCAAGCTTGCACTTTGACTGTGCGCCCTTCAATAGTTACTGTGGCTACGTTGGGCATGCGAGTTAGCGTTTTTGCTGGGTCCCATTCATCAGGTTGCTCAAGTTGGTCACCTTCTTTGGTTATTTTTTGTCGAAAGTAGCCCTTCCTGCTTACAAGGGTTATAGCAACCATTTGAAGACGCAAATCTGCACTGGACTTCACTATATCCCCTGCTAAGACCCCTAATCCGCCACTGTAAGTTGGCATACTATTTGATACACCGATTTCCATTGAGAAATAGGCAATTCGAGGGTCTTCTAAAAAGTGGTGTCGACAGTTTTCACTACAAAAACAGTAATTTTTGCCCCCGAAGCTATCACAGGTTATTTCGATTCTTGAAGTAAGACTCTCTGTATCTATTTGAATTCCACAAACCGGGCATCTTGAAGATACAGGATTATCCAAACGGGGCACCTTTAAAGAAAAACCATTCGCTCTAATTGATATATGTGTATTGCTAGCGAATAAACGGTTTTTATTTTATTCCATCTTGGATATTTCGGGCTGAGTGAAAGGTTCGGTCATGCCAACGAGGAGTTTGCCAAAAGTGTTAACATGAGTTTCTTCTTCAGCAAGAATTTCTTCCAGCAAACGTCTTGTGGTGTAGTCTCCCTCTTTTTCTGCCGCTTGAATCGCCTGCTTATAGAGATTGATCGCGTCTTCTTCATCCTGCTGGTCCTGTCTGAGCATTTCAGTGAGGCTGCCTTCCACAAAAATCGGATCAGGTTTAGTGGTTGGTACTCCATCAAGGTAATCTAAACGTTCTGCAAGTCTTTCGGCATGTTTCATTTCAGCTATTGCTATTTTGCGAAAAATATCTTCCACTACAACGCCGTCAATACCTGTAACTTGAACATGTTGCCACATGTACTGTATTGATACTTGAAGTTCACGGGCTATGGCTTTGTTTAAGAAGTCTAAAAGTTTTTGAGAAACCAAAATTATACCCAAACAAAAGAGCCCGATTTAATATTTAAAGTAACCCCAACCAATTTATCCGAAAAATTTGAAGATATAAACTGACGCAATATGTTTGGACAAAAAATAAATATTCTGATTAATTAGATAAATAAGAAGTGGAAAAATGGTTTTTGAAAAAGTCGCTGAAACCCAAGATATAACACCCGGACAAATGAAGGTAATTAACTTTGGGGCAGAACAAGTTTTGCTTGCAAACATTAATGGAACATTTTATGCAGTTGGGAATATTTGTACTCATGAAGGTGGCAACCTTTCAACAGGAACGTTGCAGGGAAACATTGTCACTTGTCCCAAGCATAAAGCGCAGTTTGATATAACTACGGGCAAAGCAGTTAACCCACCAAAAGTACTCTTTATGCATCCTAAAATCAACAATGCAACCACCTACGCGGTTAAGATTGTGGGAACAGTCATAATGCTTGAGCACAAATAACACCAATGATTTGGCTATAACGACTCACTTACCATCTTAATTTTTTGAAAAATTTTTACAAAAAGCAAAAGTAGTCGAACTTGGGCAAGGATTAAGGAACAAAATTCTAATATCAAACATCGCAATTCATAAATCCAAACAGCTTAAATCAGGCTTTGAAGAAGCAAACTGTGCGGGCCTATCGTCTAGCCTGGTTAGGACGTTGGCTTTACACGCCAAAGGTCGCCGGTTCAACTCCGGCTGGGCCCACTTTCAATTTTTGAAAAAAATATTTACAAGATTTAAAGATGAAAAAGATAGTTTTGGAATGCTATTTCCGCTTTTTTAGCACCCATGCAGCAATTGCAATAATGATGACCAAAACAATTATGATGATTGCATAGTAAGCGATTGGGAAGCTTTGAGTGCTTGTGCTACTTGCCTGTTGACCGATTGCGTAAAGGTTGCCGTCGTAAGATCCAAAGTACACAATACCGTTAACCACAGCAGGAGACGAATAAGTGTTACCACCCGTTTGGAAGCTCCAAATGAGCGCTCCTGTTTGAGCATTGAGAGCATATGTGGCATTACCCAAAGCAGTAGTAACATAAACCGCATTGCTTGCCACTGCTGGAGCCATCTCTATACCTGCATTAGTCAAGTAAGTCCATTTTGACGTACCTGTTGCAGCATCTAAAGCATGGACGGTATAGTCGAATGCACCACCAGTGTAAATCACACCATTTGCAAAAGCCGGTGAAGACTGAATGCATTGGTCGTACCCAATTAGAACTTTCCAGATTAATGCTCCTGTGTTAGCATTTAATGCGTAAGTTTGGTTATCAAAGCTTCCAACGTAGACGTTGCCATCAGCAACAACTGGAGAGGATTCGATAACACTCCCTGCCGTAAAATTCCACTTTTCAACGCCAGTCAAAGCATCAAGTGCATAAAGCGTGTGATCATACGAACCAAAGTAAACTATACCATTAGATACAGCCGCAGAAGAAATAATATTACCGCCAGTTGTAAAGTTCCAAATCGGCATACCGCTGATAGCATTCAAAGCGTAAAAATGATTGTCACTTGAACCAAAGTAAACTATGCTACCTGAAACAGTTGGACTTGACTGAACATAATTATCTGTCGTGTATTTCCAAACAAAAGCACCATTAGTAGCGTTCAATGCGTAAAAGTTGTAATCATCATCACCAATGTAAACTAACCCGTTAGCGACAGCTGGAGAACTGAATGTTTCATTCCCCATCGGGTATGCCCAAATTTTTGCGCCAGTATTAGCGTTTATTGCATAAACAGTGGAACCTCCGAAAGGATGACTACTACCCTGAGTGTTTATAGAAGCAATATAGACGACACCGTTGGAAACGGCTGGAGAGGACCATATCTCGCCATTTGTTTGGAATGTCCATAGAGTTTGATTTGTGGTAGGTCCTGTCCCCGTTGATGAGCCAGTGTGTGCTGCATCATTATGAAACATTGGCCAAGAACTTGTCTGGGCATTAGTTAGCCCAATTAATGAAACTGCTGAGAGGCATAAAATAGTCAAAATTATTGTTCCATAAAATTTCTTCATAATTAATCTAACCATATTTTACCTGTTGGTATCTAATAGGTATTTTGACAAATATCTTTTATCCCTAACATATAAGGGCGTTATATTTTCAAGAAGCATTTCAAAATTTAACATACATTCAAACTATTTTGGTTAATTTCAAACAACTTGGCAGCGACTTCAACAAGTTCAGTCTCATTATTTGCTGCGGCTCGACGAAAATTTTCAACTACTGGCAGAAACATATGCTTCAACATGATGCTGGTTAAATCACCTACAATCTTTCTTTGACGTTCATCCAAATCATCCATCATACTAAGGGCTTTGACAAGTTCTCTTTGACGGCTTTCTTCAACCTGCGATAATAAATCCGAAACGATTTCGCTTACGCAATCCTGCTTAACAGACCGCTCAAGCCCCACAAGTTCCTCATTAATGATTTTAATAGCGTCCTGCATACTTTTCTGACGCTCCTGCTTGTTACGCTCAGCAATCAACGTTAAGTCATCAATATTAAAAAGCTCAACAAGCGGCAAGTCCTCGATTGATTCCTCAACGTTCCGTGGGTTTGAAATATCAATTACCAACAAGTGATTTTTATTTTTCCGCTCCGCAAGAAGACGAGAAACCAAATCCTTAGTTAACAAGTAATGTGGTGCTGAAGTCGAACAAAAAACAACATCAGCGTCCATTAACACCTCGTCCAACTTGTCAAACTTGACAGCTTTACCGCCGAGTTCCTCAGCCAACCGCAACGCACGCTCATAGGTTCTGTTGGCTACAAATATTGGATTCAAGCAGCGTCTAGACATTGCTTTGGCAACAAGAGTGCCTGTTTCCCCAGCACCCATGACAAGTATCTTCTTTTCATTGAGGTTTCCCAACAATTTTTCAGCAAGTTCCACAGAAGCTGAACCTACAGAAACCGCGCCTTTGTTTATTCCTGTTTCCCGTCTAACTCTTCTGCCCACATTTACTGCCCGATTAAAAAGGAGACTAAGAACTGGACCTACAGATTTCACTTTTTCAGCTTCAAGATAGGCGTTCCATACTTGGTTTATCACTTGTTCTTCGCCTATGACCATAGATTCTAACCCAGAAGTAATCCGTAGCAAATGGCTGAACGCATCACGATTAATTGAGTACTCAATAGCTTTGCGTGCTTCCTTGGAATGGGCTAACGTGCGATTAGCCAAAAAATCAACTGCTGATTTGATTGTCTTTTCCCTTTCTTGGCTGACCAGATATAATTCAATACGATTGCACGTTTGAATAAGCACGGACTCTTGAGCACCAACAAGCAAGCGAATTCCTATGTAAGCGTTCTCTTTGTCTTTGAAGGACACAGCCTCCAAAAGTGGTACATGCGCCGTTTTGTGAGTGATCCTCACGTTTATGATATCAACGGGTTTAATGCAGTGCATTGGATAAGCCACCTGCTTTTGATTTAAGTGTGGTATCTTCCACTACGTGCTCAGAAAAGCTCCATGTTTCAACGGTTTGTTGAAGCTCGTCCAATATTGAAGCTAACGTTTTACCTTTACAAGTTAAACTATAAAGTTTTGGTGTTTTTCTCGTAAAAACCAATTTTTTACATTTCAAAGCCCTTAGGGTCTTGTAAGTTCTTCGCAAAGAGTTTTTTGTTTCTTTGGCAAGCTTTCCCGCAGAAATTCCTTCGTCAAATATTGCACTGTAAATTTTTTGTTCTGTTGTTGTTAAGGTTTCTTTAGCTGGATCACGTTTTGATTTGAAGAAAAATATGTAATTTCTACCAGTGGTGCTTTCAATCAAGTCGGTTGAACGCAAGCGTTTTAGAATTCGCGAAACGGTTTGCGTTGAAACAAGCGCTTCTATATCATCAAACGTTTTGGGTCCAGAAAGCAACGATTGCAAAAGAGTCTCTTCACTACCTTCCGAATGAGCAGGTAGTTTTTCGACAAATTCTGAAAAACACTCCAACAACCCAACTATGCGTTCACCAAACGATGTTGAATAATATTCACCGCTTACTTCAGCAACCAATCCAACCGACATTAATGGACGCAGGTATTCTTCAGTAATTGTTACTTGACTATGATTGTGTCCAGTTTGTTTTAGTTTTTGCTGCAATTGACTTAAAGAGTATCGGCCATTTACAATTGATTGCAGGATGCAAAGTCTTGTTTCATTTTTTAGAACATTGAAAAGTTCTGTTATGTAGTTTGGGTTCTCCATAACTTCCCGGAGACATCTTAACTCGTTTTTCAGCCTGTATACCTGACACCTGTTTATGCATTGAAGAGGGGTAATTGGGGCACAGTTTCTGCATTCAGCATCAAGCGATTTCACTATTCCGGATAAGTCTTGACTATTTTCTGTTTTTCTAATTGAGGTTAGGACATTAATCATTCTTTATTCTCCCTTCGATTTTTATGCAACAACGGGGAAGAAGTGAGGCGTAAAGCGATCAATTTTGTCCATGCGTTTTCCCCAATTTCAACTAATTAGTTTTAATGTAAAAGCGTTCTCGTCAAGAATTCTTGACTATTGTTTAGTCAAACTTTGAGACTGTGTG